>JBEKQQ010000197.1:0-8762 GCA_049519555.1 Acetobacteraceae bacterium
GGACGTGCTCTACGTCGCCGACATCCCGATGCCGGTGCCGGGTCCGGGTGAGGTCGTGGTGGCCGTCAAGGCGACGAGCGTCAATCCCGGTGAGGCGGCCATCCGGAGCGGTGCGCTGGACGCCCGGTTCCCAGCCACCTTCCCGTCGGGCGAGGGCAGTGACCTGGCGGGCCTCGTCACCGCCCTGGGCGACGGGGTCGACGAGTTCGCGGTCGGAGACGCCGTGTTGGGCTTCTCGTGGAGTCGCTCGAGCCATGCGAGCCACGTGTCGGTCCCGACGTCCCAGCTGATTCACAAGCCTCCCGCGTTGAGCTGGGAGGTCGCCGGGTCTCTCTACGTGGTCGGGTGCACCGCCTATGCGGCCGTCCGCGCCGTCGACGCCCGGGAGGGTGACACGGTCGCCGTCTCGGCTGCGGCGGGCGGGGTCGGGACCGTCGTGGTGCAGCTCCTGGCCGTGCGTCACGCGCACGTCCTCGGGATCGCGTCTGCCGCCAACGCGGACTGGCTCGACAGCGCATCCATTGATTGGGCTCTTGTGATCCGCGGCAGCGTCTCCATGGCGAAACAGGTGATCTTTTTCTCAAGCAGGCGTTTCACCAGTGCCGGCTGATGATTGGCATAGATGAAACAGATCAGGATGGCGCCTTGCTTCATCGCGTCGATAACGTCGAGCGCGGGCGGCTGCACGGCGAGCACCAGATCGGCGTCGGCGACCAGTTGCTTGCGATCCGCGATGAACACGACGTCTTTGAATGCGCTATCGACCAGTTTAATGGCGTCACCGGCTCCGCTTTGCATATGCAGTTTCGCGCCCAGTTTGATCAGTTTGGGAACGACAGAGGGGACCAGCGCCACGCGGCGTTCGTGCGGCTGGGTTTCCTTCAACACGGCAACATTGACGTACATCAGGCGCTCCGGTTGCTTCGATTGGCGGGATTTATGCGCGGTATCACAGCGGACGATGAGGCACGCCCCATCGCCGCGCCGGAGATGCCGTGCTTTACAATGGTGCTTCGGCCTTCACGTAGCGAACCAGCTTCTTGTTCACGAATTGCTGGATGCCCATGTCGCCAAGCTCGCGTCCATAGCCAGAGTCCTTGATGCCGCCAAACGGGAGTTCGGCATCGGACCAGGATATGTTGTTGATGAACATCATTCCTGTCTCGACGCGACTGGCGATGCGCTGACCGCGGGCAATATCCTTGGTGAAGACCGAGCCACCCAATCCGAAATCGGAGTCGTTGGCGAGCGCGATCGCCTGGTCCTCGTCCTTGACCACGAAAAACAGCGCGACCGGGCCAAAGAATTCCTCTCTGAAGGCGGGGTTGTTCGGCCTGATGTCAGTCAGGATCGTCGGCTGCATATATGACCCTGGGCGGTCAATACGCTTGCCTCCCATGAGTACCTTGGCTCCGTGAGAGACCGCGCCATCGACCTGTTTCAAGAGGTCGGCCAGGGCCGATTCCGAGGACAGCGGACCGAGTGTCGTTTTTTCGTCCATCGGGTCCCCGGCCTTTAATGCCGTCAGCGCAGCCTGAAACTTTTCCAGGAATTTATCCGCGAGTTTATCGATGACGATGAACCGCTTCGCGGCGCAGCAGGTTTGCCCGGTATTATACATCCGTCCCCAGACGGCCCACTTGACGGTGTGGTCGAGATCGGCGTCCTCAAGGACAATGAAGGCGTCGCTGCCGCCGAGTTCCATCGAAGACGGCTTCAGATTCGTTCCTGCCCGCGCCGCGATGCTTCTGCCGGCCGCGACACTGCCGGTCAGCGCGACGCCCTTGATGCGCGGGTCGTCAACCACATGATCCGACTGCTCGTGGGAGATCAGCAAGTTAGTATAAAGTCCGGCGGGCGCCCCCGCGTCGATCCAAAGTTTCTCGAACGCAATCGCGCATTGCGGCACGATGCCCGCGTGCTTCACGACCACGACATTGCCCGCCATCAAATGCGGACCGGCGACTCGGGCCAGCTGGTAGTAGGGGAAATTCCAGGGTTCCACGCAGAAGATCACGCCAATCGGGCTGCTCTCCATATGACCTTCGCCGAGAGACGGGTTAAGCTTCACCGGGGCGAGAAAACGCTCGGCGTTTTTGGCGTAATAGGCGAGGATGCTCGAACTGAATTCCACCTCGCCGCGCGCCTCGGTGATGCGCTTGCCCATCTCGAGCGTCATGATGTGCGCGAATTCATCCGCCCTTTCATGGAGGAGGGCGGCGGCTTTCGCCACGATGACCGCGCGATCGGCATAGGTCTTGTGCCGCCAGGTGTTGAAGCAGGTCTCGGCGGTCGCGAGTTTTGTCTCAAGTTCCTTGTCCGTCAGTTCCTCGAATTCCTTCAACAGTTTGCCGTCCGCGGGGTTGACGCTCTGATAGGTCATAACTGGATCTTTTCCGATGTTGTTGGTGGCGCGGGTTCAGGAAGCCTCGATGATGACCTTGAGCGCACGCGTATCGGCGGCGTGTCCGAAGGTCTCATACGCTTCGAGGATGTGGTCGAGTTTGAAACGATGTGTGATCAGCAGCTTCGGATCGATCTTGTTGGAACGGAGACTGTTGAGCAGCATCGGGGTGCTCACGGTGTCGACCAGGCGTGTGGTGATCGTGATATTGCGGTCCCAAAGATTCTCCAGATGCAGATCCACTTTGGTGCCGTGCACGCCGATATTCGCGATGACGCCGCCTGGTGCCACGATCTTTTCGCAAAGTTCGAAGGTGGCCGGGACGCCGACCGCCTCGATGGCGGTATCGACTCCGCGCCCGCCGGTCATTTTCATGATCGTGTCCACCGCGTTGCCATCAGTGCTGTTGACAACGGCTGTGGCGCCAAAACGCCGCGCGACTTCCAGACGATTATTGTCGAGGTCCACCATGATGATTTCAGCCGGCGAGTAAAACTGCGCGGTGAGGAGCGCCGCCAGTCCGATCGGCCCTGATCCGACAATCGCCACTGTGTTCCCCGGCTGCACTTTGCCATTGAGCACGCCGCACTCGAATCCGGTCGGCAAGATGTCGCTGAGCATCACCAGTGCTTCTTCGTCAGCGCGTTCCGGCATTGGATACAGGCTGGTATCCGCGTAAGGAATGCGAACGAACTCGGCCTGTGTGCCGTCGATCGTGTTGCCAAGGATCCAACCGCCGTTCGTGCAGTGCGAGTACATGAGCTTCCGGCAATACGCGCATTTCCCGCAGGCGCTGATGCAGGATATCAGCACCCGATCGCCCGCCTTGAACGCCGTGACGGCCGGGCCGGCTGTTTCGACTACGCCGATGCCTTCGTGACCCAGAATGCGGCCGGGCTGGCAGGTTGGCACGTCACCCTTCAGGATATGCAGATCGGTCCCGCAGATCGTTGTTTTCGTCATCTTCACGATTGCGTCCGTTGGCGCCTGGATTGCCGGCTTCGGCCGCTTTTCCAACGCTTTCTTTCCCGGGCCATGATATACAAATGCTTGCATCACTCATTCCTGTCGTTATGGAACAGATGTAGCCCGACCCACGCTGGCGCCGTCGGGCCCGCTTGCTCAATGTTCATTGAGCCGGATCACACGGTGGGATCTAAGCGGTGCGACACGGGTCGGGCAGACTCGGAAAGTACTCAGGGCGAGGCGGGATTAGTCTCGTAACAGTCCGGAACGCAGCTGATTTTCCGGGCGTGGCGCTGACGGTGGCGTTCCCCTGACGCGCTGGGGGTGGCAATCCGTTTCATGAATGTCGCGCTCCAGCGATAGGTGAAGCGGCACTTTAGCCCGGGCGATACGCTTGACGCGGTGTCTGATGGCTCCGCTCGTCTTTCAATGTTGGCGGTTGGCCACATGCGCAACGGCAGGTCGTCTGGATGACCCGCGGTGTTCGTTGGACCGAACAAGGCCGCCCACTGCACTCACCGGACCTATCCTGCGACTGCTACGGCGCGGCCAGGCCGGTCCCCAAGTGCCAGACTCCGTTGAACGCAAACAGGGTACCGTATCGTTCAATCTTTCCAGTTATCCCGCTGGAAGATAGGTACCGGAATAAAGAATCGACCGCTTACCGTTCTCAGCGCATTATACTCATTCGTAAACGATACCTCGCGTAGCGCGATCAGCAATTTACCGGCGATGGTTTGGCGCCAGAACCATTGATCGATCTGCCGAGCTGACAGTGGCGGCCCCTCTGCCTGGACTGCCTCCCCGTAGAGCGCCTTCAGAGCATCCGCCATGAATCACAATGCCAGGGCGGGTGTGTCGTGGGCCGGAATGGTAGGTAGCGCGCCATCCAGAAATGACGTGGCGAATTCCGGCCACGCCTCCGGCGGCTGACCGGCGAGGCCTACCGTGGTCCGGCCAAATCGTGCCTTGAACCGTTCTCAGACCGAGGACACCAGTGCCAATTCGGCCTGGAAAGCGGATTTCCACTCCCGCGCGCATTGGGCGACGCCGGAACCGGCAAGGTGGCCGCCGGCTTCCAGTCCGGCCGATCCAACCAACTCGGATTCCATTCATTTTTGCCCTTCAACCTGAGGCGTCGTGGTTATCCGGCGATCGTGTCGTTGCCGCCTGCGTTTCTCGGCGCCTTTATTGGAACCCCGCTCGCCAGCCGTGCAATTGCTGCCGTCTTCCGGTAGGTCGCGACTCTGTCCCGGATCGCGACGACACGCTAGGTTGGATACATGTCAGAGTCAGATAAGTCGCTGAGCCAGCAAATCGACGATGGGATGGAGGCAATACGTCACCAACTCGAGCGACTGCGCGAGGGACCGACCATGGGCGGCCCGTCCGACGACCTCACCGTCATCGCGGACCTTGAAGCGGAGTACCAGGCGCTCAAAGAGGCGCGAGCCGGTTTGGGGTCCCATGATCGCGCACCCGACGACTTCGACGGCGGGACACCTGAATAGCTCCGGCCAATGACCGCGGTTCATCCGACCCAGCCATTCGCTGTCGCTTCTATGAACAAACCCTTCCGAAAAATGGTGCCGCTCGTTTGAACGGCCGCCATTGGAATAATACGGAGCGTCGCAGGCGTCATTGCCCCACCGATAGTCATCAAGTCCTCTCGCATGACTGCCACCATTGAAGTGTCGCAATGGCCTCAGGCATCGAACCGGTCGGCCAGCTCCGCGAATCCGTCGGCCACGATGTCAGTAGCCGGGTTCGGTATGGGATCCGGTGGACCGGCAGGTCCCCATTCATCGGGTCGGCGCACGAAGGCGGTGCGATAGCCGACACCGCGCGCCGCATCGAGGTCGAAATTGTGGCAGGCTACCATCAGGACTTCGTGCGGTTCGACAGCGAGAAATCCGGCCGCGCGCCGATAGGCGTCGGGAAGCGGCTTGTAGACGCGCAACATCTCGCACGGGATCACGGCATCCCAATCAATGCCGTTGCGGCGCGAGACATCGACGATCAGCGCCAGGCTGAGGATCGTGAACGAGACACAGACGCGAGTCCGCCGCAACCGGCGCAACGCCGGGGCGAAATCCGGCCAGGCATCAAGTTGGTGCCATTGTCGTGCGATCGACTCCCGTTCTTCTGCTGACCCACCAAGCTGGTTCTCATTGAACAACTCGTCGCACACCTCGCGGTGGACGTCATCGATGTTGAACGCCGGATCGATCGTGTTGGTCATCCGCCGCAACGAGCGGCGGCGATGCTCATTCGCCAGCGCATGCCAGTCGCGCTCGATGCCATGCGCGGCGCCCCACGCCGCCATCGCCGTCGTCAGGCCTGAATGCCAGTCGAGCACCGTCCCACCGGTATCGAAGGCGATAATCTTTATGTCCTTCATACCCCCCCTCAGCCGGTAGGCAACCTCGCGGCCGGCACCATGAAATTCGCGACGATCAGCCGTAACCGTTCGTCTTCGTGCGCCAGCAGCCGCTTACGCAACGCATGCAGCGCTTTGCCGGTGGCAGTCTCGTTCCACAGCCAGTCACCAAGCTGCCGGCTCGACGGCCTGGCGGTTCCGGCGCCCGCCGCCTCCAGGCAATACGCCTTCAGATCGTCGACGGCGAAGCGCAGGATCAGCGGCGCCGAGAACCCATCACGCGGGCTTGGTGGTGCCTTGCCGCTGAGCCAGTCGGCGACGTAGCGGGCGCACTCCGCGATCGGCAGCCCGGTCAGTCCGACAGTGGTGCGATTATATTGCTCCGCCCACCGCTGGTGCGCGTCCTGCAGCAGCAAAACCTCGGCTTGCAGCTCCGCGGCCAATGGCTCCGCGTCATCGCCGCCGACCGCCGCCGCCACGAACGGCGCCTGCCAGTTTGGGTCGGGCAGGGCACGCGGGTCGTCATCAGGGAAATCGACAATGCGTACCGGTCCATCGCCCTCGTCGAGCATGCTGAGCGCGGCCAACAGCACGCCTTTCTGAAACACCACGTTGCCTGGCGGCCCGAACGGTCGGCCCAGTTCGAACGGCACCCATAAGGCACGCGGCGGCCGGGTGTTTTCCGCCTGTGGCCGGATCAGTGCGATCGAGACCGTCGCGATGCCATCTTCTTCCAGGTAATGCCCCAGCGCGCTCACGGCGCGCGTACAGAGCGGTCAAACCGGAGAAAGAACGACGGCGTCGACAGCGTCTGCTTTCAGCCGTCCGGCTAGTTCGCGCGCGTAAGGCTCCATCTGGATCGGGTCGGTCGCTCCCATGAAGGAGTAGTGCGTCGCGGCGACCGAGCCGATCGTCCCTGCCGATGCAAGTTCGTTCAGCCGGTCGAGCGGGAAGACGACGTTCCAGTCCTCCTGGAAGCCGGTGCGATCAAAATTGATCGAAATGTGGCTGCACAACAAATCGCGGGCCGCGACTGTCGATGGGATCGCGCGATAATCAGGGTCGCGCCCTCGGAACGGCTGCTCGCCGCGAACCACGAGGCCCGCCGAGGAAACGATCGCCACTCGCCGTTGCGACAGGCTTGGGCCGGTCACCCAGGGACGTGTTGCAAAATTCGGGCATTCGAGTTCCGCCAGGCGTTTCGCCTGGTCGGGCGGCAAGTCGGTCAGTCTGGTCAAGGAACCCTCCTCGCATCAGCGCGCGGCGATGGGATCGCCCCGTCGGATCAGACCTTATCATGGATTTTAGATCGGTCAATCTAAAACCAATGACGCCGGAACATGGCGGTCAGACCGGCGCGATGTCCACGCTGGGCGGAACCTGTCGCCTGGAGCTACCGGTTGGCGCCCAGGAGCGCCAAAGCCGCGTTGGCGGCGCCTTCGAGCAACTCTCGCCGCGGGTCCGTCCGTGCCAGGACGCGGATGCCGAGCAACACACTCAGCAGCAGCTTTCCCACGTCATCGGGGGTGCGCGCTCCATCAATCGAGCCCTCCTGCTGCCCGGAAGCGGCACAGCGCCGGAAGAACGCCTCGATGAACATCAGCTCCTCGCTGACGAGTTGGCGGAATTCCGGGTCGTAGGGCGCCAGTTCCAGCGCGGCATTGACCAGCATGCAGCCGCGGCGCTGCTCGTCGTCGACCGATCGCTCGATGATCTCGTCGAAGAATGTCCGGATCGCCAAAGCCGGCGGCAGCGTCTCCAGGCGGGCAACGCGGTCACGAACCGTCTGCTCAAGGTAACGGACGAAGGCCTGCCGATAGAGCGACCGCTTGTCGCCAAAGGCGTTGTAGAGGCTGGCGCCGGTGATGCCCATCTGCTCGGCGAGGTCCCGCACCGACGTCTGCTCGAAGCCTCGTGTCCAGAAACAGTTCATCGCCGCATCCAGTACCGTCGTCTCGTCGAACTCTCGCGGTCGCGCCATCGGACTCCTCGCGCCAGTACTGCCACCCCGTGACAGATCAACAAGGTTTTAGAACATGCGTGCCAGAACGGCAAAGCCGTCGTCACCGTCCACGAGGCGACTCATTCCGGATCAGCGGCAGTGCGGCCGGCGATTGGTCGCGAAGCTCACGTGAACGTCGCCGCGTCGGCTTCACGTTCGCCTGGCTCGAACGCGGAGATGGCCCCGCTGCACCGGAAAGATCCGATGTGGGGTCGGCCGAATTCTATCAACTCCTGCGCGGCCACCCCGGAGGGCAACGGCATCAGCCGGATGTCCGAAACAACGCGCTCACCGATTTGACATCGGTCGTAGCCACCTTTGTCGAATGATCAATGTTCCTGCCGATCGGCCGCGTATGAGCATTACCCGAACGGCGACAAAACTGATCAACAGACCGTCCACGGTCATTCGATCGCCACGGCGTCCGTGTAATTGCTGAAGTAGCGCCGCGAAGTCCCGCGAGAACGTTTTGAAGCAGGCGGCCAACCTTCGTGATTTCGAATTGCCGATGCCGTCCATCTGATTATGCGTCTGGGCGTTTTCGGTGTATTGGAGTTCTGACATGAGGCCGCGAGACATTTCCGCTTTCGGTCGATTCCTGGCGCTGCTCGCGCTAACAGGGCAACTTGTCCTTGGTGCTGCGATAACGCGGTTCGATCCCCTCGCGGCGCTCATCGATCTCACGACAATTTGCAACGGTCACGAAGCGTCCGATAAGGCGCCTCCAGCACCGCATTCTCCCGCGGGCTGCCTGATCTGTCCGTTGTGTGTGTCGCTATCCACCCCAGCGCTCGCGATCCTCACGCCACTGTCTGGGCCCGCGCCTCCGGGAATTGCGGTTGCTCGTGGTGCTGTTTCGCCGCCAGCGACGGCGCCCCCTACTACAGTTTTGTTCGCCGCGCGACCACGAGGTCCTCCGGCAATCCTGACCTGAGTTCCGCAGTTCTCTCGGAGCGGTGCGCGATGCACCGCGTCACTCCTGTCAGGATACCGTTCATGTCCCGCCCTCT
>JBEKQQ010000198.1:0-8751 GCA_049519555.1 Acetobacteraceae bacterium
CGGCGACGCGGTTCAGATCGATCAGCCCGGAGGCAGCATCGGCGCGCGTGGCACGCAGCAGAATGTGATCCGGCTGATGTTTACGGAGTACTTCGTAAATCAGATCGCTGTTGACGGTCACCTGCCGTCGGGTCTTTTCGGCTCCAGGATGATGCCGGTCGATCAGTCCAGCGATCACTGCGACATTCCGAAAGGTGCGCTTTAACATGGAGCTGTCGGCCATCCATTCCTCGAGATCGTCACCCAGCATGTCCTGATCAAATAAGGCGGCGACGTTCATGGGACGATTGACCGACCAGATGCCGATCACGTAGTCGGTGGCAACAAACCCGAGCGGCGCGAAGCCTGCGCGCTCCATTCGTTTCGTCAACAACATACCGAGTGTTTGGTGGGCGTTGCGGCCTTCGAAGCAATAGGCCACGAAATACCACCGGTCGCCGCGCGGAAACGTTTCGACCAACAGGTCGTTGCGCCCCGGCAGGCGAGACACGCCGCGCTGCATGTCCAGCCATTCGTGCACCGGCTCGGGAAACGAAGCCCAGGATGACGGTGTGCGCAGAAGATCACGTACCCGATCGGCGAGGTTGGTAGTCAACGGCAGCCTGCCGCCTTCGTATGCCGGCACCATGGGGTCGCCATCGCCGCCTTCCTGACATTCGATCGCCATGTCCCGCAGTCGCACGAACCGCAGCAGCCGGCCGGCGAACATGAAGGTATCGCCGGGCCGCAGCAGGCCAACAAAGTACTCCTCGATTTCGCCAAGTATCGGGCCAAGAGAACCGCGCTTGCCGACCAGCCGGACCTTGATCATTGGCGCTGCCACGATGGTGCCAATATTCATGCGATGCCGCAGCGCCACGCGCTCCGATCGCACATGCACCAGCCCCAGACTATCGCGAAACAGCTTTCTCCATTGATCATAAGCTTCCAGCGCATAGCCGCCATTCTCGACAAAGCGCAGCACGTCGTCGAACACTTCGCGTGTCAGGTCGGCATAAGGCGCCGAACGCCGCACCTCGGTATAAACGTCATCCGGGCGGAACGGTGCGGCACACGCGAGGCCAAGCAAATGTTGCGCCAACACATCCAATCCGCCAGGCCGCGGCGGATCGCCATCGAGTTCTTTCTCGGCGACACCCTCGATCGCTGCCTGACATTCCAGCACCTCGAACCGATTGGCTGGCACCAGGATGGCCTGGCTCGCTTCATCCATCCGGTGATTGGCGCGGCCCACGCGTTGCAACAGCCGGGACACGCCCTTCGGCGCACCGACCTGGATCACCTGATCGATACCTCCCCAATCGATGCCAAGATCCAACGACGACGTGGCCACCACCGCGCCTAGCTTGCCGGCGGCCATTGCCGCTTCGACCTTGCGCCGCTGCTCAATCTCCAGGCTGCCGTGGTGCAAACCGATCGGCACCATCGGATCGTTCAACTTCCACAGCGCCTGAAACATCAGTTCCGCCTGGGCGCGTGTGTTGACGAACACGATCGTCCTGTTAGCGTCACGAATGCGCGCCATCACCTGAGGCGCTGCCTCCAACCCCATGTGGCCGCCCCAGGACAGCCTTCCCTCGGGCAACATGATCGACAACGCCGGCGGCGCACCATCGGCCACCGCAATGATCCGCGATGCGCCGGTGAAGGCGCGGATCGCCTCGGGATGCGCAACCGTCGCCGACAACCCGATGCGGCGCACCGAGGGCGCCAGTTCAACCAACCGCTCCACACACAATGCCATCTGATCGCCACGTTTGGTGCCGGCCAGCGCGTGCACCTCGTCCATCACGATCACGGACAGCGACCCAAACAACTTCGTCGCATCGGGTGAAGCGATCAGTACGGCCAAACTCTCCGGCGTGGTCAGCAGCAAATGCGGTGGTGCCAGTTTCTGGCGGGTTCGGCGATTGGCGGGGGTGTCGCCGGTGCGGGTCTCAATGCGAATCGGCAAGGACATTTCCGTGACGGGAGCCATCAGGTTGCGCGCAATGTCTGTGGCCAGCGCCTTCAACGGGCTCACGTACAGCGTATGCAACCCCTCCCGCGGCGTTTCGAAGAGTTCCACCAGACTGGGCAGAAACCCTGCCAGCGTCTTGCCGCCGCCAGTGGGCGCGATCAGCAGCACGCTGTCTCCGGCACGCGCAGCGTCCAGCATCGCGAACTGGTGCGGACGAGGGCTCCAGCCTCGTGCGGCGAACCAGCCCAGAAAGGGTTCCGGTAATGTTCCTGCCATGGCGGCAGTTAAACCGGGGCGGGCGGGAGGCACAAGGGCTGGATTGTGAGACCGTATCCTGCTGTGTAGCGTCGTTCCGATCCGTTGGAGGGACCGTGATCCTGACCGACCGCTTCAGTCTCCCCGTTTCCACCAATTCGCACGCCGCGCGAGACGAATATGTGTTGGGCTGCGATCTGTTGCTCGCCCGCTATCCGGGCGCAACCGAGGCGTTCGACAGCGCCGTCGCCGCCGATCCCAACTTTGCCCTCGCCCATACCGCAAGGGCGCTGGTTCGGCAACTGAACAGCGACATGCCGGCCGCGCGGGGATCGATGGCGACTTCCAACGCCTTGGGAGAAAAACTGCTGGAACGCGAGGCCAGTCACATTGCCTGCCTTGGCCGGTTTCTTTCTGGCCCGCCCGATGTTGCGCTCGCCGTCATTCGCCCGCATCTGACCACGTGGCCGCGCGACGCGATGCTGCTGACCACCTGCGCTCACACCGGTGGGCTGATCGGTGCCACCGGCCGGCCCGGGCGAGAGCGCGATCTGTTGGCATTTCTGGACAGTATCGCACCGGAATACGGCGACGACTGGTGGTTCACCTCCCATCACGCCATGGCACTGAGCGAGAGCGGACAATTCGATGCGGCTCGTGCGAAAATCGAGCGTCCCTTGGCGCAGAACCCGAACAATGCCTGGGGTGCGCACACGTACGCCCATCTCGGCTACGAATCCGGGGAACGCGATGCGGCGCGTGCCTGGCTGTCCGCATGGCTCGCTACCTGTCCCCGCGACGGCCTGGGCTTTGGACATCTAAGCTGGCATCAGGCACTATTTGAACTTGCTGCCGACAACGTCGGCGAATCGTTCCGCCTATATCTCGAGCGTTTTGCACTCGGGGTCAATCGCGGGCCGGCGCTTAGCACTTTCATCGATACGGTATCGTTCCTCTGGCGTGCCGAACTGGCTGGCTGTCCGCGAGATACCGAGGCCTGGAGCGCGATGCACGAATTCGGCCACAAAATGTTTCCTAATCCGGGAAATGCGATGGCGGATTGGCATATGGCGCTGACCGATGCCGTCACCGGCGATACCGCGACGTTGGAGACGCGGGCACAACAGATCGACGATCTGGCGCAAGCCGGACGTTACGGTCCAGGAGACACGGTGCCGTCATTGTCACGCGGCTTCGCGGCGTTCCTGCGACAGGATTACGACGCCGCCGTCGCGGCAATTGAGCCGGTGGTGACCCAGATCGAACGCATCGGCGGCAGTCGCGCGCAGCGCGATCTGGTGGAGTTCACGTTGCTCAAAGCCTGCGCGAACGCCGGGCGGCCTGGCGACACGCGCCGGCTGATCGCCGCGCGACGGCCCGGCCCACCGGCGAGTCCGGTGGCCGGTTTGCCGGCGCTGCACTGACCGGACTGCAGCGCCTCGAAAGTTCTGACCTTTGCACGGATCGCAGCGTCAGCGGCAATTGCCGGCAGCGTGAAACGATCGTCCGTGGATGCCGCACTCGGTTTTCACGGTGTGGCGCCAACGTCCGGCACGCGGCGCTTCCCAGGCTTTCGCCTGGCCGGTGCAAGGCGCACAGCCGATCGAGGGGTAGCCATCGGCCTGCATCGCATGGCGCGGCAGATCATGCGCCACGAAGTAGGTCGAAATGTCCGCCGGCGTCCAGTTTGCCAGCGGATTGATTTTGACCTTCCCACCGTTGTCGGACTCGATCGTGGTAAGCCCGCCGCGCTCGCCGCCCTGGAAGCGCTTTCGGCCAGTGATCCACGCATCGAAACGTTGCAGACCACAAGTCAGCGGCAGCACCTTGCGCAAATAGCAACAGCGGCTCGCATCGACCCGCCATAATTCACCGTCGCGGTCCTCCGCGTCGAGCGACCATGCGTCAGGGCGCAGCACCCGGATATCGGTCAGGCCGAGCCTTGCCGCTAACGCATCGCGGTAGCGTAACGTTTCCGCGAACAGGTTGCCGGTATCCAGGAACAGCACCGGCGTCGCAGGATTCACCTTGGCCACGAGGTCAAGCAGCACAGCCGATCCCGTTCCAAAGGACGAGACCAATGCGATACGGTCGCGGAAAACCTGGCACAGCATCAATTGGATGAGAGCCGCGGCCGGTTGATCGCCGTACTGGGCGTTTAAATCGCACGCGCGCTGATCGGCGGACGCGGCCGGGCAGTCTGCCGCCGCCGCCGCCGCGCCTCCGATGCGACCTGCTGCTGGGTTCCCGTCGAACATACCTGCCCTCGCGCGCTCGCCATGATCCGCCGCGAACGTCGCCTGGAACGGTTAATGCTTCTACAACGCAAGCCTTGAAGGCCACGCTGCCGGTCCGAATGTCCGCTTTGCAGTCCCGGCCAAACAACCCAATCTGCATGCACCATGCCCACAAGACGGGCGGCCCGAACTCATGCTAGAAGCCTGGTGCGACATCGAACCGATGCAGATGCCCCAGATGCACGAGCCATGACCCATTGGCAGTGGAGGACACCATGAACGAGCCCGAAACTTTCCTGTTCGAAGACGACGGCGCCGTCCCCAATTCCACCTTACCGCTGCTGGTCTACCGAGCCGCGGTGCCCCCCGACCCGCGCGCAATCGAACAGACCTTCGCCGCCAACCGCTGGCCGCCCGCCTGGCGAGCCGGCGTGCACCCGTATCATCACTTCCACGCCAATACCCACGAAGCCCTCGGCGTCGCCCGAGGCACCGCCACCGTGCTGTTCGGTGGCCCCAACGGCCGCGCACTGCAGGTCAGCGCCGGCGACATTGTCATCGTTCCGGCTGGCGTCGGTCACTGCAACAAAACCCAATCGGCGGATTTATTGATCGTCGGCGCCTACCCCGACAATGCGCCGCGACCCGACCAGTATCGCGGCAAACCAGCCGAACACGATTCGGTCGTGCAGAAAATCGCCGTCGTCCCGTGGCCCGCTGCCGATCCTGTCACCGGCGGCGATGGTCCGTTGCGCCGCCTCTGGGGAACCGTCGCTGCGTGAACGATCCGACCCGCGAACACGTCATCGCACAATTTCTCCAGGCCAACGGCTTCGCCCTGCGCGACGCCCGGCCGCTGGCGCAGGACGCGAGCTTCCGCCGCTACCTGCGGCTGCCAGGCGCCGTGCTGATGGACGCGCCGCCGCCCGAGGACGTCCGTCCGTTCCTTCACATCGCCGCCCATCTGGCTGGTCTCGGCCTGTCAGTGCCGCGTATCCTCGCTGCCGACGCAACCGCCGGCCTGGTGCTCGAGGAAGACCTCGGCGACGCGTTGTTTTCAACCATCCTCACCGAGGCTACCGTCGCGCCCTTGTTCGACACTGCGATCGATGCGCTGATTGTTTTGCATCGCGCCGCCCCACCCGTGGGTCTGCCGGAATGGGGCAAGGATGCGATGCGGGAAACCGCCTGCGGGACGCTGTTCGATTGGTGGTGGCCGGCGATGTTCGGCGCCCCACCGCCGCCGGATGTCCGCGCCGAGATCGCCGCCGCGCTCGACACCATGCTGACCGCGGTCGAGAGCGACCCGCGTTGCCTCGTGCACCGCGACTTCTTCGCCGGCAATTTGCTGTGGCTGCCGCGCCGGAATGGCCCTTGCCGGACGGGGATCATCGACTTCCAGTCCGCCGCGATCGGACATCCGGCGTACGACCTTGTGTCGCTGTTGCAGGATGCGCGGCGCGATATTCCCGCCGCCCGGGAAGAACGCGCGGTCGCGCGCTACCTGATGGCGCGCCCGGAATTCGATCCCGTAACGTTTCGCGCCGCCTACACTGTTTGCGCCGCGCAACGGCACCTCCGGGTCGCCTGCCAATGGGTGCGACTGGCTCGACGCGACGGCCGACCGCAATACCTCGAACATGGCCCGCGCACCTGGCAGCTGCTGGCCCGTGCTTTGGCCGAACCCGCCGCCGCACCGCTCGCCGTTGCACTGGACCGCTTTGTGCCGCAAGAGCAACGCCGCAATCCGCCAGGACTGACAGCATGACCATCCGGCCGCACAGCGCCATGATCCTTGCCGCTGGGCTGGCGACCAGGATGCGGCCGTTGACCAACAACACCGCCAAGCCGTTGCTGAGGCTCGGCGGCAGGACGTTGCTGGATCATGCGCTGGATCATCTCGCCGATGTGGGCGTGGCGAAGGTGGTGGTGAACGCGTTCTGGCGCGCCGACAAGGTCGTCGCGCATCTGGCGCAGCGCCGCCCACCGCCACAAACCGTGGCAATCCGGGAGACCGCGTTGCTGGACACCGGGGGCGGCGTCCGCCACGCTCTGGCCCAGATCGGTCCAGAACCATTCTTTGTCATCAACGGCGATGCGTTCTGGCTGAATGGCCCGACCCCGGCGCTGCGCCGGCTCGCAACCGCACTCAAGGACGATGTCGACGTCGTTCTGCTGGTCCACCGCACCTTCCAGGTCCACGCCGAAACCGGACCGGGGGATTTCGCAGTGAGCCAGCTCGGGGTACCGCGGCGGCGGCGGGTGCGCGAGGTGGTGCCATATATCTTTGCCGGCGCCTCGCTGATGCGGCCGGGTTTGTTGGATAGCATGCCGCATGGCCCGTTCTCGCTGAATCGCACCTGGGACCGGGCGATCGAAACCGGCCGCATCCGGGCGGTGGTGCACGATGGGATTTGGTTCCATCTCTCCACCCCCGCCGATCTGGCCGAGGCCGAGCAGGTGCTGGAGGCGCGCATCACCGGCGATGTGCGTTGGCCATGGCGCTGAATCTGTTCGCCATTCCGCCTTGCGCGCCATTCCTGGAGGCGCTGGCGGAGGGCTGGTTGCACGCCCGCGGCGACGATCCGCTGGAGATCGCCAATGGCCTGATCCTGACGCCGACCAGGCGGGCGGCTCGCGCACTGGCCGAGGCGTTTCTGCGCGTGTCCCCGGCGCGTAGCCTGCTGTTGCCCAGAATTGTCGCGTTGGGCGCGCTGGATGAGGCGCCGTTGGCCTTGGCCGGCGCGCTGGAACTGCCGCCATCAGTCGACCCGCATCGTCGTTTGTCTGTGCTGGCGCATCTGATTCTGCGTTTGAATGGCGCCGGAGGCGCCCCGCGCACAGCAGACCGCGCCTGGATGCTGGCACGCGAACTGGCGACGCTGATGGACGAGGCGGACCGTGCGGAGATCGACCTTGCCGCCCGGCTGCCCGATGCCGCCGACCCGGCCTATGCCGCACATTGGGCTCGCACGCTGGAGTTCCTGCGGATTGTTACCCATGCCTGGCCCGCCTGGCTGGAGGAAAACGGCGTGATTAACCCGGCGGCCCGCCAGGTCTTGTTGCTGAATGCCCAGGCGAAGGCGTGGGAAGAGAGGGCGCCGGATTATCCGGTGGTAGTTGCCGGAACCACCGCGGGTATCCCGGCGGTCGCCCGCCTCGCCCGCGTGGTTGTCAGGCTGCCTCTGGGCTGCGTTGTGCTTCCGGTCCTCGATACCGTCATGAGCAATGAGGCCTGGGCGGCGATGGAGGACAGCCATCCGCAGGCCGGCCTCGCCAATTTGCTCGCCGTGCTGGATGCGACAAGGGACGACGTGTTGCTGTGGGGCGCGGGAACGCTGGCTGCTGGGAACGGTCCTGGCAAGGCTCGACCGGAGCCGACAGCGGGATGTGCGGCGACAGATCCCCGGGTCAAGCCCGGGGATGACGCGGGGCAGGCGCCGGATGACGCGGGGCGGGCACCGGATGACGTAGTGCGCACGCCGGGTGGGGGTGGGGCGCGATCCGATCGTTTCGCTCTGCTGTCACGCGCGCTGTTGCCCGCACCGGCGCTGTCCGCCTGGCAAGAGCCATTCGTCGCCGTACCGGATGGGCTGTGGCGCCTCAGTCCGCGCGACGCGCAGGAAGAAGCCGAGGCGATCGCGATGATCCTGCGCGAGGCAGTGGAAACCCAGGGCCGAACCGCGGCCCTGGTCACGCCGGACCGAGATCTTGCCGGTCGGGTGTCCGCCGCATTACCTCGCCACGGCATTATCGCCGATGACAGTGCGGGCGAGACCCTGTCGGAAACCCCGCCCGCCGTGTTCCTGCGACTGCTGGCGCGCGCAATGACCGATAACCTTGCCCCGGTGCCGTTGCTGGCGTTGCTGAAGCATCCGCTGGCCGCGGCCGGCCTGACCCCGGCCGCCTGCCGCCGGGGCGCCCGCGCATTGGAGCTCGCCGCATTGCGTGGTCCGCGCCCAGAGTCGGGCCTTGCCGGCCTGCGCCGCGCGATCGCAACCTCCGGCGAGGCGCTGAACGCTTTCCTGAGCCGTGTCGAAGCCTGTCTCGAGCCCGCGCTACGCGTGCAGGCCAGCGTTGTCATTGCGCCCGCCGACGCCATAGCGGTCCTGCTCGCCGCTGCTGAAAACCTCTCCGCCACCGATGAGACGCCAGGTGCCGTCCGGTTGTGGTCCGAGGAGGAAGGCGAGGCCCTCTCAACGCTGCTAACCGCCGCGTTGGCCGCGTTGCCCAATTTGCCGGACCAGAAGGGCAACGTGATCCCGGCCCTGCTCGACGCGCTGCTGCAAGGCGAAGTCG
>JBEKQQ010000199.1:0-8749 GCA_049519555.1 Acetobacteraceae bacterium
AATATGCCGCAATCTGCACGCCGATCAACGCGTTCTCCTGCTGCATCTGTCGTTCCGCTGCAGCAATATCCGGGCGGCGTTCCAGCAGGGTGGACGGCAGGCCGGCCGGCACCACGGGCACCGCGCTGGTCAACGGCGCCGGCCGGATGGTGAGTTCCGAGGGGGCATGCCCGGTCAACATGGCAATGGCATGCTCAAACGTCTGACGTTGCACCCCAACGCCGACCAACTGAGCCTGGGTCGACTGCAATTGCGCCAAGGCGGTGACATAGTCGGCACTCGACGAAGTGCCGGCGCGATACTGATTCCTGGTAATGTCCAGCGCCCGCTGATAATTGTCGACCGTCTCCCGCAGTAATTGCTCCAGCGAGTCCTCGGCGCGCAGGTCGAAGTAATCGGTCGCCAAAGTCGCCTGCGCCGACAATTTCGCATTCGCCAGATCGGCCGCACTCAACTGGGCGCCGGCGACGTTGCTTTCGATCTGGCGACGCACCTTGCCCCACACATCGAGATCCCAGGAGACGCTGCCATTGATGCTGTACAGCGTGGTGTCACCGCGGCCACCACCGCCGGACGCCAGGCCCGACGAGCCCCCGCCGCCACTGCCACCGCCACCGGAGCGCGTGATGCCACTGTTCAACGTCGCAGTGGGAAACAGTCCGGATCGCGCCTCACCCACCAAGGCGACCGCATTGCGATATTCGGCCTCAAACTCCTTCACGGTCTGGTTGGAGACTTCCACCATCCGCTCCAGCCGATCCAGCTCGGGATCACGGTAGACCGACCACCAGGCTCCTTTGTCGAGCGCATCCTGCGGCGTACTGGGCTTCCATCCGGCCAGTTCCTTGAACGCAGGCGAAGCCGGCGCCTCGGGCCGTTTGTAGTCGGGCCCGACCATACACCCCGAGGCAGCGACGCAGACCAACAGGGCAGCAGCAAAACCCCGACGGGTCATTCCGCCACTCCAGGCGCCGGTGTCGTGCCGGACAGGCCGGGGAACATCCGGTTAAACCCACGCCGCGCCCACAAACGGAAGCGATCGAGGTAAAGATACAGTATTGGCGTCGTGTACAGCGTCAGCAACTGGCTCAGCAACAACCCGCCGACAATGGAAATCCCAAGCGGCCGCCGCAGTTCGCCGCCGTCGCCAAAGCTCAGTGCCAAAGGTAACGCTCCCAGAATGGCGGCGCTGGTGGTCATCATGATCGGCCGGAAGCGCAGCCGGCACGCCTCGAAGATTGCCTCCGCCGGCGCCATGTTGTGCGAACGTTCCGCCTCCAGCGCGAAGTCGATCATCAGGATGGCGTTCTTTTTCACGATGCCGATCAGCAGGATAACACCGATCAGCGATATGATGCTGAATTCGATGTGCAGCATCCATAATGCCAGCAATGCACCGACCCCAGCCGAGGGCAACGTCGAAATGATCGTGATCGGATGGATGTAGCTCTCATACAGCACGCCCAGTACGATATAGACCGCGATCAACGCTGCCGCGATCAGGATCGGCTCGCTGCTCAACGAAGCCTGATAGGTTTCGGCAGTGCCGGCGAAACTGCCATGGATGCTCGACGGCATGCCGATCTGCCGCATCGCGTTGTTGACCGCCGTGGTAGCATCGCTGAGCGATTTGCCGGGCGCCAGATTGAAGGAAATCGTACTGGCCACGAACAGTCCCTGATGGTTGACTGCCAGCGCCGTATTTCCTGGGCCGAATTTCGCGAACGCTGCCAGCGGCACCATGGTTTCTATGCTGGTGCTGACCGCCGCACCGGACGACGCACTGCCTTTGCCAGTATTGGCCAGCGCATTGGTCGCCGCATTGCGGGCCGAACTGCTGGCGATGCTGGCCGCGGTGGTCGCTACGGCGCTCGTCTTCGTCGCTGCGGCGGCACTGACCGTGCCGATCACTGCGTTGCTCGATTCGGTGCCGCTGGCATTTCCCCCGGTGGTGCTGACATAGATGCCTTGCAATGATTCCGGCGACTGCCAGTAACGCGGCTCCACTTCCATAACGACATGATACTGATTTTGCGCGCTGTAGATCGTGGAAACCTGACGCTGGCCAAACGCATCGTACAACGTGTTGTCGATCTGGCTGGCGGTGACGCCAAGCCGGCTGGCGGTGGCACGGTCGATCACCAGATCGGTCTCCAGACCCTTTTGCTGCTGGTCGGAATTGACGTCGGTGAGCACCGGATCGTGTTCCAGTGCGGTCACCAGTTTTGGTGCCCACTCGTACAAGGCCGCGGTACTGTCGGCCTGCAAGGTGTATTGATAGGCAGCGTTGCCTTGCCTGCCGCCAACGTTGATATCCTGAATGGGGATCAGGAACAGCCGCGCGCCCGGCACCGCTGCCAGTTTGCGGCGCAGGCCGGCCATCACCTGATCGATGCCCTTTCGTTGCGACAGCGGCTTCAGCGCAACGAAGACCCGGCCGGTATTGGTCTGCCCGCCGGCGCCACCACTGCCCTGGCCGGTGAACCCGACCACGCTCTGCACCGCCGGGTCGTGCTGCACGATACTCATAAGTTGTGCAAGTTTGCCCTGCATCGCCTGGAACGAGATGCTTTGGTCGGCCTGCAGCCCGCCCATCATCCGGCCAGTGTCCTGCTGCGGAAAGAAACCTTTCGGAATGATCACGTAAAGCGCGACATTCAGGCCGATGGTGATCAGCAGCACCAGCATCACCAGCGGCCCATGCCGCAGCGCCACAGCCAGGCTGCGCTCGTACGCCGACAGTACGCGGTCGAACAGCGTGCGTCGTCTGGGCTTATCCAGCGCCACCCTCGGTTTCAGGAACAGCGCACACATCATCGGTGTTGTGGTCAGCGAAATCGCCAGCGAGACCAGGATGGCCAGCGACAACGTCATGGCAAACTCGCGGAACAGCCTGCCGACGATGCCACCCATCAACAGGATCGGCAGGAACACCGCGATCAGCGAAAAACTGATCGAGGTGACGGTAAACCAGACCTCGCGCGCGCCGAGCAATGCAGCCTGCATCCTCGGCATGCCCGCCTCGATATGGCGGGAGATATTTTCCAGCACCACGATCGCGTCGTCCACGACGAACCCGGTGGCGATCGTCAGAGCCATCAGTGACAGATTATCGAGGCTATAGCCCATCAGATACATCGCGCCGAACGTGCCGATGATCGAAATCGGCACCGCGATTGCCGGGATCACCGTGGCGCGAGCGCTACGGAGGAACAGGAACACGACCAGCGTCACCAGACCTACGGCGATCAGCAACGTTGCTTCGGTGACCTCCAAACTGGCGCGGATCGTCGTGGTGCGATCATTGGCGATCGTCATGTCGATATCGGTCGGCATCGCCGCCATCAGTTGCGGGATCGCCGCCTTCACGCTGTCGACCGTGTCGATGATGTTGGCGCCGGGCTGGCGGAACAAAATGATCAGCACCGCCGGCTTGCCATTGGCGAGGCCGGCATTGCGCAAGTTCTCCACCGAGTCCTCGACGTCCGCCACGTCGGCAAGCCGCACCGCGGCACCGTCGCGATACGCCACCACCAACGGCTTGTAATCCGCCGCGTGCGAGGCCTGATCGTTGGTGTAAAGCTGATAATGCAGCCCATCCGCGTCGATCGAGCCCTTCGGGCTGTTGGCATTGGCCGAGGCGAGCGCAGCGCGCACATCCTCCAGCCCAATGCCGTATTTGAACAGCGCTTTCGGGTTCAGCTCGACGCGCACCGCTGGCAGCGCCGAGCCGCCGATAATCACCTGCCCTACCCCGCTGATCTGCGACAGCCGTTGCGACAGCACATTGGTTGCGGCGTCGTACATCTGGCCGCGAGTCAGCGTCTTTGACGTCAATGCCAGGATCAGGATCGGCGCATCCGCCGGATTATACTTGCGATAGGTCGGATTGCTGCGCAGGCTGGCCGGCAAATCGGCGCGCGCTGCGTTGATCGCCGCCTGCACGTCGCGCGCCGCGCCGTTGATGTCACGGTCCAGGCCGAATTGCAGCGTCACCCGCGCCTGCCCGACCGAGCTGGTCGATGTCATTTCCGTCACGTCGGCGATTTGCCCGAGGTGGCGCTCCAGCGGCGCGGCGACACTGGTCGCCACCGTATCGGGACTGGCGCCGGGCAACTGCGCCATCACCGAAATGGTCGGGAAATCGACCTGCGGCAACGGCGAGACCGGCAGCTTGAAAAACGCAAAGATCCCCGCCAGCGCAATGCCGATGGTCAACAAAGTTGTCGCCACGGGCCGCGCGATGAACAGGGCGGAGACGTTCATGTCGGCGCCCCGCCGGCCGAGCCCTCCGGCGCGGGCCTGCCGGACAGCCGCACCGCCAATCGGTCGAACATCAGGTAAATCACCGGCGTGGTGAACAAAGTCAGCACCTGACTGACGATCAACCCGCCGACGATGGCGACACCCAAAGGCCGTCGCAGCTCCGACCCGGTGCCGTTGCCCAGCATCAAAGGTAGCGCTCCGAGCAAAGCGGCCATGGTAGTCATCAGGATCGGGCGGAAACGCAGCAGACAGGCCTGATGGATGGCCTCGCGCGGCGGCTTACCCTCACCGCGCTCCGCCTCCAGCGCGAAGTCGATCATCATGATGGCGTTTTTCTTGACGATGCCGATCAGCAGGATGATGCCGATAATCGAAATGACGTCGATGTCGTCACCGGCGATCAGCAGCGCGACCAGGGCGCCGGCACCGGCCGACGGCAGCGTGGACAAAATGGTGATCGGATGAATGAAGCTTTCGTACAGCACGCCCAACACGATGTAGACGGTGACGATCGCCGCCAGCACCAACAGCAATTCATTCGACAGCGACGCCTCCAGTGCCTGCGCCGCACCCTGGAACGCGGTGACGAAACTTTCCGGCAGATGGATATCTTTCTCGGCCTGGCGGATCGCGGTCACCGCAGCGCCGAGTGACGACCCCTGCGTGGTATCGAATGAAATCGTCGCCGCCGGGAATTGCCCGAGGTGACTGATTTGCAAAGGTCCAGGCTTTTGTTGGATACTGACGATCGACGTCAACGGCACCTGTCCGGTAGTCGAGGCCGCCGATGGCAAACGGATCGCCGACAGCGCGTCCAACGACTTTTGCAGCGACGGATCAGCCTCCATGATCACACGGTACTGACTGGATTGCGAATAGATCGTCGAAATGATGCGCTGGCCAAACAAGTCGTACAACGCATTGTCTATCGTTGCCGGTGTGATGCCGAACCGCGCCGCGGTTTCCCGGTCGATCACCAGGTTCACGGTCAGGCCTTGTTGCTGCAAATCGCTGGCGACATTGGTCACATCGGGCAGTTTCTTCAGTTCATCGAGCAGTTTCGGCACCCACTCGGTGAATGCCGACTGGTTCGGGTTCTCCAACACGAACTGGTATTGCGTGCGGCTGACGGCAGCGTCGATCGTCAGGTCCTGCACCGGTTGCAAATACAGCGACACGCCGGGAACCTCGGCCGTCTCCTGCTGCAAGCGGCGGCCGATCTGGGTCGCATTCAGCGAGCGGGCGTCTTTTGGTTTCAGGTTGATCAGCATCCGGCCGCTGTTCAGCGTCATGTTGCTGCCGTCAACGCCGATGAACGAGCTGACGCTGACCACATCCGGGTCTTTCAACACTGCTGCCGCCAGGTCCCGCTGGTGCTGCGCCATCGCGTCAAACGACGTGGTTTGCGCGGCAACCGAAATCCCCTGGATCAGTCCGGTATCCTGCACCGGAAAGAAGCCCTTCGGCACCACGATATAAAGCCAGGCAGTGACCGCCATGGTGGCCAGCGCAATGAACAGCGTCAGCGGCTGATGCTCCAGCACCACGTTCAGCGCGCGATCGTAACGGCCGATGATCCAGTTGAAACCGCGTTCCGAGGCCAGGTCGAACCGGCTGCGCTGCGCCTCCGGCCGATGCCGCACCAACCTGGCGCACATCATCGGCACCAAGGTCAGCGACACCACAGCCGAAATCACGATGGTCACCGACAACGTGATGGCGAACTCGTGGAACAGCCGGCCGACCACGTCGCCCATGAACAGCAACGGGATCAACACGGCGATCAGCGACACGGTCAGCGAAATGATGGTGAAGCCGATCTGCTCGCTGCCTTTCAGTGCGGCCTCGAGCGGCTCGTCGCCGGCTTCGACATAACGCGACACGTTCTCGATCATGACGATGGCGTCGTCGACCACGAAGCCGGTCGATATGGTCAGCGCCATCAGCGACAAGTTGTCCAGGCTGAAGCCGAGCAGGTACATCACCGCCAAAGTGCCGACCAGCGACAGCGGCACCGACAGGCTGGGGATGATCGTCGCCGGCAGATTGCGCAGGAACACATAGATCACCGCCACGACCAGAGCCACGGCAAGGAACAGCTCGAATTCCACGTCGCTGACCGAGGCTCGAATGGTCGTGGTGCGATCAGTCAACACCGCCACGTCGACAGCGGCTGGCAACGTGGACGTGAGTTCCGGCAGCAATTGTTTGATGGTGTCGACCACCTGGATCACGTTGGCTCCAGGCTGACGCTGCACGTTCAGGATCACCGCCGGCGTGGTATTGGCCCAGGCACTGAGCTTGGTATTTTCCGGGCCGGAGACGACGGTGGCGACATCCTTCAGGCGCACCGGATTGCCATTGCGATAGGCGATCACCAGGTTCAGGTAGTCCTGCGGGCTACTGATCTGGTCGTTCGCGTTGATCGTCGAGGCCTGCGCCGGACCATCGAAATTTCCCTTCGGCGTATTGACGTTGGCGTTGCCCAGAGTGGTGCGCAGATCATCGACGTTCAGGCCATAGGCGGCGAGCGCTCGCGGATTGATCTGCACCCGCACCGCCGGCCGCTGGCCTCCGCTGATGCTGACCAGTCCGACGCCAGGCTGTTGCGAAATCTTCTGCGCCAGCCGCGTGTCGCCCATGTCCTCGACGTCGGTTAGCGGCAGGGTTTTCGAGGTCAGCGCCAGCGTCAGGATCGGTGCATCGGCCGGGTTGACCTTGGCGTAGATCGGTGGCGCCGGCAGATCGGCCGGCAGCAGATTGCCGGCCGCGTTGATCGCGGCCTGCACCTCCTGCTCTGCGATGTCGAGGCTGATATCCAGGCTGAACTGCAAGGTGATAACCGACGCCCCGGCCGAACTGGTCGAGAACATCTGGTTCAGGCTTGGCATCTGGCCGAACTGGACCTCGAGCGGCGAGGTGACCGAGGAGGTCATGACCTCCGGACTGGCGCCCGGATAGAAGGTCTGCACCTGGATGGTCGGGTAGTCGACCTCGGGCAAAGCGGAGATCGGCAGGAATCGATAGGCGACGATGCCGACCAAAATTATGGCGGCCATCAGCAGCGTGGTCGCGACCGGCCGCAGGATGAAGGGCCGCGACGGACTCATGCAGCGGGTCCGAGCAGTCGGGTGAATTCAGCCGGTTTTCGGCGCCAGGTGTTCCCCGATGCCGCCCTCGCCCCCTCACCGTCAGCCTCGGGCTCGACCCGAGGATCTGGCTCGACCCGAGCATCTGTCGCCGCACGGCTGTCCGTTGGAACTGGCAGGGTGCGTGCGTGACCAGATCCTCGGGTCGAGCCCGAGGATGACGATACGGGACAGGTCATTGCTGCGGCGGCGACGCCGGCTGACCTGACGGAGTGGCCGGCTGACCTGACGGGGTGGCCGGCTGACCTGACGGGGTGGCCGGCTCGGCCGCCTGACCGGGCTCCGGCGCGGCCTGACTGTGCCGATGCCCCCCACCTTGGCCCGGCTGCCCCTGCCCTTGCGGTTTCCCCTGCCCCTGCCCAGTCCCTTGGCCCTGGGCTGCATCCCCGCCGTTACCCTGCCCCTGAGTTGCATTCCCGGCGTTGCCCTGACCTTGAGCCGGTGGCGGCGGTACGGTGACCGGGGCTCCATCGCGCAGCCGGTCGGTGCCGTCGGTCACCACCTTCTCGCCGACCTTCAGCCCCGAAAGCACCGCCATGTAGCCACCGTCGGTCGGCCCGACCTTCACCGGGCGCACCGAGACGGTGTTGTTGGCGTTGATGACGTAGACGTACGTGCCCGGCTCACCTCGCTGCACGGCCGGAACCGGCACGCGAATGGTGTTTTGCATCGTGTTCACCAGCAGATGAGCATTCACGAACTGGTTCGGATACAGTTGCTCGTCCGGGTTGGCGAAGACGGCCCGCAGCTTTACCGTGCCGGTGGTCGTGTCGATCTGGTTGTCCAGAGTGCTCAGGGTGCCGGTGGCCAATGGCTTCACATTGGCCCGGTCATACGCCTCGACACTCAGGGTCGCACCGGAGCGAACCCGCTGGATGATGTCGGAGATATTGTCCTCCGGCACCGCGAACAGCACCGAGATGGGCTGCATCTGGGTGATCACCACGATGCCGGAGGTGCTGCTGGCCTGGATGTAATTGCCGGGATCGACCAGGCGCAATCCTATCTGGCCGTCGATCGGCGAGATGATATGGCAATAAGCCAGATTGAGCTTCGCGTTATCCACCGTCCCCTGATCGGTCTGCACGGTACCGGTGTATTGCTCGACCACGTATTTCTGATCGTCCAACTGCTGTTGGGCGATCGAATCCTGCCGGCCCAGTGTCTGGTAGCGCTTCAGGTCGGTCTTCGCCTGCTCCAACAGCCCCTGATCATGCGCGAGGGTGCCCTGCGCCTGCTCGAGCGCCGCCTGATAGGGTCGTGGATCGATTTGCGCCAGGAAGTCGCCCTTCTTGACCACCTGGCCTTCCTGGAACCCGACCTCGGTCAGTTGG
>JBEKQQ010000200.1:0-8725 GCA_049519555.1 Acetobacteraceae bacterium
TGCACCTCATCGAGATAGGTCATCGCACCAAAGCGCGCCGCGAGGTCGCAGATGGCACCGATCGGCGCGATGTCGGCATCCATCGAATACACCGACTCGAAGGCGATCAGCTTTGGCGCGGCGCGGGGTGATGCGCGCAACAGCGCCTCCAGATGTGCCATGTCGTTGTGCCGGTAGATCGAGCACTGCGCCCGCGAGGCCTTGATTCCGGCGATCATCGAAGCGTGGTTGCGGGCGTCGGAAAACACCTGCCAGGACTGCTCGGGGCCATTGGGCAGACTGTTCAGAATGGTGGACAGCGCTGCCTGGTTGGACACGAAGCCGGAGGTGAACAACAGGCCGGCCTGCTTACCGTGCAGTGACGCGAGTGCGGCCTCCAGCGCGTCGTGCAGCGGGCTGGTGCCGCTGATGTTGCGCGTGCCGCCGGCGCCGACGCCCATGGTGCGCGCGGCAGCACAGGCCGCTTCGACCACGACCGGGTGGCCGCCCATCGCGAGGTAGTCGTTGGAGGACCAGACGAGGACGTCCCTCCCGTCCGCGTCCCGATAGATCGGAAAGCGATCGGCCTGCTTCCGCAGCGGCGTGAACCTGCGGTAGCGTTGTTGGGCACGGATTTCGCCCAGAGATGCAGCGCAGAACGCACGAAAGTCCGTCATTCCCGAAAGTCCTCACCACGCAGACAGGCTGTAACAGTATCAATCCTGGTCGACGCCAGCAAGGCCAATAGCCGCAGAAAACAAGCGTGCACACTGACATGGATCAACCGCAAAGGTCAGGTGTGTCGTACGAATGACGCCAGTTTAACTTTGTAATGCCTGCGTCATTTGGTCATCAATTGTCCTGCACAGCGACAAATTTCTCTGGCGTTATTAACCTGCGGTTTACCACTGGCGTCTAGCCTCCGCCGGCGACGGTAAGGATCCCGCCCGGTATGCCAGTATCTTACGTGGCAAATATTGCAAGCGTGGCAAATATTGCAAGCACCGGCGCTGCCAGTGCGATATCGCCATGCTGATTCCACTCCGGCTGGTGCGCGATCAGCAGCTGCAGCAACAGCTCTTCGAGCAATTGCGCGACCTGATCGTGTCAAACCGGCTGCAACCCGGCTCGCGCATGCCGTCCAGCCGCATGATGGCAGAACAATTTTCCATCTCCCGCATGACCGTGCTGCTGACCTACGAGCGGCTGATCGCCGAAGGTTATCTGGAGACGAGGCCGGCGGCAGGTACCTTCGTCACACAATCTCCGGTCCATTCGGTGGTCGAGTCTGCGGTCGATGCATCCTCGCTCGCTCTGGCCCACCCGCCGGCACACAATCACACCAGCGAACGGTCATCGCCAGCCCAGGTCCGCATCGGATCGGCATTTGCCGACCCGGGGGCCCGCATGGGCCGCGCCGACCCGTCGCTGTTCCCGGCGCAACGCTGGCGGTCTTTGATGCGTCATGGGCTGGACCGCATCGGCACGCGGTTCGAACCGGAGCACCCGGCCGGTAACCCAGCCTTGCGGCAGGCCATCGCGCATTGGCTTTCCACGTCCCGTGGGCTGCCGGTTTCCGCCGACCAGGTCATGTTGGTGAAGGGCAGGCAACAGGCGCTTCACGTGGTCTCCCGCCTCGCGTCGCATCCTTGCGAGGGGCGGCGCGCGCTGCGGCGGTGCACCGGGATGACTATGGAAGCCCGGGAAAGCCTCACCAGAAACGGGCAACGCGCGTCGCCGCAGACGGGTCACCCGGGCTCCGCTTATGACGGCGATTTGCGGGAAGATCATGCCCGGATCGTCGTCGAAGATCCCTGCGACGCCGACGCGGCTGCGGCCATGACCGGTGAGGGGGGCGTCCTGGTCCGTGTTCCAATCGACGCCGATGGGTTGTGCACGGACCACCTACCCTTGGGCGGCGCCGCACTCATCCATGTCACGCCAGAGCATCAGCGGCCCCTCGGCGCCCTTCTCTCCCGCGACCGTCGCCTCGCTCTGCTCCACTGGGCTGGCCGCGCCGGGGCGCTGATCCTGGAGGAGGACATCGACGGAGAGCTACGCTATGGCGACCTGAACGTTCCCTCGCTGATCAGCCTGGACCGATCGGAGCGCGTGATCCTGCTTGGCGGCTTCGGCGTTTCCCTGGGCCCGTGGCTGGACATTGCGTACATGGTGCTGCCCCGCTGGCTGGTCCCCTACGCGCAGACGACGCGGCGCTGGATCGACGACAGCCGCGGCGGATACGAGCAGACGGTGCTCGCCGAGTATCTGGCGCGCGGTGGTTACGCCCGTCATCTGCATCGTCTTACCAAGACCTATGCCGGGCGGCGGGATGCCCTGCTGACCGCCTTGCGGCGGCATTTTGGCGAAGCCACACAAATATGGGGCGAGCAGGCCGGCCTGCATTTGACGTGGTTCCCGCCGCCGGACCGCGGGTCGCCCGAATATCTGGCCACGCTGGCGCGACGCCACGGTCTGGACGCTGCGGCAGTGCGGGAAAACGCGGTGCTTCTGGGCTTTGGCACGACCGATGAACTCCGCCTCGAGGCTGGTGTCCGCCGGCTGGCAGATGCGCTGCCTGGTTCAAACGATGAACTTCCGCCGGTTGCCGCCATGCCGATCGGTTTCGCCGGCACAACGGCCCACGGTGCGCCAATCTGACGCTGTTCCCGCTGGCGGCAGCACGCTGTCAGTTGTCTTTGGCACCCTGTCGGATCCAGGTGCGGATCGTGTCACGTTCGCCAGCCGGTAGCTGTTGTTGGCCATGCGGCATGCGAAGCTGCGGGCTCGCGCGCCAATCCAGCAGCCACATCAGGTTGCTGTATTCTGCGTTGCCGGGAATCACCATGGCGCCATATTTGGTACCCTTCATGACACCCTGATACGTCGACAGGTCGAGCCCGCTGGTCGCGGTGCCCTCGCTGCCCGGCGTATGGCACGATAGGCAGTGCTTCTGAAAGACTGGCAACACGTCTGCCTTGAAGCTCACGGTTGCGCCTGCGGCGACAGCCGATGGACCGAACGAGCTTAGGCTCAGGCCACAAAATGGGCCGGTGCCAATTGCCAATGACAGGGCGATAAGCAAACGTTTTTTCAAGACGGTGTCCTTTTGCATGAAGATCTGGCTTGTGCCGGCAGGAGCGCCGCGGTCATTTCAACGACGCATACCAGGCGGCCATATCGGCGATATCGGTGGCACTGAGCTGGCTGGTCTGAGACCTCATCATCGGACTGTCGCGCTTGCCCGTTTTGTAATCGTTCATCGCCTGGATGAAGGCGGCTTCGTTCATTCCGGCCAATTTCGGACCCATTTTGCTGCCCTCACCATTGGCCCCGTGGCACATGGCGCAACTCGTCACGGCGGCCTTGCCTGCCACGGCGTCACCGGCAGCCTGCGCGGTGCCGGCGAACCCGACAGTTCCCGAAAGCAATGCAATCAGCAGCAGACGATTCATCGTGCGAGTCCTTTCAAGACAGGTGATTTGCTTGCGTATTGGACGTGCGGACGGCAGGAGACGTTACTCTGCCGCATCGGTACTTTCCTCCTCCGCTTCCTCATAGCCGGTGAACATTTCCTTGTAGTGCTGGCCCGGCGTGCGGCCGAGCGTGCCAAGATAGGCATGCGCCGGGATGTAGAACGCAAAAAAGATGAAGATCAGCACGTGGACCGTATCAACGACCCGAACTCCGCCAAGCAGGTTGACCGGCCCTGAAAAGCGCACGAGGTTCCACAGTAGAACGCCGGTGACACACTGCACGGGAAGCAACAGGAGCATCAGAATTTGATAGGTCATCGCCTGCAGCGGATTGAATTTGCGGTACACGCTGGGACGAAATGGATTGGGCAGTCCCTTGAATATTCCGTAACTATAATAAAGCGTCTGGCGCAGGCTGCCAAGAAAATATTTAACCGGATTCAATTCGGCGTGATAGGCCCGGATCCGGGCGGAACAAAGATAATAGCCAAGCCACAGAAAGAAATTCGCAATGAGCTCGAAGCCCAGCCAGCTATGCAGCGCAACGGCGAGTCGGAAGCTGATCACGTCGATAATGCCGACGTAACGGATTTGCACGCCGGTCAGAAACAGCAGCACACAGGTGACCGCGTTGAGCCAATGCCAGATCCGCACGGGAAGCGGGTGAAGGTAAATCCGCTGCATCTCGCCTACTCTTTCCCTGGCCCACGAGGCATCTGATTGCCAAACCGACGAAAGCCCCATCGCGCGGCGCAATGCACGGTGGACCAGCCAATGGCGCCGACCAGAGCGAGCACAAACAGCAGGTCGAGAAACGTGATCCTGCTGCCGCCGATCGCATAGAAACCGCCGACGGCATCGATCGAGAACACCGAACTCAGGACCTCTTTGCTGGCATCATAGTGGATCGGCATGCCAGCCGGGCCCGCAACGGAAACCTCGACACTCTGGAACGCTGCCGCCCCTTGCTGATGGCAGGTGTCGCACGTGCCGATCGCATTGCTCGCGAACGTAAGCTCGTGGTCCTCAATGCCCGTGCGCACTTCCAATCGGCCGCGGATGCCGGTCTTGCCTTCGACACCCTGACGGTTCAGCGCGCCGAGCAACGTCATCAGCGTGGTGGGATCCAGTCCGGCCTGCTTCGCGCTCGCGGCGCCTGACAAATTCTCGAACTCCGGGATGCCCGCCGACCGGGACGTCTCTTTTTGCGTCGCGCTGTTGTAGAGGATCAGATTGACCACTCGCTTCGCCCGCGGCGTGTGGCAAACCGGACACGATACCATATCGAAATGCAATTGCGCATTCGGCAGCCAGGTGCCGTGCGAAGTCAGCGCCTCGGTATGACAGCCCAGACAAACATCCCTCCGTCCCACGCCGGCGGAGGGAACCGCCACGTCATGAGCGCCGTGACAGTCGAAGCAAAGCGGCGCTGCCAACATGCCGTGCTCGCGAATGACGCCGTGCACGCTCGCTGCATACGCGGTGAAGATGGCGCTGTGACAGGTCTTGCACGGTACCGTGGGAAGCGAACCGGCAGCCCCCTTCATCATGCCGTGCGGCGAATGACAGCTTGTGCAAATCGGAGCGTCCGGATTGCCGTCATGGACCAGGGCTGCGTGAACGCTGTTCCCCCATCGCTGGAACTCGCTGTTGTGGCAGGTGCCGCAAACCTGAACCATGGCAACGGAAAACACGCGCTGGCTGGCGATCGGGTTCGCTGCCGGTGGATGTTTGGCGAGGTTGATGTCGGTATGGCAACCGGCGCAGCCGATCGCGGCATGAACCGACTGCGCGAAACCGTCACCGGATATGTGCAACGAAAGCGTTCCGCCATTGGCCAGCGGCTTTTCGAGGCCCGCCATCGCGTGGCAGGCCAGACATTGCTGGTCGCTCGCGGACGGTGCAGCGGACGACGCGAGCGATGTCAACGCCAACAGGACCACGGCCACGGTCACGGCGAACACGCTGCGCCAAACCGACGCTGCTGGTCCGCAACCGAGAGCCGCACCGGTCACGCGGAATTTGCCCCGATAGTCTGGCACACATTGTTTCGGTGGGGCAAGATCCACGACGATCAGCCGGCCTCCTTCCGGTGACGCCAGGCCTGCGCCAACATCGCCATGCCGATAAATGGGAACAGCGAAACGTAGGCCAGCGTCACGAACGGCGCGGCGAAGAACAACCCGATATCCTTCGCAACCTGGGCGAATGTCCTGTGTGGGCCAGTTGCACCGGTCGCCGTCTCGTTCCTGGTGTCGGCATGCGCCGCTCCGGCAGGCGACCCTGCCGAGACGATATGGACGAGCGGCGGCTGCAAGCCAGATTGCGTCATGACTCCCTGTCCCGGCCAAGGTCGGTAACTCACAACCCGACGCCGGCGGGATTCGTCGGGTCTGGTCCATGCGATAAAAACAGTGCGCGCCGGGAGCAGCGCTTTGTAGCGCCAGCATTCCCCAAATTTTATAATACCAGTGTGGTGACCCGCGGCATGATTAGTGCGAAGTCATTCCATTAACCTTGCTTAAATACCTGCCGCCCGGCGGCGGTAAACCCCGCACAGCGCGCTTCTGGTACACGAAAAGAGCCAGTCCTGGACTGCACTGAAGCACATCACAAATCCTGTCGCGCGCCTCTGGTATTATAAAATTCCGGTAATCCTGGTGCTACCGATCCTCCATGTCGTGGAGGATTGTTCAGCTGGATCGAACACTCCTGCACGCAAAAGGCGCCGCAGGATCCTATCGCCGTGCAGACAGTGAACCCAGCCAGGCAAGCACCAGGGGCACCGACATGAAGCAGACACTTGCGCTGACGCTGCTGTTCGCGATGACGCTGACAATCGGGACACTCCCTGCGTTGGCACAATCGCCGCGAACCGCAGCGCCGCAGATTGCGGTCGCTCAGGCCGGCGTGCGCACCTGTCTGACGTGCCACGGCAGCGACCCGAAGGTCACCGCGATATTGCAAAGCCCGATGGCAGTGGTCGGCGATCGACGCACGCCGTTCGCGCAAGGCGGCTGTGAAGGCTGCCACGGCGACAGCGCCGCGCACATGGCGGGCAAGGCACCCTTCCCAGCCGTCGTGTTCAAAGGCCCTAACGCCTCACCGGTCGCAGTTCGCAACCAGGTTTGCTCCGGCTGCCATGAGGGCAGCGAGCATATGAACTGGCAGGGCAGCGCACACGAGGCCAACAACGTGGCCTGCACCGATTGCCACAACGCCCATGCGGCAAAGGATCCGGTGACCGTGAGGATCACCCAGCCGGAAATCTGCTTCAGCTGCCATGCCAGAGAGCGCGCTGACTCCTTTAAGTACTCGCACCATCCGATGCGCGAGGGCAAGGTTGTGTGCAGCGACTGTCACAACCCGCACGGTTCTCCGGGCGATACGAAGTTGCTGAAGGAATTTACCGTCAACGAGACTTGCTACAACTGCCACGCCGATAAGCGCGGGCCGATGCTGTGGGAACATCAGCCGGTGCGTGACAACTGCCTGAACTGTCACAACCCGCACGGCTCAACGCAACCACGCCTGGTGAAAGAGCAGATGAACTTCCTCTGCTCGTCCTGCCACAGCGCGTCGGCTGCCAACCACAGCGGCGGAGCCTTTGGCGGCAGAAGTGCGATCCCGTTCCGCGGGCCGGGCAACTTCGCCACCAATTCGGCACTGGCGAACCAGCGCGCCTGCATCAATTGCCACTCGCAGGTGCACGGATCGAACAGCCCTTCAGGCACTTATTTCTTCCGGTGATGCAACGGTACGGCCAAGGAGGTTGAGATGATCACTCGGAATGCACTTAGGTGCGTCGCACTGGCCACAACCTGCCTGGCGCCACTGGCCGCACGCGCTGACGACCCGCCTTCCGGCTCGGCATCCTTCCCGGCCACGCATGGCGAAATCCTGGTCGATTTGGGTGGGATCATGGGCAGCAATCCCAACCAGGCTGGTCGTTACAATGGCTTTAACACCACTGGTGTGTTCGGCGGCATTGGCGCACTCGACATTTACGCACGGGCGCCGTGGAACTCAGGGGATATCCGGTTTATCGAACTCGACGGCAATAATCTGACCTACCGGGCCAATGGTCACCTTGGCAGCGGCATCAACGGCGACAGCACCTGGGCATCGAGCGTCCACAACAGCCTGGTGAACAGTGGTTCGCTGGAGTTCAAAGCTGGCGATCAAGGCATCTGGCAGGTCGGAGTCACCTATGATTCCATGACCTATACCGGCAACGTCATCGACTCGTTGTATGCCGTCAACGGCGACGGCATCGCGACGTTGAATAAAGGTCTGACGCCGTGGGGTGGGGCCACCGCGGGGAAGGCAGGCACCATCACGTCCTACACTATCCCGCAATTGACGGCGACCGGTGCCATGTTGCCGTTTCAGACCGGTACGCGACGCGACCTGATCGGCGGTAACTTCAAAATTCTCTGGGACGACTGGACGTTCAAGGGCGCGATCAGCCACGAGCATAAGGAAGGCTCGATAGAGGAATCGTTCGACGGGCCCTGGGGCGGCACGGCGTTTGGCCTGCCGGTCAACTACGATACCGACCGTTATGATATGTCGGCCGCTTACACAACGCATCACTTGCAGGCGCTGTTGCAATACACGTTCTCGCATTTCGTCGACAACGTCAACTTCGTCAATCTACCGTATCCGACCTCGAATACGGCCGCGCCATTTCAGCGTTCGGCGGCCTATTCGACACCACCCAGCAACGACGCGCACTACCTGACGTTCATGGTGGGAACGGATGTGGTGCCACTGACCCACATCAATTTGAACGGGCGGGTTGGGTTGGAGGTGCAGAACGATACGTTCGCGCCGAACACCGCAGATCCCGCTCCGTCCGGGGCCGGTCTCAACACGCTCAATTCCCAGGGTCAGGGCACCACTGCCAGTTCGCCAAACATGATGGCCGATATTTATCAGCTCAGGCTCAGTGCCGCTTCGCGTCCGCTGAAGGATGTCGACACACGCGTTTACTACGGCCTCGACGGACGCAGCGTCACCTTGAACCAAAACGAAATCTACGCCGGTGGAGGCGGCGGTTCGTCGGCCGATGCGACGGCGGCAGCCGCGATTGGCAGCACTCAGTTCTTTGTCGTTCCGCAGGATTGGGTGAAACAGAACGCCGGAGTCGAGGTCGGCTATCGCGTTCTGCCGGAATACGACACCAAGGTGACGGTCGGTTACCGCCTGGACTCTGTCGATCGCAGCAACGCGCAGGTCGGACGAAGCTGGACGAACACCGGAACGGT
>JBEKQQ010000201.1:0-8722 GCA_049519555.1 Acetobacteraceae bacterium
CGCTCAGATCGGGTGCCACAATCGTTCGATCACCGCACCATTCCGCCACCATGCTGCGGAATTTCGCGTTTCGCACATGACCATGCACGATCGCACCCGACGCCGCGGCGAGTTGGCAGGCCAAATGCCCGACCCCGCCCGAGGCGCCATCGATCAGCACCTTCCGCCCCAGCAGCAATCCGCCCTGGCGCAACGCGTGCAACGCAGTCAGTCCCGCCACCGGCAACGTCGCCGCCTGGGCGTCAGTCACCCCGTCCGGCAATGCGGCCACAGCATCCTTCGGTGCACGGATCGTTTCGGCCCAGGCTCCGGAGGGTAGGATACCAACCACACGAGTCCCTTTGGCCGGACCGCCGCCCTCGGGAGCGGTTTCCTCGACGGTGCCAACGAAGTCCCAACCAGGCCGCCAGCCGGCCTCGGCGGAACGCACGGCACGATTGACCTCGCCTCGGTTCAACGAGATGGCCCGTACCCGGACCGTGACCTCATCACGATACGCCGGCGCCAGTGGTACCGATTTTATCGCAAGGCGTTCGTTGCTTGAGGGATCGACGACAACGGCTCGCACATCGGTCATGTTGGTTGTCTCCCTTGGTCGGCATCATAGTATCGTCGATAACGCAGGCTTGTGGTTGAAGCAGAACGCAAGTCAGGGGGTCTCCGTCCACTCGCGCCATAGCAGAATTAGCGCCGACATGATCGCTGGCCCCAAAAACAAGCCAAGCAGACCCCAGGTCGTGACGCCACCGAAAATGCCGAACAGCACCCAGATAAACGGCAAACGGGTCGCGCTGCCGATCACCACCGGACGGACGAAATGGTCGGCAACGAATGTGGTCAGCGCGCCCGCCACAACGATCACGATTGCGCCGGTCATCGAACCCTGGGCCAACGCCAGCAGAGCAGCAATGCAAAAGAACAACGGTGCTCCGAATGGGATGATCGCACCGACCGCTGTCGCTGCACCCAACAATGCCGGACGCGGAACGTCGGTCATCAGATAGACGGAATACAGAATGAGGCCCTCGGCGAGGCCGACCAGAACCAGACCATTCACTGTTGCGTGGATCGAGGCGATGGTTTGCCGGCCGATCCGCTCACCCCCTGGGCCGAACGCGCGAGCGCCGGCATGACGTAACTGCGCGGCAAGGCTGTCGCCGTTCCTGAACAGGAAGAACAGCGCCAGCAGACAGAAGCCGAACATTACCAGGCGATGCAGGATGGCGACCCCAACCTGGCGGCCGGCGAGCACATATTGCGGATTCCAAAGATGCGTCAGGAAATCCGACGCTGCGTCAGGGTCGGACAGGTTTTGCTGCCACCAATCGCGGGTGCGGTTGGCGAAAATTGGCAGATGCCCGATAAGCTCCGGCACTGGGATGCCGTTACGCCGCGCGCTGTCGATCCAGGCGAACACGGTTCGTGCCTCTCTCCCGGCCTGCATGCCGGCCAGCACGATCGGCAGGACGAAAACCAGACCAATTCCCAACGTGAACAGCAGGGGCAGCAGGATGGTGCTCTGACCGAACGGCCAGCGCCGCCGAATCCCCTGATACGATGGCCAGAAGGCGACCGCCAGAACCCCGGCCCATGCCAGGGCGCCCAGGAACTCCTTTAACGTCCATAACCCCAGGCCGGTCAGGGTCAGGGCAAGGACAACCCACGCGATGCGCTGCGCGCGCAGCGGCTCGGGATGGCTTATGCGGACGTCCTCCATCCCCGCAATGGACACGACTGCGGCGTGACGAACAAGACCTCTTTGGGCAAGCTGCCATAATCAAGGCCCGCAGCCACCATCCGAGGAACACGTGTGATGTATGTTTTGAATGATCCGCCGCAGCAGATCGGTCCCGCGCTGATCGAGCAACTGTTACAGGCCGAGCCGGCGACGATTGGGCATTTCCGGCATCACGGCTTCATGGCCTCGGAAATCAGGCTACTGCTGCCCGGCTACCGGAGGATTGCAGGAACGGCGGTGACCGTACGCAGCTATGCGGCCGACACCTCCATTGTCCATTATGCTCTGGGCAAATTGCGACCAGGGGATTTCCTGGTGATCGACCGGTCGGGCGACACACGGCACGCGGTGTGTGGCGGAGGCGTGGCGTTCTCGGCCAAAGCGGCGGGATGCGTGGGGATCATCATTGACGGACCAGCGACGGATATACAGGAACTGCGCGAGTACGACATGCCGGTCTGGGCGCGCGGGCTGTCGACGGTGACCGGCAAGGCCCAGTTTACTTTTGGTGAGTTCTGTACGCCGATCGCCTGCGGCGGGGTCGCGGTTGAGCCCGGCGATGCGATCCTGGCCGACGAGAACGGCGTGTTGGTCATGAAACCGCATGAGATTCCAGAAGCCGCGTCTCGCGCCGTCGCGATGCAATCGGCGGAGAAAGAATCACTGAAGCGTGTGGCCAATGGCGAGCGGCTGCCGGACATCAACGGCACCAACGCCCGGATTGCCGAGATCGTGAGCGCCGCGAAGCGGTAAGTCATGCCGTGAACAGCGCCAGGAACTCAGTTGGCCAGGAACTCAGTTGGGTAGTACCTTGTCGGCCAGTGCCGGATCACGAGTCCTGGTTATGGCATCTCGGGCGACGGGTCGGCGAAGTCGAATTCCGGGTCGTCAAAAACGTCGCGGATTTCCGGATCCGGACGCCCGTGGCCGACGGTGCCCGCTTTGCGAGTGACCCCGTCCTGCATCTCCATCACATTGAAATTCATTATCAGACCGACCGAAAACCCGCCCACGTACAGACAGGTTCGCAGTCGCTGTCCGTGGACCAGTTCGAGCTCGTCCACTGCCTCAATCTGCAAAAGCAAGGAGTCCGCAACGATAACATCCGCTGGATCCGACCGACGACGACACAGTCGGGCGGGCGGCCGCCGAGCGGACCGGTGACTTCATCGCCGCACCCTATCAATTCGAAGTCCTGCCAGGCGTCGGCCATTACGCCGCCGACCAGGCGCCGAACCACGTCAACGCATTGCTGCTGAGCCATCTCACTCGTCACCCGATCTGAGTTCAGGCGGCGGCAATCGCCTCCTCGACATCGCGCAGCCGGTCTTTGCCGAACCAGATTTCGTTGCCAATGAAAAATGTCGGTGAGCCGAAGGTGCCACGCGCCACCGAGGCCTCGGTATTTTCGATCAGTCGTTGCTTGACGGTGGAATCTTCGATCCGTGCCAGCATCGCCACTCCGTCGAGGCCGGATGCATCCAAGGCGGCACGGATCACCTCCGGCTCATCCATTTTCTTCGGCTGTTCCCACATGTGGTGGAACACCGCGTCGATGTATCGGGCAAACGTCCCGTCCAGCTCGGCGGCGATCGCACCACGCATGATCCGCAGCGTATTGACCGGAAAAAACGGGTTGCGGTTGAACCTGGTGATGCCATGGCGGCGCACGAATCGCTCGGTTTCCAGCCTCTCGTACGTCAGCTTGTTGCGAATGCCGGCAAACGCCTCGCCCGGCGAGCGGTTGTTGGTGGCCTTGAACACCCCGCCCAACAGCACCGGCACGTAACGGAACACCGCCCCGGTCCGCTGTTCGATCGCCGGAATGACGCAGTGCGCCAGATAGGCGTTCGGGCTGCCGAAATCGAAATGGAATTCTACGGTCACGGTCATCTCGGCTTCACCAGGGTTCACCGGGAGGCCGCACATCGAGCTCGTGCGTCCAGGCATCGCGCGGCTGTTGATGAAGTTGCCAGTACGCCTCGCCGATCGAATCCGGGTCCATCAGGGTCCGCGCTTCGCCGGAACCACCGCGTGCCCTGATCCGCTCGCGCACCCAGGCGGTGTCGACCCCGGCGTCGATCACGAGGTGGGCGACGTGGATGCCCTGAGGCCCAAGCTCACGCGCCATACTCTGGGCTATGGCGCGCAAGCCGAATTTGGCGCTGGCGAAGGCGGCATAGCCCTTGCCGCCACGCATGCTGGCTGTGGCACCGGTGAAAAAGATCGAGCCGCGTCCGTGTGGCACCATCATCCGTGCGGCCTCCCGGCCTGACAAAAACCCGGCGTAGCAAGCGAGTTCCCAGACTTTGCGGAACACCCTTTCGGTGGTGTCGAGAATTGGAAAATTGACGTTGGCACCAATGTTGAAGACGGCAACCTCCAGCGGCGCCGCAGCGTCGGCGTCCCGCATGAAGGCTGCCACGGCGTCCTCCTGCCGCGCGTCCAATGTTTTGCCGACACATCTGCCGCCGGACGCGGTGATCTCTTCAACCAGAGGCATGAGTTTTTCCCCGTTTCGACGCCCGGCATGCACAAGAAAGCCCTCACGCGCGAAGCGGCGGACGATCGCGGAGCCGATATGGTCGCCGGCGCCGACGACCGCGACCGAAGCATGACGCTGTGCAACCATGGCACACTCTCCAACTAATGAGTATCATGATAATAGGAACTCCACCGGGCGGTGTCCACCCGGCTCCTTGACGGAACCGCCCATCCCGATAGCTATCGTTATGATACTAGCCGCCTGAGACGGCCCATGCGGCGCAAGAGCTTCAACAGGCGGCGTTCTTTTGACCGCGGTCAAGGCAGGCGTGTGATTCCGCCGGCCAATTTGATCAGGCCGGTGGTGCCGGTTTCAGCAGGTCGCGGATCTCGGTCAGCAAGGTTTCCGTCATGGTTGGCGGTGGAGTGGCGGCGCCAAGATTGCGCAGGTTGATTCGCGACAGCGCTTTGACCACCCAGAAGATGACGAAGGCCATGATGAGGAACTGGATGATCGCATTGATGAACAGGCCGATATTGACGGTTGGCGCACCGGCGGCCTGCGCGAGAGCCAACGTATCATAATGCTTGCCATTGAGCGGGATGAAGATGTTGGTGAAATCGACGCCGCCCAAAAACACGCCGATAACGGGATTGAGCACATCCTTCACGAGACTGTTGACGATCCCGCCAAACGACACACCGATGATGACGCCGACCGCGAGATCGATCACGCTGCCGCGCGCGATGAACGCTTTGAACTCGTCGACCCAGGACGGGGCTGGTGGCAATGCCATGTTGCTTCCCCTATTTGGTTTCAGTCCTGTCGCAATAGCGATATGATCCGGGCTGCGCAACTCGCCGCCCTGGATCACGAGCGCAATTAATCCTGAAGATTGACGCGATTTCAGAACCGATAGCCGATACCGGTGCCAATCACCAATGGATCGAGGCTGTCCTTGGCGTTGAGCTATATCAAAGCATGATGCAGCGCAGCGTTTGAGTCGCATCGCGTGGCGGAAATACCACTGTCAAACGGCGAACTCCGCGCGAATGGCGGCCGAGTGCTCGCCAATTGCCGGGACAGAGCCCAGATGGCGGGGAATTTCGTGCAAGACAGGCGGCGCGGCGATGGCGACCGGGCCGTTTGGAGTCTCCACGGTTTGCCGCCGTAGCGCCGGATGCCGGGAGAACGCCGCGACGTCGTTAACGAAGCCATAAGCCGTGTTGGCGGCACGAAGTTTGGCGGCTGCCTGATCGCGAGTGAGCTTTGCGAACATCGCGCCGATATGCGCGTCGACCAGGGAACGATTGGCGACGCGAATCACATTGGTTTCGAACCCCGGTTGTTTTGGTAGCTCGGGCTCGTCAAGAAATCTGGCGCAAAATTCCGCCCATTCACGCTCGTTCTGAATGGAGATCAAAACCAGCGCGCGGTCTTTGGTCTCGAAGGCACCATAGGGACAGATTGAAGGATGCGCGAGGCCGAGACGGGCGGGAGCCTGGCCGGTGCCCTCATAATACAGCAGTGGAACGTTCATCCAGTCGGCCATGCCGTCGAACAGGCTGACTTTCAGTGCGTCGCCCTGACCGGTGATGCCGCGGGCGATCAAAGCCTCGAGAACTCCGGCATACGCGGCCATTCCGCAGGCGATGTCGCATGCAGAAACTCCCACCCGGCCGGGTCCCGCCGGATGGCCGGTGATCATGGCCAGACCGGACTCGGCCTGGACCAGCAGGTCGTAGGCTTTCATGGCAGCGTAGTCGCCGGTTTCGCCGTAACCGGAGATGTCGACGGTGATCAGGCGAGGGTGCTTTTTCCGCAGGTCCGTTGACCCAAAGCCGGAGCGTGCCGCCGCGCCAGGGGCGAGATTCTGAATGAATACGTCCGCTTGGGCGAGGATGCGGTGCAGCAGCGCGGCATCGCGAGGGTCTTTGATGTCGGCGACCAGACTTTGTTTGCCGCGATTGAGCCACACGAAATAACTGGACAGGCCCCTTGCGGCTTTGTCGTAGCCGCGCGCGAAGTCGCCTTCGGGACGCTCGATCTTGATGACCCGCGCGCCGGCATCGGCAAGGCGGGACGAACAATACGGCGCAGCGACAGCCTGTTCGAGGGAGACGACGAGGAGGTTGGTGAGGGGAAGACCGGGCATGGGGCGTGAGTCGCATGAACCCAGTGAACCTTCAAGCACGCGACTCGCACGCCGGTAATGCTATCTCAGCCAGCGCGTAGTGGTCCTCAGTACCAGCCTCGTAACCAGAATCGTTGGATCGCGACACAACCCTTCTGTCATCGCGAGCCCCTTCTGTCATCGCGAGCGCAGCGAAGCGATCTCGTGAAAGGCGCACCGCTGACAAGGTTGCGTCGCTGCGTTCGTACTGACCGGGGCGTCGCGCGACTCACGGTCCAATGACAGTGGGTAACAGACCTGCGTATTTCCGCCTTGCGGGATGGGATGCTTGCAGCGCGAAGCTGGCGGCACGCGTCGGCTCACTCGTTCGGCGTGTCATGGTCCGGATGCTGCAAACTGACCACCACCCTTGTGGCATGATCCATCGTCGTGACCTGCGGCAGCCGACCCGGCATGAGCTGGTCGATCCACGGCAGTCGCGCCTCCACACCAAAATTCCTGGTCGCCGGCACCTGCGCCGGCAAATCGAGACTACCGGTCGTCACCTCGATCGCATCGCCGTCGAGGTAATGAAACGTCAACGGTGTCCCACATGCAGCACAGAAATGCCGTTCCGCAGCCGAGGAGCTTTGGAATTTGCCTGGCGTTCCACGAGTCCAGGCAAATTGCGCGAGTGGCACTTTCGACAATGCCGCGAACGGGCCGCCAACCGCTTTCTGGCACATGCGGCAATGACAAACGGTCGATACCGGCACTTCGAACAGCGCGTAGCGTACCGCACCACACTGACATCCGCCGGTCATCACTGGTTTGGTTTCAGACATCGTCAATAACTCCTCGGCAATCCCAACACGTGTTCCGCGATATAAGACAAAATCAGGTTCGTGCTGATCGGCGCCACCTGATACAGCCTTGTCTCTCGGAATTTTCGTTCGATATCGTATTCTTCCGCGAAGCCGAACCCGCCGTGGGTTTGGATGCACGCCTCACCGGCCGCCCAGGAGGCCTCGGCCGCGAGCATTTTGGCCATGTTGGCCTCTTCGCCGGGCGTTTGTCCCGCTTCGAATTTCGCGCAACCTGCCTGCACCATCAGCTCAGCCGCCCGCATCTGTGCGTAAGCGCGCGCCAGCGGAAACTGGATCCCCTGATTTTGCCCGATCGGGCGGCCAAACACCCGGCGCTCGCGTGCATAATCTGCCGCTTTCTGCAGAAACCATTTCGCATCGCCAATGCACTCGGCCGCGATGAGCAACCGTTCCGCATTCATGCCGTCCAGAATGTAGCGGAACCCGCGGCCTTCGATCCCCACCAGATTCTCCGCCGGCACAATCATGTTGTCGAAGAACACTTCGGTCGAATTATGGTTCATCATGGTCCGGATCGGCCGGATCGTCAGTCCCTGGCCCAGAGCCTCCCGCATATCGACGATGAACGTCGACAACCCGTCGGTCCGCTTCGCTGTCTGATCCCGCGGCGTGGTGCGCGCCAGCAACAGCATCAGGTCGGAGTGCTCCGCTCGGCTGGTCCACACCTTTTGACCGTTGACCACGTAATGATCGCCCTCCTTTTTCGCGAAGGTGCGCAACGACGTCGTATCGGTGCCGCTGGTCGGCTCGGTCACGCCGAACGCCTGCAACCGTAGTTCACCGGTGGCAATTTTCGGCAAATAGGTCTGCTTCTGTTTGTCCGTGCCATGCCGCAGGATGGTGCCCATAATATACATCTGCGCGTGACACGCGGCGCCATTACAGCCCTCCGCCTGGACAGTTTCCAGAATCGCGGCTGCCGCCGAAAGTGGCAATCCGGCGCCGCCATATTCCTCGGGAATCAGCGCGCTCAGATAGCCGCCCTCGGTCAACGCCCGGACAAATTCCGTGGGGTAGCCACGCTCCTGGTCCAGCTTGCGCCAATATTCACCAGGAAAGCGGCCGCACAGTTTCCTGACTTCCTCGCGGATTTCCGCATGCGGGTCGGCGAAGGGTGATGGCGTGTCCATAGTTGGTCTCCGGGTTCCACCCAGGCTTAGGACGGGGGCACGACCGGGATCAAGCGCCAACCAGGCCCCGGAAACCGCTTACACTCTCGCTGGGTCTCGTATGCGGAGGTTCAGCCTGGTATGATCGGCACGTTTAATGATTGAACGCCATGACGTGCGCTGCGACGGTCGGGCTTCAGGCGAACACGGTTAACACCGCTTCAGGGTGCGGGGAGCACGTCAACGCATCGACGAAGGGCTGTTTGTCTGGCTGCCGCCTTGGCATGCACCATGGCATCTGCGCTGCCTATTGCCTTCGCCCAACAGCACGGTGTTACCACTGCGCGGCACGCCGCTCCAGCATCACCGCACAAGTTGACAATCGCGGTT
>JBEKQQ010000202.1:0-8664 GCA_049519555.1 Acetobacteraceae bacterium
GCGTTCGCTTCACTGGGCGCGATGCTTCTGGGCACCATCGTGACGGGCCTGTTTGTGGCGATATCGATGACCTCGGGCGGCGGCGCCTGGGACAATGCGAAGAAATACATCGAGGAAGGCCATCACGGCGGCAAAGGCTCCGACGCGCACCGGGCGGCGGTGACCGGCGACACCGTGGGCGACCCGTATAAGGACACCGCGGGCCCGGCGGTGAACCCGATGATCAAGATCACCAACATCGTGGCGCTGTTACTGCTCGCGGTGCTGGCGGGGATGCTGAAATAAAGGCTGCACGCTGCGAGTGAAGCGAGGGCGCGGCCTTGGGCGAAGGTCCGGGGCCGCTTCGCCTGTCGGGATGACCGGACCTTCGCAGCGCTGCCGCCGACGGACCCGCCCGAGGACGCCGTATTCGTTTCATACGGCCGGTGTCGCGACCTCGACACTGGCGCCGAGTACCGGCTCGCCACGGTCGCTGTCCCAATGCGCCAGCCGGGCCGCGAACGGCCGCAACTCGTCTTCGGACAGCGTTTCCTTCGCCAGCAATTCCTCAGCCGACTCCAGCAACAACGACCTGTTGGCGGCTAGAATGGCGCGAGCCCGCGCGAAAGTGTCATCGATCAGCCGCCTGACCGCAACATCGATCGCGCCGGCCGTGGCATCGCCGTAATGCCGCGGCTGCCAGTCGTCCATGCCCGGCCCGTTCAGAAACGACGAGCGTTCGGTCTCATAAGCGACCAGTCCGAGCGTAGGATCCATCCCGAAACGGGTGACCATGCTTCGGGCGATCTCCGTCGCTTTGACCAGATCGTCGCTCGCACCGGTGGAGACATCCGGGAACACCAATGTCTCCGCCGCTCGCCCGGACAGCAGCACGGTCATGCGATTGAACAGTTCGCCGCGGTCCATCAGGAAGCGGTCCTCGATTGGCCGTTGCATGGTGTAACCCAGAGCGGCGATACCACGCGGAATAATCGACACTTTTTGCACCGGGTCGGCTCCCGGCAACGACAGAGCGACAAGTGCATGGCCCATTTCATGATGCGCCACAACCTCGCGCTCATGTGGGTTCAACAGCCGGTTGCGCTTCTCCAGGCCGGCAGTGATGCGTTCGATGGCCTGGGTGAAGTCGGTGATGGCCACGAAGTCGGCACCGCGTCTTGTCGCCAGCAGCGCGGCTTCGTTCACCAAATTCGCGAGGTCAGCGCCGGTAAAGCCCGGGGTCAATGCCGCGACCTCCTCGATTGAGGTATTCGGCGCCAGCTTCACCTTGACTCCATGGATCCGTAGAATGTCGATGCGACCTTTCTTGTCGGGACGATCGACCAGCACCTGGCGATCGAACCTTCCGGCGCGCAGCAAGGCCGGGTCGAGCACCTCCGGCCGATTGGTGGCCGCCAGCAGCACGATGCCTGCTTTGGTATCGAAACCATCGAGCTCGCTCAGCAGCTGATTGAGGGTTTGCTCCTTTTCATCGTGTCCACCCATGCCGGGGATGGCCGCGCCACGCGCCCGGCCGAGGGCATCGAGTTCATCGATGAAAATGATCGCGGGCGCCTGCTGGCGCGCTTGCTCGAACAGGTCGCGCACGCGAGCCGCACCCACGCCCACGAACATTTCCACGAACTCCGAACCCGATATGGAGAAGAATGCGACGCCTGCCTCGCCCGCCACAGCGCGCGCCAGCAGGGTTTTGCCGGTGCCGGGCGGGCCCACCAGCAGCACCCCTTTCGGCATGTGTGCGCCGAGCTGGCCATAGCGCACCGGGTCCTTGAGGAAGGCAACGACCTCCTTCAGTTCGTCTTTCGCCTCATCGACCCCGGCGACATCGGCAAAAGTGACCTTGACGTCCTTTTCGACGTAGACCTTGGCGCGGCTTTTGCCGATCGACATTAGCCCGCCAACGCCGCCTTGGCCCGACATCATCGGCCGGATCAGGAACATCCAGAGCACAAAGAAACCAACCGCCGGCATGAACCAGCTCAGTACCGTCTCCAACAGGCCGGGCCCGGGTTGACCGGTGAAAGTGGCGCCGGATTTGGTCAGGTCGGGAACCAGGGCAGCGTCGACCCGCACCGTGGAAAACCGCTTCGTATTTGGGTCCGGCGGGGTTTTGTATGTCCCCGTGATGGTGGTTGGGCCGACGACAAGGTCGGTCAACTGCTGTTTTTGTAACAGTGATTGAAAATCGCTGTACGGGATGACTTTGACCCCGGCGGACTGAACGAGCAGATCCTGGATGAACAAAATCGCGATGAACGCGACGATGACGTACCAGAAATTGATGTGGTGTTCGCGTTTGATATCCATGACTCACTCCCCTGCGCCGCGGTCCGCTGCCACAAACTTGCATCCACCACCGCCAGTGCACGAGATATGAATTCTGAACCGTCATGACCAGGGTGAAACCGTCCGCTTGTTGCGGCAGTGCCACCAGAGACGTCCGGGCCGAGCCATGACGGAGCAACCTGCTGTGCTTTAGCGCTATTGCGCGCTCACACCGATGTTCATCACGACACTGCCAAACCCATCCCGCCTGGCCCACGCCCCGGGTGGAACGAGGCAATTGGGTGGAACGAGGCAAGTGGCGTCATATTCCCGCACAATGAACGGCCCTTCGCGAGCGGCAACGCCAGCTCGATCCGCCACCGGCGCATCAATCCCCGGGAACCACTCAAACCATGACGACCGAACCGAAGATGCGATCGGCCGGAGCCGGTCGGGCAGCCGCGACGCTGTTTTGCAGCGAGCACGGGGCCGTCATACTGATGTCGTTGGGCGAACCGGCAGTCAGAGGCGGTTGCGCGTCAGGTTCGGGTCAGGCCCCCGCCTGCGGCCCCCGCACCAGTTTCCCGGGCAATGCCCCGGTGGCCTGGCCTTCGCGATAGGTCACCTGCCCCGCAACGATCGTTGCCTCGTAGCCATACACATCCTGCAACAACCGTTTGCCGCCAGCCGGCAGGTCATGGGCGATATATGGCTTGCCCGCGCCCAACCGATCCCAGTCTATGACGTTCACATCGGCCTTCATGCCGGCCCGTAACACGCCGCGGTCGTGCAATCCGGCAGCACTCGCGGGGTCGGAGGTCAGCCGCCTGATCAGCTCCTCGGTAGAGAATTTGTTCAGTGTCCGGCCCCAATGCGTCAGCATCCAGGTCTGGAAACCGGCGTCGAGAATGAACGCGACATGCGCGCCACCATCGCCCAGGCCCATGATGCAGTTGCGGTTGTGCAACAACTGCTCGGCCATCGACAGATTGCCGTACGCGTAGCTGGAGATCGTCGTATAGATGAAGTCGGTGCCTTCGCTTTCCAGCAGCACGTCGTAAGTCACCTCTTCCGGCGTGCGACCCTCGCGCGCGGCGATCGCGGCGAAGCTGTCTTCCATCTTTGGCTCGTAAATCGGCGGGTTGCCGAAGCGGAACATCAGATCCCAGCGCAGCCGGTGGAACAGCGGGAACTTGTTGAACTCTTTCGGATCCTCGCTAAGGATTTTGGCCCGGATCTCCGGATCGCGCATCCGCGCCACGCGTTCCGCCAACGGCAAATCCGCAATGGTTTGATAGGTCCGCGTGCCCGAGAACGGGTTCTGGCTGCCCGACAATCCCAGCAACGCCCCGGTCGCGCGAGGACCGATCACCGGCCTGATCGGCACCCCATCGCGGGCCGCCTTATCGGCATCCTTCAGCAACTCGCGCCACGCCTCGGGGCGGGCATGCCGTTGCGTTAGCGTGAAGACCGTCGGCCGGCCGCTGGTTTCAGTGATGCGCCGGACCATGGCGAACTCTGCGTGCGGATCCGGTGCCCATTCCGAAACGATCTCCAGCATGCCGGAGCCGGCGTCCTTCATGCCCAGTGCAATGCCGGTCAACTCGTCTTCCTGGGCCTGCAAAGTTGGCGTCGGATCGCCCTTCAACGTTTTGTGCGAAATGCTGCGCGAGGTGGAAAAGCCGAAAGCGCCGGCCAGCATCGCCTCGCGGGCGATTTCACGCATTTGCGCGATGTCGCCCTGGTTGGCGTTCTCCAGATTGATCGCCCGATCGCCCATCACGAACACGCGCACCGCGGCGTGCGGCAACAACGCGCAGACATCGACATCGCGCGGCTTGCGCTCAAGCGCGGACAGGTATTCGCCGAACGATTCCCATTCCCACTTCAGGCCTTCGTCCATGACGGCGCCGGGAATGTCCTCGACGCCTTCCATCAGTTCGATCAGCCGTTGGCGGTCTTCCGGTTTGCACGGCGCAAAACCGACGCCGCAATTGCCCATGACGACGGTTGTCACTCCGTGCCACGCACTCGGTGCCAAATGGTCGTCCCACACCGCCTGGGCGTCGTAATGCGTATGGATATCGACGAAGCCTGGCGTAACGAGCTTGCCCTTCGCGGCAATCTCCTCCGCCCCCGAGCCGGACACGGAGCCGACCTGGGTTATCTTGCCGTCCTTGATGGCGACATCGGCCTCGAACGGCGCGCGGCCCGTGCCGTCAATGACGGTGCCGCCGCGAATAACCAGATCATGCTCTGACATTGGACCCTCCAGATGGGGAGTTGATTGCCGAGCATCGTGCGCCCGGCGGCGCGGTGTGACAAGCGCAGCGCGTTTGTGTGAACGAAGCTGTTGGAGCATTTTCGATCCGATGTCGCGCCCGGATGATGCTTTGAACCACGGACAGCAGATCGTGAATCGCATGACAGACCTTAAGTCGGACCGGGCCACGTGACCCGGTGTCCGTGCCACGGCACGGTGCATCCGTCCTTATCCCGCTTCATCTGTGTTCATCTGCGTTTCAAATTCTTGCTTTCATGGTGCCATGCGCACGGGCATGGATGCAGCCGGCGGCAAATCAAGAATTTAACCGCAGATGAACGCCGATGAACGCAGATAAGCGACGATGGGCTGGTGAGGCTGAAACTGCCTGGGTCAGCGCGAAAATGGGCTCACGACCATTCCCGGCCAATGCCGCATCATTTCAGTAATCACCAGCGATTGTGGGCCGCTCGCTATCCTGCCCCTCCGGGACAGGAGGTTGGTTGCCCGTTGAGGCCTTCGTGACTTACCTCGAAGCTGGCAGTGGTGGCCGTACCTGACCGTCGGATTTTCAACAGGTAGATGCTGTCGAAATCGCCATCGTTCCATTTCGGCACCAACTTCGGATCGCCGCCGTGTTCCTGCAGCAGCGCTTGTGCGAGCGGCACGAGCTCGCGATGCTCCCAGCCAACCAGCACGACCGCATCATGATAAATCGGCAAATCGAGCTGTTGCCGCAGATCGTCGATCCGCGATTGGCCGATGTCCGCGTGGATCGGCAGGCCGAAGACGATGGCTGCCGGCTCCACCGTCGCCAACGGGCGGACGTAGTCGTACATCGTGCCGAGATCGGCTTTTTGTTCCGCCGGATTTGGCGCAAAGATCGCGGCCGGCTGGCCGAATGCCTTGCGGATGACCGCTGGTAACGCAAGCGCACGATTCAGTCCCTGACAGTCGAGCTGGCCCAGGCCGGTAGCGGGTTTTTCACCGTGGCGGATGAGAGCGATGGTTTCGACTTTTGCAACGTCCTCCGCCGACGCCAGGGGAACGGCGGACAGGGTACCCGCGATACCGGCCAGCAGCACAAAAATCGTTCGGGCGGCACGGGATTTCATAAGATCTACCTCGGAGGAAGTGTGCCAAACGATCGCCCGCCTGACCCGAATGTGATGGTCCCGGGAACGGAGGCATACCGAAGGCCATTACCATCCCAGGGTTGCTCGAACCTTGGCAAGCGCCGTCATTTGGGTTTCGTGGTCGCCGGCGAACCGCACACAGAAATGCGTCACCCCCGCCTGTGCATAAGCCTCAAGATATGCCGCCACACCCTGCACCGGGCCGGCATAACAGGCTTGCCGCTTGCGGATCACTTCTGCCGGTTGTGGTGCGTAATAGGCGCCAAGGAAGCGCATTAACCGGTCATTCGCTTTCGCCGCATCGTCGTCGAGCGCAATCGTTACGTACATCGCACCGGTGACCGAAGCCGGTACGCGTCCCGCTGCGGCCGCGATCGAACGCACCTGCGCCAACCCGGTCGCGAACGCGTCAGCGGCAGGTGCCACCGGGAACCAGCCATCGAAGAACTTGCCGGCGCGTTCCAGACTGGTCGGCAGATTGCCGCCGATCCACAGCGGCGGTCCGCCCGCTCGGTACGGTGTTGGCGCCAACACACCCTGATGCACTGGCCAACGCCCTTCCCAATCGACCGGCTGACCGGTCCACAACGCGCGGCAGAGGCGCAGCCCGTCCATCATGCGGCCGATGCGTTTGTCGAACGGCACCCCGCAGGCGGCGAACTCGGCGCGGATGTTGGGCACGTCAGCGGCGAAACCAACACCCAGGATCAGCCGGCCTTCCGAGATCTGGTCGATGGTCGCCACCTGATGCGCCAGCAGCACCGGATTGCGCAGCGCCGGCAGCAAAACCGCAGTCCCCAGTTCGACCCGAGGCACCCTCCCCGCGACACCGGCCAACAAGGTCAGCGGATCATGCCGAGGCCGGGCCAGCACCGAATCGCCGACCCAGACGGAATCATAGCCTTCAGCCTCGGCCCGTGCGGCGAGCGCCAGCAACGAGGCGACGTCGGGCTTGCCTTCCATGATCTGCTCACGCGTCGGCAGCAGGTAACCGAGTTTCGGTGCCATCGTCGCAGCCCTCCGGTTGGTTCGTCGGTGCCGAGGATCGTGGGTCCTAACCGGGAAGACAAGCCTCTGAGGCGACGCACGTCATCCCCGTGCTCGTCACGGGGATCTGTACCAGCACTGTGCCGCGATCGATCCCCGTGACGAGCACGGGGATGACGAGGGGGCGAACGCGCCGCCTGACGTCAGGCGGCGACCGGCGCGGCGGCGGCAACCGGCTGCCAGGTCTTCAGTACCGGCAGCACCTCTTTCGCGAACAGCCGCATCGAGGCCTCGGCTTTCGCCAGCGGAATACCGCCAAATCGGTACGAGCTGTTCAGTTCGAAGTCGCCCAACAGCGCGCGGCGTTGTTCATAAGCGCGCAGCACCTGATCCGGCGTGCCGCGGACCGCCACCTGCAGCAGTGCCTTCACCAGCCCGTCGCGACCGGTCTCGCGCGCCAGTTTCGACTTCTGCGCATAAGCGTCATAGCCTTTGGCGGATTCGAAATGCGTGCTCATCAGTTCGTAGTGTTCGAGGTTGCTGTCGACGAAGCTGGCCATATGGCGCTCGGCCAGTTCCTCTGCCTCGGCCGAGGTGGCGGCACACACGCACTGATCCGCGGTCACCACCGGCGGTGCCGCGGCGCCGTGGTATTTGGCGAACAATTCGCGATACTTTTGAATGCCCGGCAAACGCAGGGGCCAGGGTCGGTCGGCGAACATCAGCATCCGTGCCTTCAGCCGAGCAGCGGCATCGATTGAATCCTCGCTGGAAGCAACCGCGTAGGTGCGATCTGCGAAACTTTTTTCCGGCCGCGGGCGGATTTCGATGCGCGGCTGCGGATAGAACTTGCCTTTGCCTTCAATGAACCCGGTGCGTAGGGCCTCCAAAATCATCGCCGAGGATTCGTCGAACCGTTCCCGCGAATCATCCATGGTGCCGCGGAACGCAGCAAACTCGCGCCGAGCAAGGCCGCGGCCAATGCCCAGTCGAACCCGGCCGTTGCTGAGCAGATCGAGGACGGCGACCTTTTCGGCGATCCGCAACGGATCGTTCCACGGCAGGATGATCGCCGCCGTGCCGAGATCGGCATGGGTGCACAGCGGCGCCAGATACGACAGCAACTGCGTGTTGTCGGGGCAGAACGAATAATCGAAGAAGTGATGCTCGACCGACCAGATGACGTCGAACCCGACTTCATCGGCGACACGCGCCAGATGGATCTCCTGCTGCCAGGCCTCGCGGTCGCTCATGCCGGGCCAGCCGTAGGTCGAGAAGATCATTTGAATGCCGACGTCCATCGGTTCCCTCCGTCATTGCCGCCGCTGAAGCGGAAACTGCCAAGATGGTTATGCTACCCGGCAGTATGCTTCCACGCCGCGGCGGTAATGACAATGGGAACCCAGGACGGTCAGGACGGCGTGTCGCTCAATACCACCCCCGACGCGGTCATCATCGGCACATGCACCGGCATGTTGAGACTCCAACCCGACCCAAGATCGCCCGCGATGTTCCACCCCTCCGGCGGCGTGACCAGCGACAAATTGTCGGTCACCGCATTGCCGCGGCCCATGATCCCGGTGCCATACGGATAAAACAGCCGGCAATTCGCACTGCTATTGACCAGAGCCTGCGTCAGCGTGATCTGCAGCTGCGTCGCATTGAGCCGCACACAGGCCGTTGCGGTGACAATCGTTCCGGGTGACGCGACCGAACCGCCGTCCATCACCGCCCACCCTATGCCGGTCGCAGCCTGCGTGGCGGGCACGATCAGATCGTTGCCGCAATCATGCTGCACCGTTACGACCAGGCTCGTGTTGGATTGCCGCCAAACCTGGGTCACCACCGGCCCGCCAACGGACGGAATGCCAGCCGGCAAGGACGACAACGTATCGCCGCCCTCCGCCGCCAGCACGGCCCGCGCAACCAGAGGCGCCGCCAGTCTGCCGAACCGCTGATTGTCCGGGATGTCGCGATGCAGCGGGTCGCCGCCGCTCCATACGCCCGTAGTCG
>JBEKQQ010000203.1:0-8557 GCA_049519555.1 Acetobacteraceae bacterium
CCGCCGACGTGACCTGGTTGCGCGCGGTGTATCGCCGATTACGCGACCGGCTGGTCGAAGAGGGCCGCCTGTCCTGGGTTGCCGAGGAGATGGCTATCCTGACCAACCTGGCCACCTATCGCACCGATCCGGAAACCGCCTGGGAACGCCTGAAAGTCCGCGGCAACAACCGGCGTTTCCTGGCAATGGTCCGCACCTTGGCGGCGTGGCGAGAACAGGAAGCACAGCGCATCAACATTCCCCGGCAGCGTCTGCTGAAAGACGAGACGTTGATGGAAATTGCCGCCATCGCCCCTGCCAACCCCGAGGCGCTGTCGCGGGCTCGCGGGATCACCCGCGGCTTTGCCGAGGGCCGCACCGGGGCCTCCTTGCTGGAAGCGGCGGCGGCCACGATTGCCTTGCCGGAGGCCGAGCTGCCTCCAGCGCCCAGACAACGGGAAACGGCCAGGCCGTCGGCGGCTCTGGTGCAGTTGTTGAAGGTTCTGCTAACGGCGCGTTGCGAGGAAAACCAGGTGGCACCAAAACTGATCGCCTCCTCCGATGATATCGATCGCATTGCGTCGGAGGAGGCGCCGGATGTTCCCGCATTGCACGGCTGGCGGCGCGCCGTATTCGGTGAGGACGCGGTCGCCCTGCGCGAAGGCCGCCTTGCACTCGGCGTCGACGGCAAGCGTATCCAGCTGATCCCGGTTGCCTGAGACGCTCATTCTCCAGAGTTCGTAGACGGCAGCGCCACGCTCGGGCCTGACCCGAGCATCAGTGTCAGCGCCAAAGATCGACCGGAACCGACCTGATACGTGTCACAACAGATCCTCGGGTCAAGCCCGCGGATGACGGGGTCGAGCCCGAGGATGACGAGAAGCCCGGATCATGGCTCGCTTTGCACATATCGGAGCCAGCGGGAACCAATTATCAGGCGACGAGGCGTGAGATCGTGCTGTGGCTGACGTTATAACTCTCGGCAATCGTCGCCAGAGTTTCGCCTCGCTTGCGCCGCCGCAGCGCGTCCTGCTCCTGCTTCGGCGTCAGTTTCGGCTTACGGCCAAGTTTCACCCCGCGCGCCACCGCCCTCGCCTGGCCGGCTTCGGTGCGTGCGCTACGCACGTCACGCTCGAACGCCGCAATGCCTTCCAGCAACGTCAGCAGCCGGGCGCCGCGTTGGTTGCTGTCCGCCCATGGCTCGGCGAGCGAGCGGAATACCGCTTTGCGCTCGGTTATGTCGGTCAGCGTACGCAACAGATCAAGCGTCGAGTCAGCGATCTGATTCAGCCTGGCAACCAGCAGCACGTCGCCGGCGTTAAGTTGCTCGACCGCGCGCCGCCTTTGCACACGCTCCGACTTTGCATTGCCGCGCATGTCGCGATGGATTTTGTCGCAACCAGCCGATTTGAGTTGGGCTGCAACCTTCTGGCTATCGGAGGAGGAGATCATGTAGCCGTGGATCATTGTGTCATTCCATGAAGAGCCTGACCGATTCGGGAATCGGCCGATTGATGGGATACCCACTCCAAATGACGCGACCGCGCCAGCGAAGTCAATACATTCGCACCGATAACGTTCTCACAGCGGGTTGGTTTCAATCGCCTTGCGGTGTCGGATCGGAAGCGATGTGAACCGCGGCAGCGGCAGGAGCCATGCGATCCGCATGATGCCGCGGGATATTTGGGGTGATGCGCCGAACATACAAGCACCATACCACCTCGGCTGGTGCATTGAACGAGATTTCTGGTGATTCACGGCTTTTTCATGGCCCCGAGGCACCCCGCTGCAGCTCGCCGGGCCATGCCGACTGCGTTCCTGGGCTGTTTCGAAATGCAATATTAATCTGGATTCCCGCCGCCGGTCGCCATTGGCCGGAACGCCGCGCCAGCCGTCGGGTCGCAACCGGGCAACCGTCAACGTCACATCGACACAGTTTTGCGCAAGGCTGCGAACCGAACCTCATGCGCCGGCGTGGTCGCACCGCGCAGAAATTAAGCATTTGGCCACCAGGCCCCATGCCGCACGGCCCACTGACAGCAACCAAAAGCCATCATTGACGCGCACCGGGATGGTTCAATCTGGCATGGACGTGAACAAAACCTGAAGATTGCACGTCGTAAACAAAACCTTACCCGCGGAATTTACATACGTGTGTACCCGCACCCGGGCTCACCCACCACCGAGCCACGAGCTTACCCGCAACGCCCCACCTTGCCACCGCCGGGCAAGGACTCCAGGGCTTTCGAGGCGCACCGCCGACCGGCCTGGTTGAGGCCACCAAAAACGTCACAACCAGACGCTTGCGGAACCCGGCGCGCACTCTTATGAGGGGGCGTCAAGGTCGCGGAAAGGCCACAGGTCCATGGCACTTGACACTCCCAACGAACATCGATCCCTCCTTTCCAGCCGGGTGGAGGAGGCTTTGGCCTTCGACGACGTCCTGGTCGTGCCGGCCTATTCTCAGGTTTTGCCCGCAGCAACCAATACGCGGACCCGGCTGACACGCGGAATCTGGCTGAATATCCCGCTGATTTCGGCTGCGATGGATACCGTCACCGAAAGCTCCATGGCGATCGCGATGGCGCAGCTGGGTGGGATGGGCGTGATTCATAAGAATCTGACGCCGGAGCAGCAGGCCGCCAACGTCCGCCAGGTCAAGAAATATGAGTCCGGGATGGTGGTGAACCCGCTGACCGTGCATCCGGATCAGACCCTCGGCGAACTGATGGCGCTGAAAAAGACCCATAACATCAGTGGTTTCCCGGTGGTAGAACGAGGCACTAACCGGTTGGTCGGGGTGGTCACCAATCGCGATGTCCGCTTCGCCACCGACCCGGCGATCAAAGTCTATGAACTGATGACCCGCGACAACCTGGTGACCATCAGCCCTGACGCCGCACCCGAGGAGGCGCGCCGGCTATTGCATCGCCACCGGCTCGAGAAGCTTCTGGTGGTCGACGACAGCTACCGCTGCGTCGGCCTGATCACGGTCAAGGACATGGACAAGTCCGAGCTCCACCCCCTTGCCAACAAAGATGAACTGGGGCGACTGCGTTGTGCCGCCGCCACCGGCGTCGGCGCCGAGGGCATCGAACGGGCGCTGGCTCTGATCGAGGCCGAGGTCGATATTATCGTGGTCGATACCGCGCACGGTCATTCCCAGGGCGTATTGCGGGCGGTCGAGGCGATCAAAACGAGTTCCAATGCTGTGCAGGTGATCGGCGGCAACGTGGCGACCCCGGAGGGAGCCCGGGCGTTGATCGGGGCCGGCGCGGACGCGGTTAAAATTGGCATCGGGCCTGGCAGCATTTGCACCACACGGGTGGTGGCCGGTGTCGGCGTGCCGCAATTCACCGCCGTCCTGGAAACCGCCGCCGCGTGCCGCGAGCAAAACATTCCGGCGATCGCCGACGGCGGCATGCGCACCAGCGGCGACATCGTCAAGGCGATCGCCGCCGGAGCCGACGCAGTGATGGTCGGCAGTCTGCTCGCCGGCACGGATGAGGCGCCGGGCGAGGTGTTCCTCTACCAGGGCCGATCGTACAAATCGTACCGCGGTATGGGCAGTATCGGCGCCATGGCGCGGGGCTCAGCGGATCGGTATTTCCAACAGGATATAAAGGACCAGCTCAAACTGGTGCCCGAGGGAGTGGAGGGCCGCGTCGGCTACAAGGGCGCGGTCGGAAACGTGGTGCATCAGCTGGTCGGTGGGCTGCGCGCGGGCATGGGTTATACCGGCAGCGCCGACATTGAGGCGTTGCAGTCCAATACCCGCTTCCGCCGGGTCACCGGCGCCGGTCTGCGGGAGAGTCACGTGCACGACGTCTCGATCGATCGGGAAGCGCCGAATTATCGGCAGGACTGAAGCGGCCGGCGGCGTGCGGTTGCACAGTTCAGTAGCCCGGGCTGGATCACGACGACAACCGACGGCAACTCGGTCGGGGAAACATAACAAAACGGTCTGGCTCGGAACGGCGGTTGCCTGCAATCGCCGCCGCCGGCGGGCAATTCAATGACAGCGTGGGCATTGCCCATACCGGCTTGTATGATTACGCGCACTCGAAGCTGCGTGATACGGGACTAAATCATCCTTGCCAGCGACCTGGACCGACTTTGGCGCTGCGCCGAGGGAGTGACCTTCGCTGGCTGTTCAATCGGCGTCGGGAGCTCCCGGATTTGCTCAATCTGCGTGCTCCCCGCCGGGGCGAGCCAACGCAGCAACGCATCGCTTTGCATCGGTCGGCCAAAATACCAACCCTGACCGACATCGCAGCCAACGTCGCGCAACCGATCGCTGACCGCCTCGGTCTCGATGCCCTCTGCCACGACGTTCATGCCCAGTTGGCGGGCCAGTGCTACGGTGGCGCGGACCAGTTTCCAGGCATCCGGATCAGTGCGGCAGACGCCGATGAAGGAACGGTCGATCTTCAGTTCCGCAAACGGCATCCGCAGCAACGACGCGAACGAGGTGTAGCCGGTTCCAAAACTATCGATCGAAACTCGCACGCCTTTGGTGCTTAGTCTGGTCAACAGCTCGGTGGCCGCGGGCGGGCTCGAGATCAGCGTGCTTTCCGTTACTTCGGCGATCAGTGCACCTGCCGGCAGGCAGTTTTCATTGAGGATTGACTCGACCATTGGCAACAGCGCCGGATCGGCCAATACGCGTGGCGAGAGGTTCACTGCAACGCTGCAGTCGGGCCGTATTTCCCGCCATTGCCGGCAGGCGACGATGGCATCTTCCAGGATCCGAAACGTCAGTCTGCGGATCAGATCCGACTGCTCTGCCACAGGAACAAATAGATCAGGCGGGATGACGCCAAGCGTCGGGCTGTGCCAGCGGGCCAGGGCCTCAACGCCGACGATCTCACCGGTGGCGAGGTCGGTTTTCGGCTGATACTCGGTATGCAGTTCACCATCCCTCAGTGCCTGATCCAGTTCCTGGGCGGTCGGGTAACTGGTTGTCAGGCGCTTTGCCGAACGCGGGTGCGGCGGATTTGATAGCAACAGAGCATGCAGCCGGTACGGATCGATTGGCCTTGCCAAAATGCCCGCGACCCGAAGCCCGAAATCGCGTGCTGACTGCAACGAATCTGCCTGGATTGCATCTGCCGTGCCCGAAACGAAAATCAGCGCCGGATCAACATGACCGCGCCGCAGATTGCGCAACAGCCGCATGACGCCAGGCTGGCCCAGTGCGAGGTCGATAACCACGACGTTGTGTCGACGAGCGGCGAATTTATCGACCGCTTCCCCGGAATTGTCAGCTATATCGGCCTGCCAACCAAGCATCTCGACGCAACGGGCCAGAATCATGCGCTGGATCGGTTCTTTGTCGACAACCAGTACACGAAATGCTACTGCCTGCGTGCCGTGCAGATGGATCATGTCAGGTCCTCAACGTGGACTAAAAAGCTATACGATGAAATTTCCGGCCGTGACTAAGTAGCCGTCAATAATCGGTTCTTCGGTCTGGTGTACATTACTTTGAATATTTGGTCGATACGCTCCGTTGCTGCGGCAAGGAAGTCGGCCAGGCTGAGCCAATGCGGTGCAGACTCCCCGCCTGGACAGGCGATCGCAATCAGGCTGGAACCCGGCGTCGTGGTAGTGCGTACAAAGCGAGATAGCTGAATTGAACCAGTATCCAAATGATCCCGCCGCACTATCATGGTTGGCCTCCCCCGGTGTCATGACAGGTCGGTTCCCGGGCGCAATCGCCGTAGACCGTTCCGATGTAGGGAGTTTGACACCAACTTCCTTGCAACTTCACTTCATGTCTTGTTGTTGCGGGATATTCTCGAAATTGGTACAGAATTGCTTCGCCAACCGCACTGCAGCAAAAATCGGCCCTACTCGTCAGACGTGGCGAGTGCCTCGCCTGACCTCGGGTCGAAGCAGGGCCTAGACCGATCGCCAGATGGCGGAGCGGCGTGGCGAACGGGTGCGGAATACTGTATCAATCGCGCCATGGGACAGATCCGCGCGGTGGTATTCGACGCGTATGGCACGCTACTCGACTTCCACTCGGCCATGGCGCGCCATGCGCCGCGACTGGGTGCCAACTGGCCGCAGATCAGTGCCGACTGGCGGCAAAAGCAGCTGGAATACAGTTGGGTTCGCAGTCTTGCCGGACCTGACCAACACCGCGATTTCTGGCACCTCACCGAAGACGCGCTGGCCTGGACCGCGGCCCGCCATGGGATTACCGATACAACGGTACTGACCGATGTGCTCCTGGCCTATCGCCAGCTCGATGCTTACCCCGAGGTTCCGGCGCTGTTGCGGCAAATTCGCGACTGGCGGTTATCGAGAGGAATCCTTTCCAATGGCGAACCCGACATGTTGGCTGATGCAGTCCGCACCGCTGGGTTAGATGACTTATTGGATTTCGTTCTCAGTGGTGAGACTGTAGGCGTATTTAAACCCGCCCCGCCGGTTTACCGTTTGGCAAAAGAGCAGCTTGGGCTGCCCGCCAACCAGATCGCCTTCGTCTCATCGAATGCCTGGGATGCATTCGGCGCGCATGCTTTCGGGTTTCAGGTATTCTGGATCAACCGGACCAACCAGCCGGACGAATATGGCCTGCGTCAGGTCGTCACCGAACTGACCGATCTTGCCGCATTGCCGGGCGCCCTGAACTCGCGCAGCGCAGCGTGACACAGGCCGGACGCCTTGAGGCGGCGATCACACTGCTGGAAGCGATCGAGGCCACGCCATCCCGCCCCGCCGATGCGGTGGCGAACGACTTCTTTCGCGAGCGGCGCTTCATTGGCTCCGGTGACCGTCGGTCAGTGTCGGAGCGCGTGTGGCGCGTGCTGCGAGCGCGGCGGCGATTGACGTGGTGGCTGCCGAAGCCAACGCCTCGGCTGTTGGTCGCGGCGTCGCTGCTAACCGAGGGATGGTCCTTGGCCGGAGTCGCCGAATCATTCTCCGGCGATCGTTTCGCTCCTGCCGGACTGGAGCGCAACGAATATAACGCACTGCGGAAGATCGAGGGCCAGGCCATCGATCGTTCCGAGATGCCCGATGCGGTGCGCTTCGAATTGCCGGACTGGCTGTATCCACTTCTGTCGGCGCAGTATGGCGGTGATCTCGCAGCCGAAATGTTGGCGCTACGCGATCCCGCGCCACTGGACCTGCGTGTCAACATTCTGAAGGGAACCCGGGAGGAAGCTTGTGCCGCACTGGCGGTGGAGGGCTGGGAAACCCGGCCGACGCCGCTCTCGCCCTGGGGCCTGCGGATCGATGCCCGCCGCCCGGTCACGACCGGTGCGGCATTTCAGTCGGGCCTGGTGGAGATCCAGGACGAAGGCAGCCAACTGGTTGCCGCGCTGACCGACGCGCGGCCAGGAATGCGAGTAGTCGACTGGTGTGCCGGAGCCGGCGGCAAGACCTTGGCGCTGGCGGCGATGATGGGGAACCGTGTCCAAATCGTTGCGTGCGACGTATCAGCGTTTCGGTTGGAGAGTGCGGTGCGGCGATTGCGACGAGCCGGCGTGAGCAATGTCGAACGTCATCTGGTGCAGCCCGGCGATAAGTGGGCAAAGCGGCGCGCCGGAACGTTCGATCGGGTGCTGGTCGATGCACCCTGTACCGGGACCGGAACATGGCGGCGCAATCCGGATGCGCGGCACCGTTTGACCGAACAAGACCTCTTGGAATTAGTGCGGAAACAGTCCAGCATCCTCGACGCCGCAAGGAGGCTGGTCCGCATCGGCGGTCGTCTGATCTATGCGACGTGCTCCCTGCTGGAACAGGAGAATGAGGGACAGGTGTCCGCGTTTCTGATCCGTCATCCAGAGTTTGTGCTGGTGCCGCTGGCGAAGGCGTGGGCTTTGCCCGGGGCTGCACTGCAAGGAGATATGTTGTCGCTGACGCCGGCGCGGCATGGCACCGATGGGTTCTTCGCTGCCGTGCTGGAGCGACGCACGTGATCGCGATCCGCAAGGCGCGGCCGGCCGACGCGGTAGCGATCGCGGCGGTGCACGTGGCGGCGGCGCCAAAGACGCTCAGATGCACGTTTCCGAACGCGGGTTCGAAGAGGAAGATCACGACCGCGAGCAGCGCGAGCAGGAAGCTCGCGACGGTGAACTCGGGGATCTTGTAGAGGCGGAGCTTGGCGAAGCTCGACTCGATCACGACGATGACGGCGCCGACCCCGAGTGCCTTCACGAGCAACAGGCCGATCGCGAGGGCGACGTCGTCGAGACGCCCGTTGCCCGAGAGCCCCCACGGGACGACGAGCACGTTCATCAGAACCGTGAAGAGGATCAGCTGCTTGACGCTTGAGCCCCAGCGCAGGAACGCGAGGCCCGGACCGGAGTGCTCGACGACGCGCGCCTCCTCGATCTGGCCGAACTCGAGCGTCGAGCCGTGGTTCTCGACCGGGATCCGCCCGGTCTCGTTGAGCACCAGCATGAAGAACGCGGCGATCATCAGCAGGTGGCTCGGGCGCACCACCTGCACCGCGCTCGAACGGATCGCGGACCCGAACGCATACGGCAGGTCGGTGTGCGTCGTCAGTGCGAGCACGAACGTGACGAAGATCACGGTCGGCTCGTTGAAAGCGCCGAAC
>JBEKQQ010000204.1:0-8514 GCA_049519555.1 Acetobacteraceae bacterium
GACCGGTCCCCGCCAGGCGGTCTGGTTCTTTCCCCGCAACAACAGCGCCCGCACCTGTCGCGGTGGTTTGCCATAAATCCGCATCCGCCCATTTTTGATGATGCCGATCCAGACCGCATCGGACGAGAACACAAACCGTGCCTCGAACGCACCGCAGGCACGCGGCTCACATGCGGTCCCGCCCGTGTAGCGGCCGGTGAATTCCATCGGCGCGGCGAAACCGTAATCTTTCAAATACGAAATCAACAAGGGTCCATTGGCGGCGATGGGACGAAACCCGCGCGATCACCTGGCGTTGCCCTGCCAGTCGTATATGGTGGCTGTCGCCAGACCGTAGGCTTTGCGATGACACCCTGTCGTCGATCCCTCGATTGATCCGGACGCCGCGGGCGTCAGGCCCTTCCGACCAGGCACCAAGAGACGTAGCATGCCAAGCGTCACCATTCGTCAATGCGCCGTGCTCGTCGGTGGGCCTGGCACGCGCCTTGGTTCGCTGACCGAGACGGTGCCGAAGCCGCTGCTGATCCACGGCGAGCCGCCGCTGCTGATCCACGGCGAGCCGCCGTTGCTGGCCTGGCTGCTGCGCGAGCTTTGCCGCTTCGGCGTCACCGAGTTCCTGTTGCTGAGCGGGGAACTGTCCGATGCGGTCGACCGCGCATTGCCGACGATCCGGGCGAGGCTGCCGCGGCCGGTCACCATCTCGGTCTACCGCGAACCGCTCCGGGCCGGCACCGGCGGCGCGGTGTTTCACGCGCGCGGGCAGCTGCATGAAAGATTTCTGTTGTGTAACGGCGATGCGCTGTTCGACACCAACCTCGCGACTTTGCTGGCCGCGGCGGCGGCGGATGAGCCAGACGTCGTGGGCCGGATGTTGCTCAGGCATTCACCGGATGCGTCGCGCTCCGGGGCGGTGACAATCGAGGGCGACCGGGTCGTGACCTTGCAGCAACGGCCGCCGAATGGGGCGCCTGGCATCATCAACGCCGGGGTGTATTTGTTTCGGCGCCGGTTGCTGGACGCGCTGCGGCCGGTTTGTTCATTGGAAGCGGACGTCCTGCCTGGGATCGCCGCCGCCGGTGCGTTGCGCGGGACGTTGGACGAGGGGCATTTCCGTGACATCGGCGTGCCGGAGGCTTTCGCTCGCGCCGATGCCGAACTGCGGGCGTTACGCCGGCGGCGGGCCTTGTTTCTGGATCGTGACGGAGTGGTCAACGTCGATCACGGCCATGTCGGGTCACGCGAGAGGTTCGAGTGGATGCCTGGTGCACTGGAGACGATCCGGCACGCTACCGAAACGGGCTGGCACGTGTTTGTCGTCACCAACCAGTCGGGTGTCGCGCGTGGCCGGTACGACGAGGCTGCAGTGCGAGACCTGCTTGACTGGATGGCAGATGAAGCACGGCGTCACGGCGGCACCATCGACGATGCGCGCTATTGCCCGTTCCATCCGGATGCCATTTTACCGGCGTACCGGGCGGTCAGCGACTGGCGCAAACCGGCGCCCGGCATGTTGCGCGACCTGATCCGGGCCTGGGAACTCGATCCGGCGCGCTCGGTGCTGATCGGCGATCAGCCAACCGATCTGGAGGCTGCAGCTGGAGCCGGGATCGCCGGCTATTTTTTTCGTGGGGGAAATCTGTTGTCGTTTGTGCGGCCTATCCTGGATACGGTGCCCTGATCCGACCTCGGCCATTGCGACCGCCAGGCGTGGCCGAAATCACTATGTCAGCGCAGCAGCAAGTAAACCAGGAACGCCGCAACCCCGGTCAGGTAGCAGATCGTCAACGCAACCCCGACGCGTTGACGATAGCGCAGCGGCAAAAAACGACCACCAATGAACACTGCCACGGTCACCAAAATCAGCAGTTGCGTCAGCTGGAAGGCGCCCGGCGAAGCCGACCAATCGATCACCGGAGTTCGGGTGATCCGGCACCGCCGGCCAGGGTCACATCTGCTCCCACGGCAATACGATCCAGGTGTCCTGACTGACCTCCTTCAGCACATCGTCAGCGAGACCCCGACCAGCGGGTTTGGCATAAACGCAAGCGAAATAAGCCTTCGGCAACAGCGCCCGCACCACTCGCGCGGTTGTTCCGGTATCGACCAAATCGTCGACAATGAGAAAACCCTCGCCGTCGCCGGCAAAGTCCGGCAGCTTCGTCACCCTGGGTTCGCCGAGGGCTTCCTCGCCCTGTGACAGTTGGTCGTATGCGACAACCGACACCGTCTCCACCACACGGATGTTCAGGGCGCGGGCGATGATCGTCGCCGGCACCAGACCGCCGCGGCTGATTGCGACAATGCCGCGCCACGGACCGGCGGATGCCAGCCGTTCCGCCAAAGCCTTCGCATCACGATGAAACTGGTCCCACGAAACCGTCAGATAATGCGTGGCCATCAGAACAATTTGCCGCCATTCGGCACTTTGAAGTCGGGCGCGATCAGCACCACCGCTCCGTCGGCATCGGGCATGCCCAGAGTGAGGACCTCGCTGATGAAGGGACCGATCTGGCGCGGCGGGAAATTGACCACCGCGCAGACCTGCCGCCCCAACAGCCGGTCCGCCTGGTAATGCACGGTCAACTGGGCCGAGGACTTCTTCACCCCGATTTCGGCGCCGAAATCTATGGTCAGCTTGATCGCTGGCTTTCGCGCCTCCGGGAACGGTTGCGCGTCGACGATGGTACCGACGCGGATGTCCACGGCCTCAAAGTCCGCGTAGCTGATAGTGTCGGCCATGCGACGGTCCTCCGGGGTGGGCGTCCAACGGATAAAATTTTGTCAGAGCGCGATCCGGGGTCATACTATGGAAAGGCCCCTTTGGGGGACAGACCCCGTGGCAACCCAGAGGAGCGTTGATGCGCGATTACCACTTTCCCGGCCGTAGCCCGGTCTATGCCACCCATGGCATGGCCGCCACCTCGATGCCGGCGGCGACTCTGACCGCGCTTGACGTTCTCCGCGACGGTGGCAACGCACTCGACGCCGCCATTGCCGCCTGCGCCGTGCTGTGTGTTATCGAGCCGCAGTCGACCGGCATCGGCGGCGATTGCTTCTGCCTCTATGCCCCCGCCGGCTCGGGCAAGGTGATCGGGTTGAACGGCTCCGGCCGCGCGCCCGCCGCAGCAACCATCGACTGGTATGAGAACGCCGGCATCACCGCGATCGAAAACACCTCGGCCCATTCCGTCACCATACCCGGCGCCATCAACGCCTGGGAGACGTTGCTGAAAGCGCACGGCCGCAAAGGCCTCGACGAATTGTTGCAGCCGGCGATCCGTTTCGCCGAGGAAGGCTGGCCGGTCGCCCCCAAACTGGCCTGGGACTGGAAACGCCTGGAAGGCAAACTCCGCAAAAACGGCTCGTTCCACTTCCTGCCCGGCGGCTCTGCCCCTAACCCTGGTGATCTCTTCGTCCAACCGGGCCTTGCCGAAACGTTACGCACCGTCGCTCGGCATGGCGCCCGCGCGTTTTATGAAGGCCCGATCGCCGCCGACATCGTCGCCACACTTCGAAAACATGGCGGCCTGCACACCGAGGAAGATTTCGCCCATGGCCTCGGCAACGCCGACTTCGTCGAGCCGATCACGATCAAATGGAACGGTTACGACGTGTACCAAATCCCGCCGAACGGTCAGGGCATTCTGGTGCTGATGATCCTCGGCATGCTGGAGGGTCTCGGTGATGCCCCGGACGGCCCGTTGGGCACGATCCGTGCGCAGCGGCATATCGAGGCAGCGCGTCTGGCCTACCGCGACCGCGATGCTTTCGTTGCCGACATGTCGCAGGTCGACGTGCCGGTGGCGAAACTGTTAAGCCGGGACTACCTGAACGCCTGCCGCGCGCTGATCAAGGACGACAAGGCCATGGTCAACCTGCCCGCGGCCGGCGAGGCTCTGATGCCGCCGCATCGCGACACCGTCTATCTGTGCGTCGTCGATAAAGACGGCAATGCGTGCAGTTTCATCAACTCGCTGTTTCAAGGGTTTGGTTCCGGCATTCTGTCGGAACGGTCCGGCGTCATGTTGCAGAACCGCGGCTTCGGCTTCCGCGTCCAGCGCGGCCACCCGAATTGCATCGCGCCGCGCAAACGGCCGATGCACACGATCATTCCTGGAATGGTCGGCAAGAATGGCCAGGCGGTGATGCCGTATGGCGTGATGGGCGGACACTACCAGCCAATGGGCCACTCCTGGTTCCTGACCAATTTCCTGCAATATGGCCTCGACATTCAGGAGGCGATCGATTTGCCGCGGCTGCTGCCGTTAGGCGGCAAACTGCAAATCGAGCGCGGCATCCCGGCGGATGTGGTGGCTCGGCTGACAGCAATGGGGCATGTGCCCGAGATCGTTGAGCGGCCGCACGGCGGCGGGCAGGCAATCTGGATCGACCGCGACCGCGGCTGTCTGGTGGCAGGCTCCGAACCACGCAAAGACGGGTTGGCACTCGGCTATTGACAGTTAGTTGACTGAGTCAAGTTTCTTCGCCATCCTCATCCGATGGAACAGAGCGCTCTTGATCGCCGCACCGCAGCAGTCCGTGCCTTCAACAGGTTCTACACGCGCCGCATCGGCGTCGTGCAGGAGGGCTATCTGCAAAGCCGATTCTCGCTGACCGAGGCGCGGGTGCTGTACGAACTGGCGCACACCGATGGTCTCACCGCGACCCAGATCGGTGCAGCGCTGGAACTGGATGCCGGCTATCTCAGCCGCATGCTGCGGTCGTTCGAGCAAGACGGGATGCTGACCCGCGGTCCGTCCGAGAAGGATAAGCGGCAGACCATTCTGGCGCTGACCGCGTCCGGGCGCGCGGCGTTCGCTCCATTGGACCAACGCTCTCGGCTGGAGATCGGCGGGATGCTGGCTGCGTTGCCCGAGCCCGCGCAGGAAGCGGTGGTTCGCGGCATGCAAAGCATTACCAGGCTGTTATCCGACGGCCCTCCGCCGTCCTGGACCACGCGCCACCCAGAACCCGGCGATATCGGCTGGGTCATCGAGCGCCACGGCGCACTCTATGCTTCGGAGTACGGCTTCGATCACCGGTTCGAAGCCTTGGTCGCGCAGGTCGCCGGCGCATTCCTGAACCAGCACGATCCCGCCCGCGAGCGCGCCTGGATCGCCCAGCGCGACGGCGTTCGACTGGGCTCGATTTTCCTGGTTCGCAAAACGGACGACATTGGCAAGCTGCGGCTGTTATTGGTGGAGCCATCGGCACGCGGTCTCGGCATTGGCAAACGGCTGGTCGAGGACTGTATCGGCTTCGCGCGTCAGGCCGGCTATCGTCGCATGACATTATGGACCAACGATATTCTGCTGGCGGCGCGCAACATTTATCGCGCGGCCGGTTTTCAACTCGTAAGCAGCGTACCGCACAGCGATTTCGGCCCGCCAATGGTCGGCGAGGAATGGGAACTGGAATTGTAAGCGGGATTCACGCCCTGACCAGCACGGCAATTGCCTGCATCAACACCGCGGTCGTGTTGTTGGTCACATGCACCAGCAGTGACGCAAGAACGCTGCCGCCCCGCTGACGGGCAACCGAAAACACCACCGCGGCAGGAATTAAAAACACGATCCGCGCCGGCGAATCCAGGCCGTGCAGCAATAACCAGGGCACCGCCGTCACACAGGCAGTCGTGGCAAAGGCGTGGCCACGTCGGCCCAGAGCTTCCCAAAGCCAGCCGCGGAAAAACAGTTCCTCCGACAGCGGCGCCAGGATCACTGCGAGCGTCACTTTCACCAGCACGGCCAACGGCCCGCCCTCACCCAGGCGAGCCATGATATCGGGCGTGACCGATTTTGCGAATTCGCGCAAAGCCGGAATGCGTGCAGCCAACAGCACAAAGCTCAACAGACAAACGATCATCACCACGCAAAGCAGCGCCACCTGGCCGACATGGCGGATCCGTCGAATGCCGAGGCCCTCGCGACGGTCGCCATTGCCAAGCCGACGCCCTTGCCACAGTGCGCCCAAAAGCAACGTTCCCTGAAACGCAGTCGACCCCGCCAACACGTAGGCCAGCAGGCCTGGCTCGGGAACAAACCCGAAGCCCAGTACCTGACGCAGCAGCACGGCACTAAAGCCCAGTACCGTCGCGACCAGCAGTGCGCCGACGAGACCGGCGGCCACCCAGGCCAACATGCCGAGCAGCAAGAAAACGCTACCTCGCCGCTCAAACAAAATGGCGGTGCTCAGTTGAAATTCAGCTTCAATCCCGGCTCCGGCCACTGCATGACGCCAAGCCGTCCGGTATCAGACAGAGTGATATAAGCGGTGCGCATATCGGGACCGCCAAAGCAGATATTGGTCGGATAAGTGTCGGGCATCTTCTCGGCACGAACGATGTCGCCTTGCGGCGAAATCTCGGTGATATAGCCGGTGGTCAACGTCGCCACACAGATATTGCCGCTGGCCATGACCGCGAGGCTGTCGAACCGCGCAGCACCGCCCAGACCGGCGATGACGCGCCCGCTGTGCGCAGCATGCGGTTTAGCGGCCTTGATAACGCCAGGCGCCTCGATATCGAACGCCCATAGCCGCGCGCCTTCGGTGTCGGCGACATAAATCGTCTTGCCGTCGGGCGACAGACCGCAGCCGTTGGGGCTGAGAATGGGATAGGCCAGCTCGACGATCTTCGAGCCATCGGGCAACGCGTAATACAGCCCGCCATGATCGCGATGCCGCGCATAGCGCTTGCCCAGGTCGGTGAAATAGAACCCACCGGCGGTGTCGAAGACGAGGTCGTTGGGCGCCGACAGCACATGGCCGTTGACTTCTTTGTAAAGCAGTTTCGCCTCGCCGCTTTTCGGATCGATGCGCTGCACCGAGCCGAACTTGTAGTCAGGATGCGGTCCGACACCCATCGAGTGACCCTCGACATAACGGCTACCGCCATTGTTACACAGATAGAAGAAGCCGTCCGGACCAATCGCCAATCCGTTCGGGCCGCCGCCACATTTGGAAAACACGCTGACCTTGCCGTCCGGGGTGACCCGCGAGCATTGGTTGTTGCGAATTTCCGTCAGCACAACGGAGCCGTCGGCGCACACCACTGGGCCTTCGGGAAAACCCAGGCCGGTCGCCAGAATTGTTACATCGCTCATGGTTGGGTTCCTCCGTTTATGACTGTGACCGCGAGTGTCACTGCTCTGGCGGTCCCGTCAACCTCTGGATTGTTTTGGGCCGGGGGGCGTGGATTTTGCAAACGTGCCGCGTTACGGTGCACCTTGGCCACAACGTCCAGAGCAGCCATGATCGAAACCGCTCGGTTGATCCTGCGACCCTGGCGGGACAGCGATTTGCCGTTGTTTGCCGAGCAGAATGCCGATCCTGTCGTGATGCGGTATCTGGTGGGCCCGCTGACCCGCGCGCAGAGCGATGACTACGTTGCGCAAGCGGTACGGCACCTGGCCGAGACCGGCTATTGCAAGTGGGCTGTCGAAGCGCCAGGCGTGGCCCCGTTCATCGGTGCCGTCGGATTGTCGCGGGTGAAATTCGAGGCCTCATTCACCCCGGCGGTCGAAGTCGCCTGGCGGCTGCATCGTAATTATTGGGGTCGTGGTTACGCCACCGAGGCAGCGCGGGCGGCGATCGAGGACGGCTTCACTCGCGTCGGGCTGCAGGAAATTGTTGCCATCACCGTACTGGGCAATACAGCATCCCGGCGGGTCATGGAACGATTGGGGATGACCCGGACGATCGAATTCGATCATCCTCTGGTCGCGGAAAACAGTCCGCTGCGCCGGCACATTCTGTATCGGTTGGCGCGCGCCTCCTGGAACGCTTCCCAATCAGACCGAACCGGCTAGAATTCACCGCAGTGGCTCAACCCAAACGGAAAGCGCTCTAAGCGGCTTCATTCTATTATGTCGAAACGCATCGACCCCACATGGACCGTCGTCGCCAGTATTGAAAACGGCACACATGATCGATGTGTCGATCTGTTCCTGCGTCCTGATGGCACCTACGGCTTCGAAGAATTTCGCCGCGACGTTGAAGACGGCGGCACGTGGACGCCGGTGGCATTTTTCTCCCACGCCGCCTGGGATACGAGGGACGCCGCCCTGGGCGCCGCTGCTCGGGCAGTGGGGTGGCTGGCGGAGGCGCTGTGTCGCCAGCGGCCGACGTAACCCTCTGAACCAACCGGTTCAGAACTTTATTTCAAGCTGAAGCTGCCCAATAACCGCATCACTCCGGCGCGGGTCGGTATTCGGATTGATCACGTACTGAAGATCGGGCTGCATCGCCAACCAGGACGCGATTTGTGCGAGGTAACTCAATTCGATGACGGTCTCTGCCGTGGTTACCGGCAGGTCCGCCATTTGCTGACCCTCGATGTAGTGCGACCCGTTGCGAGCCATGGCCATGGCCAGGCCCAGTTCGTCGTCAGGCCGGCCTTGAATGAGGCCTGCAACGGTCACGCCGGCCCCGATATAGCTTCCAAACCGGTCCACCAGCTGATCGGTGACGCCAAGCTGAATGAACCCCGTGATACGTCGCTTCGGATCACTCTTC
>JBEKQQ010000205.1:0-8238 GCA_049519555.1 Acetobacteraceae bacterium
CTGTTGGATGATCCGTCGCTGGAAATTCATGTGCTTTACAAGGATGGCGAGCCGGCCGGCTTCTTCTAACTGGACGCGCGCTACGGCACCAGCGTCAACCTAAGCTATTTCGGCCTGATGCCGCATGTGATCGGCACGGGCTGTGGGCCGGGCTTCCTGCGGCAGGCCATCGATGCGGCGTGGCAGAGTGGGCCTCGAACGGTGACGGTCAACACCTGCACTGCCGATCACCCTCGGGCGTTGCCGAATTACCTGCTGGCTGGGTTCAAGCCACTACGTGCGGTGCAGGAGATCTGGGATGTGCCCACCCATTTGGGCCTGCGTATCCCGGATCATCTGCGGATTTGAAGCACGGGTGACCGCATGTGGCGGTGCAGACATCCTTTGCCACGGTTGTGCTCCGCTTGGGTGTAGGGGCGAATGTTGGCGTTGCCGGGCTATCTTCTATCTGTGGTTATCTGTGTGCATCTGTGTTTACTTGCTGTGTCTGATGCGTCATTAATGAGGCAGGTGGAGTGCGGGCGCCAAAAAGAGTAAAACACAGATACGCGCAGATGAACACAGATGACCACAGATGGGACAGTGCGATTGTGGCAGCCCGGGTCATGGCGAAATTCAGTGCCGCAGCGATCAGGTCGGCGTATGTAAGGGTTAAAGCGCTTTCCAGTCAGATTGAACCCGTTCAAAATTCGCCTCCTGTCATTGCGAGCGAAGCGAAGCAATCTGCTTCACGTGAGGTATGCAGATTGCTTCGCTTCGCTCGCAATGACAGGGACGCGCAGTGGGCCAACCTGATCTTAAACCGCGCCAACGGAATCGCGAGCAAGATTGGATTCGAATCTTGTGCATTTCGTGGCGGTCGACTCGTTGCAATCCTGTGTATTTCGTTGATTGCGTTTACATATTGGCAGATTTGCGTATGAGCCAAATTGCTGAACCACTGGCACTTTACATCCACTGGCCGTTCTGCCTGTCGCGCTGTCCGTATTGCGATTTCAACGCGCATGTCCGGGACGTCGTTCCGCAACAGCGTTTTCGCAATGCTCTGCGCCGTGAACTGGCCTGGGAAGCGGAACGGATTGGCCGGCGTTCGTTACGCTCGATCTTTTTCGGTGGCGGAACGCCTAGTTTGATGGAACCGGAAACTGTGGCGGCGTTGTTGGAGGATGCGCGGGCGTTGTTTGATTGTCAGAACGATCTGGAAATAACGCTGGAGGCAAACCCGACCAGTATCGAAACGTCCCGACTGGCAGCACTGCGCGATGCCGGGGTCAACCGGATTTCGATCGGTATCCAAAGTCTGGAGCCGGAACCGCTGGCGATGCTTGGACGCCAGCATTCCGTGGCGCAGGCGGTTACGGCGCTGGAAATCGCGCGCCGGCTGTTCCCACGGATATCGTTCGATTTGATCTATGCCCGGCCCGGTCAGAGCGTCGCCGCATGGCGGACCGAGCTACGCCGCGCACTGGATCTGGTCGCCGACCATTTGTCGCTGTATCAACTCACCATTGAGTCTGGAACGAAGTTCGAGGCAATGCACCGGCGCGGCGATATCGTGCTGCCGGACGAAGATCTCGCCGCTGCGTTGTATGATGCGACCGCCGAGGAAGCCGCCAGGTTCGGCCTGCTGCAATACGAAATCTCCAATTATGCGAAACCCGGCGGCGAAAGTCGGCATAACCTGCAATATTGGCGCTATGGCGATTATGCCGGGATAGGCCCAGGAGCACATGGCCGTCTGACTGTGGATGGAAGGATTATCGCCACAAGGCGTCATCGTGCGCCCGAACCTTGGGCAGATCGCGTGGAACGAACCGGCCACGGAATGACCGAGGAAATCGAGTTGTCAGATGACGAATCCGTCCGGGAAATGCTGTTGATGGGTCTGCGCTTGATGGAGGGGCTATCGGCGGACCGCTTCCTCGCGCGCACCGGTCGCACGCTGGAAAGTGCGATTGACGCTGGTGCGTTTCAGCAGGCCGCCGAGGCGGGCTATGTTACGTGGCACGATGGCCGCCTGACGGCGACTCAGTCGGGACGTCGCCGCCTGGATTCGCTGTTGCCGTATTTGCTGATCTGACTCGCACTGATCTGACCCCGAGGCATTCAATGCGAGATTTGCTCGAGTTGCAGATCCCGTGTGCGCGGCCCGAACAGACCGATCGACAGCACCACCATCAGCATCGCGAAGGCAATCAGGCCAAACACTCCGGTCACGCCGCCCTTTTGCAAGAAGAAGCCGATGATGAAACTGGCGAACACCGTGCTGATGCGGCTGAACGAATAAGTGAACCCAACCGCTCGGGCGCGTATTCGGGTGGGGAACAACTCGGTCTGGTAGGCGTGGAACGAATAGGACATCACGTTATTCGACAACGTGATCAGCACGCCGAACAAAATCAGCAGCGGAACGACCGTCTGTTGTGAGAACAACACACCAAATACGGCGATGCCTATGGCCGCACCAACCAGTTGCCATTTACGCTCGAACTTGTCGGCAAAACTCGTGGCCAGCAGCGGGCCGAATGGGTTGGCGGTGGCAATGATGAAGGAATACAGCAGGCTCGAACTCAGGTTGATCCCCTTTTGGGCGATCAGGGTCGGCACCCAATTCGCAAAACCGTAGAAGCCGAAGGTCTGAAAAAACTGGAAAACCACCAGCATGATGGTGCGGCTGCGATACGGTGGCGACCAGATTTCGGCGAAGCTGCCAACCGGTTCGGCCCGGCCGACGTCGTGCGCTGCCGGCCGCGGCAGCATCGCGCCATGCAGGTCGGCGCGCACCTTGGTCTCGATCGCCGTCGTCACCTGGTCGGCTTCATCGAGCCGCCCCTGATTGATCAGCCAGCGCGGACTTTCCGGCAGGCCGCGGCGCAAGAACCAAACGACAATGGCGCCCGCCGAGCCGATCAGCACAACCCAGCGCCAACCATCGATGCCGAACGGCGCCTGGGGCACCAGCAGATAGGCCAGCAAAGCCACCACCGGCACAACGCAAAACTGGATCGCCTGATTGATAGCGAAGGCTCGCCCGCGCATCTCCTTCGGCATCAACTCGGAGAGGTAGGTGTCGATCGTCACCAGTTCGACTCCAATGCCGATGCCGGCGATCAGCCGCCACAGGCAGACACCCATGCCGGTGGTCTGCACCGCCATGATCACGGTGGTCGCCGAGTACCACAACATGGACCACGTGAAGATCGTTCGCCGCCCGTACCGGTCAGCGACGTAGCCGAATACGAAAGTGCCAATGAACAGGCCGCCGAACGTCGCCGCCACGAACGCTGCAGGTCCGGAGAATATAGCAAGCGACACGTTCGCCAACAGCCCCGCCTTGACCAGTCCGGGTACGACGTAGCCGGTGAAGAACAGATCGTAGAATTCGAACATGCCGCCAAGCGACAGCAGCGCGACCATGGCCCAGATATGGCGTGTCGCCGGTAACCGATCGAGCCGGGCCAGGATGGCCCCCGCTTCCTGGGCTTGTGGCGCCGCGCTCATGGTTTCCTCCGTCCGATATTGTCAGTTCCGGCTTCGCCGCTGTGGGCTGGACCATCGGATGCTTTGCACAGAAGGAGCGTTGCGCACAATCCGGCGCCACCAGTGCGGGCATTGCCGCAATTCGCACTGAAAACCGCAACGAACGGCCGTTGCTTTGGCACGGCGGTCACGCCAAACCGCGCTCGGATCTGAGACGAAAGGCGTTGCTCCTGATCCGAAGCTGTCTGGTGTACCGCTCCCGCGGTTTACTCACTACGCCTGGGCTTGCACCCGCTTCGCCTTCGCGCTGGTGATCTTGCGCTTCAGTTCCTGACCCCGCTCGGTCAGTTTCGAGGCGTTGGTCGTGAGCAGGAACGCGTCGATGCCGCCATTATGCTCAATGGTGCGGATCGCGCGGGTCGACAGGCGCAGCCGAATGGTCTGGCCCAGGGCCTCGGACAGCAACGAGGTGACCTGCAGGTTGGGAAGAAACCGGCGGCGGGTCTTGTTGTTGGCGTGGCTCACATTGTTGCCACTCAACACGCCCTTGCCGGTGATATCACAGCGTCGCGACATAGCTGCCCTCTGGCGATAAGAAGCGGGGCTTATGACGGCGAGGCGTTGCTTCGTCAAGGACGAACGCTGATTGTCATGGCAATGAACCGGCCGTGGACGCCGAGAGTCCGGGATAATGCCCGGGCCAACACGATTGGAGCGTGCATCGGCTTCGACCGGACCTCGGGGCAAAAAAAACGACCCGGCTTACACGGCGGTAAGCCGGGTCGAAGTGTGGTCCGGGTTGACCTCGGCCTGAAAAATGGCCCATCGACCGGCGTGTGTGTGGTTGGGGGCAGCACCGGTCGACATCCGCACCGTGCCATTGGTCGAAAACTCCTGCGTTATTTGAACCGAAGACCCGCGTGAAATCCGTGGAGCAAATGTAATTCCTGGTTGCAAACGCCCCAACCTTGCCCCGATCTGGGCCGGAGCCCCCAATCCGCGTTCATTTCGTGCCATGGCCCTGGCCATGGCCCTTGAGCAAAAGCCCATCCAGGTCGACTATCGGCCCAACCACCCGATGGAGGACAAGAATGCCGGAGAGCCCCGCCGATAAGGCCCTGTTCGACCAGAGCAAGACCCGTATGCCGTTGAACGGCATCACGGTGCTCGACATTACCCTCGCCCGGGCAGGGCCAACCGCGGTTCGCCATTTCGCCGATTGGGGCGCCAATGTCATCCGAATCGAACCGCCCGCCAGCGACGGCGAAGATGTTGCCGGCCGCCGCCATGGCTTCGACTTCCAGAACCTGCACCGCAACAAGCGGGCCATCACGCTGAACCTGAAGACGCCCGAAGGCCATGCGGCGTTCATGCGGCTGGTGAAGACCGCCGATGTGGTGCTGGAAAACATGCGCGCGGCGGTGAAGCACCGGCTGAAAGTGTCGTATGACGACGTGAAGGCGGTGAACCCTCGGATCGTCTATGGCTCGATCTCGGGCTTTGGCCAGGATGGGCCGTATGGCTTGCGCGCCGGCGTCGATCAGATCGCCCAGGGCATGGGCGGGCTGATGTCGATTACGGGTTTGCCGGGTCAGGGGCCGGTGCGGGTCGGCATTCCGATCGACGATCTGACCGCAGGAAACCTGCTGGCGCTTGGCTGCATGATGGCGCTGTTCGACCGCGAGCGGACCGGCGTCGGCCGCTGGGTCACCACCAGTTTGCTGGAAGCGCAGATCTTCATGCTCGACTTCCAGGGCAGCCGCTGGCTGATCGAGAAAGAGGTCGCCGGTCAGGCCGGCAACGATCATCCGACCGGCATCCCGACCGGCGTGTTCCCGACCAGCGATGGGCACATCAATATCGCCGCCAGTTCGTCGCGGGTGTTCACCCGGTTCTGCGAGACCATTGGCAAACCCGAGTGGCTGCAGGATCCGGAATGGAAAACCCAGGTCGGCCGCAGCAAGCATCGCAAGGCAATCAACGCGGCAATCGGTGAAATCACCAAAACCAAACCGGCCGAGCACTGGATCGAACTGATGGAGGCCAACGGCATCCCGTGCGGGCCGATCTACACCATCGACCAGGTGTTCGCCGATCCGCAGGTGAAACATATCGGCATGGCGCGGAAGATGGTGAGCCCTTATATCGGCGAGGCCGAGGTGGTTGCTTCGGCAATCAACATCTCCGGGTTCTCAAAGGATATCAGGCGGTATACGCCCGACGCCGGCGAGCATCAGGACGAAATCATGAAGTCGGTCGGCTACACCGATGCCGAGATTGCCGCGATGCGCGACAAGGGAGTTATCTGAGATGTTGGAATCGGTTGGAACGACCGCCTACGCCGGCGGCAAGATGCTGGCAGCGCGGGACGGCGGCATCGGATTGGTCACCTTCAATCAACCCGAAAAGCGCAACGCCATGTCCATGGAAATGTGGCTCGGACTGGGCGAAATTCTTGCCGAGTTCGAGGCCGATGATACGATCAGCGTGGTCGTGCTGTCGGGCGCGGGCGACAAGGCGTTCGTGTCGGGTGCGGATATCTCGCAATTCGAGAAAAACCGGCATAACGCCGATGCGCAAAAAGAATATGACCGGGTGACGGGGATCGGGCGGGAGCGGTTTCACAACTTCTCGAAGCCGATCATTGCCAGAATTCGTGGGTTCTGCATGGGCGGCGGGCTGGCGATCGCCATGGCGACCGATCTGCGGATCGGCACGCCGGACAGTCAGTTCGGGATCCCGGCGGCTCGGTTGTCGGTTGCCTATGCGGCGGACTCGGTGAAGCGGCTGATCGATCTGGTAGGTCCGGCGCATGCTCGGATGATTTTGTACAGCGCGCGGCGGATCGATGGGCGTGAGGCGGAACGGATCGGGCTGATCAACCAGTGCGTTCCGGCCGATGAGCTGGACGAGGCGGTGATGAGCCTCGCCCGGACGATTTCCGAGAACGCGCCGCTGTCGGTGCGGGCGTCGAAGATGACGATCAACGAGATGCTGAAGGACGAGTCTCAACGCAACATGGCGGCGTTGAAGGAAATTGGCGAAATTTGCTTCAACAGTGCGGATTATAAAGAAGGAAGGACGGCGTTCATGGAGAAGCGGGCGCCGAGGTTTGTGGGAAGGTAAGCCTCGGTTCGCGGCGGGTGCTGCGCCAGTCTGATCCTGCGCACCCGCCAGGACCCCGGAGGGTCAAGAATTTCTTGAAGCGAGCGCCAGCTCGCATCATGAAGTCTCCGACGTCAATGTCGGAGTTTAATTTCAGTAGTGTGCATGATAAACAGCGCCGCGGATGCGGCACCGTGACCTGGTGTTACGTACAAGAAACCGGCATACTGCGCCACAACAACACTTATGTCGGCACAGGTTACAGCGGCAACACGACCGGGCTGAACAATCCGGACGAGCAGGCCCAGATCGGCGTTGGACCGGTTCCTCGGGGCGACTATACGATCGGCCCGCCGCATCGTCCGATCAACCATCTCGGCCCGATCGCTCTGCCGTTGTATCCGGCGGCTGCCAACGACATGCACGGGAGGTGCGGTTTTTTCATCCACGGCGATAATTCGAAGATGAACCACACCGCCAGCGATGGATGCATTATCCTGGCTCGCACGTCCCGGCAGGCGATTATCGACAGCCACGACACTGCACTGGTGGTCGTCGCCGCCGACTAGGCCAGGCCGAATTCAGAAGCGGTTCCCGGTCGTCATCCGCTACAACGCCACGCGGCAATCCCCAACGAGGACACGTTGACGCATGCGGTACTGCTTACACCATGTGGAACCGGAACCCATCCTCCCAACGCGTCAGCCGCCCGATTGATGGCGAGGGAAAATGCCCAGTACACAGCAACGTCGACGTATCGCAAATCCGACTGAACAAGGCCCGTCGCGTGACGCCGCTCTGCTGGCGGTCATAATCCGCACGCATGGCAAGCTCGGGATAACGCGCCTGAATCGGCGAATGGATCATGTCGCCGGCAACGATGGCGTCTGCCCCGGGTTTGCCAATCTGCACCGAGAAATGGTCGATCGTATGCCCAGGCGTAGGGATTAACTTAACAACGTCGGTCAGTTCGTGGTCGCTGGTCACTACCTCCTGGCGTCCTGCTGCAACGATCGGCAGCACAGAATCAACAATCCATGGCTGTTTGCCCGGCTCGGCCCGTTCCTTCTCGGTCCAGAACGCCAACTCCCGATCCGCAAAGACATATTTCGCCCTAGGAAACGTCGGCACCCAACGCCCATTTTCCAGCCGCGTGTTCCAGCCGACGTGATCGACGTGCATATGGGTGCACATGACGTAGTCGATGTCGTTCACCGTCACGTCCACGGCAGCCAGATTGCGCTCGTAACGATCGGACGTCATTTGATGCCAGAACGGATAATTCGACCGCTCCTTGTGATTGCCGACGCAGGAATCGATCAGGATCGTGTGGTGCTTCGTCCGCACCACGTATGACTGGACGCACAGCATGAGTTGCCCACTCACCGGATCTATGAAGACCGGTCGTAGCCAGGCCAGATTGTCATTCAGCACCTCCTGGGTCAGCGTCGGGAAGAAGGTGAGCGGATCGAACAGCGGACCCTCCGACTCGATCACGCGATGCACGATCAGTTCGCCTACGGTGAATGTGGTGCTCATACGGGCTCCTTTGGATTGGGCGCCAATGGTGTCACGGGACCTGGGGGAGGCCCAGAGCAGTCCGACGCGGGCCGGAAGCCTCGGCGGAAACTCGCCGTTGACCGCACGGTGGCT
>JBEKQQ010000206.1:0-8218 GCA_049519555.1 Acetobacteraceae bacterium
GAAAACGTTGCGGTCGAACTGGCCTATCTTTCGCGTCCCTTTGCTCGCGCCTTTGAACGGCCGTACGGTTGGGCGTGGCTGCTGAAGCTGGCGGCCGAATTGCAGGCGCATCCACACCACGAGGCCGCGCATTGGTCTGCTGCGCTGCAGCCGTTGGCCGAGGCATTCGCCAGACGGTTTCTGGAGTTTCTGCCAAAGGCGCGCTATCCCATCCGTTCCGGTGCGCATTCCAGCACCGCGTTCGCTCTGGCGCTTGCGGTGGACTATGCGCAGGCCTGCAACGATGGCGAACTGGCAGCTGCGCTGACCCGAGCGGCCCATGATTGGTACTTGGATGATGCAGACTGTCAGGCCTGGGAGCCCAGTGGCGAAGACTTTCTGTCGCCGTGCCTGATCGAGGCCGAGTGTATGCGGCGCGTGCTGCCGCCGGAGGAATTTGCCGGCTGGTTCACGCGTTTTCTGCCTCGGCTTGCGCAGCGCGAGCCGCGCACGCTGTTTCAACCGGTTGTTGCCAGCGACCGAAGCGACGGGAAAATCGCTCATCTGGACGGGCTGAATCTCAGCCGCGCGTGGTGCTGGAGTCGTCTGGCCGGCGCGCTTCCGGGATCGGACCCGCGCGTTGCGTTGATGCGAGATGTTGCGGCGCGCCACGTTGCCGCCAGCCTGCAACACATTGAAGAAGACTATATGGGCGAGCACTGGTTGGCCACATTCGCGCTGCTGGCGCTTGAAGCGGCAGACCAGGCCTGACCGGCGATTGCGCTTTATTTCCGCTCGATGTTCCAGAACACCGGAAAAGCGAACGGGATCACGCCGTGCAGGTCGGAGCGGTAGGCCCGTGGGGCGGAGAACTGACCGGCAATCACGTAATTGACGTTGGCGTGAAACTCCGCCTGGATTTGCGCGGCGAGATCCTTGCGTTCCGCGGCATCAAAGCTTGCCGAATAACGGCGCAACAAATCGGTCATCCTGGCATCGCAGTACCAACCCGGATTGGATTCGGAACAATTATACGACACGGCGGGATCCGACAGCGGGTTCACCAGATCGATCCCATTCCAGACGATCGGCACCACGCTCCAGCCGCCTTGCTCGACCGGTGCACGGCTGCGCCGCCGCTGGTCGATCGTGGTGAAATCCGAGGTGCGGACATCGACGTTGAAGCCGGCCTGCCGCATTTGGTCAGCGGTAATCAGGCCCACCGGATCCAGTAAAGCTGAGGTGCTGGCATGCAGAAACACCACCGGTTCGTTGTGATAGCCAGCTTGCTGAAGCAGTTTCTTTGCCTGCTCGATCCCGGCCGAGCGATACACCTCCGTGCCGGCGTCGGTCGTATTCGGCGAATCGCACATGTAGATCGACAGGCAGCGCGGCAGATACATGTCCTCCGGCAGGCCCATGCCGGCCATAACCTCGTCCTGCGCGATCGCGGCCTGCAAGGCACGCCGCATCTGAACATTGTTGAACGGTGGCTGCAGGTGATTCAGTGCGAGCACCGTCAGCATCTGTTCGATACCGTGTTGCGACGTGATGGTGATGTTGGGATCGCGCCGCAGGATGGCGATGGAGTCAAACGGCACGACTTCCAGCATGTCGATTTCACCGGTGCGCAACGCCGCGACGCGCGTCGCCTGGTCCGGCATGCTGACGAGGTCGACGCGGTCGAGGTGCACCGCCTTGCCTCCGGACAGCCCATCCGGCGGTTCCGGGCGCGGACGGTAATTCGGGTTACGCACGAAGATTGCCCGATCGTTGGGGCGCCATTCGTCACGGCGGAACAGGAACGGACCCGAGCCGACCACGTCCGGAACTGGTTTGCTGATATCGAGGTTGGCCAGCCGCGCCGGCATCATCACCGGAATGACATTGCCGGGTTTGCCCAGGGCCTCGATAACGAAAGCAAACGGGCGGCTGAGTTGCAGTTCGAAGGTTTGCTTATCGATCACCCGGAACGCCTGCGTTGCAGCGATCAATTGCGCGCCGAACGACTCCCGTTTTGCCCACCGGCGGATTGAGGCAATGCAATCGTCAGCGGTGACCTCAGTCCCATCGCTCCACAGCAAGCCATCCCGTAGGCGGAACGTATAGGTCATGCGGTCGTCGCTGATCTTCCAGCCTTCGAGCATTTGCGGGTGGTACTGGCCCTCGTTATCGATGGCGACCAGGGTATCGAACACCATATAGGCAAACACCCGCGTCGCGTTGACGGTCGAGTAGATCGGATCGAGGACCTGCAGCTCAGTGTTCAGCGAGACCCGCAATATCTGATCTCCGGCGCGCGCATTCGACGCTGCCGGTAACAGCGCAACCGCCAGCAGCATCGCGGCCAGGATCATCCGCCAGGCGGTTGCCGATGCGCACTTATCGCGAGATCGGGATTGTGGTGCGGGGGGTGGGGACACAGCTCGGGCATGGGCCATGGTCGCACAGACTTTCGTTGCTGCGGAACCGTGACCTTGTGCCCCGAGGACCGCGCGTTACCGCTTCCTCCGAGCTGTTGTTGGCGGCACTATCCGGCACGCGGCGCACCGGGTCAATGCAAGGCGCCACCACCATCCGGAGGATCATCGACGTGGAACACTCGAACCTGACCGCCCGCGAACTATTCGAAGCGCTGAAGTCCGGGCCGCCGCGCAAACGCTTCGGCTTCGGTCAGCGTCCGGCTTTGGTGAATGTCGACGTGCAGCACGCCTATACGCGTCCGGACGAGTTTCCCACTGCCTATGAGACGGACCCGCGGCAGATCGAATACATCGACAGGCTGGCGAAACTGATGCGTGAGCGCGATCTTCCGGTGATCTGGACCTATGTCGCCTATTCCGATTCCGGCGACGATTGCGGCGTTTGGGGCACGCGTTCGGATGGTCCTGACGCGTTGCAGAATATCAAAGCGGGATCACGCCGTTCGCAGCTCGATGATCGGCTGAGCATCGACCCGAAACGTGACACCATCATCAATAAGCGCATGGCCTCGGCGTTTCACGAGACGTATCTGCCGTCGCTGCTGAATTTCCATCGTATCGACACGGTGATCGTGACCGGCGGCTCGACCTCCGGCTGCGTGCGCGCCACGGCCGTGGACAGTCTGTCGCACGGCTTCCGCACCATCGTGCCGGAGGAGTGCACCGCTGACCGGCACGAGAGCCCGCACTTCGCCAATCTCTACGACCTACAAATGAAATACGCCGACGTGGTGCCGGTGCAGTCGGTGTTCGCCTACCTGCAGGCATGGCAGCCCTAAGCCTGCGCGATGTTGACAGACGACGCGTGGCTTCACACGCTCCCATGCCCATTGGGGCGCCAGGAAGGGAGTTCTGCCATGACGTTATCCATCCGCCCGATCGATCCGGTGTCTCGCCCGTTCTTTGGCGGTGTCGCTTCTGGCATCGACATCACGCAGCCGTTGACCCGTGACCAGGCGGCCGAGATTGAAAAGGGCATGGACGAATTCGGCGTCATGGTATTCCACGACCAGCGCCTCAGCGACGAAACCCAGATGGCATTCTCGCGTAATTTCGGCGAGCTGGAACTTGCCAGCCACAATCTGCGCGAGTCCAAGGAGCAGCGTCTCGGGGCGCATATCAATGACATTTCCAATCTCGATGCCAACAACAACGTGCTGGCGCGGGACAATCGCCGGCGGCTGTTCAGTCTGGGCACACGGCTGTGGCATTCCGACAGCTCCTTCAAGGTCGTGCCGGCCAAATATTCGCTGCTGTCAGCCCGCGTCATTCCGTCAAAGGGCGGTAACACGGAATTCGCCGACATGCGCGCCGCCTATGACGCGCTCGACAACGAAACCAAGGCCGAGTGCGAAGGTCTCGTGTGCGAGCACAGCCAGTTGTTCTCGCGCGCCCAGATCGGCTTTGGCGACTTCACCGAGGACGAGCGGCGGCTGTTTGCCCCGGTGCAGCAACGGCTGATCCGGCGGCATCCCTCGACCGGCCGGAAGTCGTTGTATCTCGCATCGCACGCCGGAACGATCGTCGGCTGGCCGGTGCCGGAGGCCCGCGCCTTCCTGCGCGATCTGATCGAACACGCGACGCAGCGGAAGTTCGTCTATTCGCACGAATGGAAACAATTCGATCTGGTGATCTGGGACAATCAGGCCACCATGCACCGTGCCCGGCCGTTCGATGCGACGCAGCCACGCGATATGCATCGCACCACGGTTGCCGGCACCCGTTCAACCATGGCGGAAGCGGCCTAAGGGAGACAGACATTATGCCGGACACCCAGATCCTGGCGGAACGACCAGGCCAGGATCAGGTCGCGCAATATGACGCGATCGTCATTGGCGCCGGCATTTCCGGTATGTTCATGCTGTATCGCCTCCGCCAACTCGGTATGACGGCGCGGGTTTTCGAGGCTGGGACGGATGTCGGCGGCACCTGGTACTGGAACCGCTACCCCGGTGCCCGTTTCGATTCCGAAAGCTGGACCTACGGCTACTCGTTCTCCAAGGAACTGCTGCAGGCATGGGACTGGAAGGAACATTTCTCGCCGCAACCGGATACCCTGGAATATCTCAACCTTGTCACTGACAAATTCGATCTGCGCCGCGACATGCAATTCCGCAGTACGGTCACCGCCGCGCACTGGGACGATGCCGCCAATCTCTGGACCGTGACCCTGGAAAGCGGACAGCAGGCGCGATCGCGGTTTCTGATCACGGCGATTGGCATCCTCTCGGCCTACACTCTTCCCGCCATTCCGGGCCGCGACAGTTTCCGCGGACCGGCTTATCACCCTGCTCGCTGGCCGCACACGCCGGTGGACTTCACCGGCAAGCGTGTCGGCATCATCGGCACCGGAGCGACCGCCATTCAGGCGATCCCCGAAATCGCCAAACAAGCCTCTCAACTCACTGTCTTTCAACGCCGTCCCAACTGGGCTGCCCCGCTGCACAATTCCGAAATCAGTCGGGAGGAAATGGCGGCGATCAAAACCCGTTACGATGAGATCTATGCGCGCTGTGCCGAAACTCCCAGTTGGTTCATCCATGAAGCCGACCGGCGCAAGACGATGGACGTGCCGCCCGCGGAACGTGAGGCGTTCTGGGAAAAACTCTACGCCGAGCCGGGGTTCGGCATTTGGATGGGCAATTTCCGCGATATTCTGATCGACGAGACCGCCAACGCCGCAATCAGCGAATTCATTGCCAAAAAGATCCGTCAGCGCGTGAAGGATCCACAGGTTGCCGACAAGCTGATCCCGAAAGATCACGGCTTCGGCACCCGCCGCGTGCCGCTGGAGAGCGGTTATTTCGAGGCCTATAACCGCAACAACGTGTTGCTGGTCGACGTTAACGAGACTCCGATCGAGTGCATTACGCCAAACGGCGTTAAGACCAGTGACCAAGAATACAAATTCGACATTCTGGTTTATGCCACTGGCTTCGATGGCGTGACGGGCGCGTTCGACCGCATCGATATACGCGGCCCTAATGGCGTGCGACTGAGAGACGTGTGGGCGGACGGGCCGCGTACCTGGCTTGGCCTGCAGCCGGACGGTTTTCCAAATCTGTTGATGGTACTGGGCCCGCACACCGCGCGCGGCAATATTCCCCGCGCCATCGAACACGGTGTGGAATTTCTCGCCGGCCTGTTGCGTTTCATGCAGCGACATAACTTCACCCGAGTGGAAACCCGGCCTGAGCAAGTGGCGAACTGGACCGAGACAGTGATCAAGGCGTCCGAACCGCTGCTCTCCAGCAAGGTCGATTCCTGGCAAACCGGAGTAAATCGCAACGTATCCGGAAAAAATGTCCGCCGGGTGCTTGGCTACAACGGCAACGGCGTGCATTACCGCCGCAAGTGCGAGGAAGTTGCTGCCGGCGGTTACCAGGAATTCGCGTTCCGCTAACGTTACGACTGCAGGCGTTGGTTGGCGCAGTCGCCCCGCTGCCGCGATGCCGGACCATCGCGCCGACGGGCTGATCTGGTCACGCAACTGCTGACATAATCGGTTTTGACCACAGGAGAGATGGCATGACCAAGGTGATCGTCATCGGAGCAGGCGTGATGGGCGCCTCGGCTGCTTATCGGCTGGCACAGGCCGGCGCCGACGTCACCGTGCTGGAGGCAACGCGTGTCGGCGGCGGCACATCCGGCATCAGTTTTGCCTGGACCAATGCGCATCGGAAGCCGCCGAAGCCGTATCACGACCTGAACGTGGCCGGAATGAAAGCGCATGCCGCTCTGCGCGAGGAATTCGGTGCGATACCCTGGTGGCACGGCGGTGGCAGCCTGGAATGGGAACCCGAGTCCGGCCGTGCCGCACAACGCGAGAATATCGAGCAACTGCTGGCGTGGGGTTACGCCGCTGAATGGATCGATCGCAAGCAGGCTCTTGAACTCGAACCGGACATCGATCCGGCAATTATCGGCGACGCGCCGGTCGCGTATTTTCCCGAGGAGGGTTGGCTCGATCCGGTGGTTTACGCGCACGCCATGCTGTCCGCGGCGCGGCACCGGCATGGCGCCAAGGTCCTGTGTGGCGTCCGCGTTGCCGATCTGGTGATGCGAGGCGATCGGGTCTCGGGCGTTCGGAGCGCCGACGGCACGGTGCATGAGGCCGACATGGTGGTGAACTGCGCCGGCCGCTGGACCAACGAGGTGGTCGGCGAGGCTGGCCTACATCTGCCGCTGGCACCGACTGTTGGCCTTCTGGTGTTTACCCCACCGGTGGCCGCCAGTCTGAGCCGCGTCGTTCACACCCCTGTCATCAACGGACGGCCGGATGGCGCCGGCCGCCTGATGCTGCACTGGGACCCGACCGACGCGACCTTACGGTTTGACAGTGCACTCAGCCCGTCGATGCCGGAGGCCCGTGATATGGTGCGGCGGGCACGCACGCTACTGCCGTCGATCGGCGATGTGGAGCCGGAGGCGGTGCGTATCGCCATTCGGCCGATGCCGCGCGATCATTTTTCCGCCGTTGGACTCGTCCCGCGGGTCTCCTGCTACTACCTCGCGGTCACCCATAGCGGCGTGACGATGTCGCCGTTTCTGGGTGCGGCGGTGGCGGACGAGATCATGCGTGGACAGCAGCGGGCGGAACTGGCTGATTTCCGTCCGGCACGATTTTTCAACTGAGATTCCGGAAGGTGCAGCCAGTCACCATTGTAGTGGCGCGAGTCAGCGGGCCGCATCTGATCGCAAAGTTTGCTCGCTGTGCGCGGCGGCCGTCGGGCAGCGCCGTTGCCACGCTTTAAGCAGGTCCGCGCCGGCTGGACATCAACCGCGGTGATCGAGGGTCCCTGCGGCAAGACGGCCCAGTGCAGTGTGGATTTTTCGATCGATTTCGATGCCTTCGAGCAGGAGCCGGGCGCGGGTCCGATAGGCGCGCTCGCCCGGAATGCGGATTTCCTCGACCCCGATTTGGCGTGGCGTGGCCTTGATCGTTTCGATCCGCCTGGCGACTTCGCGCCGATAATCCTCAGGTGCCAGAAACACGTCCGGCTTGAATGCGATGAACATATAACCGCTGACGTCGTCGGCCTGGCGCACTCCGGCGGCCAGAGCGCCAAGCGCGTCCATGGCCAAAGCTAGGCCGAAGCCCTTGTAACCCCCCTCCGGTCCGCCAAACGGCAGCAGTGCGCCTCGGCGGGCGGCGTTCGCGTCCGTCGTCGGGTGGCCGTTTGGCCCGAGCGCGACGCCTTCCGGGATCGGCGTGCCCATCCGGGCGCGGAACTGCAGGTCAGTGCCCATGAACGCCGACGTTCCCATATCGATGACGAGCGGATCGCCGTCAGTCGGAAACCCGAAAGCAATCGGGTTCGTCCCAAGCGCCCGCTGCGTGCCACCGAACGGTGCCACACTCGGCGGCGATGCCACCGTGTGGATGACGACCAGTCCGGCGCGGGAAATCATTTCGCAGTAATAGGCGCTACGTCCGGTCATCCAGGTGTTGGCCAGACACACAATGGCGAGACCGCTTGCACTCGCCCGCTCGATGGTCGCCTCGGAGGCGCGGTAGGCCGCGATCATGCCGGAATTGTTGCCGCCGTCGAGCAGCGCCGTCGCCCCGGTTTCCCGCAGCACGAAGACCGCGCTCCTGGGCCGGCGGAACTGCGGCGCATCGACGACATTCAGAAGTTTCGGCAGGCCTGAGTATTCATAACCGCATAGTGCCGCGTCCAACACATGGTCGGTCAGGATATGCGCGTCGTCATCGTCATACCCGGCACCGCGCATCGCCGCCTCGCCAAGCGCAC
>JBEKQQ010000207.1:0-9431 GCA_049519555.1 Acetobacteraceae bacterium
ACCGCGTGCTGCGGCCAAACGGCCGGCTGATCGTCAACCTGCCGGCATTCCGCGCTCTGCTGTCAGCGCATGACGTCCAGGTCCACAATGCACGCAGGCTGAATGCCGGCGAGACCCGTGTGCTGCTGGAAGCGGCCGGGTTCCGCGTGCGTCGCATCCGCTACTGGAACGGGCTGCTGTTGCCGCTGATGATCGCCCGCCGCAAAATCTTCTCCCGGTCCTCGGATCGCTCGGATGTTGCCGCTTTTCCGCCATGGCTGGATCGGACATTTTACGGCATGACGGAACTCGAACGGCGCCTGCGCCTGCCCCTCCCGGCCGGAGGGTCAGTGCTGGCGGTCGCGGAGCGGCCATGAACGACACTGTTGACGTCATCCAAACGCTGTCCCCTGGCCTGGCGCAGCGCTTCGAACCGGGCACCGGCCTGTCGATCGTCGTGCCGGTGTATCGTGGCGCCGCGACCATTGCGACGTTGGTCGAGGCATTGTCCCGGCTGACGCCCGAGGGCGGCATCGAGGTCATCCTGGTTAACGACGGCAGTCCCGACAATTCGGCCGAGGTCTGCCGTGCTCTGCTGCAGACCGCCCGCGTGCCGCTGACCTATATCGAGCATGCCCGCAATTTTGGCGAACACAACGCGGTGATGAGCGGCCTGCGTCACGCCCGTGGCGCCTTTGTGATCACCATGGACGACGACCTGCAGAACCCGCCCGAGGAAGTGGTGCGCCTGTTCGATCATGCGCGGAACGGCTCCTGGGACGCGGTCTACACCCGCTATGCCGTTAAACAGCACTCTGGCTGGCGCAACCTGGGGTCACGCTTCGCCAACCGGGTGGCGGACGTGCTGCTGGACAAGCCGAAGGGGCTATATTTGTCTTCATTCCGTTGCATGGCGGCGTTGGTGGTGCGCGAGGTAACCCAGTACAACGGCCCCTACCCCTATATCGACGGGCTGATCATGCAGGTGACGCGACGGATCGACAGTATCGAGGTCCGCCATTTTCCGCGCGTGGAGGGCCGCTCGAACTACACTTTGAGGCGGTTGGTGCGGCTATGGTTGAACCTTGCCACCAGCTTTTCCCTGTTCCCGTTGCGGCTGGCGGTGTTTGCCGGTGCGGGTATGGCGGCGCTCGGTGCGATCGGGGCCGTGGCAACCATCATCGAGACGCTGTTCCTCAATCAAACCCCCACCGGGTGGGCGTCCACCATGGTCGTACTGCTGCTCGTCGGCGGCGTGCAGTCGATGATTCTGGGTGTGTTGGGCGAGTATGTCGGCCGCACGTTCCTGACCGCCAACGGCAAGCCCCAGGGAGCCATCCGGTTGGTAACAATCGTGCCGCCGGTGGATTCCAGATGCAGCCCAACGTGGACAACGAAATCGTGGACAACGAAATCGTACAGCAACTGGAGCAACGTCTCGGGCGCCTGCACGCGCGACAGCGATTGGGCATCGAGACCGCACATGAAGCACAAATCTTCGGTCAGGGCCTCAACTTCTTTCACATCGAGAACTGGTACTCGGTCCATACGATCATTCGAACCGCGCTGAAACTGAGCGGTCTCTACTGGCGCGGCCGCCGCAATGCCGAACGGGTTCGCGTCAGGCACAATGAGATCAGCTTTCCCGGCCTGCCGTCGCTGTTCGATGGCTTCACCATACTTCACATCAGCGACCTGCACGTCGACATGAACGAGGCCGCAATGCGGTACCTCATCGGGCTCACCGGTGATCTGCATTATGATTTGTGTGCGCTGACCGGCGACTTTCGCGGCAAGACGTTTGGCCCAATCGAAGCCGCCTTGAATGGCATGGCGCGCGTGCGGGATCATATCAGCGGCCCGGTTTATGCCGTGCTTGGCAACCACGATTCGATCCGCATGGTTCCCGGGCTTGAGGCCATGGGAATCCGGATGCTGCTCAACGAATGCGTAACGATCGAACGCGGCGATCAGCGCATCTGGCTGGCCGGCATCGATGACGCGCATTTCTTCCGGGTCGATAACATCGAAAAGTCCGCAGCGGACATACAAGCCGGCGAGTTCTCCATCCTGTTGTCCCACACGCCGGAAATCTATCGTCAGGCGGCGCACGCCGACTTCAATTTGTTATTGGCCGGCCATACGCATGGCGGTCAGATCTGCCTGCCGGGCTCCATTCCGATCACGCTGGATTCCGTGCTGCCGCGCCGCCTGGGCGCGGGCGCCTGGCGGTACCATACCATGATTGGCTACACCTCGGTGGGCGTCGGTACGTCGATGGTTGCGGTACGGCTCAACTGTCCGCCGGAAATCACCCTGCATCACCTGCGGCGCGGCTGAGCATGGTTCAGTAAGCACGAGTTTCCGCGGTTCCACCAGGCCGGGTCAGCCCATAATGCTCGCGCAACGTGTTGCCGGTGTACTGGCTGCGGGACAATCCACGCTTACGCAACAGCGGTACCACTTCCGCAACGAACACCTCCAGCATCGCCGGCAACACCGGCGGCATCACGTTGAAGCCATCGGCGGCAGCGTCGCGGAACCAGTCCTCGATCAGGTCGGCGATCTGCTCTGGCGCGCCGGCCGTCACGAAGTGCCCGCGCGCGCCGGCCATGTAACCCAGTAACTGGCGCAATGTCGGCTTTTCCCGCCGCACGAGGCCAACGATTACCTCGGTTCGGCTGCGCGCCGCTTCGACCAGGGCAGGATCGGGGAAATCCTCCGGCGACAGCGGCTTGTCCAATGGCAGATGGGAGAAATCGTGGCCGCCGAAGCGGCCGGACAAACGCTTGCGCCCTACCTCGGGGTCGCTCAGATCGTTCAGTTCGCGGGCGATCCGTTGCGCCTCTGCCTCGGTTCCGCCGATCACCGGGCTGAGCCCCGGCAGGATCAGTACCTGACCGGGATCGCGACCTTCCGCCACGGCAATCCGTTTCAGATCGGCATAGAAATCCTTGGCCGTGGCCTTTTCCATTTGTGCGGTGAACACCGCTTCCGCGTGCCGCGCGGCGAACCGGCGGCCGGTCTCCGACGAGCCCGCCTGCACGAACACCGGCCGCCCTTGCGGGCCCCGCGGCACATTCAGCGGTCCGGTCACCTGGTAATACGTGCCGTGGTGGTTGATTGGCCGGATTGTTCCGGGCCGCGCATAAACCCCGGCGGCGCGATCGTCGATCACCGCATCATCGGTCCAACTGTCCCACAATGCGGTCACCACCCGCATATATTCTTCCGCTCGCTCGTAGCGTTCCGCGTGGCTCAACTGGCCCTGACGGCCATAATTGCCCGACGCCGCGACCAGCCAGGTAGTGACGATGTTCCAGCCGACCCGGCCGCCGGTGATATGGTCCAGCGAGGCAAACTGCCGTGCCAGATTGAACGGTGCGGTATAGGTCGTGGAACAGGTGGCAATCAGCCCGATCCGCTGCGTTGCGCCTGCCATGGCAGCCAGCGCCGTCAGCGGTTCCAGCCAGATGCGTGGCGCGCTGGCGACGTCATCGCCGACCGCCAGTGTGTCCGCCAGGAAGACCGAGTCGAAGCAGCCTGCCTCGGCTTTCTGCGCAAGCTCGGTATAGTAACGAATATCGGTCAGCGCCAACGGCGAGGCCGACTTATGCCGCCACGCTGCCTCATGATGGCCGCGGCCATGAATGAACAGATTGAGGTGCAGTTGGCGCGTCATGCTGCGTCCATCAGCCAGTTGGTCAAACGGTTCGTCATGGTGCTTCCTCCGGCGTTACGGCCGAACCGTGGCCTGGAACATACTGCATCGGAACCCACCCCCGGTCTGTTATTGCAAACTGGGACGACCTTCCTTCGGCGCAAAAGCTGGGACTTCTGCCGCATTCACCGCCACCGCTCGCCAACCTGCGACACCACGGGTCACAGCGCTCACTCTGAGCACGACCGCCCATTACGCTGCAATCCGCTCCACGCCGCCCATATAAGCGCGCAGCACATCCGGCAGCAGGATCGACCCGTCAGCCTGTTGGTAGTTCTCCATCACCGCGATCATCGCGCGGCCCAGAGCGACGCCCGATCCGTTTAGCGTATTGACATAGGCGACCGTCTTGCCGTCCGCCGAGCGGAACCGCGCATTCATCCGCCGCGCCTGAAAATCCCGCGTGTTGGAGCAGGAACTGATCTCCCGCCATGCCTGCTGACCGGGCATCCATACTTCCAGATCGTAGGTCTTCACCGCGCCAAACCCGGTATCGCCCGCACTCAATACCACCCGCCGGAACGGCACCCCGAGCAGCCGCAACACTGTCTCGGCACACCCCGTCATCCGCTCATGTTCCGCGGTGCTTTGGTCGGGATGGGTAATGGAAACCAGCTCGACTTTGCGGAATTGATGCTGGCGGATCATGCCGCGGGTGTCGCGGCCAGCAGCGCCGGCTTCGCTGCGGAAACAGTCGGTCAACGCGGTAACACGGATGGGCAGATCCTTTTCAGCCAGAATCTCCCCCATCACCGACGCGGTCAAGGGCACTTCGGCAGTCGGGATCAGCCAGCGCCCGTCCGTGGTCCGAAACATGGTGTCGCCAAACTTCGGCAGCTTGTCGGTGCCATAGGCCGCGGCATCGTTGACCAAGGAGGGCACAACCATCTCCGTGTAGCCATGCTGACCGGTGTGCAGATCGAGCATGAACTGACCCAGTGCGCGTTCCAGCCGCGCGAGGGGACCGCGCAGGATGGTGAACCGCGCGCCGGCCATTTTCGCCGCGGTGGCGAAATCCATCATGCCCAAAGCCTCGCCCAGATCCCAGTGTGGCTTTGGTTCGAAGCCGAGATCGCGTGGCTCGCCATGCTGTGTCAGCACGACATTGGCGCTCTCATCGGGCCCGTCGGGCACCTCCGGGTCCAGCACATTGGGCAATACTTCAAGCAGCCGGGGGATAGCCTCATCCGCCGCGGCGGCCTGCTTTTCCAACGCTTCCATCTCAGCCCGCAACGCGGTCGCCTCAGCTTCTTGCGCCACTGTATCGGCGCCGGTTCGTTTGCCCTGACCGATTTCCCGCGACAACGCGTTGCGCCGGGCTTGCTTCTCCTGCAAGGCGGTCTGTGCCGCCCGCCGTTCAGCGTCCCGCGCCAGAATATCTGCCGATGCCGATGCCAGTCCGCGCCGGGCAAGCGCCGCGTCGAACGCGGCCGCATTGGCCCGGATGGCGCGGATGTCGTGCATCGCTTCAGTCCTCCGTGATGGGTTTGGGTTCGACGAGCCATGCCGCCAGGATCGAGACCTCGAACAGTCCGATCAGCGGCACTGCAAGCAGGATCATGCTGACCGGGTCCGGCGGTGCCAGCACAGCCGCCACCATGCACATCCCTACAATCGCGTAACGCCGGTAGCGCCGCAACGCCTTTGAGCTGGTGATCCCAACCTTTGCCAGCAGTGCCAACCCGACCGGCAACTGAAACACGAGGCCGAAGCCAAAGATCATCTTCATCACCAGATCGAGATATTCGCCCACCCTTGGCATCAACTCGATTGGAATGCCGCCGCCTCCGGTATTGGTCTGGAACCCGGCAAAGAACCGCCACGCCATGGGAAACACGAAGAAATATGCCAGCGAGGCACCGACCAGGAACAATATCGGTGTGGCGGCGAGGAACGGCAGCAGGGCGCGCTTCTCGCTGCGATACAGGCCGGGTGCCACGAACAGCCAGAGTTGGCCGGCAATCACCGGAAATGCCAGAAAGGCGCCACCGAAGACGGCGACCTTGATGCGCACGAAGAACGCCTCATAGAGCTGGGTGTAGATCAGTTTGGGGTCGGGGTTGCCGCTGGCGCGCAGGCTCTCGGCCAGCGGGCGCGCCAGGAAATAGTAGATCCGGTCGGAGAAATAATACGCAACCCCAAAGCAAATGCCGAATGCCACCAAGGACCAGATCAGCCGCGTGCGCAGCTCGATCAGGTGGTCCAGCAGCGGCATCGGCTTGTCGTTGATCGGGTCGTCTTCAGTGGTGGCCACGGATGCTCTTCATGCGTTGAGGAAAGATCTGTTGGGTACCCGGCGGGCCTGTCACGCCGACGGGCGTTGGAGCATGGCGGCCGGCGGAATGAAAGGCGGCGGCGGCTCCGGCGGCGGTGGCCCGAGGACAAAAGGTACCAGTGCCGGGGGAATGAACGGCGGTGCCGCAACACGGGCCGGAGGCGGTGGTTCGGGCTCCACGTCGTACTCGTCGGGCACCGGTTCGCTGAGGGTGGCCTCGCCGGCGCTGACCGTGCCCGAGGATGCTGCCGTCATGTCGAGCGGATTGCTGTTGAACGTATCGCGCAGGGTATGGTCGGGGTCGATCGCCCGCTCGACCGTGGAGCGAAAGTCGAAATTGCGGATTTGGTTGATCGAGTCTTTGACGTCCTTCAGGTCGGCATCGCGCATCATCTCATCGACATGGGTCTGGAACTCGCCGGCCATGCGGCGGGCTTTCTTCACGAAGCCACTGATGGCGCGCAGTGCCACCGGCAAATCCTTGGGTCCGATCACGACCAGCGCCACGCCGGCGATCAGGGCGATTTCCGACCACGCAAAATCGAACATGGGAGTGAACAGGTCCTCGGGGCCGTAGGGGGAGCCAAAGTGGGAGCGATGTGGGCGCCCTCTTAGCGCCAAATGGCGGCCCACCCAAGGCGGCGGTGGCGCGGTAGCATGTGACCGGGCGAAATCCCGGTGTCCCGCCCATTGGCCCGGCAAACCCGCCCGGCAAACCCTCCCAGCATACCCGCCTGGCATACCGGGGTGTACAAATGGCGATTGCATCTGGACCTTGCGTCACGGGCCGTAGAGCTTCGAGGTGACGCAGCCCAAACGGAGATGCCGCGTGAACCGAGAGACCGACCGGCTGATATAGCGGCCACCCATCCTGGCCGACGTTCCGTCTCTCGCGCCGCGTGTTGCAGAAAGCCGGCTTCACGGTGGTGCGGTTTGTCCCAGAACTGGAGCGCTGGCTGTATCGCCGTGTCCGCCAGGATGTACCAGACCTGACGCGGCATGTTTAACGAGGCCTGCTGCGGGACCGGCAGAACAACTTATCGCAACAGACCCAGACCATCCGTTTCAATCAACGATAGCCGCCTTGGATCGCGCACGCCGGCGCCGCATAACATCAAGGCCCCGACAGGCTTACCGGCACGGCTGAAAAAAAATCCCGCTGGCTACTGGTCGAATCCGTGCCTTGCTCTTAAAACCGGTTGCAAGGCGCCGCGAATCGGCTGAGGTCTCGTTGATCCCGCGAATCGGCGGGAGGGCGCGACAGGGCGATGCCCGAGCGCTTGAAACGCGTTACCGCATCGTTCCATCACGAGGAAATCCTCCATGTCCAAAGCCTTCCTCTCTCAGGTACTCAAAGACTCAGTCGAACTGACCGGTGCGGCAGCCAACCGCGCGGCGGGCGATCTGATGGACGCCATCGTTAAAGAGCTGAAAAAGAGTGGCAAGTTCACTCTGCCCAGTTTCGGAACGTTTACGGTGAGGAAGACCAAGGCGCGGAAGGGGCTCAATCCGCGGACTGGTGAGTCGATCAAAGTGAAGGCCGGCAAGACAGTGCGTTTCAAGGCCTCGCCGACGCTGAAAAAGGCGGTCTGAGACATCGTGACAGAGGCGGTCTGACCGGGATCGGATGACCCGGTCAGGCAGGCTCGCGGAACGATATCCCGGATTTGGGGTTTTTGTGGTCGGACTTGGCACCTTGGTGGTGCCGTTCGACTCGTCCGTAAATGTCGCATTTCCACACATCATTCGCGGATTCGATCTGGCGATTCCGGCGATCCAATGGGTGGTCATTGCTTATACGTTGACTTATGCGGCTTTAACGCTGGTGTTCGGCCGCGTCAGCGACATGCTGGGCTATCGCCGCATCTTTCAAATGGGCAACGTCAGCGGTGCTGTTGCCTTTTTGCTATGTGCAGCGGCGCCGACCTACGGCTGGCTTCTGGGCGCGCGCGTGCTGCAAGGCGTCGGCGCCGCGCTCGCTCTTAGTTGCGGCCCCGCTCTGGCCACCAGCCTGTATCCCGAGGCAAAGCGGGCTCGCGTCCTTGGCATCTACACCATGATGTTCGGTATCGGCTCCGCACTGGGCACCGTGCTGGCCGGAGAGCTGGTGCAATATTTCGGCTGGCGAGCGGTGTTCTGGTTCCGCGCACCGATCGCATTGCTGGCGTTCTCGCTGACCTGGACGTTCCCACGCGATACGCCGCGCGGTCAGCAACGGTTCGATGCGCCGGGTGCGGCGCTGCTGGTGCTGGCCATCACCGGACTGCTTTTGACACTGAATCAGTTGCGGGTTGTAGGCCAATCCCCATGGGGTTGCATTGCAGCTGGCGTGATCACGACTTTATGCGTCATCGGGTTCATTCGCCGCGAAACCAGCATCGCGCAGCCGATCATCAATCTGCGGTTGTTCCGCGATCGCGATTTCGCATTGGTCACTGCGGCGCATGCGGCACTGAACCTCGCCGGATTTTCCATCATGTTACTGGTGCCGTTCTACCTGGACCGGCTTGGCGGATTGTCGGTGCCGATGAGCGGGCTGGCACTGGCGAGTTCGCCGCTCGGGATTATGTTGGCCGGTCCGCTGGCGGGATTTCTGGCCAGAATCCTGGTGTCGCGGCGGATGGCGCTGATCGGTGCCGTCGCCATGGCAATAGCGCAAATTTCGATCGGCATGGCGGATGCGCCGGCAAACATTCCGGTGCTGGTAGCTTCGATGTTTTTGCAAGGTCTTGGACTGGGACTGTTCCAGGTTGCCTGTTTCGACATCTCCACCGCGACCATTCCGCGCGAGGATCGCGGCGTCGCGGGCAGCCTGGTGATGATGACCCGCACCGTCGGGGTCGTCACCGCCGCGACGGTACTGATGCTGATTTTCCAAACGATGCGAGCGCTGAGCGTGAGCCGGGGCGTACCGGATGCCGAGGCCTTTCTGGTGGGCTTCCACGCGGCGTTCCGGGTCGCCTCTGGGCTGGCGATCCTGGTCGTGGTCGCGGGATGGTGGCGCGGCTGGGCACGGGCTGTGACAAATTAACGTGCCCTTTCTCCCGCGCGTGCGTTAACATAATGCGTTATCAAAGTATTGCTCAGGAATGCCCCCAGCAGCGCTTTCTCCCGACACCCCCATTCGCGTGGTGGGTGATGTCCATGGTGACGCCAACGCGTTCGCCTATGCCGCAGCGACCGACCGGTTCGTGGTGCAGCTTGGCGACCTGACCGATTATGGCCCCGACAGCGCGACAACCCTCCGCATCATGTTCGATCTGATCGACGAGGGCCGCGGCCTGTTCCTGCTCGGCAACCACGATCTCAAACTGGCCCGTGTGCTGGCCGGTCACGCGCGCATGGAGCCGGTGGTCCGCGCCACGATCGATCAGCTCGACGATGCGCTGCGCGAACGGGTGAAAATCGAGGTCGCCCGCGCTCCCGGCTGGCTGCAACGCGGCACCGACTTTCTGG
>JBEKQQ010000208.1:0-15979 GCA_049519555.1 Acetobacteraceae bacterium
CGCCGCGTCGAAGGCGGTTTCGCGCCGACAACTGTTACGCTGATGCAAACTTTCGCCGGCCAGTGCGTACTGGCGATCGAGAATGCGCGCCTGTTCCAGGAACTCGCCGAACGTGGCGAGGATGCCCGCCGCGCCCGCGTCACCGCCGAGGCAACGCTGACCGATCTGCGCCGAGCCCAGGACAGGTTGGTGCAATCGGAGAAGATGGCGTCGCTGGGCCAGTTGACGGCGGGCATCGCGCACGAGATCAAGAACCCATTGAACTTCGTCAACAATTTTTCCGATTTGTCCGTCGATTTGCTGGACGAACTGCATGACGCGGTGGCGCCGGAGAAGCTTTCAGTCGCCCCGGAACTACGCGCAGAGATCGACGAGATCACTACGACCCTAAAAGGCAATCTGGAAAGGATCGCGCAACACGGCAGGCGGGCGGACAGCATCGTCAAGAACATGTTGTTGCACTCACGCACCGGTCCCAGCGAGCATCGCCAGATCGATCTGAACGCGACGGTAGAGGAGGCGCTGAACCTCGCCTACCACGGTGCTAGAGCGGAGACTCCCGGCTTCAACATCACGCTGGAAAAACACTTCGATCCGTCGGCGGGGACGATCGACGCATTTCCGCAAGAATTCATCCGCGTGATGTTGAACCTGATTGGCAACGGGTTCTATGCGGCGCGCAAACGTGTCTCCATCGCCGGCGCCGGTTTCGAACCAACCCTCGCCGTCACCACGCGAGACCTGGGCGACCAGGTCGAGATCAGGGTTCGGGATAACGGCACGGGCATCCCCCAGGAGGTTCGGGAAAAAATATTTGAACCGTTCTTCACCACCAAGCCGGCTGGCGAAGGTACCGGACTTGGTTTGTCGCTCAGCTACGACATCGTCGTCAAACAAACATAATGGACAACTGACCGTGGACAGCCAGACCAATTCATTCACCGAATTCACCATCACCCTTCCACGCCGCATGGGGGGAGGCCAGGGATGACCGTCAAAGTTCTTATCGTCGACGATGAACCCGACGTCGAAACGATGTTCCGGCAGCAATTCCGCCGCGAGGTGCGGCAAGGTCTTTACAGCCTCGACTTCGCCTTGTCGGGCGCGGCCGCGCTGGAGAAACTCGCGGATCATGTCGGCGACGAGATCATCCTGCTGGTCTCTGACATCAACATGCCCGGCATGAGCGGACTGGAACTGCTGCCCGAGGTGAAACAGCGGCGGCCCGATCTGCCGGTGTTCATGATCTCGGCCTATGGCGACGCCGGCACTGTGGCGACGGCGCTGCAACGCGGCGCCAACAAGTTCCTGACCAAGCCGGTGGATTTTCCTCAATTGAAGCAGGACGTCAGCGCGGTGATCGCCGGCGCCGGAGGGGGTGGATAATGGCTCGCATTCTGGTCGTCGACGACGAACCGGACCTGGAGCAGCTGATCGTTCAGCGGTTCCGCCGGCAAATCCGCGACGGCTCGCTCAGCTTCGCTTTCGCTGATGACGGCGTGAACGCGCTGGCCGCGCTGGAGGAGGACCCGAGCATCGATATGGTTGTCAGCGACATCAACATGCCGCGGATGGACGGGTTGACGTTACTCGGGCGCCTGCGGGAGCGCGAGGACAACCTGGCGACGATCATCGTTTCCGCGTATGGCGACATGACGAATATCCGCACCGCGATGAACCGCGGCGCGTTCGATTTCATCACCAAGCCGATCGATTTCACCGACCTTGAAACGACCATCGACAAAACGTTGCGCAATCTGGAGGTCACTCGCGGCTACCAACGGCGCCAGCAGGAAGCTGAACGGGCGCGAGCGCATCTGGCGCGGTATTTTTCGCCGAGCCTGGCGGACCGTCTGGCGGCGTCGGAGGATGGTATCGATCTGGGGCCGCAACGGCGCGACATAACATCGATGTTCACCGACATCGCTAGTTTCACGACGCTGGCGGAGGGGCTGGAACCTGGCCTCATCGGCCCGCTGTTGAACGAATACCTGACCGGCATGACCGAGATCGTGTTTGAGCACGGCGGCACGCTGGTAAAAATTATTGGCGACGCGTTGAACGTGCTGTTTGGCGCGCCGGCCGATCAGACGGACCACGCCGCGCGAGCGGTTGCCTGTGCCCTGGCATTGGATGCCTACGCCCAGGATTTCAGTACGCGTTGGCGGGAGAAGGGAGTTGCGGTCGGGATCACGCGCATTGGCGTCGCCTCAGGTCCGGCCTTGGTCGGTAGTTTCGGAGGCGGCCGGTTTTTCGACTACACCGCGTACGGCGACACGATCAACATCGCGGCGCGGCTGGAGGCGGCCAACAAGCAGCTCGGTACCCGCATTTGCGTGAGCGGTAGCGTGGTGGAGCGCATTACCGGCTTCCGCGGTCGCCCGGTCGGCAATGTGATCTTACGTGGCCGGCATGAAGCGTTGCCGGCGCATGAACCACTGACGGCGGAGCGCCACGCCGAAGTGCGGACCACCGCCTACATGGAAGCGTACACAAGGGCAGAAGCGTGCGATCCGACCGCTCTGTCCTCATTTGCCGCTTTGTTGGGCCAGGACAGCGGCGACGGTCTGGTCAGCTTTCATTTGAAGCGGCTGCTTGCCGGGGCCAGCGGAGTTTCGGTCGCATTGGAGTGACGGTGCGCCATTGCGTGCCATGGCGTTGGGATGGACCGCGGCCGGGCGTAATGCAAGTTTGAGTTGCCGATTGAGCGTTTTGCCAGCAAGGGCATCGCGGCAGATGATCGACCAGTGCCACGATGAATCTCCGTTCGTGCCCCACTATGGAGCCCTGACGGCCAGAGCGGTTTCCGATCTGGTTGAGCCGGGTTGCGGGCCTGGCGGGAATCGGGACGGACCTGGCAGCCTTTCCTGACCATGTCAGGAGGATCGAATGCCAGCCGCCTATTCCCTCGATCTTCGTGAGCGCGTGACCGGCACCGTTGAAGACGGCGTGTCCCGCCGCCGCGCTGCCGGTGTGTTCAAGGTCAGTATCAGCGCCGTCATCAGATGGGTGAAACGTGTCCCCGAAACCGGTAGCTGCGCGCCACTTCCAAGCGGCGGCCACCACAAATCGAAAGATGTCGAAGCCCACAAGGATTGGTTACTGTCTGTTATCACGGCGGAGCCCGATCTGACACTGGAGGAGATACAAGGACGCCTGATGGCAACCCACGATTTGCCGAAAAGCCAGTCCTGTCTATGGCGTTTCCTCGCGCGTCACGATCCCACCTTTAAAAAAACCGCGCACGCCGCCAAACAGGACAGGCCGGATGTGAAGCGCGCCCGCGAGATCTGGGGTGAGAATCAGCATACGCTGATCCGGAGCGTCTCATCTTCCTGGACGAAACCAGCCTCAGCACGAACATCGGCCGCCTTCGCGGGCGCTGCGCGGGTGGCGAGCGGTTGATTGGGAAAATTCCGTACAGACACTGGAACATAACGATATTCCTCGCGGGATTGCGGTGCGATGGCATCGTCGCGCCGCTGGTGATTGACGGCGCCATGAACGGAGAGATCTTCCTCGCTTATGTCAGACAATTTCTTGTTTCGGTGCCGAGATCCGGCGATCACGTGATCATGGACAATCTCGCGGTGCACAAGGTCACCGGCATTTGAACGGCGGTTGAGAGCGCGGGGGCGATGCTTCGGTATCTGCTGCCTTTCTCGCCCGATTTGAACCCAATCGAAATGGCGTTCTCGAAGTTGAAAGCACTGCTTCGCAAGGCCGCCGAGCGGACGATGGAGAAATTGTGGGACCGGATCGGGTCAATCATGCCGGCGTTCACCGCGTCTGACTGTCGAAACTTCATGGCCCATCAGGGGTATGTTTCGACCTGATCGGACAGCGCTCTAAACCCTCATCTGGTCCCGCGCCCGGCGGCAGAACGGAGACTGACCCCGAACCTTCCGCACCGGCTCGCCCGGACCTCCGGGTGGGGCTTTCGCGTTTCCAATCGCTCTTGCCCGGCCAGAACCCACAGAACGGACGCTCGCTCAGGCCCATTGGTCAGAGGACAGTGGCGCATGCGAATGAACGCACTCTCGTCGATTAACGCTTTGTTGGCCCGCGTCCGACGCGTGCTACAATGTCACGGGCCACTTGGCATTCACATCGCCCCGCCCAGCCTGATGCACCTGCCTGACTCGGAGCCGCATCAATACGCATTCGCGCGTCCTTTCGGCGGGCGTCGCGCCGGCGCCGCGTTGTAATGTGGCTGCGAAGCGACGACGTCAGGCGACGAGACCGGGAGCTATTCGGCATCATTGCAAAAGGCAATTCGGGTGCGATCATGGTACTTTTGGCGATTCTTCCGAGAATCCGCCAAAATTCCAGGGCATTTTCCAGGGCACTCGTTGAAATACGCCGCCGATAAGAGTAAGAATAACTTAATATCAGAGTGTTGTTCGGCCACATCGAGACTGGTTATCCGTCTCATAACCTGAAGGTCACGGGTTCAAATCCTGTCCCCGCAACCAGAACTCCAAATTCTCAGCCTGCATCACTGAATGGTGATCTCGCCAGTCATGCCTGCCCAATCATGATCGGCACAACTGAGGTCGAAGCGTCCCCGACGCCGCGGAATAAGATCAATGTCGGCGCTGGCACCGGGTTGCACCACGACTTCCTGGCCGCCGGTCCAAAGCACGTGACGATCACGCAGCGTCACTGCCCGGAAAAACGTCGGCGCAGTGAACTCGTGCAGCTCTTTGCCGCGGTTCTCCAGGTGCAAGCGATAAGGAATGTCGCGCTGGAAGGTCAGGTGGTTCGGAATGAAACGATATTCGACCATTGTAACGACGACACGCTGTGCTTTGGACCAGTCAACGTGGCCAGGGTTGGGTGTCCCCGCGCTCAGTAATATGCCGCTGGCCACGACCAGGATCAGCTCTCGACGCCCGGCTTGCCCTGGAGACGCCTTCATCCGGTCGAACCCTCCTTTGGAGGTGGGAATAGTGAACCGTTCACGGAATGCTGCAAGACCAGTTGTCGGAATACCGCGTCGGGCCTGATTTCGAGCCGATTTACCACTGTTTCAGATAGGACGGGGGCTGCCGGCCATAGACTCGATCATGTTTTGAATTAATCACGATGCGTTATTGGTTATGGAAAACTTAGGCCGAGGGCAGGCAGGGCACAAACTTTCTCCGTTGGCGTCTATTGGATGACGCATTGCCTCGCAACGATGGAGGTTCTTGCGCAGGTCAACCGGGCTGCCTTGTTCTCGGGCCAGAACCTCATGCGTCTCGTGGGCGGCGAGCTGCAACGGCAAAACATTTCGCTCGCGTCCGAACTGAGCGCTGATCTTGGGCCGGTCATTGGCGACCGGGTTCAGGTGCAGCAGGTCATCCTCAATCTGGTCGTGAACGGCATCGAGGCGATGACCAGTGTCCTGAACCGGCCCAGAACGTTGCGAATCAGCACGCGGCTCGATCCATCCGGGCTATTACTAATGGAGGTCGCGGACGTGGGCACCGGGCTTGACCCGGCGAATGTCGACCGCATCTTTGATGGGTTCTTCACCACCAAGCCGGAGGGGATCGGGATGAGGCTCGCCATTAGCCGATCGATTATCGAGGCCCACTTGGGTGTTCTGTGGGCCGCGCCCAATCAGCCGCATGGCAGCATCTTCCAGTTCACCATGCCCCCGGGTCACCATGCTCACCATGCCCGGGGCTGCGGAACGTGTGGGGGCGATGATGCCAGGTGATCCGGGCGAACCGACCGTTGTTGTGATCGACGACGACGTTGAGATACGGGACGCGCTGCAGAGTCTGCTTCGCTCGGTCGGCTTTCAGGTGGAATTGTTTGCCTCCGTTCAGGACTATCTCGGCAACGGTCAGCTCGACCGTCCAGGCTGCCTTATTCTTGACGTCCGGTTGCCGGGCCGCAGCGGGCTCGATTTTCTCGACGATCTGACCAAGGCGAACGCGCACGTGCCGGTCATTTTCATCAGCGGCGTTGCCGATGTCCCGATGTCGGTACGGGCCATGAAAGCTGGCGCGGTCGAGTTCCTGACCAAGCCGGTCCGTCATCAGGACCTGCTTGAAGCAGTCCAGTCGGCGGTCGAGCGTGACCACGTCCGGCGCAGTGGCGAGCAGGCGGCGGTGGCGCTTCAGGCCACGTTCGAGACATTGTCGCCGCGTGAGCGGGAGGTGATGACGCGCGTCGTGGCCGGCCGTTTGAACAAGGTCATCGCCGGAGAGCTGAATTTGACTGAGGCGACCGTAAAGGTGCACCGCGCCCAGGTGATGCGAAAAATGGGGGCCAGGTCGTTGGCTGACCTGATCAGGATGGCCGACCGGCTTACGCTTCCACCGCCGGGGCCGCGGTCGTCTACGACCAAAGTATAATTGCGCTACGACTTTCTGTTAAATTATCATGATATGATTGCGGTTGAGCCACGGAGTCAGCCAGGATAATTTCGGGCCGTCTTAAGGATGGTCACTTTGTCGCAATCCTCTCTGATCGCAATTGTCGACGATGACGAAGCCATTCGCGATGCGACGCAAGGACTTCTGAAGGCTGTCGGCTACGCCACGGAGGCGTTCCCGTCGGCCGAGGATTTTCTGGCATCCGGGCGATTGAATGACGTGGCATGCCTGATCACCGACATTCAGATGGGTGGAATGTCCGGCCTGCAACTGCAGAGTCAACTGGGCTCATCAGGCTTCACGGCACCGATCATCGTTATGACGGCATTCCCCGAAGATGGCGGGCGGGCGCTGGCCGCGGGAGCACTTTGCGTCCTCGGCAAGCCGTTCATTAAGGACGAGTTGCTATCCAGCATTCGATTGGCGCTGCACCCCGGCGGTGAGTTGAACTGAATGAGAGAGCAGCTGTCGGGGCACAGACCGCGATAGCGGTCGCGGTGGTCTTCGGTAGTTTCATTGGCGCATTCAGGATACCAGGCGGTTATTCATCGCCAGGCAGCAACGGGGATACTACTTTGGTCTAATTGATCCCACCAGAAGGTTGATATTCTCTGACGTACGTAGAATTGCTTATGCCCACCGGCCCGATATCCTGGCGTCAACAAAACAGCAGGGATACAGGCTATGTTACAACAAAGCACTGCCTCTGAACGTGTTGGTTTCCTGCCATCCGCATTTGATTTGTGGCGACAGAATTTTGCGCCGCGGCTGGCCAGGCCGATGGTGCAGGAGAAAGAGTCCCGCACCGGACGTAACAGCCGCATGATGACTCCAGCGGCAGGAGAAGACGAGGCGTCCTGGGAACCCGTTGCGCAAATCATCCGTCGCGAACGGACCTGGTTCGATATATCCGACGACGGGATCGTCGGGTTGCCACGAACGCGGATTTCCGCGTCGCGTTGGGTCGGGCACGCAACCAGTTCGCTCGAGCAGGAGACGGAACTGGAGGCGGATTGCCATGTTATTGGAATCGTGCTCGAGCCAATGGCGGACGTTATCGTCTTCGCCGCGCGGAAGTTGATCCATAGCGGGCATCTGCCACGAGGCAGCATGCGAGTGAACGCGCCCGGCCTGGCGATGCGAGGAGTCTTTCGTGGCGCATATGACGTGCTGCACCTGCACGTCCCGAACACGATTATCGATGAGTACGCCAACTCGGAATGTGGCCGGACGCGAAGCACGCCGTTGATCGCCGATCACCCGGTGGTGGATCCGGTGATCGAGCACCTCGCGCGCGACCTGGTCCACGCCGAAAAGTTGGGTGGCGCATTCGGCCAGAGTTACGCTGACGGTATCAGTCTCGCCATCACCGCCCGCTGGTTCGGCGGACATTCCAATGTCGCACCGATAAATTGTCCTCGGGTGTCGGGCCTGGCCAAATGGCGACTGAAACGGGCAACCGAGTATATGACGGCAAATCTCGCCGAACCGATCAGCCTTGCCGACATCGCAACCGCCACGGGCCTGTCTCGCATGCATTTCGCGGCGCAGTTCCGGGTGGCGACAGGCCAGCGGCCGCACGAGTATCTGCTCCAGCGGCGCATCGAACGCGCTCAGGAGCTGCTGTTGAGCTCTCATCGGCCGTTGGTGGAGATCGCTTTCGACGTTGGTTTTAAGACCCAGGCGCATTTCACCACGGTGTTCACACGGCTGGTGGGAGAAACGCCGAATGCGTGGCGGCAGCGCAATCGCTCGCGAGGCTTCGGCGACCCCGATCCTGGAAGCCGCGTGATGCCGATCACCTCGCCGCGCTAACCAACATTTGCGTGCTGGCGCGACGGCCGGCTCTGAATTTCCGTGCGGCCAGTGCGGCGAGATGAAGTGGATGAGGACGTGATCGTCCGCCTCGCAGATCATTCCGCTCAGTGTTTGTACGAGCTTCTGGTCTGGATCGGGCGCGAGCCAGACGCGGACCTGGTTACACCATTGGTCCAGGTCACATTCGCGGCGGTCATGCGTTTTGCAGCAGCCTGCACCATGACGCCTCCCCCCGTGGCGGCCGGCAGGTTCACCTGGTGCGCCCGAACTTGATCTGGATTAATGATCCAGAAGAAAGCGGCCTCCCCGCGTCCGTGCGACCTTCGCGCTGAACGCCCCCAAGAGAAAGACGGGATGCAGCGACCATCCCGCGGACCACGGAGGGGGTCCACAATGACGACAGCGACGGCGTTCGAGCGTGACGGTCCAGGCCCCTGGTGGGAAGAGCCCACCAAAGACCAATGGATGGCCTGCCTTGCGGCCTGGCTGGGCTGGACGCTCGACGCCTTCGACTTCACCATCTTCCTGCTGATCATGGTGCCGATCGCCAGGGAGTTCGGCGTCCCTCTGGCCGCTGTCGCCGTGGTGTTCACGATCACGTTGTGGATGCGTCTTCTGGGCGCGGTCGCCTCCGGTTGGCTCGCGGACCGGGTAGGTCGCAAGGTCCCGCTGATGATCTCGATCCAATGGTACTTATTGTGGTTTTCCCGTTGAACGTTGTCGCCCCGAGCTGCCGGCCAGCAGATGTCTTGTGGCGCTGGTCGCACGGCACGATGAGTGGCCGCCATCAACTGGCTTATTGATACGGATCAATGATGAGATGTCCCGCGTATGACCGGGGCTTAGGCAACGGATGGGAAATCATCCGGTCAGCGCTGGAATATCGCTACAGTCCAGAGGCTGCCACAATGCAACAACGAGTTTTAAGACAAACGCTCGATACTGCCTGACACTCTGGCCCTGTCCGGGCCAACTGGCGGGCCGCTGTGCTGATCCAGATGACCGTGAGATTCCCCGGATAAGTCCGGAGGGCGCCATAATGGCGGGCCAAGCGCACGGTATGGCAATATTTAAGGGAGGTGGTATTGTGGGTGGTGCGGTCCCGCATGCGAAGCGGTGTTGTTGGCGGGAAGTTTCGCAGTTGAATACAGGGTTTGACGCATTTGCGGAAAGGGCGGCATGATGATTGTCTTGACCTGTTCAACGTTCGATTGCTGCACTGCCCGTCAATCCGAACGGTTTGCCTTTTCACCGCGGCCGAAATCCGCTGATACAGGGTCCGGCATAAATCGCCGGTACGGACCCGGATCAACCAATCTCGTGCAAAGTTGGCTTGCATGGTCACGGGCGTGAAGAACGTCGTCCTGGCGGGCGGCATGCGCGATCGGAATCACCTGGACCGGCTGCGGCAGACCGGCACCCTGTGGCGGAAGTGGCAATGACCACGCCGAATCCAGAGTTCTGGCACGGTCAACGCGTCTTTCTTACCGGCCACACCGGATTCAAAGGCGGATGGCTGGCGGTTTGGCTGCATATGCTGGGGGCCGAGGTATACGGCTATGCATTGGCCCCCGACACCACCCCGGCATTGTTCGACAAGGCCCGGATCGGCGGACTGCTGCACGGCGAAATTGCCGATATCAATGACCTGGCTCGGCTGTCCGCTGCGATCTCGGCGTTTCGTCCGACCGTCGTCGTCCACATGGCAGCGCAGCCGCTGGTCAGACGCTCCTACACCGATCCCCGCGAAACCTTTGCCACCAACCTTCTGGGCACCGTCAACCTGCTGGAGGCAGTGCGTGCAACCCCCGGCATTCGCGCCGCGTTCGTCGTAACCACCGACAAATGCTACGAAAATCTTGAGCACGGTCGCCCATATCGCGAAACCGACCGCCTGGGCGGGCGCGATCCGTACAGCGCCAGCAAGGCGTGCGCCGAGCTCGCCACCCAGTCCTATTTTTGGTCATTCTTTCGGGGGTCGGGTTGCGGCCTGGCCAGCGGGCGGGCTGGAAACGTCATCGGGGGAGGGGACTGGTCGGTCGATCGGCTGATGCCTGACCTGATGCGGGCGTTCCACGCCGGAGAACCTGCCGTGTTGCGCAATCCGGCGGCCACGCGGCCGTGGCAGCATGTTCTGGAGCCGCTCAATGGCTATCTGTTGGCCATCGAGCACAGTTGCGACGCGACAGCGGATGTGCCGGCGGCGTGGAATTTCGGGCCCGACATCGGTGGCAACCAAAGCGTCGGAGATGTCGCAGCGGCGGCTGCGAGAGCCTGGGGGCCGGACGCCGAAACCGTCGTGCAGCAGCGCAATCCCGACGCACCGCACGAGGCAACCCTGCTTAGTGTGGACAGCAGCAAAGCCCGCGCCGAGCTCTCCTGGGTGCCGCGCTGGAGCTTCGATGAAGCGATCCGGCGAACGGTTGTCTGGTACCGGGATGTCTACCGCGGAGCGGATGCGCGCCTGCGATGCCAGCAGCAGATTGAGGATTTCGTTGCCGCCACGCCGGTTGGCGCTCCGGTGGAAACGGATCGACCTTGATCGCTTGCTGAGCAAATTCGTTTCACTGCACATGCGGCGCTGCGGCCGGTCTGGCATCCTGAATGCCCAACCGCGCGTTATGCAGCCCTTGCATGCTTTGGGTTCGGCCTGCCCAAATAACATTGGTCCGGAGCAAGAGCATGGTCCACCAGCAGCAGCTCAAACCGGCTTTTGCGGTCTGATGACTCCGCGCATTAGCGCGCTTTTCACAACCCGCAACGGCCGAGTGATCCGCCAGGAGGCGGAAGCTTTCATAGCAGTGTTTTCCGCACGCAAAGACGCTATCTCGGCGGTCAAAGCAACCATTCCGGTTCGCGGCGCGGACGTCTTGGAGGTGTGAACGTTCAAACCCGCCCCGTCTTGCGGGTGCCAGCTACGGAGACGCGTGCGCCATTCGTCGAGGCGCTCTTCCGGTACGAGAAACCAATCCCAATAGGCGAAGTCGCAGACTGTTTCCCATTCCGCGAGATCAGCGCATACCGCACCGAAAAGATCGCCAACGATATAGCCGAACGATCGAGCCACATCGAACAGCGTTCGAGGTTCGTTGCCGTAAGCTGAATACGACGGTCGCCCGTACTCAACCGAGACAAACGGTCGGAACCGTTCGAGCGCGGCACTCGCACCTCGCAAGCACAAGATCTCCGCTCCCTCGGCATCGATTTTGACGAAGGCGAGGGCCGCAAGGTCGGATAGGAAGTCGTCCAATTTGCGAACCTCGACTTCGATCTCCTTCGGGTCTACCAGATCCGGTCGGTTGTAGACTTTCCGTCGCAGCCCGCTTTCCTCCGGGGTTCCCCTGGCGTGCACGAACGAGGATTTGCCGACGAAATCGGCGAGTGCACAGTCGAAGACACGAACCTGAGATCCAAGCCTACGGGCTTCAAGCACGCGTCTTGCCTGCGGCAGCGGTTCAAATGCTAACACGCGCCCATTAGATCCCACCAGATCCGCCAGGATTTCGGTATGACGCCCGGTGTGAGCGCCGACATCAACAACCGTGTCGCCCGTACTCACCAGACTACGATAGCAACATTCTAGAATGTGCTCGTAATCGGGGAGTATTCCAAGCCGGCTGTGAAAATCGGCCATAAGTTTGGCGTGAGCTATTATGTCATTCAAGCTGATGCCCCGTTATCTTTGGTTTCTCGTTATAGGCGTGCCGAATTTGCCCCAGCAAGCTGCTGAAAAAGGCCGGCCTTGCTGGGTTCCGCTTGATTCGAAACGGTCCGGGATCAAACGCCGGCCGCGGACGCCGTGCGCGGCGAACCCCAACAGAACCGGACGCGGTTCAGCTATGGCCGTCCAGACAGCCGCTTTCCTGCGCCTCGGCCGTCAGCCGTTCCTCGGTCGTCAGCATCATAGCGGACCATTTGGGAATCTGGTACATCCGCTTGAGGTTTCATGCTCACGATTTAACGATAATGGGTGCTAGGCCTTGGAGCTGGAGCAGGAACGGCAAGATTGCCAGCACAGGCTCTTGCGGCGAGGACGTCCCGCAAGTGCCGCGCTGCGATCCGTCCAATATTTTCCCTCCCGTAATGTGTCTCGACGAACGCCTTTCCGGCTGCTGCGCGAATTTGCCGCTCTTGCTCGTCATAGAACACGCGTTGCATCGCTTTCAACGCGGACGCGTCGTCTGGTTCCGCCCAACTTTGGCCCTCCGCGAAGACATATTCGTCGGGTTGCACCGGTCGGAGAGTAAATGAGACCGGAAAGCCCGTGCGGTCCGACAGGAACTCCCTGGATCCTGAATAATCAGTGCCAATCACCGGCTTGCCGAACGCCATGGCTTCCGCCATTCCCAGGCCAAACCCTTCGGAGCGATGAAGCGAGATGTAGCAATCGCTCTGGCGGATCAGCGACAGCATTTCATCGCGTGGTAATGTGCGGTCGATCACCTTGATCCGTTGGTCGTCTCGCGCCGCCTCCAGGATCGCTGATTTGATCTCCAGATACTGGTCCGTCGCGCTTGTCGACTTGATGACAAGGCCGACCCCTTCACCCCTGGTGGGGAAGGCGGCCTGAAAGGCGCGCACGACACCGAGCGGGTTCTTCCGGTCCGGATACGAGAAATAATCAAACGAGAACATGAAATAGAATTTGTCCGGATCCATACCTAACTGCTTTCTATCGAATGCAGTCTCCGTTTCGATCTCTACACAAGGCGGAACTATTTTGATCGGCCCGTCGAATATTTCCCGAAAGGCATTACTTACGAATTCATTGGGCGCCCAAATCTCGTCAATGCCCTTCAGCATGGGAGCCCATTCCGCGGGAGCCTTGGGTAGCTCCCAATAGGTCCGCAGGATGTTATAACTATGCCCCATTTTCCATCGACCGATCTCACGAAACAGGCCAGGTAGTTGGTCTGCCGGCACTTCGATGACATTGACCTCATGGCGATGCTTCAGATCGTAGCGATCCTCCATAAACCCGCCGATGAGCCGTGTCTCGACGCCCACCCTGAAGGGGTAGAGCGCGAACGGCAGCCCTGTCGCGGTGATTGAACGCACCAGGCCGCGCAATGATTCGCCCAAACCGAGGCCCGCCTCAAGGTAGCCGATGAACAGCACATCATGCCGCATGAACAGGTTCGGCAGTAGCAGTAGCGCGACATTGTCCTGCAGGCGACCGATCCGTCGCAGCGAACGAGCCGCGAGAATCGTCATGGCCTGGATAATATGGCTCATGAGGGAGTAAAATGCGGCACCGGTTCCTTGGTGCCGTTTGACGGCGTTAAACCTGGACCGCGCGTGCGCCGCGCGCCTGATAACCCGTATCGGCAAACCCGGTCGACTTACGGACGTTTTCGACATGCATAAATCATAAACAGGAGAACCATCCGCTCCATAATGGCCAAATGCCGCAACGCGCAATGGCCAGTATCCCTCCTGGCCGGTTACAGTTCATAGTCAGGCGCGGGTTGTCCCCGCAGGGCCGTCCTGAGCACTTTCGGCCTGGATCCGTGCCCGACACTCGTCGAGCACTTCCCGCAGAGTTTGCTCCCACGGTATGACTGGTTTCCAGCCAAGAAGTTCCCGCGCCTGCGCTGCATTACCGCAGGCGAGACGAATATCGGTGGCGCGGACCCGGGCGGGGTCCACTTTGACCTCTATTTCGATACCGGCCAATGCGGCCAGATCGGCCAGCACGTCGCCGACCCGGCGTGGCTGACCGGAGGCCAGGTTGAGGATCGTGCCCGGAGCGAGACTATCACGCCTGGCGATGCAGGCGACATAGGCTGCGCAGACGTCACGAACGTCCAGAAAGTCGCGCCAAGTCTCGAGGTTGCCGACCTGGATCACCGGCGCCTGAATGCCCGCGGAAATGCGCGCGATCTGCTGCGCAAAAGCGACGACCACGAATTGCGGGGACTGGCCAGGGCCAGTGTGGTTGAACGGCCGCAGCCGCACGACCCGAAGCCCCTGCGCCGCCATGCCACCCAACGCGAGATCGGCTACAGCCTTGGTCTCTGCATAGACGTTCTGCGGCGACAGTGGTGCGCTCTCATCGAGTTGCAAGCCGGCTCGGAATGAGTCGCCGTACGCGTCTGCGCTTGAAACGAACAGCATCTGACAGTCAGGGGCGTGCCGCGACAGCGCCCAGGCCAGATGCATCGTGCCGTGTAGATTAACCTGCCAGGCCCGGTCCGGCGCCTGTTGTGCCTCGGCGATCGCCGAAACCGCGGCAAGGTGGATCGCTACGTCCGGCGGGGACGCCCGAACGGCCGCGTCAACCTCTCCGGCATTCCGCACGTCGATCGTTGGCGTAAGCAGGGCAGCATCAGGGTACGCTGCTGCCAGAGCAGGCATCAAATGGCGGCCAACAAAGCCCGACGCGCCGGTGACCAGTATGGTGCGGGGACCGGTCGCCATCTCAAAGCTTCAGGCGTGCCCGGTGGCGTGCGAGGTCAGCCTCGACCATCTCTGCCACCATGTCCTCCAGGGTAACGGTTGGCTGCCAGGAAAGCTTTTGCTCCGCCTTGCTGGCATCGCCCAGCAACACGTCGACTTCAGCCGGGCGGATCAGGTCGCTGCGTGTGACCACGTGGTCCTCGAAATTCAGCCCTGAATAGCCGAACGCAAGGCGGCAAAAGTCTCGGATGCTGGAGTTCCGGCCGGTGGCGATCACATAATCACCTGGCGTGTCCTGCTGTAGCATCAGCCACATGGCGCGGACATAATCCCGCGCATGGCCCCAATCGCGCCTCGCATCGAGATTGCCCAGAGGCAGCTCACGGGCCACGCCGAGTTTGATGCGCGCCACGCCGTCGGTGATTTTGCGTGTTACAAACTCGATCCCCCGCAACGGGCTTTCGTGGTTGAACAAGATCCCTGACGAGGCATGCATGCCGAAGCTCTCACGGTAGTTCACCGTCATCCAGTGTGCGTATAGCTTCGCAACTGCATAAGGCGAGCGTGGGTAGAACGGCGTGGTCTCGCTCTGCCGCGGCTCCTGGATGCGGCCAAACATCTCGGACGAGGAGGCCTGGTAGAAACGAGCGTTGGGCCGCGCGATACGGACTGCCTCAAGCAGATTAGCCGCGCCGATGCCGGTCACCTGACCGGTCAGCAGCGGCTGGTTCCAGGCCGCGGCGACAAAGCTCTGTGCCCCCAGATTGTACACTTCATCGGGCTGCCAGGCCTGCAGCAGCCGTATCAGGCTGGACAGGTCGATCAAATCGCCGTCAACCAGTTCGACGTCATTCAGGATGCCGAGCCAGCGAAGCCGCTCGCCGACCACGTCCGCGGAAGCCGACCGGCGCAACATGCCGATAACGCGGTAGCCTTTCTCCAGCATGAGCTGAGCGAGGTAGGCACCGTCCTGGCCAGTGACCCCGGTAATCAAACAGGTCGGCATGATAGCTCCCGGGTTGAAACCCTGTCGCGCTTCCTGCGAGGTCTGCAGACCATATGGTTTCTCATGTTATGTGGTCCATGGGTTATGATCGGCCGACTGTTTCGGCGCAAGATGACGGGTCTCTGCACGTTGGGGCCGGGCATATTGGGGCCGGGTACCCCAACAATTTCGAGCGAGTGGCAGGTGGCCAGGTTATTCCGGGCCTGTATTCGCACCGATCTCGTCGGGCGGCTTTCGCCGGAGGCACGGTTCCCCGACAACTCGGTCAGGCTTCCAGTCCACCACCTCCATTACCCGCTCCGGACACCGGCCACCTGACCCGGACGCCCACCACCCGCTTCGGACACCGGATTGTCACCGCGTCGCATTATTTTCCCTGGCACGG
>JBEKQQ010000209.1:0-9755 GCA_049519555.1 Acetobacteraceae bacterium
TGGACGATATTATCGCGCATACTGCGACCTGATGGAGCATTGGCGTCGGGTATTGCCGGCGAGTGCCGTGCTGGACGTCAGGTACGAAGACGTTGTGGCTGACCTCGAAGGGCAGGCCCGCCGGCTCCTGGCTTACTGCGAGATCCCTTGGAACGACGCTTGCCTGGCATTCCATCGGAATCGCCGGGTGGTGAGAACCGCCAGCGTCACGCAAGTGCGCCGGCCGCTATACGCAAGTTCGGTGAGCCGCTGGCATGCGTTCCGCGACCTGGCGCAGCCGTTGCTTGAAGCATTGCGTGGTGAGCTCCTGAGCTCCAACTGCATTTGACACTGATAATGCAGCATGATGGCTTTGAATGATGTTGTGATATATTTGTAACCAGGTCCCACCCTTATAGTAGTGTCCCGACTCTGAAATATCTTCACGTAATCTCCTGAGCCTCCTCAAGCGCTGCGCGGGCGCGTCTGATCTTGGCCAAAATCTCGGCCCCCTTCGCCCTCCACACATATGGTTTCGGGTCCGCGTTGCGTTGTTCGAGGTAGGCGTGCGGGTGATGTGCAGGTTCGGATCGTTCCTGATCCAGATGCGTTGCACCGAACTGGGGGTAAACCCAACAGTCGTGTCACCACCCGCCAAACCGATTTTTGGTGGATTTCCGTGCGTTTGAACCTCGCATGCGATTCATTCATGCGGCCGAAACGTCAAAAAACGCTGCCTCGAATGTACTCCCGGCCCACAAAAAGACCGTCCTTCGAAGGTATTTCCCGAATTGGCGGCTGGTGACACGACTGTTGGGTCTGGTGTTGGGTCTGGGCCCGAACGGTGCGCTGTTCCTCGGCGCGGGCCTGATCTTCGCTCGCGAAGCTTTCAAGCCGCACGGTGCCGGGTGAGCCGATGCAGCCTCGCTCCCGCACAAGCGACCATTCGCCGAATCGGGTTGGTGTGATCTGCCCGACAGCAGCGCCGTTCTCCAACAGCGTGTCGGAGACCAATGCGAAGACTATAAAAAAGCGGCCTTACGCGGCATTGATCGAGATTGGCCGCGAGGCATGGGACACAAGATATGGTTCGCGACGCACGTGTCGCCCTTCACGAAGATTAAGGACTTATGCACAAAGACTAACGCGTCGATATCACGGTACTTTTTGCGGCGCATGAATCCGGCGCAGGACCTTGCCATGAAATACGGCTAACGGAAGAAGAGGTGCAAGATCGAATGGTATATCGAACGCGCAAACCAAAACAGCGTCGAAACCTCATACAAAAAAGGAAACAAGAGGCCGTAAAACAGAGCCGGTAATCGACGCTCCACAGCAACAATCGGCGACGCAATACGCGCGTGCATAAACTCGGTATTTATCGCAGTGGTAACGCCGATACCGATTAACGCTCCAACAAGTACGTCGCCAGGATAATGGAGACCGAGATAGACGCGCGCCCCCATCGCCACAATGCCGAAACAGGCCCACATCAGTCCCCACCATCGTGACAGCAACCAAAACCCGGCCGTAATGGCGAAAACGACTGCTGCGTTATCGCTAGGGAAACTGCTCCAGTTCTCGAAGTAAGAATCCAACTGGAAGAGCGGCGCCCTGTATCCGATGCCTGACGTGAACATGGGTCGGTCGCGGAAGGGAAGAAGATTGGCAAGGATACGAGCCACGACAACAGAAAGAACGATTGCGAAAAGCATAAGAACAAGGGTTTCCCGTTGCCGGGCTTGAGCCTCCGTGGGACGAAACCACAACACTCCAAAAGTGCTTAGGAAGACCAGGCCCTTCAATTGAACGCTGTCGAACGACCTTACGAGGTGGTCGACCAGAAGATTATGGCCGCAAAGTCCATTGATTGATTGGAATAATTCAAGGTCGAAATTCTTCAGATCGGATAGAAACGTATAACTCATAAGAAACCTCGGTAAGTTTTTGGCCCTGTGGATCAGCCGGTGCCGACCAGACAAAGGAAGCTGCTCAGGAGGTGGAGCGGGCTGAACAGGCCGAGAGAAGACCGTGGCGTCACGGTGCGTAATAGGCTGTTAGTCTCGACTGAAGCCCTTAGGAAGCTTGACCGCCTGTAGTTGCTCGACCAGATCGTGCAGGGCAAGCACCTCGGCTCGGCGTCGGATAGTGCCATGTCCCTGCCCCCCGTGACGTAACGGTGCGCAGTTAGACCGGCCGTGGATCAAGGGCAAGACGGGGTGAAACACCCCTTTTGCGGCCAGAATTCCGGTGTGCTCGCTGCGGTCAAACGGTGGGTGCTCGCCATTCTCGCCCGCGAAAGGGCGGGCTGCGCGTGGCTCCGCGCCCCTTCAGGGCCGCTGTCGCAGGGGTTTGACCGCGCCGCTTTCTCCGGCGCAGCGCAGGCCTCGGGACATGGCGTAATCGGGAAGAACGGCCGGGGGACCCCCCGGTAGACCATCTCCGGGCGCCAGGAAAAATGCTCCGGCAACCTGTCAAACCATCTGTGCCGGGCTACCAGGTGCGACGACCTTAGCCCCGGTCCCGGCCAGGTGTCAGGCATCGCGCTGGCCGGCGGGCCCAATCGGCGCCCCCGTCTGGGTTAATGCCTCTGCCTCAGGCTTTCGGCACCAGGAATTGCTTGTTGACGCAGTTCTCCAGCCGTCCGTCGCGCAGGAAGCGCGCCGCGGTGCGGGCCGCGAAGGCCCGGTTATCCCGCATGCTCTCGGGGGTATAGAATGCAGAATGCGGTGTCAGCAGCAGGCGATGGCGGATCCAGTCCTCGTTCTTATGCCACGCCGCGATCAGCCGGCGTTGCGAATTCGCAGGTTCCTCCGGCAGCACGTCGAGCCCGGCGGCCAGCACCGTGCCGTCCTTCATCGCGTCGTACAACGCGTCGATGTCCACCACCGGGCCGCGCGCGGTGTTGATCAGGATCAGGCCCCGTTTGGCGGCAGCGAACGCCTCGGCGCCGATCAGGCCGCGCGTCTCGGCTGTCAGCGGCGTGTGGATGCTGACGAAGTCGCATTGCCCCATCAACTCGGCGAGGGTGTCGGCGCGGCGCACCCCGATTGCGAACTGATAGCCGTTCGGCTGGTAGGGGTCGTAGAACACCACGTCCATGTCGAAGGCCTTGGCGCGCCGGGCGGCCGCGGTACCGATCCGGCCCATGCCGACGACGCCGTAGGTGCACACCGACAGGCGGCGTCCGAACGGGTTATGCGCGGGCCGCCAGTTGCCCTTCAGGTCGGCGCGTAATTCCGAATCGTGATAGGCGACGCTCTTCGCGAGGGTCAGCATCAGGGCGATCGCGTGGTCGGCGACCTCACGCGTGCCGTAATCCGGTACATTGCAGACCGGAATGCCCAGTTTGCCGAAGCGCTCGATGTCGACATCGTCGTAGCCGACGCCGTATTTCACGAAGATACGGCAATTTCGCAGCTTATCGATGTATTGTGAGGGGCAACCGCCAACGACCGCGTCCGCGTTAGCCCATTGCTCGTCGGTGACGTCCTCAAATTTCTCACGGAATACCGTCTCGAACCCTGGGCCTACCGCTTCGGTCGCAACCGGAACAAGCGGAGGCGGTAGGTTCGGCCAGAGAATGCGCATCGCCATGATGGTCGCTCCCTCGTTCGATGTTGTGGTCATTGTGCCATCGCCAGGCTAAGGCGATTGGTTATTTTACAAACAAACAAAATCTGTGATTACCCCTTTTCGTGGGGTTTGGTTTAGCAAATAGGGTCAGGCCTGCCATCTTTGCAATGTGGGTTCGCGGCCGGACGGTTGGACCGGTTTTGGATCGATGCGAGGCTGTCGCGGATTGTTCGTTTGACCTGCCGAAAGTCCGGAAGACGGCGGCGTTTCGAATTGTGCGTGGCGGCCGCCTCGCGTCTCAGCAGGAACGTCGCCCCATATCGGCGGTTCCGGCCACAGCGTCCCGGTTGACCAAAATCGATGATATGCAGCTTACTTACGCCCTCTGCCTTCAGTTAGACGGCGGGCTTCCTGAGCCGCACCCCCTGGACCGTCGCCCCAACGCAAAAACCGGCGCCGCCTGCGAGCGTCGCACCTGTCGGTAGCGTGAGAGGCTCGGGGGGCGAGACCCCAGCCGGCGAGCAAAATGTGGGCTTGAAAAAACCCTTCAAAAACCCTTGAATCTGTGATTCGGCCTCCCGCGCGACACGGCGGCGCGCGGGACCTAATTCCGCCAGCGGGACGCCAAGGCGCTCGATGACGATTTGGTTTTCCATGAATCGTGGCGCACTCTTGGCCTACGGTGGCAGTCTGTCTGGGAGACAGGAGCCGAACGATACCACCATCAGGACGAGGGGAATGCTTCGCTTGGTGGCGGTCGCTACGGCTTCCTGGGCCTTACCCCCGGGCCTTCCACCATTCTCGGCGATGAACTCGACGCGATGTCAGCAAGCCCGCATCACGTCGTTTGGCAATGCCCTCCCATCGGTGAAAGTTATCAACAAATCCGGTTGAGCGGGCGCGTTGTCTTTTTCGCCATGCGACAGACAGGGCAAGATCTCATAAAAGATCTTTTGACTGCTTACACATTTTGCAAAGAACGGCGCTATCTTGGGCAGTCCATGAAAACGCTGTAATAAAAATGACATGTGTCATTCCGCCGGTAGTTTTACCCAACTTATCCACAGTTTCTGGGGATAATCCGGCCTTGCGTGCAACACTGCACCCTGGGATGCTGCAATCACGCCTGCCGATTGCCCTTCGAGGCGATCGTCCGATCTGACCCGGCGCCGGTCGCGTTTAACAATCCGAACTCGATCAGGCTGCGGACCGCTGACCTGACTATACCCGAATGGCTGCCACCACAGGCGCGCTCCTCCCCGGGCGCGCCTATCCCCTGCGATGAGACCAACGCGGATCATCCCGGTGGCGCGGCGACCGACTGAAATGATGCACGTTGTGAAGGGCCGCCGCCGCGCTAATGATGACCGGGTAATGATGATGTACAAGCTTCGACGCACGGCATTGATACCTATCGCTCTGTCCCGGCGGCGGCGCGGGCACAGGCGCCTTGGGTATTTGGGGTCGGGGCCGCGTCCTGTGGCGCGTGGACGCACGACCGTCGAGAATATGATCTTGCGGCTATGATCGATGAGAGTTGGGTAACCGGGTACCTGACCGGGCTGTCGCAGGCGGCGGTCGCGTTCGGCACGCCCGATGTGTTTCACAATTCAGATGCCCGGGGTCGATCGGCGTGTGCTCGATAATTACTGCCGCGCGAACCCGACCGACGCGATTGCCCAGCCTGCATCGAAGCTGGCGGTCAGTCTGCACCCCAAACGGTGACGCGACGTAGGTGGCGGAACGATGAGTGGGCCGCCCTTCGGGGCGGCTTTTTCTTTGTAAGGTCTGCCGGCGGTGCCCCAGGGCGCAGCGGCGAGACTGCCTTACCGAGTAGGTTCGGCGCCATCGGACGAACGGGAGGGCGCCATGCGGGCATATGTGGAGACGATCGCGATTATCTTCGGCTGTTGGGCGCGTACTTTGCGTTGCTGCCACTGACGATCTGATCGACCAGGTTATCCGACCAACCCGGGAAATGCACCCCGCACACGTCGTGCAGGTGTCCCGCCATCATCCGCGGACAGTCGGCGGCGATGACGTGGCGCAGTTCAGGAACCGGCAATTGCCAGCCGTGCTCTGCGATCAGGCGGGCGACGCTCAGCCTGCCGCGGCGGTCGCACCGGTTGCACGCCACAGCCAGCACTTCGACGCGGCAGGCGATCTGGCCGAGGGTGACGAAGCCCGCAGTCGTAGCTACAGAACCGTTCCGTCCGGGTTCATCCGACACCGTATATGCCGCAACTTTGCCGTATGGGATTTGGCATGCTCGCGGGCGCCACTCTAACTCGTTGATTTAATTGGCGTAGGGAAAGAAACTGAAATCCAACACTCGCTGGGCGGCGGACGCCCTTTCCGCGTTCCGCGGCTGGCCGTGCAACTATCGCGCCCATGGTTTTGCCAGAAGCCACTGGGCGAGCGACGGCCAAGGCGTAGCGGACCGCGCGGTAACGAGCGTTCAGGCGTTGCGACGACGCGACATGGTCTCCCACGCCAGGCAGGTGCGCGGACGTACAGGCTCCTCCGCCGGTCATTCGGGCCGGGCCTTATGCTCCCCGGTTGATCTGCGTCAATGCGGTACGCCGTGCTGACGATCAGGTAGCGGCCACATAGAAGAATGGGAGGTCCCCGATGCATGCAGCAGACGTGATGGCGACCAACGTGATTACCGTCACCCCCGACACATCTGTTAAGGATCTGGCAGCGGTTTTGAGCCGACACGGCATCAGCGGTGTGCCCGTCGTGGATGCGGCCAACGCCCTTGTCGGTATCGTGAGCGAAGGTGACCTTTTGCACCGCGCCGAGACCGGAACCGAGCGACGGACTGAGCGGCGGCGCGTGCGCTGGCTCGACTCCTTCGCGGCGGACCGGGATCTTGCGCGCGACTATGTGAAGTCGCATGCCAACACGGTGGGCGATGTGATGACGCGCGACGTGATTACAGTTTCCGAGACGGCCGCGCTTGATGACGTCGCCAACCTGCTGGAGATCAACCGGATCAAGCGCGTGCCGGTGGTTCGTGACGGCAATGTCGTCGGTATTATCAGCCGGGCCAACCTGGTGCGGGCGCTGGCGGCGATGCAAAACCAGCCGGCGGCGACCGAGGCGGATGTCGATGACCGGACGATTCGTCAAATGCTGCTGGCGGAACTGCGGGGTCAGGAGTGGGCCCGGGTTTGGGACGCTGACGTCGTCGTGCGAGGCGGTGTCGTGCACCTTTGGTGCTCCGACGACCGATCTGAAGAGCAACGGCAGGCATTGCGCGTCGCCGCGGAGAACACGCCAGGAGTTCGAAGCGTGGAAATGCACATCCTGTCCGCGCCCATGTTTCCGCCAATATAGGTGGCATTTCCGCTTGGTAACGGCGGGAGAAGGACGGCGACCCGCTCGGCGCCTGAGCGTCTCCCGTCTGTGTCTGAGCGGCCCAGACAGACACAGCCGAATAATGACGAGGCCAAAATGGATGAATGGGACGTGGACCTGGCCCGACATTCGCTGCGGACAGCAATGTTGACCCTTGAGATGCTTACCGCCACCGGTCGCGACGGTGGGGAGAAGTGTCCAACCCGAGCATACCGCGATCCGGACAAGGGCGGTTCGGATCCCGGATGTACCGCGCCCCGGTCCTGACCTTGTGGACAACCGTTGTCGCGGCACAGCCACTCTCGGATCGAACAGAAGCTACCGCGTTACTGGCGATCCTGAAGACGGGCGATGTGGTGATCACGTCGAAGCTGGATCGCATGTTTCGCTCGGCCCTGGACGGGCTTGCCAGGTTGAGGGCCCGCAACGTCATCCTGCAAATGATCCACCTGGGCGGGGACGTGACAGGCAACGGGATCAGTAAGCTGCTCTTCGCCATCCTGTCCGCGGTGGCCGAGGCGGAACGGGACCGAATCCGCGAGCGGGTGACCCGGGTAAAGCGCGACCAGCGTCAGCGAAACCAGTGTCCCGTTTGGGTTCCGGGTCGGGGACGATGGCGGTCTTGTGCCTAATGAAGCCGAACAGGCGGTGATTGCCCAGGCTCGCGCACTATGTGCCGACGGTGCCACGCTTCGCGCGATTCAGGTCCCGTTGGAGGCACAGTATGGCAGGAAGCTGTCGTTGCGTTGCACCGTGTTCTGTTCGACCATCCGTCGCATTGAGCGATAGGTCCAGTCCGACACATGTTTCCATCGCGGTTATGCTCGGTTCAAAGCCAAGGCCGTTTCTACCGGCCGACGTGGGGGCCCGCCGCCGTGATTAGTCCATGTGTGATCGCCGGCTAGTCGCGCGAGTCAGTCAAAGTGACGGGTAGAGGCGCCTGAGTTTTATCCGCGCGTTCTCGTTTGTGAACTGCCAGTTGGCTTTGGCGTGATGCTTGTTTCGATGCGCCTGCCAGGCTCTCCGACCAGGCTGTCCTTGTTCTCGATGCGCCGATCCAGACATTGTGAGGGCAGCACACCGAGTTCGGATTCCGCCATGTCCAACCAACTGCCGTGCTTCGGTGTGTAGTGCCACTCGAACCGCTCGGCGAGACGGCGCGCCTCGGCCGGCGGGAACGTGGCGTAGAGCGAAGCCGCTGTGTGCGTGCTGAGATTGTCCTGGACCAGGACGATCTAGTTGGCCAAAGGAAAGTACCGGTCCGAAAGGTCCCGGAGGATGGCGGCATAATCGGCGGCGGCATGACGATCTGTCACTTCGACATGCCGCCAGCCCTCCATCGGAGCGAACAGCATGAAGGTATTGGCGGTGCCGTTGCGCTCATACTCGTAATCGACGCGGCTCGGTTGGCCACGCTTCATTGGCACCGGCGCGCGGGTCTCCCGGATCAGTTGTTTCGAGATTTCGTCAAGACGAACCAACGGTCGATCCGGATCACGCGGTCTCGTGTAAACCTCGAGCACCTCTTCCATCGCGGCCACGAACGCCGCGTTGGCCGCTGGCGGAATGACCCATTGTTGCTTCAGGTGCGGTTTGAGAATGTTTTTTTTAGCGTCCGCCCGATTGTGTTGTCGCTGGCCTTGGTGACGATCCCCGGTTCCACGACCTTTTGTTCCAGTAGGCGGAGCGACCATTTCGCGTGCCCGGCCGGCGGCTTCGAACAGGCCAGCGTGATCAGTCTGGCTTCCGTTTCGCCATCAAAGATCCGCGGAATCGACGGCCTGGCGCGCGGTTTGCGGGCGAGCACCGCGTCGAGCCCCTCCTCGACCAGACACTGGCGAACCCGGTGCACGGTGGCCAGGCTGGTGTCGAGGGCCGTCACAATACGGCTGTCGCCCCAGGCCTCACCGGCAGCGGAGATGTCGGCCTTGAGCAAAATGCGCGCCCTGAGGATCGCGGCGGCCGAATGTTTGCCTTTACCAATCAGCGCTTCCAGCCGCGCGCGTTCCTCCGCGTCCAGCCGTACCACGTACTTCTTCACAACCACTTCGGACATGTCCCGATTCCCGGCAACGTTGACGTTGTTGCCAGAGAGTCACGAATGGCTGTCAGGTTCAATGACGCGGGCGACTAGATACGTAAAGCAGCCGTTCGTTCAATCCTATCGGGCCCGGTCGCACTATCATGTGATAATGGAGCCCGGCGATACGTTGACATTCCTGCATCACCATCGTTTGGGCGTTTTCCAGTGCAATGCCAGATTCGGAGTAGGCTGCGATGCCGGGTGCCCGAGGACTATAACAGCCGATTTTGACCGTGGTGCCAAGCTCTGTGCCACATCGAAGAACCCTCCGCCAAGGGTTTGCCCGACCGTTCGCAGCAAGGGCGCCCACGGCGGTCCAACCGGTTGCGGCGGAAGAAGGGACCGTCGGCATCGCCCCGTCTGAATGTCAGTGATCCCGCACAAGCCGCGATGTTCGCATTTGGCGAAAAATCGCCCGGCGGAATGCCGGTAAGCCGTTCGGGCAAGGGGTTATTCTACGCCACTGGCCGGTCTCATTTAGTCCCCCTTGGTCTGGTTCGCACTCGATGGGGTATCTGTGTCGCTCCCCCTCAATAACTCTCCGGCGCAATCACATTCTGCGGTTTCCCGGCCAGTGCCGCCGCCATCGTCTCCGCTCCCTTCGACCGAATATCATCCCACGCCTGCGGCGTATAAAACGCACTGTGCGGCGTAATCACCAGTCGTCCGATCGTCCACGGCTCCCGCGCCCGATACGCCCGGATCAATTCCGGCACCGGCTCGACCGGAGGCTCCACCGGCATAACGTCCAACC
>JBEKQQ010000210.1:0-7935 GCA_049519555.1 Acetobacteraceae bacterium
GCCGCGCCGCCGGTCCACGTGGCGTTGGCGGCGTTACCGTCAATCAGAGCGTCGGTAACGTAGGTCACATAAGACGACGCGGTCTCACCGACATTGAGGTCTGCGGCGATTGTCTGCAGGTCATTCAGCTGGCTGGCGGATAAAGTGCTGTTGTTCGCCGTCAACTCGGCGGCGAGATCGCTGAACAGTTGAGCCATTCCGGTTTCGCTGACTGTGCCGCCAGCAGAAGCCCTTGTCATATCCGCTTTGATCGTGGCGTCGTTTAACGACGCGATCCAGGCCGGAATCGCTCTCGAGCCCATGACCGCTTCCTTTCAGAATTCTGCACTACCCAACACCCTGGACTTATCGGTGCAGACCGGGCGATCGAGCATTGATTTGAGTCAAACCACCTGAAGGTGTGGCAGCGGCGGGCCTAGTTTGCCGGGACAAACCCATTACTGCCGCGCCGTTTCACGGGCGAGGCGCGGGCCAACCTACCCGGCCTGGGCGGCGTCGCCGACCACGCCTCGAACGACGTGTTTTCTGCGCTGCGTGTTCAGCGTTTGCGGTTGCGCCACGATCAGCAGGTACCGGAAAGGGCGGAGTAACGACCGAATGGGACCTACCCAGGGAGTGTGTCGTGAAACCTCTCGCCGCCGCGAGGTTGTGAGTGCCGGTGCAGCGGTGGCGGGGGGCCATCGCCCCTACCGGCACCGACTTAACCGATCAGAACCGTCTGTGGCATTCGATGACGTGAACTCGCGCTCGCTGCTGCGAAACTCAAAAAGAGTGAAACACGGTTGACGTTATCTGTTATATTCTTGTTTGATCCGATATTTCCTCAGTCGCCCTGGCACACGCAGCACAACTCTCCGACCTTGCTGTTCGACCACGCTGCCAGTGACAAGGCAACGTCACTTTAACGATCAGTCCAATCGTTCTGTTACGTTATCACCGCAACGCCGCCGCTGTACGTGACATGGCTGGACAACAACGTCGTAGCCTTCAGCCCGCTGCTCACGTCCGCCAGCACAATGCCATGCGAGGGATCGGCACTGCTATAAAGCGCGATCGCGTGCTGCCCATCGTAGGTGGTGTTGGCGGCGTGCAGCACGCTGTTTGAGGCGCCGTTGAGATTGATATCGAGATGATCCAGGCCGAGGGTGAAATTGGTTATGGTCTCAATCCCGCCGCTTGGTGCCAACGTATAGTCAATGGTGCTTGCTCCCGAACCCAGGGTGACGCTGTCGGGCGCGCCGATGAATTTCAGGGTGGAAGCGGTGAGGCCGCCGCGGGCACTGGCTGTGTCGCCGTTCAGATAGATCGTCGCCGCGACGTTCGACCCGGACAGGTTGATCGTGTCCGCTGACGTCGTTCCGCTCACGATCAGCGCCGTCAGTTTGCTGTCGGCTTTCAATGCGGCCAGCGCCGCCGTGACATTGGCAGCGGTGTCGGACACCGAGAAGGCGGTCACCTCAGGGTTGCTCTGCAATGCCGTGGCGGCGGACGCCGCCGCACCGGTTACCGTCAGCCCATATGCGCTGATAATCTTGGCAAGAACCGTGCTATCGGCGGTGTACTGCCCGGCGGTCAGCGTGAACTGCGGCGTGGCCGGATCGGTCAGCGTGATCGATGTCAGCTTGGTATCGGTGGCCAGGCTCGCGAACGCGCCGCTGACGTTGGCGGCGGTGTCCGAGATCGAGAACGCCGTAACCGTGGCGTTGGCCTGCAAGCCGGCCGCGGCGGAGACCAAAGCCCCGCTGACAACTGATGGCGTCGACACAGTCATGTCGTCGACGGTGATCGTATCGCCGTCCCCGAGCAGCGTGCCCAGGCTGACTTCAAAGGTCGTATCCCAGGTCTGGCCGCTCTGGACGCCCCATGGATTGCGGATTTCCAGATCGCCGGTCGCGCTGTCATAGCCGTAAACCGACATGGCGTGATCGGCGACCAGCGTGATGAAGCCACTGCTGTCATACGCGTAAGTGCGGGAGGCCAGCACGACGTCGTTGCCCGCGGCGAGGTCGGTCGCAAGTGTCGTCAGCACCCACGACGTCGTTAATCCGGATGCGGCCGACTGCATCGACAGTGCGTCGTTGTAGACATATTGGCTCCATGCCGTACCGGCTCCGTAAAAGTCGGTGATGGTTGACGCGCCGGTTATTTCTTCCAGGGCATATTCCGGGTAGCCGCCGTTGGCGATGGTGGAAAATGAATTTCCGTAATTGAAGTTGTTGCCGTTGCCCGTGATGTCGCCACCGGCCTGGACCTGGGCATAGGCTTGCTCGACCAGGCTGGCCCAAATGTCGGTGGCCCGGTTGAAGGCCGTTCCGCCGTCGGCGAGGTCATTGCTGACCGTGACATATTCCGCCGAACCATCAACAAAAAACCGGACGCCATAAGTGTCGTTGCCGTTATTGGTAATCATCGACGTGATGATGGAGGGATCCTGCGCGGCGCATTCGGCCAGTGACGACAACAGGTAGCAGTCGCCCAGGTAACCCTGGTTGATGTCGTTGATACTCGGGCCGGCCGCGCCAAATACCGGATTGGCCTCCGGCGAATAGTACACGCTGAAGGTCGACTCTCCGCTCATTTGCACGGTGGAATTCGGCAGGTCGGAGCCCAGAAACCATTTGTCAGCCAGTTCAACGATCTGCGTGGCCGTGGAGCCGACGGCAAGATTGCCCAGGGTGATGGCCGAGGCCGCGCCGCCGGTCCACGTGGCGTTGGCGGCGTTACCGTCAATCAGAGCGTCGGTAACGTAGGTCACATAAGACGACGCGGCCTCACCGACATTGAGGTCCGCAGCGATCGTCTGCAGGTCAGTTAGCTGGCTGGCGGATAAAGTGCTGTTGTTCGCCGTCAGCTCGGCAGCAAGATCGAGGAACAGTTGACCCATTCCGGCTTCGCTGACGACACCGCCAGCCGATGCCGCGGTCATATCAGTTTTGATCACAGGATCATTTAATGACGTGATCCAGGCCGGGGGCGTTCCCGAGCCGGTTGGCGCCTGGGTTCCTGAGACAGTGCCGCCTGTTGCTCCCGTGCTGCCTGGCGTGGAGACAGCGGCACCGGATGCACGGGGAATGGGAGTTTCGAATTCATGCCAACCCGTCGGCGCATTTTGGTCGCCCGGTCGTACGACCTGCAGCAGCGCTGACGCTGCGCCGTACAGTCCCGCATCGATATTGGTATCATTGAGCGAGTGATCCGGCTTCATGCATCCCCCCGTTGGACTGGCACCGTCGATGACAACCCGCGGATACGCATTTTTTAACGGTTCATCAATGTTTATTTTATAAGATTCAGTTTATGATTGAGTGGTGTGTCCTTTCAGCATCCTTTCAGGAATGCGCGGGATACCCCTGCGCGGCGGGCCTTGTAAGGGATTTGGGACCGCGGACGAGTGGCCCACGTCACTAAAAGGCCAGGTTTGCGCTCAAAACATACCGCGAGCGTCGGCAATCATCTGCGCGTCTGGTCTGCGGCACCACAGACCCGCTCGCGATCCTCAGGATTGAGATATTTTGACCATCATATCCGATGAGACGAAGCTCCACTTTATCTCGGATCGCGCGAGCGCGTTAAGCTCTGGTGGAGCGCGCCCTTTATATTGCCGATCCCGCCGTCCGTGTGCTCCGGGCTGGTTCCCGACCCCGCGCCCTGTCTGATACGCCGGGCCGACGCTGTGGGAATCCCCGTCGCCCGGCGCGGGGTATGCCGCGCAGCAGGGAAGTCTACGCTCTCAAACACGGGAGGATCGCGCCGCAAAGGTTTGACGCGATCCCGAATCTGGCCACATCTTCCGGCCGCAAACAGCGGCCAGCCAATCGCCCCAATGCCGGAGGAAGTTGTCCATCACCGTGCCATGATCACGGCGTGCGCCATTGGTGCGACGGTGTTGCAGTCGCTCGACCAGACCATCGCCAACGTGGCGCTGCCGTACATGCAGGGCAGCTTCTCGGCCAGCTACGATGAGATCACCTGGGTTCTGACGTCCTACATCACCGCTGCCGCGATCATGACCGCACCGGTTGGCTGGCTGGCGGCGCGCTTTGGCCGCAAGCGACTGTTCCTCACTGCCATCGTCGGCTTCACCGTCAGCTCGATGTTGTGCGGCGCGGCGCAGTCGATCAGCCAGATCGTGCTGTTCCGCCTGCTGCAAGGCATGTTCAGCGCCTCGCTGGTGCCGCTGTCGCAGGCCACGCTGCTCGACATCTACCCGCACGAACGGCGCGGCTTCGCCATGGCGATCTGGGGCATGGGGGTGATGCTCGGCCCGATCATGGGACCGACCCTCGGCGGCTATCTGACCGAGACCTATAATTGGCGATGGGTGTTCTACATCAACCTGCCGTTCGGTCTGGCGGCGACCGCCGGGTTGCTGATCTTCCTGCCGGGCGGGCGAGACCACACCAGGTTGCGCTTCGACTGGGTCGGGTTCGGCGTGCTGACGATGGGGATTGGCGCGTTGCAGCTGATGCTCGACCGCGGCCAGGACCAGGACTGGTTCAGTTCCAGCGAGATCGTGACCGAAGCGGTGCTCGCCTGCCTCGGCATCTATTTGTTTCTGGTCCACATGGTCTGGGGGCGCCAGCCGCTGATCCGGCCCGAGCTGTTCCGGGACGTGAACTTCTCCTCCGGACTGGCGATGATGTTCGCCGTCGGCACGTTGCTGGTTTCCAGCCTGGCGTTGATGACGCCGTGGCTGCAGGTGTTGAGCAACTATCCGGTCGAGACGGCCGGTCTCGTGATGGCACCGCGGGGGATCGGCAACCTGGTGACGATCACGATGAGCGGGCGGTTGTCGAGCAAGGTCGACGCCCGGCTGCTGGTGGGCAGCGGACTGCTGATGATCTGCTTTTCATTTTACCTGATGACCAGCTGGACGCCGGACGTTTCGGAGCGGGAGATCATCGTCGCCATCGTGATCCAGGGCGGCGGCATGGGGTTTGTGTTCACCCCGTTGCAGGTGCTGGCCTTCGCCACGCTGCCGCCCTCGATGCGCACCGAGGGCGCCTCGCTGTTCAGCTTGTTACGCAACATCGGTGCGGCGATCGGTGTCTCGGTGACATCATCGTTGCTGGCACATAACGCGCAGGCGTTGCACGAAATGATCGGTGCCTCGGTCAATCCGTTCAATCGGGCGTTGCAGACGGTGGGGCCGGTCGGGATCCACGTCCATCGGTGGCTCGATCCGGCGACGCGAGAGGGTGCGGCGCTGTTGGACCGCATGATCAACCAGCAGGCGCAGATCGTGGCATATGTCGACGATTACGTGCTGCTGATCGCGACCACCTTGCCGGCGCTGCTGCTGCTGTTGCTGATGCGCATGCCGCGCAAAGCTACCGTGCCGGTCGAGACGCAGGCGATGGAATAGGCCTGCGCACACCACTCAGGCCGGCCCGACCAGGCGCGCGGGTTCCGCGCCTCCACCGCGGCAGTGGCGGTAGCTCGAACGGGAACTGCGAATAAGCAAAAATCCTCCATTGCGTCACAGGATTATCGCATTCGCCCGCGTTGCCGCATGGGCGGCGTGAAGCTAACATTCGGGGTCGGGGGTACAGTCATGCGCGCGCGAATGTGGTTTCCTCGAGTCGGTCGTTGGCTGTGTGCCAGTTGGATGATCGCCGTGCTGGCAGCTACGCTGTCCGATGCTTCGCACGCGGCGGGGGAGGCGACGGAAACCATCGCGGTTCATGCATCGATGACCGGTGCGGGCGGCATTTATGGCGCCGCGTTTGCCGATGGGGCTCGCCTGGCGGTTGACGAGGCCAATCTGGCGGGAGGGATGGGTCAGCTGACCCTCCAGGTATTCGAAGATCACAGCACCACCGATGGCGCCAGCGCGGCCGCACAGCAGATCGTCGATAGTGACGCGCTTGGTGGTGGTTGGGCCAACGCTTACCACCGCCTCGCCGGCCGCTGGCCCGATCTACGGCCAGGCAGGGATCGCGGCGATCGCCGGGACCGCGCACGGCGATAATGTCACCGCAAGTCCCACGATGTTCCGGCCGATTTTCAGCACCAGCGAGATGGGCGCCTCCATCGCCGTTTATGTCGATCGCATTCTGCACGGCAAACAGGCCATCGTGCTGTTCGAGGAGAACGGCTTTGGCCAGCCGCTCGCCGACGGATTTCAGACCGCCGCCGCGCGCATCGGCATCGCCGTAACGACACGCGGCTTTACGACTGCGGCAGACGGTGAGGCGGCAGGCCGCCAGGCGGCGGCCGATCCGGCGCATCCAGTGATCGTGCTCGCCAGTCTGGGCGACAACGCGGCCCGCGTCCCCATGGCGCTGCGGCGAGCCAACGTTCAGGGCCCGATCATCGGCCCCGATGCCGTCGGCGTCGACTCGTTTGCGGCTTTGTTCGCCAACGAGCCGGAAGAGCGCCGGCAGCCCGGTTTCTTTACCGAGGGCGTGTATGCCGCCTCGGCAATGATTCTCGACAGCGCGAATGCCGAGACGCTGGCAGTCGCGGATCGGTTCCATCGCCGGTTTGGCAGCGAGTTCTCCTGGGTGTCGATGCAGGGCTACGATTCCGCCCGGTTGGCTATCGCCGCCCTGCGCGACACCGCAAACGCGGGCAATGCAGGGGACAAGCGTGCGAGGCGCGATACCGTGCGAGCCAGACTCGCCGCATTCGACAGCCCCGAACCTGCGTTGCCCGGTCTTACCGGCCCGCGGTGGTTCACGCCGGACCGCGGCCGCGTCGAAGAAATCCGCTTCCGCGGGCGGTCGCGGCGCACCGGGACCACCGATTGCCGCGGCGTCGGCGTTCCGCAACCTGACACAGTGGCAGGCATTGGACGCTGAGGAACGGCGGGACAATCTGGTGACCCCGTCCGCGCTTGTCGACCCGGGCAATGCCGGCGCTCAAAGCCACCGTGAGTTATCCGGCTTCCTGTTCACCGCGGATTTAAAGCGGCGAGCGCTGTCCACCTTGAGCAAGTCGTTGCTGCCGTTACTGCTGATGACACTGATCATGTTTGCGTCGCTGTATTTTCCGGTGGCGCTGGTGAAGGAGAAGATCACCGTGGCGATCACCGCGGCGCTGACCGGCGCGGTGCTGCTGGCGGCGGTCAACAGCCAGCTTGGCGGCATCGGCTATACCATCGCGGTGGAATACGCGTTTTATCTGTTCTTCGCGCTCAGCCTGCTGTGTATCGTTTCCGTGCTGATGGCAGAACGATCGCGCCACGCAAAGCGCGGCGCGACGGCACTGGTCATCGAGCGCTGGACGCGGGTGGCATTTCTGCTCGTTGTTGCGATCACTATGGCTGGAGGTGTCGGGCTGGCGTATCAGAGCGGGTGAAAAGCCTCCGAGCCGGCCATACCGGCCGGATCACCGGGCCGGGTTTTTCTGATTGGTGTGCGCCGAACTGCGAATGGCCGGAGCCGTTACCCCGGCGTCTGTTTGAGCGCCCGAGCGACGTCTTCGAGCATCACCTGCTCGCGTCGCCCGGCGGCGGTCTTCTGTGCCGACACGGCCTCGGCGAGACCTGCCTCAGCAGCCGTTTCGGCGACCCGGCGATGGGCCAGGGTGGTGCGCGCCTTTTCGATGTGCGAAATGGCTTCTTGCATGGCCTCGGCGAGGCGCGCCCGCTCGGTCCGCACGCGACCGAACCAGGCGACAAAGGCCTCGCGGTCGAAGTCGCCTGAGAGCTGGCGCGCTTCGGCAAGTTCTTGCGCGAGGGCGTTGTCCCGTGCCGCCAGGGCGGTCTCCCGGGTTAATGCCTCGCCCAGGTCGCGCCGCGCCGCATCCGTTTCCACATGCCGCAGACGGCGGAGCGCGGTTAGTGCGCCGATGTCGGGGTCGGGCATATGTGATGGTCCGTTGTCGGCCAGGTGAGCGCGAGGCTGTGCGTTTTGGGCATTTTGGCAGTTAATTCATGGAACGGTTGATGTGGCAAAACAGCCCGCCGGCAGCACCGAGACCAGCGTTTCG
>JBEKQQ010000211.1:0-7906 GCA_049519555.1 Acetobacteraceae bacterium
ACGCTCGACGAAGCAGCCGCGGCCCTGAAGCTGAGCCGGACAGCGGTCCGCCGACTGATCGGCACCGGGACCATCTCGGCGCGTCAGATCTGCCCGAACGCGCCATGGATCGTTCGCCACGAAGACCTCGCTTCGCCGGCGGTCCATCAGGCCGCTGAACGACAGCGCCGGAGCCGACGGCCGCAACCTGAAAATCCACTCCAGAACGCGCTGGAATTATAAGGACATAGTCAGATGGGCAGTAAGTCGCGCCCTCGTCCGACCCGGCGGACAGCGCGTTCTTGCGTCCCAGAGCCACCGGCCGCATCGCGCGTTCCACGGTGTTGGTATCGAGGGCAGCGCGACCGTCCTCAAGGAACACTGTCAGACCATTCCAAAGTGTCAGCGCATGGCGGAACGCCTGCGCGATGGCGGAGCGGCCAGGCACACGTTCGAGTTGCTCCGTCATCCAGATGTGCATTGCCTCGACCAGGGGGCTATCGCACGAACAATGGGCTCGGATCGAGCCGCATTTGCCCACTGATGTGCGGGGGAAGGAGCGTGTGGACGGCAGACGGGTGATAAGTGGCATCGTGCATGTTTTGAAGATTGGGTGCCGGTGGAGTGATGTGCCGCCGGAGTTATGGTTCGCCGACCACCATCTACAATCCGTTCGAACGGTGGGCGGAGCGCGGCGCGTGGGAGGACCTCTTCAACGCCGTCGCAGCGCGCGGACGTTCGGCCCATACGCAGATGATCAACTACATCGAGTTCGTATCGGGATCTATGACCGGCGTACTCAGAATCCCCCAAAGTATGTTGATGCCATACATGTCGATCGATGTCGCCCGGTGCTGCCCAGGCTGCGAGGTGACCGGCGGTCGAAACGGTTTGCCAAGCGACGTTGACCAAAGCCGATCGTTGCCTTGTGGCTTGTTGGCGTCGAACGCAAACACGTGATTGCCCATTGATGCAACAAACACGACATCGTGTTTCGTGCCATCACTGATCGTTAGATCTGGCACATAGAGAGGTTACGCTTCAATCCTCGGATCGTCGCCGATCACCAGACTCTTCACGCGCTTCAACTGCCTGGTCGCGACAATGTCAGGCGTAAGCTGGGTCTCGGTGAGGTTGCTACCCGACCTGCCATCGTCGTAAGATCGTGTCAGGACCGCCGTTTGCGGCTGGGCGCGCCGGGTTGCGTGGCTGTCAGGCTGAGACCAATCAAACCCCTGCGCAAACGCATTATCCCCTCGTCGCGTTGTTTCAGATGGTTCAGTCCGTCCGGCGACACCACCGGACCAGTGTCAGTCGCGGCCTGGTACCAGTACGTCGCCTAATTTATTGATATAGCGAAATCGTAGAGTTCTGCGTCGCCAATGCGCGCGACACCGCAGCGGGAACTCCCTCAACTGGGTCGCTGTTGAACGCCGCCACCGATCGGTCGGCCGGGACACCGTGGCACGAAAAATTCGGCGGCCACGACCGACCGATGGGTGCCAGCATTGAGGGTCGTACCGACTGGCCGCCCCACCAGGCGTCGGTTGGTCGTCCTGACAGTCAAACGGTCTTCGACGAGCGTAGCGCCCAACGTCGGATTGCGAGTAACGGACAGAAACTGGATGCCCATGCGATCCCCCATCGCTGGTGCCCCCGAAGCCGCTCTATCGCAGATTGGCACTTGCGGTCAATTCGCGGTAAGATCGATCTGTTAAGGAAAGAATGGCCGTTTGCCGGTTCCATGGGCCGAGGAAACAACCGCCGACCTGACCATGCCACGACAAACCTGGACAGCCCGTGGCCCAGCGATCCGGCCCCTTCTGATGAGGCTGAGGCTTCCGCAAAATCAACATCTTTTACAAAACATTGCAAACCTTTGTTGCTTTTTTTCCACTTGCGGCACGCGTCCAAGGAGCCGTATGGGGGAGCTTCGTAACCTCCTCCGCGGGCGACACGCACGCAAACGGACGTCCATGGCAGCTTCAAGCGCCGTCACCAACGGCTTCGATTTTGACGCGACGCACCACGCAATCGCCGCCATCCGGCGAAAGCAAGTGTTTTTTGTTGGAGGAGCGGCAAAATCCGGTACCACATGGCTCCAATTCCTGCTTAATGCACACCCGGAAATCAGTTGCACGGGTGAGGGACATTTCGCCAACAAACTCCTGCCTGGCCTGGCCAAAGCCCTCAAAACGCATAATGCCACTCTCGAGTCCAAAAGTTCCTCAATTTTTGCCCGCCTGAATGAGCAGCCGCTGCTGACCAATCGGCACACGCTGTACTTGGCGACCGCAGCGATTTGCCTGCTGCTTTGTCCACCGGGCAAGGTTGATCTCACTCGCATCGTGGGCGACAAAACGCCCGACAACGTACGCCATTTCACGCTGTTGGCCACGATGTTTCCGCAAGCCAAATTCATCCACATCGTGCGCGATGCCCGGGACTGCGCGGTCTCCGCCTGGTTTCACAACCAACGCGTCAGCCCTGAGCCCTTCAGCAAGCAATTTGCCTCGTTTCATGAATTTACCGGTGCCTTTGCCAAAGCCTGGGTCCTCAATGTCAGCCTGGGTGCCAAATTCGCCGCGGAACAGCCGGAGCGTTGCCTGACGATTCGCTATGAGGACCTGAGCCAGGATCCCGTGGCCATGTTCACTCAGGTGTGTGGGTTTTTGGGCGCATCGACCGATCTCGCCGTTCTGCAAGCATGCTGCGAAACGGCAGATTTCGCCCACCTGAGCGGCGGACGCTCACGTGGGCAAGAAGACCGCAACTCGTTTTTTCGCCAGGGGCTGCCAGGCGATTGGCGTGGTCACTTCGACACTTCGGCCGACCTGGCGTTTCGCGCCAAGGTCGAGCCATGGATATCGACATTCCGCTACCTGTAGATCAGCGAAACGTCCCGTCCATTCGTTGCCAGACCGGTGGCGCCACGGGGATTCCGAACCCACCATTGACCGCCATCCCCCTCCAGTCCAACGATTGGCCCAGGAGACGGGAGCAAAGATGCGAACGATCCTGCTGGCGACAGTCCTGACCTGCGTGGGTCCAGGCGTTATTGTGGCAGTTCAAACCCTCGACCAACAATTGGCATGGTGCCGCGGCGACTACTCCGAACGCCTGATCCCGGCCTGCAACGGTGATCGGGTCACACCGGCCTTTAACCTGCACGCGACGCTGCGCCAGCGGCGGGCGTTGGCGCCGGGACTGACGCCACGCGCCGTGCTGGACGAATTCGCCGCGGTGCAGATGATCGATGTGCACGTACCAACGACCGACGGACTCGAACTCACCCTGACGCGGCACACCGAACCGGAACCGGCACTGCGACTGCTGATCGAAAAGTTGAAACTACGGCTCCCAGATCAACCGTCACACCCAGGATCACCGCTGAACCAACACCGCCACCAGGGCCGATGTAGTGAAGACCTTTGAGGGCGCATAACTTGAAGATCAACGGGCTAGCCCACGCTCATAGTGCGAGTCCGCGAAGTTGGGTTAACGAGGCGAAGCTCTGGCCGCGGCACGTGACAGCATCAGGATAGCATAACTCCGGGTATCGCTGTTAGTGTGCCGGGATGGAGAAACGCCATCACCCCGTCTGGCAAACCGTCAGGGAGTACGCGACCCATTGGACGATCGCCGGAGCAATTCTGGCGGTCACTGGCGCCGCCCCCGACCATTGGTTGGCCGAGCTTTGGCGCGACATACCAATTCCGCATGAATCTCTGCCACTCTGGTTCGCGCAGGTTGATTATCGGCTCGTGGCGGTGGTCGCCGGTCTCTCGATCGTCGTTGGGGACACTCTGTGGCGCCATCACAGGCCTCAAACCGTAACGGAGACGAAACCGGCGCCTCCGATCGCCGAACACGCGAAACCGGCCGCCCTGGCACTGCCGGACAAGCCCTCGATCGCCATCATGCCGTTCGCCAACCTGAGTGGCGACCCGGGGCAGGAGTATTTCTCCGACGGTATAACCGAAGACATCATCACCGAATTGTCACGTTTCCGCGCGCTGTTCGTGATCGCGCGCAACAGCACGTTCACCTACAAAGGCAAAGCGGCCGACGTCCGCCAGGTGGCACGCGAACTCGGGGTTCATTACGTGCTTGAAGGCAGCGCGCGTAAGTCGGGCAATCGCGCGAGGGTCAGCGCCCAGTTGGTCGACGCGATCGGCGGCAACCAGATCTGGGCGGAACATTTCGATCGCACATTGGAAGACGTGTTCGCGGTGCAGGAAGAAGTCACGCGTGGCATCGTCGCAGCCGTGGCGCCGGAGATCGAACTGGCCGAGATCGCCCATGCGCATCACATCCGGCAAAACGACACCGCGGCGCAGTTGGCGTGGCACGCCCAGGGATTGATGAACGAAGGGGTTCGCAAGGGCGAGGCAGCGCCGGTGCTGGAAGCCATCGCCTCGGCGCGGCGGGCCCTCACTGCCGATCCGGCTTCCCTCGCCGCCTATAACGTTCTCGCCTGGGCGAGTTTCTCCTGTCACCTGTACCGCTGGGGGAAGGAACCCGCGACCGCACTGGACACGATGGCGTCCGCCGTCGCGCGCATGGCGACGCTCGACGCACTCGACCACCGGACTTTGACCTCGTCCGGCGTGCTGCGCGTGGTGCGGGGTGAGCAGGAACGTGGCCTCGTCGATTTGCGCCGAGCGTTGGAGGTCAATCCGAATTCCTCGCTGTCGCTAATGTGGCTGGCTCTCGGCGAGGCGATGACCGGTCGTGGCGAGGATGCGAAAGTGCACGCCACGCTGTCGCTGCGTTTGAACCCGCGCGATTTCTGGATTGGTGTCGCCCATGTCGCGCTGGCGCTGGCGAGCTTCCGCGAACGTGACTACGCCGAGGCCGCGCGCATGGCCGAACTGGCGATTCAATCCGAGCCGGCGGTGCCGTTGCGACGGGCCATCATGATCGCCTGCTGCGCTCAACTCGGCGACCAGGCGCGTGCGGCGATGGAACTGGCGGTGCTGAACGGCTTCGCGCCGAGTTTCGTCACGGGATTGTTCCGTGGCGATTTCAAAGTGTTCCGCGAACCTGAGGACATGGCGCACATGCTGGACAGCCTGCGGTTGGCAGGGGTGAGCCCGTCCGAAGCGTAGCGAAGCGTATCGACCTTTACCCCGCACCCATCCGCGCCGAGTAGCTGATAACGTCCGCCGCCAGCATGCCAGCCAGGCGGCGATTGATCTCAACCATGTATGAAACCCCGTTCCAGGTGAGATCAGCACAACGCCCGCCAGCGAACAACCGGCGTGCTTTCCGGCGTGTGGTCAGCCTGCTGGCGTGATTGTTCGGGGCGGACAACGGTAAGGTGGAACACCGAATGCACGACACCTGGGCCGGCGACCTGACAGCCGGGATCGGAGCTGGCCTTGCCTACCTGCCGCTGATCGTTGTCGTCGCGATCCTTTCTTTCGGCGCACTCGGACCCCAGATCGCGATTGCGATGTCGATCGCCGTATTCGGCGCCAATATCGTCGCCGGCCTGGTCCTGTTGGTGCTGGCGCGCTGTCCCCTGCTGGTGGGAACGCCCAGTGGATCCTCCGCCCTGGTCATGGCGGGATTGTTCGGCCGGCTGGTGGCCCAGGGAAGTGTACCGGATATCGCGGACGCGATGGCGATCACGCTGGTGGTGGGCGTTGTCGCCGGCGTCGTGCAATTGGTGCTGGTCAGAGCGGGCGCCGCCGGACTGGGGCCGCTCGCGCCCTATCCGGTCGTTTCGGGGCTGGTGAACGGCACCGCCGCGCTGGTCCTGCTGTCGCAATTGCCAACTCTGCGAGTTCACCCGTTCGAAATCGTGGTCGCACTGGCCACCGCCGTCGCGATGCTGCGGTTTCCATTGCGCTGGAAGGTGCCGCCAGTGCTGCCCGCCGTTGCCGCCGGCATGATCGTCAACGCCGCCCTGTGCGCTCTGGCGGTCGATACCGGGCCGGTGCTGGCCGCCATGCCCTCTCCCATCGCGTATCCCGCGCTGGCCGCCAACGCGGTCTCGCTTTTGCTGTCCCACGCGCCTTTGCTGCCGTGGAGGGATATCGTCACGGCGGGCGTCACCATCGCGCTTTTGGGCGTGCTGGAAACACTGGCCACCGTCAGCGCGCTGACCGATGCCGGCGTCGCGATCGATGGGCGCAAGGAGCTCAACGCGGTCGGCATCGCCAACCTGGCAGTCGCGGCGACCGCGGGAGGGCCGCCGGTCAGCGCACCCGTCGCCGGCGCGCTTGGCTTGTTGCGGATGGGTGGCACCGGGAAACTCGCCCCGATCGCCCGCCTGGTGACGTTGGCACTGGGCGGGGCGTTTCTGGGTGGGTTCCTGCCTCTGGTGCCGCAGGGCGCGCTGGTGGGGCTGGTGCTGGCGATCGGCTACCGACTGGTCGACCCGGAGCCCGCCCGCCTGTTGTGGCGCGCCGTGCGCCAGGACAGGCCACACCGGTTCGAGATCGCCTTCAGCGCGTTGATTTCGCTGTCAGTGGTGGTGGTCGCGGTGCTGGCGGGCCTCGCGGTGGCGGTGGCGGTTGGCGCGGCGGCCTGTCTGCTGGTGTTCACCGCCGCGATGGCCGGCAGCGCGGTGCGCCGCGTTTACGACGGAGCCGCCGCGTTGTCCCGGGTCCGCCGGAGTCCTGAAGAAAACTCTGTTCTTTTGCGCGAGCGCCAGGCAGTGGCGGTCCTGGAACTGGCCGGTCCGTTGTTCTTCGGCAACGTCAGTCCGCTTGGGCACGCTTTGGATCAGGCGCGCGCGAGCAGCGCACGGCACGTGGTGATCGATCTCAGCCGTATCGTGCGGGTCGATCTGTCGGGCGCGAGACGGCTGATCGCGATCGTGCGGCAGAGCCGGCAGCGAGGCCTGACCGTGGTGCTGGCGCCGATCCGCCCAGGACATCCGGTTGCGGATTATTTCGCCGCTTTGGATATCGCACCGGGGGAGTGCTTCGCTGAACTCACGGACGCACTGGCCGCCGCCGAAGCGGCGGTCCTGGCGGAGGCAGGCCATGTGGCACCGTCATTCGATACGGCTGAGGCCGCGCTGCGGGCTCTCGGCGTGCCGGCCGAGCACGCGCTGACGCTCGCATCCTGTTCTGAAACGCGTGATCTGGCGGCCGGCGAGGTCTTGTGCCGTGGCGGCGAGCCCGCTGACGCCGTTTTCGTGCTGATGCGTGGTCAGGCTGACGTATTGCTACCCCGCTCGGCGGAGACAGCCGCGCCGGAACGCGTGCTGCTCGCGCATCTCTCCGCCGGCGCATTGATCGGCGAGCGGGCATTGTTCGAAGCGAGCACGCGCACCGCCGACGTGATCTGCGCGGTGCCCTCGCGGGTGCTGATCCTGCCTGGAGCCACGCTGGCCGCGCTGGTTCGTGAGGCCTCGCCGGCGTCGCTCGCGCTGGTGCTGGCGATCGCGCATCACACATCGGTCAGCCTGCAACTGGCCAACGCGGCCATTCAGCGGCTGGAGGTTTAATGCCGTCGCAGCCTTGCATCCCCCGTCATGGCCATGACGGCAATGGCAAGTTGAGAACCGATCACCTCACGAGGCAGAAACCATGTGGCCAGACACACTCGCTTATCTTGGAATGGTGGCGTTCCTGCTCAGCTACGCGATGGACGGGATCATCAAACTCCGCGTGATCAGTATCATGTCCAGCGGCGTGTTCCTGATCTATGGCATCATCACCGTCAGCTGTCCGACGATCATAGAGCAATTGCTCGCGCTGCCGGTGAACGGCTATGGCCTGTACAAAATGATCCGGCTGATTCGCCAGTCCAGGGAAGCGGCGGAAGGTTACCAGACCATGGAATGGTTGAAGCCGTATTCAACCAAGCTGTCTTGTGCCACGGGTCAGACGTTGTTCCATCTCGGCGATCCGGCGGAAGATATGTATTGTATCACGTCCGGCACGTTCCGCCTGGTTGAATCCGGCAT
>JBEKQQ010000212.1:0-7846 GCA_049519555.1 Acetobacteraceae bacterium
GGCCGGTGCCGGGCCGCATCGGCATCGCCAGCCAGTCCGGTGCGTACGGCACGCATCTCTACACGCTGGCACGCAACCGCGGCATCGGCGCGTCGCTTTGCGTCATGACCGGCAATGAGGCTGATGTTACGGTTGGAGAATGTATCGGCTGGCTGGCGGAAAGCCCCGAGGTCGACGTGATCGCAGTCTACGCCGAGGGTATTCGCGAATCCGCTGGCCTGATTGCCGCGTTGGAAGCCGCCCGCGCCGCGAAGAAACCCATCGTTATGCAAAAGGTTGGGCGCAGCGAACTCGGCTCCAAGGCCGCGAAATCGCACACCGCCTCGATTGCCGGCGATGATGCGGTCACTGAAGCAGTGATGGCCGAGTTCGGCGTTCATCGCGCCCGCAATTCCGAAGAAATGCTCGACATTGCGCATACTGCAACGCGGAAAATCTATCCGGCGCGCAATACGCTTGGCGTGATCACGGTATCCGGCGGCGCCGGCGTGCTGATTTCCGACGTGGCCGAGAGCGTCGGCCTCGCGATGCCGGAAATGCCGTTGGCGACGCAGAAAAAGTTGCGCGATCTGGTGCCGTTCTGCGCGCCGCGCAATCCGGTGGACGCCACCGCGCAGGTGTCGAACGACGTCACCTTGGTCAAGACCTTTACCGAAGCCATGGTGCAGGACGGCGGCTATTCCTCGGTACTGGGTTTTTTCAGCATGACCGCGTCATCGCGCCGCTGGCCGTCGATCCGCGAGCAGCTGAATGCCGTGAAAACGGAAAACCCAGACCGGCTCTACGTGTTGTCCGTCATTACGCCACCGGAGCGGCGTGATGAACTGGAAGCCGACGGCTGGGTCGTGCATGAGGATCCGACCCGCGCGGTGGTCGCCATCGAAGCCATGGGCCGCTATGGCGCCGCCTTTGCCGCCGCCGCCGCAGCGCCGGCGCCAACCGTGCCGGCGGTACGCTTGCCGGCGAAAAACCCGTCCGAGGCCGAAGCGAAACGTTTACTGGCTGGCGCCGGCATTCAATCGGCTCCGGAGGCGGAATGCGCCACGGTGGAGCAGGCGGTCGCTGCAGCGGAGGGATTTGGTTATCCGGTTGTGATGAAAATCCTGTCGCCCGACATCGTGCACAAATCCGAAATCGGCGGCGTGCTGCTGGATGTGATCGATGCCAATGCGGTGCGGGAGGGCTTTGCGTTGTTGCTCGATCGGGCGAAGACGGCGGCACCGACAGCGAAGCTCGATGGCGTGCTGGTTGCCAAACAACTCAAGGGCGGCGTCGAGTGCATATTGGGCATTCACCGCGATCCGGTATTCGGGCCAATGGCGATGTTCGGTCTCGGCGGTATCTTCGTTGAGGTTCTGAAGGACGTGGTATTCCGCCGCTGCCCATTCGGTGCCGATGTGGCCGAAACGATGATCCGTTCGATCAAGGGCGCACCGTTGTTGCTTGGCGCGCGCGGCCGCAAGAAAGCCGACGTGAAGGCCCTGGCCGAGACCTTGTCCCGGCTGTCCGCATTTGCCGCCGCCGCTGGTCCACGGCTGCAATCGATCGATATCAACCCGGTTTTCGCCATGCCGGAGGGCGAAGGCGCCTTTGCCGTGGACGCTGTCATCGAGGTTGGCGATTGAGTTGTGCGGCTTGTGACGCCGGTGAGTTCGCTGCATGAGGAGAGTTAAACTCAGGACGTAAGTGGGCCATGATCATCGCTCTGGCCGGACATGTCGATCACGGTAAGACCGCGCTGATCCGCGCGCTGACCGGCACCGACCCAGACCGTCTGCCGGAAGAGAAAAAGCGCGGCATGACGATCGATCTCGGCTTCGCGCACCTCCGGCTTCCATCCGGTGCTCACGTCGGTTTCGTCGACGTTCCTGGGCATGAACGATTTCTGGCCAACATGCTCGCGGGTGTGCTGTCGATCGACACCGTGCTGCTGGTGGTCGCGGCCGACGACGGCCCGATGCCGCAAACCCGCGAGCATCTGTCAATCCTTGGCCTGACCGGAATCGCCGATGTCACTGCTGTGCTCAGCAAGATCGACCGGGTCGACGTGGCCCGCCGGTACGCGGCGCGCCAGGCGGTGCGCGATGTGCTCGACAGTGCCGGCTATGCCAGCGCACCGGTGCTGGAGGCGTCGAGCGTCACTTTGGACGGCATCCCTTCGGTGCTCGCCAGCATCGAGGCCAAAGCGGCGGCACATCGGGCACGCGACGTGTCCGGCGGGTTTCGCCTCGCCATCGACCGCAGTTTTTCGCCAGCCGGAGCCGGCCTCGTGGTCACCGGGACCGTCGCCTCGGGCGTCGTTACGGTCGGCGATCGGCTGCTGTTGTCGCCGTCCCGGTTGGCGGCGCGGGTGCGCGGCATTCAGGTGCACAATGAGGTTGCCACTTCGGCGCGGGCTGGCGATCGCTGTGCGCTGGCGATCTCCGGGCCGCGGGTCGAGCGCACCAGGCTGAAACGCGGTGACTGGCTGATCGATCCGTCATTGCATGCGCCCACGCAACGGATCGACGCCTTGGTTCGCGCGGTCGAGGACCGCGGCGCCCGCCACGCCTCCCGCGCCCATATTCATTTCGGTGCCACCAGCATGACCGGTCGCGTGTTGATGCATAAATCACGCGATCTGGCACCAGGCGAAACCGGTTTTGTTACGATAGCGCTCGACCGCCCAGGTGCCTGCCTGTATGGCGACCGCCTTGTGGTGCGCGATGATTCGAGCGGACGGGTGGTGGCCGGCGGTCATATCATCGATCCGTTTTCTCCCGATCGCCGGGTGCGGCGAGAACAACGCGCGGCCTCGCTTGCAGCACATGCGATCCCTGAGCCAGCGGCCGCATTCCAGGCATTACTGGCGGCAGAAGGCTGGGTCGATCAGCGCCACTTCATGCTGGCGCGTAATCTGCCGGTTTATTTCGTATCAGGAATGTCTTCCGATGCGATCCGCATAGGATCCGACATAGCGCCGGTGGTGGTTTCAGCGGCGACGATCAGCCGCGTCGGGCGCAATCTGACAACGTTTTTGACCAACTGGCATGCGGCTCATCAGGACCAGATGGGCCCCGGCAAAGCGGAATTGCTTCGCGCGGCCGGTGCGGTGCCGCCAAATGTCGCCGAGGCGGTGCTGGAGGTATCGCGGGCACGGGGCGACGTCGTGCGGGATGGGCTCGCCTGGCGATTGCCCGATCATCATCCGGTCCTGGCGCCGCTGGATGAGGCCGCGTGGCCGCGGATCAGGACAGCCTTGTCAGCCGCGGATTTACGGCCGCCCCGAGTACGCGAACTGGCAATGGAGATGGGGACAACGCCGGAGGACATGGAAGCGTTGCTGCAACGTCTCGAACGGTTTGGGCGTTTGGTGGGTGTGGCGCATAATCGGTTTTTCCTGCCGGAAACGATTGCCGCTCTTGGCGAACTTGCCGGGGAGCTGGCGGAGCAATCGGAAGAGGCGGGATTCACTGCTGCTGAGTTCAACAAGCGCTCGGGCATCGGCCGCAATCTGACGATAATCCTGCTGGAGTATCTCGACCGCATTGGCGTCACGCGCCGCACCGGCGATCTGCGTCACGTCGTGCGGTCTGCGCAGGACGTGATCGGATAAGTGCAATCGCCGAATAGATTCGTTTCAGGTCCGGATTGTCCTGGGACAGGTTTCGTGCCTACGGCAGCTCCTGAGATAACCTCGAGGACGCGGAGATGATCGGCAACGCGGCGAAATTGACCTCCGCGTCCTCCAAAATCTCCGCGTCCTCAGTGAACAATGGGAGGGCGAACAATGGGACCGCGCCGCGCGCACAAACCGTTGCAGGTACGACCCAATTATTTCAGACCTGCTTCACCAACAATGCCAGAATCGCCTCGAGATGATCGTCGGCCAGTTTCTGCAGTTCCTCATCGGTGCGATCCTGCACCGGATGCGGCACGAATACATAGGCCGGGTCGGTGCCCAGACCCTTCGATTGCACGGCAGCGGCATCGATGAACTCGGTGGTAGCAACACCGACCGAAGGAATTCCGCTGGCTTCGAGATCCGCAAGGTCATGCGTACAGCACGACGTGCAGGAGCCTCAGTCAGCCAGGCCTTCGATGACGAGGTTCACCTCGCCCACGATCTGCTGCCGCAACGGCAACGGCGCGGGTTTGGCAACCGTCGGTTTCATATAGCGCTTCACGGTAATGCCGAGTTCGGTCAGCCGCGCATCCAGCCGGTCGAGGAAAACGTCCCCGCGCGGCTTGGAGATATCCAGCAACCCCACGGTCAACCCGCGCAGCCGCTCCGGCCTTGGCAGCCGTTCGCGCAACGCCGGACTTTGTTCCGACGTCGGATCCAGTAAGACGGTCACGATTTCACCTCCCTCGTTACAGGCAGCGACCCGCCGGGGCCACCCGAAGACCAGCCGCCGATGATGCCGGAGAACATCCCGGCCGCACCGCCAGCCCGTACGATCAGCAGACCGCCGGGACGGAATTTGTTGCGTATTGTGCCGATCACCGCCGGACTGTGGCCCTCGGCGATGCCCCGCGCCCCGGCAACCAATTGGTCGCCGGGAATTTCGCAGAGTTTGTAAAGTTCTTCATACAGCCGGGCTTTGCTCCAGCCGGCGTTGCGAAAAGTCCGCTCATGCTCCGGACAGACGACCAGCATCGCATCGCAGGCCGGCGCCAGTTTGACGTTATGGATCGCCTTCAGTGACTCGGCAAAACTGCGCGACAGGCTTTCCGGATCGCGCGACTTTTGATCGACGACGCCTTGCAGCCCGAAGCCGGCAAACACGGTAACCGCCGACACATCGCGAGCCAGCCCGCGTTCTACGGACAGCGGCTCCCAACTCGAGCCTTCCTCGTCCTCGGCAAAGCAATACGTGTATTTGCCAGGATTTCCGAGTGTCGCGCGGTCCACTTCCTGCGGCCGGCCGCCGCCGACGTTGCGAATGATCAGTTGCAGGGCCCGCCCGATGGTGGCGTTGGCACGATTGCCCTGCCCCAGAGCGTTGCCTCGGGCGTTCATGCCGATCTGACGGCGGATCGGCCCGTTCACTACCAGCACCGGCCCGACAAACATCGTCGTCGCCAGCACGCCATGCATGGAGAACGCCGGATCGAGCGCTGCCTCCACCGCCGCCAGCACGACCGGAAGATATTCAGGCTTGCAGCCAGCCATCACCGCATTGATGGCGACTTTTTCCACAGTCAGTGGCGCAAGATTAGGCGGACATAGCCCCACAACCTCGCCGGGATCGCGAGACGTGCCGGCGAGCATGCGCAGCACACGCTGCTCGGTCGGTGGAACCACCGGCAGACCGTCAGACCAGCCGCGCGCAAAAGTTGCCTCGAATTCGTCTTCGTCGTCGCCGAGTTCGACACGGCGCGCGGTGAGGCCGGTTTCCTCGAAGCGGACGAGCAAGTCTTCCAGCGTCCCGGGCTCGACGTTCAACGCGCCGCAGCCGGGCCGGAACCCCGGCAAACCGGCGCCGATGCCCTGGAATCCGCTGACGCGTTCCCATTCGGCCCGATCCCAACCATAGGTGCGGTCCACATCCAGCCCATCGGCGCGGCGAATCAAAGTCGGAACGATCTCGATCTTCAACGTGTGCGAGACGTCGAGCGAGGTGTCGTCGATGCGGTGCGGCACAGCCTCCGGAAACGTCGGATCGTCCTGCGTGAACACCGTCAATCCGCCAAACGCAGCAAGTTCCGCCAGCACCGGCGCGGTCAGTTCGCAGGTCGGGCAGTCCCGCTTGACCACAGCGATCAGGCCGTCTGCGGGCAAGGCCACCTCAGGTCTCGGCACATCCGCCTCACTTGCCGTGTGGGCGGTCAGGGTAACGCCCATGCCGATCGCGGTCCAGCCTGCGTGGCACTGGAATTGCATCGTAACCTGGGGCAGGCTAACCGTCCCGGGCGCCGGCGCAGTACCACGACTGACCAGGAACATCAAAACAATGCGGCGACGGAAGCTTCTGCGCACTATGCACGGGAAGTGCCGGGGTTTCACCCAGGCCCCCGACCAAGGGGGAGCAGAGCTCCCCTGGTGGGTTCACGGGCGAAGTCCTTGCCCTTCCCGGGCCCTGAGCCAAGCCTGAGATGCTGGCGTATTTCATCAGGCGCATTCTCGCCACCATCCCGGTTGTGCTCACGGTGGCGCTGTTTGTCTTCAGCCTGCTCTACATTGCCCCGGGCGACCCAGCGGCGATCATTGCCGGCGACCAGGCCACGCCAGAGGATGTGGAACGCATCCGCGCCTCACTCGGCCTCGACCGGCCGTTCCTGGTCCGCTTCGGCGAGTGGCTCTGGCAGGTGATGCACGGCGATCTCGGCACCTCGATTTTCACCAACCTCTCGGTCAGTCACATGATCGCGCAGCGGATCGAGCCGACCGTGTCGCTGATGGTACTGACATTGATCCTGTCGATCAGTGTCGCCATTCCTCTGGGCGTGATTGCGGCCTGGAAGCACGGCTCGTTGATCGACCGGCTGGTGATGGTGGTGGCGGTGTTCGGCTATTCGACCCCGGTGTTCGTGGTCGGCTATTTGCTTGCGTACTTCTTCGCTCTGCAACTGGACTGGCTGCCGGTGCAGGGCTTTACCTCGATCACCGAGGGCGTCGTACCGTTTCTGCGCAATCTGATCCTGCCCGCGGTGGCGCTAGGTTTGATTTACATGGCACTGCTCGCGCGCATCACCCGCGCCACCATGTTGGATGTGCTATCGCAGGATTATATCCGCACCGCGAAAGCGAAGGGCGTCGCCCAGAAAGGCATTCTTTTCGTGCACGCACTGAAAAATGCCGCAGTGCCGATCGTCACCACCATAGGGATCGGCTTCGCAACGTTAATTGGTGGCGCCGTGGTGACCGAGAGCGTGTTTGCCATTCCAGGCCTCGGCCGGCTGACCGTGGATGCGATCCTGCGCCGCGACTACCCGGTCATCCAGGGCGTCGTGCTGCTGTTCAGCTTCAGTTACGTGCTGGTGAACCTCGCCGTGGACCTGCTGTATACCGTATTTGACCCGAGGATCCGCTATTGAGCGCGTCCGTGATCAGCGCCGGCGGCCATGCCGCGGCACCCACTTTGCCCGACGTGTTACCGGAGCCAAAGCAGCGTGGCCGGGTCATGGGCGCCATCTATCGCCACCCGACCATCGTGCTTGGCGGGACCGTGGTCGGCATCATGGTGTTGATTGCTCTGCTGGCGCCCTGCGGGGTGACCGGGTGCCACGTCCCTTATACTGATTGGCGTCTGCATTTGTTGGGCACGCTCGATCCGACGGCGCTGGCACCCGCCAAACGTACCAGGCCGCCGTCGGAGTTGAACTGGTTCGGCACCGACATGCTGGGCCGTGACGTTTACTCGCGGGTGATCTGGGGCTCGCGGGTGTCGCTGACCATCGGGTTTTCGGTCGCGGCGGTGGCGTCGATCATCGGCACCGCGCTTGGCCTGATTGCCGGCTTCACCCGCTGGGTCGACGCCGTCGTGATGCGGGTCATGGATGGGCTGATGTCGATCCCGGGCATTCTGCTGGCCATCGCGCTGATGGCGTTGACCCGGGCCTCGATGCAAAACGTCATCATTGCGATTTCGGTATCCGAGTTCCCGCGCGTCTGCCGCCTGGTCCGCGGCCTGGTGTTGTCGTTACGTGAGCAACCTTATGTCGAGGCCGCAATCGCCTCGGGCACACGCATCCCGGTGATCATCTGGCGGCATATTTTGCCAAATACGCTGGCGCCGCTGATGGTGCAGGCAACCTTCATCTGCGCCTCGGCGATGATCACCGAGGCGACGTTGTCGTTCCTCGGCGCCGGCACGCCGCCGACCATCCCCAGTTGGGGCAACATCATGGCAGAAGGCCGCGT
>JBEKQQ010000213.1:0-7826 GCA_049519555.1 Acetobacteraceae bacterium
GAGAGCCAGTCGCTATAATTGTCGCAAAAGAAAGGTACATCGCCGAAGATCTAGTTTCTTTGGTTGACGTTGAGTACGATCCCCTGCCTGTTGCTATCGATCCCGAAAAAACACTAGATCCAGATGCGCCTAAATTATACGATGACTGGAACGACAATCTTCTGAAGAGGGCGGTGATCAAGGGAGGCGACATCGAAAAGGCCCTGTCGGAAGCGGACATCGTAATCAAAGAACGATTCAGGACTCACAGGCTTACAGCGGCTCCGATAGAAAACAGGGGAGTAATCGCCCAGTTTGATAGAATTTCGCAGAAGTTGAACGTGTGGAGTCAGGTGCAGTTTCCACACGTCGGGCGAACCATTTTCGCGAAGATTTTCAACGTAAGCGAGGACAAGATACATTTCCAGATGCCGGACGTTGGCGGCTCTTTCGGGCTGAAGGGTCACATATTCCCGGAGGATGTCTCTGTTTGCGCGGCAGCGCGCCGGCATAATCGTTCACACGTGACAGCGCTGACCGCTGGAATGCGTGAATCAGGCTTTCCGGCGACAGCGCTTTGTCGCTGCAGCCAGGAGAATCCAGCGGATGGCACCCGCGCGGAATTGGCCGCAGTCCGTCCGTCATCGTAGCGTAAGACAGATTGGCGCTAACTACGTGCGCCAGACACCGTGGTACCTTCGCATGGGCCGCGATGACGGAGAGGCCAGAGGAGTAACCGAACCCATGCGCTCGCAAATCACCGGTAGCATCCTGCCTGTTCTGGAAATCGGCCTCGACCCCGGCGAGATGGTCGTCGCTCCGCCCGGCGAATTCGCCTGGATGACGCCGAACGTGCGGATGAACACAACGACCGCGACCGCCGGCTCATCAGGCTTCCTCGGTGCGTTGACCCGCGCCATGTCGGGCGGCGGCCTGTTCATGACCGAATTCATTGCCGACGGTCCCGGCGGTGTTGCCTTTACCCCGAAAATCCCCGGCCAGATCGTTCCCGTCGAGGTGCAGCCCGGCCGTGGCTTCATGGTTCACCGGCACGGGTTCCTGTGTGCAACGCAGGGCGTGCAATTAAGCTCTGCGCTGCAACGTTCGCTGGGTGCGGGAGCGTTCGGTGGCGAGGGTTTTGTCCTGCAGCACCTCCTTGGTCCGTGCCAGGCCTGGGTCGCCCTCGGCGGCGAAATCGTCGCCAGCGAGTTGCAGCCTGGCGAAACGCTTCTGGTCCATCCCGGCCATGTCGGCATGTTCGAAGACAGTGTCCGGTTCGACATCACGACCATCAGCGGCGTCAAGAACGCGCTGTTCGGCGGCGACGGGATTTTCCTGGTGCAACTCACCGGGCCAGGGAAAGTGTGGCTGCAGACCATGACCTTGCCCAACCTCGCCAGCGCATTGACGCCCTATATGAGCAATGCCGGCGGCGCGAATGCAGCACAGACGGTGGAAGCCGGTGCGGCTGGTGCGATCCTCAGCAGCCTCTTCGGCGGCAATCGCTGACGCTTTCGCGGGCACCAGAAAACGTCGTCAAGGTATTCTGGGCTGGCGCATCGATCGCCTCTCGTTGCAGCCGGCCGTTCGAATGTGAGGCGTTTCGGGCGATGGCGCCGGGTGCTCGGGTCAGTTGGTCAGGTGTTGGCCGCTGCCGCGTCTTGCAGCGGTTCTGTGCCGGAACGGCGTCCATGTACGGTCAGGAAACTCTCGATCATCGCCGGAAGCAACGGCTCTCCCAACAGGAAGCCTTGAATTTCGCGGCAACCCAATTGCCGTAATTCATGCAGTTGCAGCTCGGTTTCCACACCCTCCACAACCACGTCGAGGCCGAGATCGGTACACATACGGATCATGGCCTCCAGAATGACCTTGGTGCTGCGATCGCTACCCTGGCCCTGGATGAACGACTTGTCGATCTTGATTTTGTCGAATGGGAACCGGCGCAAATAACTCAGGCTGGAGTATCCGGTGCCAAAATCGTCGAGCGTGACCCGGATGTCCATCGCACGCAATTTGTGCAACGTTTCCAGGGTGCGCTGATCCTGATCCAGCAGAACGCTTTCGGTCACCTCGAGTTCCAGCAAATGGGCCGGGAACTGGGTACGGCGCAGAATCGCGCGGATATCGTCCTGGATCGTCTCGCAGCGCAGTTGTGACGGCGACAAATTGACGGCGACACGGTGCCGGGTCGGCCAGGTGATGGCGGCTTTGCAGGCTTGCTCGATCGCCCAAAGCCCAAGCGGGTTGATCAGGCCGGATCGCTCTGCGATCGGAATGAAAACGGCGGGCGACAGCATGCCGCGGGTCGGATGACGCCAACGCGTGAGCGCCTCAAATCCGGTGACTTCGAGCGTATCGCAAGAGAATTGTGGTTGCAGGCGCAATTCCAGCTCATCGCTATCGAGCGCGCGGCGCAAGTCACTTTCCACCATGCGATGCTCTTCGAACGCGATCATCATCTCGGGATCGAAGCTTTGCGCCGTGCCGCGGCCGGCCATTTTTGCCCGGCTCAGAGCAATATTGGCGTGCCGGAACAGCGTCGTCACGTCTTCACCGTCGCGTGGGTAGAGCGCTATGCCCAGACTGGCGCCAAGCCGCACCTGTTGGGCGCGCACCGCAATCGGCCTGGCCAGTGAACGCGGTAACTGACGCGCCAGGCTCATGATCGTTGCATCGTCGCCCGGATCGTCCAGGAACAGCAGGAACTCATCGCCACCGAGGCGCGCAACGACATCACGGCCAGACACCAGGTCACGCAGCCGATGAGCGATCTCGATCAGGATTGTGTCGCCGCCCTCATGCCCCAAGGTATCGTTGACGTCCTGAAACCCATCGAGATCAAACAGAATGAGCGCAGCCACTCGGGCAGAGCCGAATTTCCCGGTGAGCAGTTCCTGAATGCGCGTCGCCGCGCGCCAGCGATTCGGCAGGCCCGTCAGGCTGTCGTGGCTGGTCAGGAACTCGATGCGTTCCTCCGCTGCATGGCGGGCGGTGACATCGGTGCCGATCAGCACCGTTCCACCGTCAGCAAGATCGCGGCGCTCCAGCTGGATTATCCTGCCATCCGGTCGTTGCACATCGGCTTGTTGGCTCTCACGGTCGGGCATGCGCAGGTCGGCCCCCGTCTCGTTGGCCGCAAGGACGACGCCATCGCGATTTTCCACTCGGATACCGGTATCGATACTGGTCAGGATTGCGGTCAGAGCATCGCCCGATATCGTCGCACGGTGTCGTCGCTTGTACCAAAATATCGAAATCACCAGAATGAATGCGGTCGCCAGCATTCGCCCGGTGATCACCGTGAAGCGCAGCGTCTTCCAATCAGTAAATATGGCGTCGTGGCCAATCCCAACGATCAATGTTACAGGTAAATCAGCCAAATGCTGAAATGAGAAAATCCGGTCGACACCGTCGATCAGACTGACATGTCGGCCTGTACCGGATCGACTTTCGCGTAGCGCGGACAGGTCTGCCGGCATCATCCGAATGCCAACCGTGCCCCGCACCTCCGGCGTACGCGCAAGGATGACACCATCGTCGGTCACCAGCGTTACGCATCCGTTGAGTCCCTTGATGGCAGGTGAAAGACTCGAAAGCTGGCTGGTCTCCAACGAATACATTAGTATGCCGCCAAACGAGCCATCAGGTGCGACGATCCGACGGGCTACCGGAACGAACCCGAGATGGCCATTTTTGCCCGGGATTGGCTCGCCGATCGCGAGCACGTCGGCGGCGGCTTCAAGGCGCGTCATCAGATTCGGCCATCCGGCAACGTTGGCCCCGGGCGTTGTGGCGAGAATTTGGCCATCGGGCGCGATCAGCGCGATTCCGCCTGGATGCAAGGTTGGATTCCAGCGCTGCAGTCCGAGATCGGCATGATCGGCAGAGTAACGGGCCCGCAATTCCATTAGCGTTCGGTCGGCGTCCTTGAAAAGGTCCTCGATTTTTTGTTGAGAATATTGTGCCTCTGCGGTCACCATTTGATACGCGGCAAGCTCTCGCTCCTGATAAGTATAGTGTATTAACCAGAGTGCCGCGCCCCAGTTTACCAGAAGGATGCAACCAAATACGATCACGAAAGGAAGCCGGCCAGAGAAGATGCCATGAATCCGCTGCCTGGCGCCCGCCCCCCGCGTAGAATTGATCATGCCAGCTGCCTCAACTATTCGATCCCGGCGAAAGCAGACATTTGACCTGGCGGAAATAACGCTGTGGTTTCACGTCATGAGAGCGTGTCGCATCGATGACAAGCCGACGCGTCGCGAGCGAACTGACGGGCTCAAAACACTGCGTTTCGCCGGCTCACGCCAGTTCATCGAGGCACGGTAGCTGGTGCCGCCGGGCCCTGCCATCCCGCATCGGTTGCGAAATGCAGTGGGTGACGGCGGCTGCCCCGGCCACGCCAGGCGTCGACGCGACTACTAAAACCGCAAGAAATCCGCCGCAATCATTTGCCGTAAATGTCCGGTGGAAAGGCAAGCGCAAGCCCTTGCCAGTCGAACTGACCGGCTTTGCTTTTGCTGCTATTTCCCTGTGCTATGGCCTGATACAGCGGTCGCGCAGTCAGACCGGTGACGTGTCCAGCGCGAGGTGCTCGGCCAGCACCGTGCACCACAATTCGCGCGCCACCGCCTGGACCCAGACCGAGACGCTTATCTCGGAGTGTCCGGACAGTAAATTTGCATGTAAATTGCAGGACCAGATCGTTGCCAAGACATCATAGTCCGGCGGACGCACCAGGTTGCATTGCCGTAACCGGTCGGCGTCTGACGACGTACTCGGAATCTTCGATGCAGGTCCGTGCCGGTCGGCCGTTGCGCTGATCGCCCCGCATCAACATCCTGGTCTTTCAGAGGCGAAACTTAATGGTCCTGCAATGCTTCCTGCAGACGCCCACGTTACGCGGCAGCAGAGCCGAGGTCCGAGGTCGCGAGTCGTCTGCGGGTAGAGGCTTTCGCCACGACAGCCACGTACAGCCACGACAGCCATGTGAAGTGAGAATCGACCTGGCAGTACCCGGTCCCGGTCCCATCTGCTATGAAGCTACTGCTTCATGATTTCACCCGCCGGGGATATGCACGACACGCCATGATCCGTTTGTTCACCTTGCTGACGCTCGCCTGCCTGCTCAGCGTCCCGGCTTTGGCGTTCGAGAGTGCGCCGGTCACCACCAAACGCACGGTTGCGACGCTGATCACCGGCAGCGACAGCGTCGTTCCCGGCGGACGGGTCAGGATCGCGTTGCGGCTACGACTTGCGGATGGGTGGCACACCTATTGGCAAAACCCCGGTGAGGCGGGGGTGCCCACCGAGATCGTCGCCACCTTGTCTCCCGGCGCCACTCCTGGGCCGATCGAGTGGCCCGCACCTGGCCGGATCACCGAAGGCCCGGTAACGACCTACGGGTATTCCGGCGAAGTCATCCTGGCGGTCAGCGTGACATTGGCCCAGGGGGTTGGCTCTGTTTCGGGGAATGTGACGGCCCACTGGCTGGTTTGCAAAGACATTTGCGTTCCGGAGGAAGCGTCGTTTCCAATCACCCTGGCAGCCGGGACCGGGGCTCCATCAGCCCAGATGCCGTTGTTCAAGGCGCACGATCATGCGGTGCCTCGCGCGTCGCCCTGGGAGGCTACGATCGCGGCCGATGGGACACTGTTCGTACGGGGTCGGGAGCTGCGCCCGGACACCGTCATCGATGCGTGGTTCATCCCGGACACGGCTGGGCAGATCGTCGATGATGCGGCTCAGTTGCTTTCGGTCCGTAATGGCGGCTTCACGCTCGGGCTGCAGCTCGCAAAAGGCTTCATTCCCGCGGCGGGATTGCACGGTGTGCTGTCGGTGCGGGACCGCGGCGGGTCACAGGCTGACGTTGTGCTGACAGCGCCGGAGGGCCCGACGCCTACGCCGGCGGTACCGCTGGTGCGAGCGCTGCTGTATGCGTTTCTGGGTGGGCTCATTCTGAACCTGATGCCCTGCGTGTTCCCGATCCTGGCAATGAAGGCGGTCGGATTCGCCGCTGGTCTGGCACGCGGCAAAGCGCGAGCCCATGCGATATCGTACACGGCCGGCGTGGTGGCCACGTTCATTTGCGTGGCGCTCGCGCTGCTTGTCGCACGCTCGGCCGGCACAGCGGCGGGCTGGGGATTTCAGTTCGCCTCCCCGGTATTCGTGGCTGCCATGGCGTGGCTGCTGTTCGGCGTTGGCCTGAATTTGTCTGGCGTATTCCGAATTGACGGGAGCTTCGCTGGCGCCGGCAGCGGTCTGGCGGCACAGGAAGGGCATTGGGGCAGTTTTTTCACGGGAGCTCTGGCCGTATTGGTTGCGACACCGTGTACGGCGCCGTTCATGGCAGTCGCGATCGCCGCTGGCCTGGCTGCGTCACCCCCGGTGACGGTGCTGATTTTCCTCACGATGGGCATCGGACTCGCCTCGCCCTATCTGGCATTGAGCACGATTCCCGCTCTGGCCAGAGTGATTCCTCGGCCTGGGCCGTGGATGGAGGTGTTCCGTCAACTGCTGGCGTTTCCAATGTACGGAGCAGCGGTGTGGCTGCTTTGGGTGGTCAGTGAGGAAGCCGGATCAGCCGGCGTGCTGGGAACCGCGACCGGATTCGCTCTGTTGGGGTTTGCCGGGTGGAGCCTCGGAGTCACGCAGGATGCGGGCATACATCGACGCCGATTCGGTTTGGCCGGGACAGGCCTCGCGGCCGTTCTGGCCGCGGCTGTGCTGACGGGAATCGGGACAATGCCAGCAACGCCCGACCTGAAACGGGACAGCGAGGCGTTTACCCCGGCTCGTCTCGCGGCCTTGCGGGCGGAGGGACGGCCGGTCTTTGTCAATCTGACGGCTGCCTGGTGCGTCACATGCCTTGTGAACGAACGAGTGGCGATCAGTAACGATACGGTTCAGCGGGCGTTCGCGGCCAGGCACGTGGCCTATCTACGGGGCGACTGGACCCGGCAAGACCCTGAAATCAGTGAGTTTCTTCGAGAACAGGGGCGTGATGGCGTGCCGCTCTACCTGTATTATGGGCCGCACGCTGCCAGGCCGGAGGTATTGCCACAAATCCTGACAGAAACGACCGTTCTCGATGCGGTTGAGCATCCTTCGTAGGTCCTGAAAGTTGCCTCAGGCAGGACTTCGGAAAGTGTTGCTCTGAGGTCACAGTCTCCGCTTCAGCCGTAACCAGAGCACCAGCATTACATCGTAAGGCAACGCCGGCACTTCTCTGAGCCGCCAATACCAGCGCTTCCGCCACGAGGCAGCAACCGGAATGCATGGCGGCGGACATGGCTGCGCCGCTATGCCGAAAAGACGTAGCAAAATGAGGCACCTGGGAAGGTGGTAGGCGCTGGTTGCAACCATGACGGGTCCGCGCGGTTGCATCTGACGCAACAATTGAATCGCCGCGCGAACCGAGGACAATGTGTCGAATCCGGTTTCCTCCAAGTGGATTCGTTCGCCTGGGACACCGGATTCTGTTAACAATCCAGCCATAACCGCGGCTTCTGACGGCCCATATCTGCCGATGGCTCCGGTTGGGATAAATCGGACGTCCTGACGGCCTTTGGCGCAGGCGAGAGCGGCTTCGACGCGGCGCCGAAGAGTTACACTGGGCTTTCCATCAGGGCGAACTGCGGCGCCAAAGATCAGGATCGTCATCATTCCTGTGATTTGTTGTCAGATTACCCATAGAAAACAATCTGGAAGGCGCTATAATAAGGTTGTCCTGTGCGGCGCGACTCTAGGTGTCGGTCTGCTACAGGGTATCGGACTCAACCCTAGGGGGACTCACATGCGTCTTGTCTCGACTCGCTGGTCGCTCAGCGCGGCCGGACTTATCT
>JBEKQQ010000214.1:0-7789 GCA_049519555.1 Acetobacteraceae bacterium
GATTGCGCAAAACCGTAACGTCCGCCGGATGCCATGCGGGCCACGCGCGACGCTTCCGGATGGAACACCGATGATCCGACACCGACCAAAGCCGCTGCGCAAATGATCAGCGGATAGGAGTTGGCCACCGACAGCAACAACAACCCAACGAGACTGCAGCTCATGGCGACGGGCAGTGAGAACGGCTGCGGGCGCCGATCCGTCACCAATCCAACCATTGGTTGCAACATCGATGCAGTTAGCTGGGATGCGAGAGTAATCAGGCCAATCTGCGCGAAATCGAGGTGATAGGAGGTCTTCAGAAGCGGATACAGGGCCGGAACCAGCGATTGGTTGAGGTCGTTCAGCATGTGACACACACTCAACGACACCAAAATCGCGAATGTGGTGCCAGTGTCGACCTGGGGTCGCACGACCGGCCCTGATTGCGCGATAACCGCGGCTTGCATGGTGTTTTCGCTCATCACATCATCCGAACATCGCTACAAGCATGGCATATCATGTCGATACGTGATAAGAGCCATGCATCGATGGTCTGGCAGATACCCACGTTGTCGCAATTTGTGTTCAATTTGTGCTAACATTTGCCATAAATAGATGCCATAAGGTTGCTATAGCGGGTCGACCGGGAAAGCGGTGGCCCTGGAGATTATACGAGATGCCTAATTCGAGGAAAGACGGTAATGGCAATCATGGCTACGCGGCGCCGGTTGCCTGGATATTCCTGTTGCTGTGCGGCTACTGGGTGATTTCCGAGTGGAATTCGTTGCCCGCGCTGATCAATTCGGCCATCGCCACGATCCGCTGAGCCCGCAGTCACGCTCCCTGGGCTGGGGCCAGCTCCGCAGCACCAACGACGTGCCACGCGGTGTCCTGAACCAGCAGGACAGCGCCGCGGTTTTCTGGAATCGGAGGTAGCGTCAACCGAGGCGCCAAACCCGCTAGCCTAACGACGTCGCGCACTACGCGATACTCGACGAGGCGGCGGCCCTGATTCTCTCCCGCACCGACCTGTGTGGCTACTTCGGAGTCATAGGTCACCAGCAATCCGGTCAACGACCCGGTTGGCGCGTCGATTTCCGCCTCCGACCCGGTTGCCGTGCGGCGAAGCGTGGCGGCGAGTGGTGGCTGAGTTGCCTCCCCGATCGCGCGGCGAACGGCGTCCCGGTCGGAACCAACCAGCATGGCTGAACCGTTCACCACCAAAGCGGGCGTGAACACCTCGCTGCCCAAGTGCTCCGCATATGCCTTTTGGCGGTCAGTCCAGGCGTGGCGCGCGTATGGGTCGGTCCAGCCCAGGCTGTTCCAGTAATCAACATGCCAGGCCAAGCCAATAATGCCGGGTTGCCGAACCAACTCGCCCAGAAATGCTTCGGCGGGCGGGCAGGAGGAGCAGCCCTGGGAGGTAAACAATTCCAGGACGACGACTTGGGCGGGCACGGCCCGGACGCACGTCGCGGCACGCGGAAGGGTCAGCAGTGTGGCACTCAGGAAGATACGGCGGCGCATTTTGGAACTCCATGCTCTGGTCGTGCGGTTTGCCTCATGGCAGTCACTACCGTTACACCGCCCTTGGTTCTGCCACCCGCAGAAAAGCACCGCCGGCCTCCATGGCCCTGAGGTTTTTCTCAGGCACCAGCGTGCTATGAGAGCCCGCCCGCCGGTGACGTCACCGCGGATATCGCCTCTCGGCAAACAACAGAAGCCTTACCTCATGTCCATGCTGATTCGCGCCGTTTCGCTCCTGCTGACGGCTCTTCTTGTAATCGCCGCTGACGCGCCCCCGGGTGCCGACCTGGTGGCGCAACGTGGCGACGTGCGCCTCACCGGTGCTGAGCTACAGGACGTACTGAGTTTGCTGGACCCGGCGGCTCGGGCGCAGGTGACCGCGACGCAACAGAATCTGGCAAACTTCGCGCGCCAGCGAGTGCTTAACATGGCAATCCTCGCTGAGGCGAAGGCGAAAAAGTGGGACACACAGCCGGACATCGTCCGCAAAGTCGCCGAAGCACGCGATGCTGTGGTCACCCAAACCTACCTCGCCTCATTGGTGCCGCCGGATCCTGCGTACCCAAATGACGCGGACGTCGCCGCCGCATATGAGTCCAACAAGTCTCGCCTGGTGCTGCCTCGGCAATATCATCTGGCCCAGATCGTACTGACCGTGAAGCCGGGAGCGACACCTCAGGAAGACGAAGAGGTTCACAAGAAGGCGTTGAGTCTTCGGACCCAGGCCGCCAGGCCAAACGCGGACTTCGCCGAGCTTGCACGGAAGAACTCGCAGGACCCGCAGAGTGCCGAGAAGGGTGGCGACGTCGGGTGGCTGCAGGAACCCAACATGATCCCGGTGGTGCGCGATGCTGTCTCGGGGATGATCGAGAGCGGCATCAGCCAGCCGGTGCGCGTGGCGGACGGTTGGCACATCATGAAGCTGCTGGCGATGAAGCCGGCGGGGCCGATTTCGCTGCAAGATGCGAGGCCGCAAATTGTGGCGGCGCTACGCCAGGCACGGACCCAACGGCTGGAGCGCGCCTACCTGGACGATATGCTGAAGGCGCAGCCGATCCAGTTGAATGAGATTGAGTTGGCAAAACAGGCGAACGAGGCAGCGGGGAAGTAGGACGGGCCACGCGGCTTTGTGGTCTGTGTACGCACATTCTTACGCCCCACAACGGGACCTTGCGGGTCCCGCGAAGGCAAGAGTGCAGCGCAGACTGACGTTGATCAGCACGAATGGCCCGGCACGGTAACCGGTGCCGTGCCAGAGAATTCAGTCATCTGACTTTGTGTGATCGGCATGCGGCGCAACGCATCGCGCCACCACCCGGCGAACTGACCGCGGCGTCCGATAGGTTTCACGTCTCCGCGCGCATTTCCTTGAACACGTCGACCGCGGTCAGCATCGCCTCGCGCACCAGCGGTGCACCGACATAACCGGTAAGGTGCAACAGTGCTTCCGCCAGTTCATCCTCGGTCCAGCCCTGATTGCGCGCGAAGCGCAGATGCAACTTCAATTCCGGGTCGCGGCCGGTGGCAGCATCGGAAATGACGCAGATCAGTGCTCGCGTCTTCAAATCGAGGCCAGGCCGCGTCCACAATGTGCCGAATATGGTCTCCTGCGTGACCTCGGCAAATTTTTCCATGATGGGGTCGCGATACACCGAACCATCAAGTTTATTCGCATACGCGTCGCCCATCAACTTCCGCCGCATCGCGCGGCCGGCTTCACGCCGGGGATTGTCGGCCATATTCCGTTTCCTCTCTTGTTGTCAGAGTTCGACCACGACGTACTCGCCGTCGATTTTCACTTGCACGGTTTCCGCGACGAACGGACCTTTGGCGAGCAACTCGCCAGGCACGACCTCGACCTTATAGGTACGTGCCTTGACGCTTTCAGGGTGGCACCAGGATTGACCGGTCCTGATATCGAATTCCCAGCCATGCCACGGGCATCGCAACATTTCACCATTTCGGGTCAGCCGGTACTCGCCCGGCCGCTTCGATTCGAAGCAGCCAAGCACGTGACCGTAACTGAGCGTGGCGCCCTCGTGCGGGCAACGGTTGATCAGCGCGTAATGTTCGCCATTAACATTGAACACACAGATCTCGCGCCCCGCCGGATTCACGACCTTCTTGCCGCCGGGCAGAATCTCACCGACGGCGGCGACGACGTGACGCGTCATGTCCGGCCTCAGGCTGCCAGATTGTAGAACGACAGCGCATTCTCGCGGTACAGCATGCGCTTTTCCTTCTCCGGAAGCGGCACTTTGAAGGCGTAGCGCGGATCGTCCTGGTCCCAGTGCGGATAGTCGGTGGAGAACATGATGCGATCCCAGCCGATCCATTCGCAGGTCGTAATCAGGTCTGCCGGATGTTCCGGTTCCTCGATCGGTTGCGTGGTGACCCAGATGTTTTGCCGGATATATTCCGACGGCAGCATCTTCAGATGTGGCACTTCCTCGCGGAAGCGACGGAAGTGTTTGTCGAGACGCCAACTCAGCGATGGCAGCCACGCGAACCCGCCCTCGACGAGCGCCACCCGCAAATTGGGGATGTGTTCGAACACGCCTTCAGCTACCAGGCTGGTGACCAGTGCTTCCTTCGACTGCGGATACGACGGGTGTTCCTCGTGATAGAACGACGGCCAGCCGCCGCCGGTCGAGGGATGGCCGCTCGTGCCGCCAAGATGCAAAGCAATTGGGAACCCGTTGGCGGCGCAGGCTTCGAGGATCGGCCAATAGCGGCGCCGACCCAAAGGTTCCAGGCCGCGTGGCGGGATCATGACGTGCGTGAAGCGGCGGTCGCCGGCCCGCTTCTCGATCTCCTTGATCGCGGCTTCGGTATATTCCGTGGTGATCTGGATCGCTGCTTTCAATCGCGGCTCGGCATCGCACCAGACCTGCGCTTCCCAGTCGTTGGCCGCGGAACAAAGCGCCGCGCCGAACTCTACATTTCGCTCATCGCCGCCGCGGCCAAGCAACGGCATCAACATGCCGTACGACACCCCGAACGCGTCGAGCAATTGTTCCCGCATCATGCCGAGATCGGAACCCGGATGCCCGCCATCTTTGGGCCAGGAGTCCATACGCATGCCAGTGCCAGGCGACATCCGTGGATAATTCGGTGCCGCAGCGAACGGCGAGCGCGAGCGCGGACCGATCGATGCCCGCAGTTTCCGCCAGCGTTCCGGAAGGAAAGCGTCGAGATCCGCCGGTGATTTTGTATAGGGGTGCACGTCGCAATCAACGAAGCCGAGAATGGCATCGTCATTGGTCAGTACTTTCGGCTCCTGGATCGTGGCGCTCATGGAACTCGCTCCTTGAAGCAGTTGTCAGTTGTCTGTCGGCAGTTGTCAGGCACTCGCTGCGTTATGACGTCAGCCTTGGGTAGGTTTTCAACGCGTTGCCGACGAGGATTTTCTGGATCAGGTGCTCCGGCAGCCCGTCGGGCAGCGCATCGTTGCCGTCGAAGTGCCAGTGGGGATAATCGGTCGCGAACAGCAGCATGTCCTCGCAGTCGATTTCCTCGATGATTTTCCGTAACATCGCAATGTTGGGTGGGGCATCGAAGGGCTGCGATGTCAGGCGAACATGTTCGCGCGCATACTCTGCAGGGGATTTTTCCAGCCACGGCACTTCCGCCCGCACGCCGCGCCAGGTCTTATTGGCCCGCCACATCCAGGCCGGTAGCCAGGTCACGCCAGACTCCATAAGCACGACCTTCAGCCGCGGAAATTCAACGAACACGCCTTCGGAAATCAAACTGTTGAGCACCCCAGCGAACCCGGTCGACCACGAAACGTAGTCTTCCAGATAATAGGACGGCCAACCCAGATTGGTCGGCGGATGCCGGTACGAGCTACCCGCGTGAATCCCAATCGGCAAATCAAGCTGCTCGGCGACGCGGTAAATCGGCCAATGCTGGCGCCGGCCAAGAGGAATCTCCTGCATTTCCCATACCAGCACCTGGACAAAGCGAGAGTCGGCCGCACAACGCTCGATCTCCCGGGCCGCGAGTTCGGGACTGTGCATTGGCACGACAATCGACGCGCGCAGTCGAGTATCGCGATCGAGCCACTCCTTCGCGACCCAGTCATTGATCGCCCGGCAAAACGCCGCCGACAAATCTTCGCTGAAAATTGCCTGAGCGCCATGCAAAACGTTACAGATTGCATACCGCGTGCCGAACCCATCCAGCGCCTGGACCCGCAGCGTGTCGAAATCGCATCCAGGATAGCCTTTGGCCGGCTTCCAGTCCGGCCGTGCATTGATCGGCGCATTCACCGGAAACGCCGCAGCATTGTAATTGTCCCGCTCCAACCCACGCATCTGCACATGGGCGCGCCAGTACTCATCCAGATACGGCAACAGCACATGGGTACCGGGCAGAGCCGGGTGAATGTCGCAATCGATTGCGCCCGGCGTGGGTATGGTCACGAACGTCTCTCCTTCGTGGTCGAGGATAGGCGTAACCCTGCACCCGTTCAATGGTGACAGCCCGCTGCCTCTCCAGGCTGAGACGTTTGGGCTTGCCCACCGCAAGGTGATACGACACAAACCGCGAAGCGGCCCACGGCGGTACCGGGGAGGTTTCGTCACATCGGACCGTCAAAGCCGCATCCGGGGAACCAGCATGGCCATCCTGAAAATCGCCCGTATGGGCAACCCGATTTTGCTGCAAAAATGCGAGCCGGTAGCCAATCCGGGCGCACCGGAGATCCGCCGCCTCGTCGCCGACATGATGCAAACGATGGAGGATGCGCCCGGGGTCGGTCTTGCCGGTCCGCAGGTCTACGTGCCGCTCCGCCTGTTCGTCTTTCGCGTCCCCGCCGAGCGAGCCTCTGCCGATCCAGCCGCCCGCGCAGTGCCCAACACGGTCCTGATCAACCCGGAGATTGAACCGATCGGCGAGGAGATCGGTCTGAACTGGGAAGGTTGCCTCTCGATCCCCGAGATGCGCGCCGTGGTGCCGCGCGCCCTGCGGATCCGTTACCGCGGGGTCGATTGCGATGGCAATGTGATCGAAGGTGAGGCGCACCGCTTCCACGCCAGGATCATGCAGCACGAAAACGATCATCTGGACGGCATTCTCTATCCTATGCGGGTGACCGATTTCCGTTACTTCGGCTTCAATGCGGAGCTCGATCGCGCGGCAGAGGAGCAACGCCGGCAACAGCAAGAACAGCAACAACAAGCGGACGGTCAATGATCCGCCCGCCGGAACGCCTGCCCGAGCGAGATGCCGCAATCGAGGCGATGTTGCCGAACGTACCGTTCGACGGCTGGACCATTCGTGGGCTGCGATCCGGCCTCGCCGCTGCCGGCCTGCCGGAAGACGAGGCGACGATCCTGTTCCCCGGCGGCGCCGCGGACATGATCGCGGTGTTCTGTGACCTTGCGGACCGGCGCATGACCGCGGCGGCCGCTGCTGCTGTGTCCGAGACGAGGCTCAGCACGCGGGTCCAGGCGATCGTCGTGCAACGGCTGACGATGAACCGGCCACACAAAGAGGCGATCCGGCGGGCAGTGTCGGTGTTGGCCTTGCCCGGCAACACCCGCTCGGCGGCGACGATCACCGCCCGCACGGTGGATGCAATCTGGCATGCCGCAGGGGATCGATCCGCCGATTTCAGTTGGTACACCAAACGAGCGATCCTGACCGCGGTCTACAGCGCCACGTTGCTGTTTTGGTTGCGAGACTCCAGTGATGACGATGCGGACACGCGGGCTTTCCTCACCAGACGCATGCAAGGCGTCGGGCGCCTGCTGCGAGCTCGCGGTCGTGCCGGCGCCCTGTTCGGGCGGTTGCGTCCGGCGTGACCTGATCGCTGAATTCCGTTACGTCGTCCGCATGGACGGTGGTTTTACGAACCATGGCAGCCGCTCAGGCATTGTGGTGCATTTCTCGTAAGCGGACATTCAGTGTACCTCGCCGGCAACGAACCCTGGCCTGGTTGCAGCGGCCGTTGTTGCATGCTTCATCCTCCCCTCGGTGGACGCGGTGATCGACCTCGCCGGCGGGGAGCTGCAGACGCGCTCCTTTGCGGTGCTCCATAAGGGTGACGCGTTGATTTCGACGGTGTCGGCGCCTGACCGGGCCGCGGCTGCCGCCGAATGGTGGCTTCGCATAGACCACCCACTCGGTCTTCCGTAACGGAGCGAGATGGTCCTCGAACGCCTTGGGGTCCGCCAGCGCGGTCTGGTTACCGAAGAAATTCAGACCCCGGGCGTGGTACGCCGCCGCGAGCCTCTCCAGGAACAGTCGGCGGAACAGCCGCGAGAGGACGCGG
>JBEKQQ010000215.1:0-7728 GCA_049519555.1 Acetobacteraceae bacterium
AGGAAGTCCCTTATGCGCACGTTCAATGTCCTGACCCTCACGCGCCTCAGCGCCGACGACCGGGCGAAGATTGAGGCGGTCGACCCGGCGATTCGGCTGACCGATGCCGCAGGGTGGTTTGACGGCGAGTATCGCGAGACCTGGCCGGCGTTCAGTGCGAGCCGCTATTTGGCGCCGGGCACCACGGGGAAAGGCACCCGCGAGGACCGCAATCGTATGTTGGCCGAGGCCGAAATCATTCTTGGCAGTTGGCCGTTTCCGCTTGATCTGCGGGCCAGGGCGCCGCACCTCAAATGGTTTCATCAGCGGCCGGCCGGGGCCAGCAATTTGCTCAAGGGAGATTTATGGGGCAGCGACGTGACCGTAACGACGTCGCGCGGGTTGGGCAATACGCTGGCCATCGCCGAATATGCGGTCACCGGCATTCTGCACGTTGCCAAAAGTCTTTATCGCATCCCGATCGAGCGCGACGCGGCGGCTTTCGATGCGCGCGCGTGGCGGCCGTGGCTGCTGTCCGGCAAGTCCGTCTGCGTTGTCGGCGCCGGCGGCATCGGTCTTGAGGTTGGCCGGCTGTGTGCCGCCCTTGGCATGCGGGTCGTAGGCACCCGACGGCACCGGCGGCCCAACGAAACTCTGCCGGAAGGGTTTTCTGAGGTCGGTGTTGCCGAGGATCTCGACCGCTACCTGCCGGACAGCGATATCGTGGTGGTCTGCTGCCAATGGACGCCGGAGACGACTCGACTGTTCAACCACAACCGTTTCGCCGCGATGAAACCGGGAGGCATTTTCGTCAATGTCGCCCGGGGCGAGATCGTCGACGAAGACGCTCTCGCCGATGCGCTTGAACGTAATCATCTGCGCGGCGCCGTGCTCGATGTTTACGTCGGCGAGTTCGAGCACGCTCCGATGGCTCGGCTCTGGTCTGATCCAAGGGTGCTGATCACGCCGCATATCTCGGGCGCCAGCGACCGGGAATTGCACGGCGGCATCGAGTTGTTCCGCGATAATTTGCGCGCTTATATCAGCGGTGGAACGTTAACGAATGTCATAGACTGGGAGCGCGGTTATTAATTTCCTGGCACTGAACGCCAGGCTCAGAAAAAACTGACGTCCCGACCTCTTTGTCGTCACACCCTGGTCCCGCCCGCCTGCCAAATCAGCCGGCCACCCGGGATCGTGCGCGGGCGCGTCCTTTCGACTCATGGTCTGGAACGCCGGGCCAGGTAGTTTCCGAGGCTGCCTTAACCGGGCGGCCGTTGGTAATAGGTAGCGCTGTCTCGACCGCGGCGTGAACGTCACTGTTGGGCCTGACATCCATCGCGCGACCACTCCTTTTCGTGAAACCTCACGGGGACGTTAACCGGAGACCACAGATGTACGATCACGTTTACAGCATGACCGAGATCGTCGGAACATCGAAAACCAGCGAGGAGGACGCCATTCAACATGGTGTCAGGACGGCAGCGAAAACGCTCAGACACCTGGAATGGTTCGAAGTGACACAGATCAAGGGACACATCGCCGACGGCGACATTGCCCACTACCAGGTCTGCATGAAACTGGGCTTTCGCTACGACCCGAAGTGACGCGCGAACATTTCGCAGTGTCCGTGTTGCCGGGAGTTCGCACGACGCTTAGTTCCTGAGCGGCACGATGCCGGATTGCCTTAGCCTTCATTTTCATCTTTCCGAGGAGATATCGCATGGACGTCGAAAATACGGACCTCGAACGCCGCGTGTTGGCACACGAGTGGATTCTGCAGATTCTCATTGCCCACATGAGCGAATCGGAGCCAAAATTCTTGGAACGGTTACAGCAGACGTTCATCGAAAACCGGCATCCTGGTTATTCAGAGCAGGACTACACCGATACGCTGGCATACGCACACCAGTTCATTGATCAGGTGGTTCGTCTGAAAGCAACTCCGCGTATAGACGTGTGAATTCCAGCCGCGCCACTGGATGGTTACTCCTGTTGAGCAGACCATCGAACTGAAACCCGGAGAACGGCTACATATGGAAGGCGCTGATTGCTTTCGGAATTCCTGGTACTGATCGCAGCTCAGGTTAACTCGGTCGGCTCTTCACGTAATGGCCCCCCGACAAGGCCGAGAGGCAGCCACTATGCATGGGGTGGCGGCGTGTCGGTCTTTTGGCCGATTGGTCGTCCGTGGCGCGCGCGCGGAAATTCCCTTCAGCCTCCCAGATCGATTGCGAACCGGACCAGATCCGCCAGTGCGCAGTGTTGCAGCGCGCCCTCGGCCGTCGCCCGCAGCACGACTTTGGGAGCGGCGTCCGCTTCCAACGCCTCCTGCCAACGCGGTGCACACAGGCACCAGCGATCGCCCGGCTTCAATCCAGCGAACCCAAACTCGGGCATCGGCGTGGACAGGTCGTTGCCCGCTTGTTTGCTGTAGACCAGGAACTCTCGCGTCATAACGGCGCAGACCGTGTGGCTGCCGACGTCCTCCGGGCTGGTGTCGCAACAACCGTTGCGAAAGAAACCGGTCATCGGTTTGGTGGAGCAGATGTCCAATGGGCCGCCCATGACATTGCGGGACGGCCGGCGGCCCGGACGGCCGCCTGTTTCGTCTAAGGGCACGCGAAGCTCCTTGCGATGAACCAGTATGCAATTGCGATCTTATCCTGACCCGCACGGCTGCGCCACAGCCCTCCGCCGGTGCCTGAGCGTCACGATTCGTGGCATCGTTGTGTGCAATGGCGAAACATTGTGGATGCCGCGCGTTCCGACAGGGGATTTTCGGCCCCAGGCTGCCCGAACGCGGCGATCGTCATGGCGTCAGCGGACCGGCCGGCTTACGACATCAATTTCGTCAGAGCCGCCGCGATCTCGGGCCCATCCTGGTCCGCCCGCACCGGCGCGATGAACCGCCCGTCGGGCCCCATCAAATACAACACCGAGCTGTGGTCCATCGAGTAATCGTCCGGTCCCGGGCCCGTCCGATGCTCGGCGTAGTAAACTCGGTAGGCTTTGGCTGCCACGGCAATTTGCTCTGGTGTGCCGGTCAGCCCTATCAGCCGAGGACTGAATGCGGCGGCGTATTGCTTCACCACAGCAGGCGTGTCGCGTTTGGGATCGATGGTGATGAACAGCGGCTGGATTTGATCGGCTTTGGGTCCGAGCTTATCCAATGCCGTGGCGACATTGGTCAGTGTGGTCGGGCATACATCCGGGCAATACGTATAGCCGAAATAGACCAGCATGTATTTGCCCCGCCAGGTCTGATCCGTCACCGGCTTACCGTCGCCGTCGATCAGGGAAAACGGACCGCCGACTGTTAGTGCAGCCGGCTGCGAGCCGGACAGGAACAAATATCCTCCCGCGGCCAGCAACAGGACCGCCACCAACAATCCGATGATGGCGTAGACCGTGCCGTTGGAAGGTCCCCGGTCAGTGATGGTGTTCATGCTCGTCTCCAGGTCCGATCGAAAAGGCTTCGGTGCAGATGGTTCGAACTTCCTGCAGTTGACGGTTCGGGTCAGCCCAGTCGTCACCGTCGCCCTTGCGCCACACCGAACGTAGCACGCCCTCAGGGTCGACCAGAAACCGGGCAGGGATTAACTTTCCGTCGGCTGACCCGGCGAGGATTGCATACGCCGTCGCGGCGTCCGAACTGCCCTGAGCGACACAGTCCACGCCGGCAGCCGGCGCAGCCTCGGTCGCTGCGCCGGGAATCCAGACGGTGACCACCGCAATCCCGTTCACGGGTGGCAACAAGGTGAGCGGCACGGGCAGCGCACCAAGGATGATGCGTACCGCTTTGCCGCGAAGGTCGGCGATCGAGCGGGCAGCAATTTTTGTGCACGAAATGGCCGCAGATGGTGCTGGCACCCGGCCTGGCCAGCCGCCCAGACCGCGCGCGACTGCCCCGGCGTTCAGGGCGTGCACATAATCGATCAAAGACCAGCGTGTGCGGTCCGGCAGGAGGGTCTGGAACGCGGGCATCAGATATGTGCCATCCGGTTGATTGATCCCATGCGAGACGAACCAAAACAGATCGCCCGCCGGGTGACTCCAGATGTGTGGCGCTCGCAAATCGGCGATTTCACCGCGACCGCCGACCCCATCACCTGCCTCGCCGTGGCAGGAGACGCAGGTGTCGGCAAATACCGCTCGCCCAGAGGCAATGGACGATGCGGTAAAGCCAGTGGGTGACGGGTGATAGCTGGTCGGGGTTGCCGGCACCAGCAGCAGGGCCAGCGACGGAACCTGCGTGAACACCACGGGCAGCGTGAGCAGAATAGCCACGATCCGCCCCCGCCGCACGAGAGTGGTAATCGCCAGCAGCAACACCGCGAGCCCAAGCTCCGACAATGCGGTTGCGACGAGCCGCCGCATCTCGGGATCCGCCAGATTCACCAGACTGGGCCGCACCGAAAACGGCCAGAGCAGTGTCGAAAGGATGCCAGTGAGCCAATCGATCATCTGTCAGCCGGGAGCCCTGATAAAGCGAATTGCCACACCACCGGCATTGATGGACTGACCCAAGGGCAACGCACTGTTGGTTTGAGCGATCGTTTCGCCGGTACTCGCCTGGCGCGTCCCGCCGGGGACACTGGCGACTGTGCTGCTGGATGACTCGACCGCGATGGTCAGGCCAATCAGCGGTCCACGGCCGGTAGCACCGGGGAACAACATGGCGGTGGCAGCGCGCGGCAATATACGCAGCACACCCCGGACAAGAGGAATGCGGTAGCCGCCCACGGGATCGGGCTCGGCAGGACGACCTGCGAGGCGCGACAGACGGGTCATTGTCTCGGCTGGTGCGTCGCAGGCGTAAACCACTTCGGTCAGTGCCACAGCGTGATTGGGGTGGATCACGTTGCCAGGCCGCCACAGTAGGTTGCGGGTCAAATGCCGGATCAGCAGCATCCGGCCCTCGGGTGGGTCCGGCGGCAGGATCAGAGCGAACCGGGCTTTGGCTCCGTCCAGGTCCGTGTCACGTTCGGTCAATGACACTTCGCTTGTGATGCCGGCGCGATGTAGCCGGTCGAGTGCCGCCACCTCGTCGTCCACCTCCAGCGCCAGAATATAGGCTCCCGGGCCGCGCGCGAGAAACCGATCCAGTGTCGTGCTGGTCTTGCCGGGCACGGTCGCCATCAATTCCAGATAACTGCCGTCGCGCAGCATCACGCAGCGGTTGGCAGTGCGGCCGCTGGCGTGCATGGCGGGCGGGGTCGGGCGGAACCCCAACCCGGAGAATGCCTGAGCCAAAGCCCCGAGGTCTGTGCAGACGATGCCGACATGGTCGAGGCCGATCGCCGCGCTGTGATGCAAGGTCGGGGTGAGGGCGGACATGAGGTCGCGTGTGACGGGCGACTCCGCATCGGTCAAGGGATGGTTCCCATACCCGGATGTGGTGCGCCAATCACACGAATGACCGGGTAAGCAACGGGATTGGTGTTGGGTGGCGCGGGCGGCCGTCGAAGCGAAATCGGTAGCCTGGCGGTCCGGCGGTATACGGTATCTCCCAGTGCATCAACACCGTCTTTACTTCGTTGTGGTGCCATGCGGTGACCGGCCGAGTGATCTTGCATCCTGTGGCAGTTTCCGTGGCTGTCGGCGATTTAGCTGGCAGTTGCCGGGGGAAATACCCGTCAAAGAAGCCAGAAACGTCGGGAAAAACCCTTGTCAACCCTCGGGACCTTGGCCAAACTGCGCGGCGGACCTGCCATCACCCGGCAAAACCAGGGAAGGGGAACTTCACGATGTCGTACGCTGCCAGCTCACGAGCTACTGGACCATGGTGGCGGGAGCCGACCAAAGACCAATGGTATGCCTTCACCGCCGCCTGGCTCGGCTGGACGCTGGACGCATTCGACTTCACCGTATTTCTGTTCTTGCTCGTTCCGATCGCCAAGGAGTTTCACGCCGACCTGGCGCTGGTCGTGCCGGTCGTTACGCTGACCATGCTGATGCGGTTCGTTGGAGCGGTCGCCGCCGGTTGGATGGCCGATCGTCTGGGCCGCCGCGCCCCGCTGATGATTTCGATCCTGTGGTATTCGGTGTGCAATTTCATCGCCGGCTTCTCGCCTACATTTATCTTCCTGCTGGTGTTCCGCACGCTGTTGGGCATTGGCATGGGTGCGGAGTGGCCGGCCGGCGCGGCACTGGCAACCGAGAGCTGGCCAATCCGTTCCCGTGGCCTCATGGCCTCGGTTCTGCAAGGTTCCTGGGCGTTGGGGTATTTGGTGGCGGCCGTCATCTATGCGACGCTGTATGACTATATTGGCTGGCGCGGCATGCTGTGGCTTGGCGTGCTGCCGGCGCTGGCGGTGGTCTGGATTCGGGTCTACGTCAAAGAGCCTGAGATCTGGACGGAAAATCAGAAGCAGCAGACCGAGCGGAACTCTCATGTAAAGGTCCCGGTAGCTGCACTGTTTCGCAAAGGCATGGCCTGGAACACGATCACCTGCTGCTGGTGGCTGATGAGCGCGTTTGTCGTGTATTACTCGATCTTTGGGCTGTTCGCGACGTATATGACGGGTCAGTTGCACATGACGTCGTCACAGGTGGGGTGGCCGCTGGCTTTCTCCAACGGGATCACGTTTATCTTCAGTTTCGTGTGGGGCAGTCTGACCGATAGTATCGGCCGGCGCTGGGCGATGATCATTCCCGCCGTCATCGGCGCCTGCGTGGCACCGATCTATCTGCTGACGACGGACTATATGACGCTGGCCATCGCGTTCTCGATTCAGGGCGCGTTCGCCGGGGCGATCTATGGCATCAACCCCAGCTATGCGAGTGAACGCTTCCCCACCGAGATCAGAGCAACCGCGGCGGGTTTCTGCTATCATGTGGGCGCGATCGCAGGAGCCTTTGTGCCGCCGATCCTGACTTATTTTGCGATCCAGCGGCATATGGGATTCGCCGAGCCGATGCTGATCGGCACTGTCGGCGGGCTGATCAGCTTCGTCATCACACTGTTCTTCAGTCCCGAGACCAAGGGACGGGTGATGGTTGCCGATCTGCAGGTGGTGCCTGGTGAGTAAGCTGGTGGGCGTCTAAAATAGTCCGGCCTGTGGGCCGGACCGGATTTTGTTTTCCGTCACGTCGATTGACGCACAAAATGCCGATCTCTCGGCGAACGACCGGAGGCGCGTTTCTGTGGACCAGGTATTAGCGAAATGTATGCTTTATGCGAATCGCCATGCGCCGAACTGACGTACCGCATGAAGAGATATCTGGAAGGTGGCAATCCGGGACCGCGCTGGACCGAATAATCCGCGGTGCAATCCGGGAATACGGAGTGGGGAAACATTGACCGAGGCGCTGTTTGTCGGCAGGCCGGTTATCTCCATGCGCTGACCCATCCGTATCGCAACCGCTGACGCCTAGCGCAACGAATATCGCAGGCTTGTCGTAATCGTAACCTGCGCCTGCGTCATATCCGCCGGAAAAGCCGCGAACGCTGCATGCCGCAGCATCTCCAGTGCTGCCTCGTCCAGCAGCGCGGACCCGGAGGATCCAACGATCGCTGCTTCCATCACCCGACCGGAACGGTCGACTGTAAAGCGAACCGAAACGTTGCCTTCGTCGCCGCGCTCGCGGGCCAGCTCCGGATAGGTACGATGCGCGGCGAGCCAGGCGGAGACCGCGGCCACCCAACCCCGATCCATTGCCGCCACGGAGGGAGCAGGTGCGGGCGGCCGAGTTTCCGGCCCGACCTGAGGCGGCGGGGCCACCGGTGCCCTCTGCACGGGCCTC
>JBEKQQ010000216.1:0-7706 GCA_049519555.1 Acetobacteraceae bacterium
AGGGAATGTATCACCAATAGCGCAAGATCAACTCTGTGTCTCAGTGTCTTTGTGGTAAAGCTTGCCGGCGATGAGGCCGCACGGACCCAACCCCTGACGTTGCGCCGCTGAAATCAGGAATCCGTATCAAACAGTCCAGGGATTTTTCATACTTTCTTAACGCGGAACCAATAAGCTTTACCACAAAGACACCAAGACACAGAGATTTCCACGGATGATGCCCACGACAACGAGCTTTCACGGCATGTGATTGGCCTCGCCATCGAGGTCCGTCGCCAGCCTGGCCCGGGACTTCTGGAAAGCGTGTATGAAGAATGCTTGTGCCTTGAACTTCGCAACGCTGGCATACCGCATGTCAGGCAACTGAAGCATCCGATCAGGTACAAGGGCACTGAGTTGGAATATTGTTATAAGATCGATATCGTCGTCGATAATTGCCTGATCATCGAAGTCAAATCTGTCGATCACATTGTTCCAGTGCATGAAGCGCAGTTACTGACCTACCTTCGATTGAGTGGCATTCCGCTTGGATTGCTGCTGAATTTCAACAGCCCAGTACTTAAGGATGGCATCCGCCGCCGGCGCCTCTGACGCCCATGCCCCCTTGATCCTCCCGCCGTGCCCGATCATTAAGGGACACGAGACAAAGCGGGGGAACGCATATGCCACGTTTGACCGGCAAGGTCGCGCTGATAACCGGATCGGGCACCGGCATTGGCCGGGCGACTGCCAAAGCCATGGCCGCCGAGGGTGCGAGAGTTGTCATCGCCGAACTCAATAAAGCCGCTGGAGAGCAGGTCGCTCAGGTGATCGCCCAGGCTGGCGGAGATTGCATCGCGGTGGCGACGGATGTGACCGACGAAGCCAGCATCAAAGCAGCCATCGACACGGCGGTGAACCACTACGGAGCATTGCACGTCCTGCACAATAACGCCGGCGGATCGACCAACGTCGACAACACTGTCATTGCCGCCCCGATCGAGGAATTCTGGCGCGTCATTCGGCTCGATTTGTTCGGCACTTTCCTCGGCTGCCGGTTCGGTATTCCGGCGATTATCCGATCCGGCGGCGGTTCGGTCATCAACATGTCGTCCAACGTCGCGCTGATGGGCATTCCCGGCCGCGATTGCTACACCGCCGCGAAGGGAGGCGTCGCTGCGATCACCCGCTCGATGGCGGTGGAGTTCGCGCCGCAACATGTACGCGTCAACGCCATCGCGCCCTCGGCTACCATGACCGAGCGGGTGCGCGCGCTGGTCGCCGGCAATCCCAGTCTGACGAAGCTCGCTGACTCGCATCTGGTCGGCCTGATCGAGCCCGAGGACATCGCCAACATGGCGGTGTTCCTGGCGTCGGATGAATCGCGTATGGTCACCGGACAGGTGTACCCGGTGGACAGCGGCGTCACCATTTCCTGACCGAGGAAGCGTGCCATGAAAATCAAACGCGTCGAACACATTGCCATCGCCGTGGACTCGATCCGGCAGTCACTGGAACTGATGCGCGACACCTTCGGCCTTGACCTGGAATATGAAGAGCAGATCGGTCAGACCAAGCTCGCCATGCTCCCGGTCGGCCAGACCTACATCGAGTTGCTTGAAGGTCTTGGCCCCGAGTCCGGCGTCACGCAATGGATCAACGACAAGGGTACCGGGCTGTTTCACATCTGTTTCGAGGTCGACGATATCGAAGGCGCCATTGCCGAACTCAAGGCCAAGAACGTCAAGCTGCAAAGCGACACCTGGCGGAACGGTCACGCCGGATCGAAGATCGTGTTCCTCGATCCGTCCGCGACCGGCAATTGCGTCATCGAACTGGCCGAACTGCCGGAGGGACACTGACATGGCGGATTTCGTTCATCCCGGGTTTCTGGTCGAGACCGAATGGCTCGCACAGCATCTGGCCGATCCGGAGGTAATTGTGTTGGATTGCACGACACACCTGGTGCCAAATCCGAAGGTCACGTACGATGTGGTTCCCGGACGTGCGGACTTTGAAAAATCCCACATCACGGGTGCGCAATTCTGCGACGTGTCGCGCGATGTGTCCGACACCTCGCAGACGCTGCGTTTTATGCGGCAAACGCCGGAGGATTTCGCTGCTGCGATGCGCCGGTTTGGAGTCAGTGATAACACGAAAGTCGTGACCTATAGCACTGCAAATCCCTGGTGGGCGACCCGTGTCTGGTGGCTGCTGCGCGAGTTTCGCCATGACAATGCGGCCGTGCTGAACGGTGGCTGGCAGAAATGGTCGCGCGAAAATCGCCCGTCCGAGACCGGTCCTGGCGCACCTCGTACCGCCGGCAGTTTCACCGTGAAGCAGCCGCGCAACCTGATGGTCGGCAAAGGCGAGGTGAAAGCCGCGATCGGTGACGGTGCGATTTGCACACTCAACGCACTCGCGCCGGAGCAGCATAAGGGCGGCGGCGGCAACAGTTATGGCAGGCCGGGCCGGATCGCCGGCAGTGCCAATGTGCCGGCCGGCCAGTTGCTCGATCCCGCGACCAACACGTTCCTGCCGGCCGACGAACTGCGGCGCAAATTCGCCGCAGTCGGCGCGCTGGATCGCGAGGTCATCGTGTATTGCGGCGGCGGTATCGCGGCCTCGGCCGATGCATTGGCGCTCACCATGCTGGGCCATACCAAAGTCAAAATATACGACGCATCGCTGTCGGAATGGGCCAAGGATGCGACCCTGCCGATGGAAACCGGCTGAGAACCGGGCGACCGGTCCCGCCCGGACCCGAGGACGTCTCGCAGAACAACCGGAGGAATCCTGCCATGTTGCTCCCACTGGATGGCCGCAATATCGCTTATGATCTGATCGGGTCCGAAACCGCACCGGTGGTTTGCATGACCCATTCGCTCGCCTCCGATGGAGGCATGTGGGCCGAGCAGGTGCCGGCACTGCTGGCCGGAGGATTCCGCGTGCTGCGCATCGATATGCGCGGCCACGGCGGCAGCGATCCGGTCAACGGCCCATACACGATGGATCAGCTTGCCGGAGATGTCGTCGCCGTGCTCGATGCGCTTGGCCTTGCAAAAGTCCACTTTATCGGTTTGTCGATCGGCGGCATGATCGGTCAGGCGTTTGCGCTGGATCATGGTGCACGTCTGCTCTCCGCCATGTGGTGCGATACCATGCCGCAGACGCCACCGGGCTCGACGCAGGTGTGGGAGGACCGGGAGAAGATCGTCCGCGACGCGAACTCGCTGCTGCCGCTCGCCGATGTCACCGTCGAGCGCTGGCTGACCAATGAACTGAAAAGCCGCAGTCCCAACCGCTACAGACAAATTCGTGACACCATCGTTGGCACCACGCCGGCCGGCTATCTCGGCTGCACTGCGGCAATCCGCAACTATGACTTCGTGCCGCGTTTGCCCTCCGTAAAGCTCCCTGTGCTGGTCGTGTGTGGTGCCGATGACGCCGGAACGCCGCCCGAGGGTAATCGCCGCATCGCCAGCCTCGTCGCCGACGGGCGTTATGAACAGATCGCGTCGGCCCGCCATTTCCCCAATGTCGAACACCCGGAAACCTTCAACCACGTCATGATGGACTGGCTCAAAGCGCGTCGATAACCAAGGAAAACGATCATGCGTCTGCAAAACAAAATCGGCATCGTCACGGCCGCCGGCTCCGGCATGGGTCGCGCCGGCGCAATTCGCTTCGCTAAGGAGGGTGCCGCCGTCGCGGTCGTCGATCTGAATGAAGCTGCCGCTGGGGCGGTGGTGAAAACCATTACGGAGGCCGGCGGCCGCGCCATTGCGCTGGCCGGTGATCTGCGCAACGACGACTTCGCTCGTGGTATTGTGCGCGAAACGACCCGAGCGTTCGGCGCGCTCGACTTCGTCTGGAACCATGTCGGCCACCCGGGTCCGGCAGCGATCGAAGGCCTGGACTGGAAAGAGTACGACCTCGCGATGGATCTCAACGTCCGCACCGTGCTGGTCACCACGGAGGCAGCGTTGCCGGAACTGCGTGCCCGCGGCGGCGGAGCACTGCTGTTCACGGCGTCGACGTCGGGCCTGACCGGATCGCAGTTCAGCCCGATCTACAACATCGCCAAGTTCGGCATCGTCGGCCTGGTGCACGGGCTGTCAAAGCGTTACGCGCGAGAAAAGATCCGGGTGAACGCGGTTTGCCCAGGACCGACCGATACGCCGATGTTACGAGTGTTCGTGGCGCGGCCGGACAGTCAGTTGCCGCCCGGCGAGACTCCGGAATCATTGGTGCTGAAACGCGGCGGCCAGGTGCCGATGGGCCGGCCCGCGCAGCCCGAGGAAATCGCCAACGCAGCGCTGTTCCTGATTTCCGACGAGGCGTCCTACATCACCGGCGTTGCCCTGCCGGTCGACGGCGGAGCCACGGCCTGACCACGTTCCACTCTGAGCCCGCCCAGTCTGAGTCGCCCGGTCTGAGCCCGGTTGGTTCACGATCGAGCCCCGGCTTCCTGTGGTCCAACCCTGACGTCACGATGGCGGAATCAGGCTGATTGACCCTGTCCAAAATTTCCGTGACGCGCTACACGCGCGCCGCATGTCGGACATCGATGAAGCCAAGGCTGCCGCCCGCGCGTGGATCAGGCGCGAACAGCGGGCAGGCCGCCGTCCCGCGCGGCCGGTCATTGCGCTTGGCTTGTTGGGCACCATCCTCACCATTGGACAGGCGTTCTGCGCGGCGTCCGTACTGACCGGAACCGCAATTGCCGCATCGCTCGCAGGCTTCGCAGTGGCGGGTCTGCTGCGGGCAGGATCCGGCTACGCCGCCGAGCGGGCCGGATTCTCTGCCGGAGCCGGCGCGCGCCGTCGTTTGCGCACCGATATTGTAACCCGGCTGGCGCGGGCCCGTCCCTTGCTGGCGCGAACCCGCCATTCGGCGGAACTCGCCGCTATCGTCGTCGACCGGATTGAGGCGCTGGACGGGTTGTTCGCCCGCTTCATTCCCGCCACCACATTGGCAATCGCTGCGCCCCTCATCGTCGCGCTCGTGGCTGCCGTGCTGGACCCGGTGGCCGGCCTGATTCTGGTGCTGACCGGTCTGTTGGTTCCGATCGCGATGGCGCTCTCCGGGCTTGGCGCGGCGGCAGCGGCACGTAACCAGTTCCTGGCATTGACGCGATTGCAGACACGGTTTCTGGATCGGATCCGTGGCATCGCCACCATTGTCATGCTCGGTCGTGCCGAAGATGAGGCACACGCCCTTGCCGTGGCCGCGGACGAGTTGCGGGTACGCACCATGCGCGTGCTGCGCGTGGCATTCCTGTCCTCCGCCGCGCTCGACCTTGCTGCCGCGCTGGCCTTGGTGCTGTTGGCGTTGCGCTACGGACAGCAATGGCGTGACGGTTCGCTGGCGGACCCGCGGGCGGCACTGATGGTGCTGCTGCTGACGCCGGAGTTTTTTGCGCCATTGCGCGCGTTCTCGGCTGCCTATCAGGACATGTTCCATGCCTCGGCGGCGGCCGAAGCCCTGACCGACGTTCCCCCAATGCCCGAAACAGCCCCGTTACGCGAAATCCGCACGGTGGAGACCAAGGGTGTCAGCGTGCAGTTCGAGGACGTGCGCCTGGCCTGGGACACATCGCGCAAACCGGCGCTGAACGGCCTCAGCTTCCGCGTTCCCGCGGGCGAGACCGTGGTGCTGGCCGGCCCGTCCGGCGCCGGCAAAACCACGGTGATGGAGATTTTGCTCGGCTTCGTGCGGCCCGACAGCGGGCGGGTCGTCATCAACGGGCGCGACATCACCGACCTCGTGCCGCAGGCGCTGTCCGCCATCATCGCCTGGATTGGCCAGCGCCCGGTGCTGTTTTCCGGCACGATCCGGGAAAACATCCTGTTTGCCAAACCAGGTGCAACAGCGGACGAACTGGCGGAGGCAATGCGGGCGGCACGGGTCGATGGCTTCGTGGCCCAGTTGCCGGATGGGCTCGAGACCAAAGTGGGCGAGGGCGGCTACGGGCTATCTGGTGGCCAGGCGCAGCGTATCGCCATCGCCCGGGCCTTTCTGAAGAACGCACCACTGCTGCTGCTGGACGAGCCGACCGCGCATTTGGATCCGGCAACCGAGTCCGAAGTGTTTGACGGGTTGCGCCGGCTGACCGCAGGACGCACCGTGATCCTGGCCAGCCACTCTGCCGCGGCGCGAGCGTTCGCCGGACGGCGGCTGGACATCCGCGACGGCCGCATCGAGCCGGCCCGAGGCGCGGCGTGATGGGGTATCGGGGGCAAGTGCCTGAGCCAAGGAAAGTGCCGGGGTTTCACCCCGGACCCCACCAGGAGGCCCATCGATTCGCTTCGCGGCTCAATCCTGGACCTCCGCCAAGGGCAGTAGCCCTTGGAACCATTAATTTGGTTGGTTCTCTGAGGAGGGCCGACCGAGGCCTCTCAAGGTCCTGGTTGGCCCTCCTCAGAGAACCAACCAATGGACGGATTGCAAAGGTAGTGCCTTTGCTGGGATTGGGTCGCGAAGCGAACCTATGGGGCAACGCCCCTGGCGGGTCCGAGGGCGGAGCCCTCGCGCTTCCTCGGCCCAGGCACGTGCCCTGATGGCCGATCTGCTGCGCATCGTCGGTCTATGGCGAGGCCGTGCACTGTGGCTTGCGGCCGGTGTGCTGGTGTCGCTGCTGGCATTGGCATCGGGTGTGGCGCTGATGGTGGTTGCCGGCGCAACGCTGGCCAGTTTGGCGCTGTTTGCGCCGTTGCTGCTGCGCGTCTTGGGCACGATCCGGGTCGTGCTGCGTTACGCCGAGCGGCTGGTCACCCACACGGCAATGTTTCGTGCCCTGGCCGATCTGCGGGTTTGGCTGTTTCGGCGATTGGTGGCGAATTCGGCCGGCGGGCTGGGGTTCCGCCAGGCCGGCGATGTTTTGTCGCGCCTCGTGAACGACGTGGAAGCATTGGACGGGGTCTACCTGCGCGGTCTGGTACCGCTGGCCGGGGCGGTGTTCCTGTTGCCTTCCGCCGTATTCATCATTGCGCGGAGCGGACATGGCTGGGTTGCCCCGGGTCTGGCCGCCATAATCGGCCTACTTTTCATTCTGGCGGCCTTTGTGATGCCCTGGGCTGCCGCTCGTTCCGCCGCCGACTGGGGCAGGCGGCTGGCTGAGGCGATGGGGCAGTTGCGCATTACCGTGCTCGACACGATGACCGGCTGGCGCGAGGTACGCGCGTTCGGTGCCGAAGGCCGCATGCTCGCCGCCGTCCAGGCACGCGAGGCCGCATTGCTGAACGCGCAACACGCTCTGGCCGGCCGCGTCGCGCTGGCTGGTGCCGGGGCGTTGTTGTGCGCCCAGGCGGCGCTGTTTGCGGTGTTGTGTGTTGCGGGGAGTGGGGCCGCCGGCTCGACCGGCAGTATCATCATCGCTTTGTTTCTGGTGCTCGCGACATTCGAGGTCATCGGCGGGCTGTCCCGAGCCGGGGCCTATCTGGGGCACGCCGCCGCGGCGGCGCATCGGGTGCTGGAAGCAGCGGATGCGCCGGTGCCGGTGCCCGATCCAACCGACCCGCCAGTCGTGCCATCGGGTTCGCGGCTGGTGTTCGATGGTGTGCAGTTTCGCTGGCGGCCGGAGTTGCCGTTGGTGTTCGATGGGTTGAGCATGGACATTGCGCCCGGGACTCGGGTGGCGGTGCTCGGACCGTCCGGCTCCGGCAAGTCGACGCTGGCGGCCTTGGCGCTGAAGGTCGCTGCTCCGGCATCGGGCCGGGTGCTTC
>JBEKQQ010000217.1:0-7641 GCA_049519555.1 Acetobacteraceae bacterium
GCGGGTTGCGCCGAGCGGATCGCTGCGGCGGCCGCTATCGTGCCCGCCACAGAACCGCTCCGGACCAAATTCCGGCGTGAGACCTTCGCCCTTTGCACCGCCTCGTCCCCCCATTTGCGAGGCGATCGCGCAGTCGGCTTCCGACGGCGCGACCAGACCCCGGTTGGTCGTTACCGGATCAGGAATGTCCAGGAACAGCGTACATACAACCGCGGAAATCACGCGCAGGAAAGCATAAGGCGTGGGTGTTAGCGGTTGGTATCACGACGGCCTTCCCGGGCGATGGTGGTTTGCCAGCGGTCTCCCCGGCAAACCGGGTTTCCGATATCATGCGGCGAACTTTGTCGAGTCGCCCATGTCTCACTCCAACGGACCGCTTCGCGTCGGCATTGCCGGTGCCGGTCATTTCGGCCGTTACCATGCGCTGAAGGTCGCCGCGTCGGATCGCGCCCAGTTGGTTGGGATTTTCGACGTCGATACCGAGCGGGCGAAAACCGTCGGCTGGGAAGCCGGCGCTCCGGACCTGACGCTCGAGGCACTGCTGCCCGCGATCAACGCCCTGATCATCGCGGCTCCGGCCGAGGCGCATTTCCCCCTGGCGGCGAAAGCGTTGCGCGCCGGCAAACACGTGCTGGTCGAAAAGCCGATCACCGCCGAGCTGGCCCAGGCGGATGAACTGGAGGGAATTGCGCGGGAAAAGGGGCTGGTGCTGCAGGTCGGGCATCTGGAGCGATTTTCCGCCGCGTATCAGGCGTTGTCGGCCCGCACCGGGGTGCCGCTCTACATCGAGGCGGTTCGCATCGCGCCGTTCAAGCCGCGCGGCACCGATGTGTCTGTGATCCTCGATCTGATGATCCACGATCTCGATCTGGTGCTGGCGTTGGTCGACAGTCCGCTTGAGTCAGTCGACGCGGTCGGTGCGCCGATTGCCAGCGCGTTGGAAGACATCGCCAATGCACGGCTGCGCTTCGCCAATGGCGCGGTGGCGGCGATCACTGCCAGCCGGGTCTCGATCCGCACCGAGCGGCGGATGCGGATCTTTGCACGCGATACTTACCTTGCGGCCGATTTCTCGACGCGCAAACTGACGGTGATCGGGCGCGGGATCGGCCAACCGGTACCGGGCGTCGCCGGCGTCGGCATAGAGGATGCAACCTGGGACGACCATGACTCACTGGCGGCCGAACATGCGGCGTTCTACGCCTCGGTGCTGGACGGCGCGCCGGTGCTGGTCGATGCGGCAGCGGGACGCCGTGCGCTCGCGGCGGCACTGGCGGTAGCCAAGGCGATGGCGGAGTCACGCGCCAGGATGGTCGCGGGCGGATTGCTCGATGAGATCCAGCACGGCGGCAGCGGCGGCGTCTGAGGGCTCGCCTTCCGCTGGGCGCAGCATTGCCAAAGGCGCGGCGAAGGCGGCGCGTTGTGCTGCGGCGCCCTCTGGAGTCAGGATGGTCTCCAGTGCGGCGGCGAGTTTCTCGGGCGTGGCGTCGCCTTGCAGCAGTTCCGGGACGATCTCCCGCTGCGACAGCAGGTTCAGCAGCGAGGCGTATTTGACCAGCGCCATCCGTTGCACGAGCCAGATGGTGATCGGATTGGCGCGGTAGGTGACCACCATCGGCACGCCGGCCACCGCCAGTTCCAGCGTTGATGTGCCGGACCTGGTCAGTGCGGCGGAAGCAGCGGCAAAGGCATCGTGCTTGTCTTCGGTATTCGCGATCAGGATCGGTCGCGGCATCCAGCTGCTGGTAGCCGCGACCACCGCATCCGCGACCGGACCAGCCAGCGGGATGACCGGAACGACCGACTCGCGCAGTTGCTCCAAAGTCGCGCGCAGGATCGGCAGCAGTCGGGAAATCTCGCCGCGGCGGCTGCCGGGCATCACGATCAGGATCCGGTCCTCCGGTGTGAGGTTATGACGGGCGCGAAACCGGGCCGCACAGCCCAGATCAGCACCACTTTCCAGCACGGGATGGCCGACAAAGGTTGCCGGCAGGTTGTGTCGGGCGAAGCACGCCGGCTCGAAAGGCAACAGGCAAAGCAGGCGTTCCCACAGGCCGGGATAGTGCTTCGCCCGGCCCTCGCGCCAGGCCCAGATCTGTGGTGCCACGTAATGCACGCGCGGAATGCGCAGGAACGCGATGGCACGCAGCACGCGGAAGCAGAACCCCGGGGAGTCGATCGTTACGACGACGTCGGGGATCTGTTTCGATATGTCCTCAGTCGTTTCCCGGATACGGCGTTTCAGGAGGCGGAGCCGAGGCAGGACCTCGAGGAATCCCATGACGGAAAGGTCGCTCATCGGGAACAGGCTCTTGCAGCCCTCCGCCGCCATCGCCGCACCGCCGACGCCAGCGAAGGCGACATCGGGGCGGCGGCGGCGAATGGCGCGCATGAGGCGGGCGCCGAGCTGGTCGCCACTCGGCTCGCCGGCGATGAGGTAGATCAGCAAAGGGTCAGGGCGCCGCCCTGAAACCCGCCAAGGGCAGTGGCCCTTGGATCCCCACCAAGGGCAGTGGCCCTTGGAACCATTCATTTTGGTTGATCCTTGGAGAGGGCCGACACGGACCTTGCGAGGTCACGGTCGGCCCTCTCCAAGGATCAACCAATGGACAGATTTCAAACGGCCTCGCCCTTTGCCGGAGGTCCAGGATCGAGCCGCGAAGCGGATCGATGGGCCTCCTGGTGGGGTCTTGGGGCGAAGCCCCGATCCAACATCGCGCCGCGATAGCCCATTGACCCGAAGCCTGTCATCCTGTGATGGCCGTCGTTGAAGGGCTGTCGGATTCCATGTCTCGCCTTGTCGTTGTTTCCAACCGGGTCGCGCCGATCCAGGAAGGCGAGGCCACCGCGGGTGGCCTCGCCGCCGGCGTGCTCGACGCGCTGCGCCAGAAGGGTGGCCTGTGGTTGGGCTGGAGCGGCAACATCCGCGACGTGCCGGAACACCAGCCGGAGCACCCGGTCGGTGCGATTTCGTTGTTCACCATCGATTTGTCGCGGCAGGATTACGACCAATATTACCGCGGCTTCGCCAATGGCACGTTATGGCCGGTGCTGCACTATCAGATTGGTCTCGGACGGTTCGAATGGCCGGAATACGAGGGCTATCGCCGGGTCAACAGCATGTTCGCTCAGGCGCTGGCAAAGCTGGTCAGGGAAGATGATCTGGTCTGGGTGCATGACTACCAGCTGTTGCACGTGGCCGAGGCGGCACGAGCAGCGGGCCTGACCAACCGGATCGGACTATTTCTGCACACGCCGTTTCCCGCTCCGGGCGTGTTCATGACGATCCCGGCGCACGCGGATTTGTTCCGTGCGACGTGCCAGTACGATCTGTTGGGGTTTCAGACCGAAATCGATCGCGCAGCGTTCATCGATTATGCCGTGCGGCACGCCGGAGGCTCGGTGCACGACGACCGGTTGTCGATTTTCGACCGGGTGGTGCGCACCGGGGTGTATCCGATCGGCGTGCACGTCGATGAAGTGCGCGCCTCGGCCGAATTGCCGCGCAACCGGCGGCAGGCGACGCGGATCAGGGCGGCTCTGCTGGACCGGCTGATTTTGAGTGTGGACCGGCTGGATTACTCGAAGGGTCTGCCGCAACGCTTCGCGGCATTCGAGCGGTTTCTGGCGGAGTATCCGGCGCATCACGGTCTGGTGACGTTCATGCAGATCGCGCCGCCGTCTCGTTCGGATATCGAGACCTATCAGGCGATTCGCCGTCAGCTGGAAGGCGAAGCGGGCCGGATCAACGGCAGGTTCGCCGAGGTGGACTGGGTGCCGTTGCGCTATTTGAACAAAAGTTTTGAACGGAATGTGTTGATGCCGCTCTATGCGGCGGCGCAGGCCTGTCTGGTGACACCGTTGCGCGACGGCATGAACCTCGTGGCGAAGGAGTTCGTGGCAGCACAGGACCCGGACGATCCCGGCGTGCTGATCTTGTCGGAATTCGCCGGCGCGGCGCGTGAGTTGCGCGATGCGCTGGTGATCAACCCGTACGATGAATCGGGTGTTGCGGCAGCGATCGACCGCGCCTTGCTGATGCCGGTTGAGGAACGCCAGGAACGCCACCAGGCGATGCTGGCGGTGATGCGAGAGAACAGCCTGGAACGCTGGCGGGATCGGTTCGAGGCGGATTTACGGGGTTAGACCCGTCGCACTGAGCGTAACGTCACCACGATCGGACCCGGAAGCGATCTCGTCAGCGTTCGAGATGGTTTTTTGCCCGCACGGGTCAGGCCGCATCGGACACTTCGGCTGGCGGCGACAGCGGCGGCGCATTTGGCACACCCGAACCGGAACAGCCCGGACCCGAGCCCGCGGATCGGAGAGCAGCTCCGGCGGCGAGCAACGGATCTGACGCGCCGCTGGCGGTCGTAACCTCGCCATTCGGTGCGGGCGACCGGGGGGCCGGCCGATCCGCTGGCGACGGAGCCGGTTGCGGAACGGGATTGGCCGGCGACGGCGTCGATGGAGGATCGGCTGCCGGTTGCGCCGCTGCCCGGGTTTTGGCGGCCTCGGCGGCGTGGCGTTCGTTGCGTTTGCGGGCGTTCTCGAACTTCGTGACCCATTGGTGCAGCGTGCGGCTGGCGGAGATCGCTCCGGCACGGGCTTTGGACTGGGCTGCGGGCTCCTGGCTGGTGTTGTTGGCATCGCGCATCGCCGCCGTCAGCAGGAACTGCAAGGTGATGCACTGGCACGCGAGCATGGCTTCCATGCCGTCGCCTGGATCGTAGGCGTGGAACATCTCAACGATCGCATCGGCGCGGGATTGCGCGACGGCTGCGGATTCGTTGGGCGGCGTGGTGGCCTCGAAGACACCGTTGAGGAGATAATCGAAGAGGTCCATGGCGGTTGATCCGGTTCTGGTTGCCGACGCCAGGGACGATAGAGCGGGCGGGAATCCGCGCCAAGAACATAATAGGAACTTTTCTGGGTGCCGCAGGCGATCGGCTTGTCCGAGCGGATCAAAAGGGGCGGTTTGCTCGCTGCCCCTTGCGAGCACGGCGCGCGGTTTTGGTGCCCACACGAAACGAGATTGCCGGGCCGCGCTCGCGATGACAGCCGGAGGACATCGGCGAATGCAAATGGCGCTGCGGCCGCTCGGGGTTGGGCGGCGAAGCGGCTTACGTCTTCTTGTCTTTTTGTTTCGCTTCGTGTTCACGCAGCAGGCGCAGGACGTCGGCCTCGAACGGGATCGGCTCTTGCTTCGCGGGGTCGAACGGCGGTGGGTCCGGCACGGGTTCGTTCAGTCGCGCCAGCACCGCGCGGCAACGCTGCAAATTCCAATGATCCGTGAAAGGTGGGCCATCGGCCCGGTACCAGTCGTAGCCTGCCTGCGCGTGGAGCCGGGCTTTGTCGGTCTCGCCCAGTTCCAGATAAAGCTCGGCCAGTTCTGCTCGAGGCGGATCGTGTTCCGCTGACGCGGCGGCGGCCTCGGCATCCGCACGGCGACCGAGACGGACCAACGCGAGGCCCCGTCCAGCCTCGGATTCCGTGTCCCTCAGACCGGTCGCACGAGCCATTTCGATCGCCCGCGCGAAGTCGGCCTCCGCCGCCGCATTGCGATCGTAGGCCAGATGCAGGCGGCCGGAGAGGTTCAGGAGGCCGCGTTCGTGGGGCAGTCGGCGCAGGTCACGCACGCGGCACATGAGGGCTCGGAGTGTGTCTTCCGTCAGAGTGCCCTCCGCGAAAAGCAGCCATGCCTCAGTCAGCGCCGCCTGGGCGGCGGCTTGGGTGTCGTACGCGTTTTCCTTCGCCAGGCGCAGCGCCAGGCTGGCCCAGCCCGTGCGGGCTTCGGCCAAGGCACCCTGGGCGCGCTGACAGTTGATGAGCAACAGCTCACACCACGCGATCTGGCGCGTATCCGCTGCCGCCACGGCCACCGCTTGGGCTAGATCCAGGATGCGCCTGGCGCGCGCCAAGGCCTGGAGCTGCCTAGCGGTAGCGGCATGGTTCGTCAGCCTGAGGCTGAGCTCGGCATTCACCCCTCGGCTGATCTCATTCTGGATCCCGAAAACCTCCTGGACGGTGGCCCCGTCGATGCGGTCGATCGCCTTCAGACTGATCGCCGCCGCCGCCGCCACAACGGTGAGGTCAGCAACGCCCTCCGGCGGGTGGAGCCAGCCGCGCGGGAACAGCGGGCGCAGCAACGCCAGCATCTCATGATGGCGCTCCAGGCGGAAAAGCGCCGAACCGAGGCCACCGCAGGTCACCTCCCAGGCCGCCGAAGTCTGGCCGGCGAGGTTCAGCGTCTGCACCATCTGTATCGGTGCGGCGAGATCCTGCAACAGCATCACCGTGTCCCAAACAGGCACCGGGCGCGCTGCGAAATAATCTGCCACAAATTTCCCGGTCCGGGCGCGCGCCTCGGCGCCAAGCGAGGCGACGGCGTAGCCGCGCACGACTGGGTGCAGGTCGAAGTTGGCTGTTCCGCGCTCGCGTTGCAGCAGGCCGCGGCGAACCAGATCGGCCAGCGCGGCGTTCAGCCAGGGCTCGGCGCCACGAACTTCGGCTGATTGTTGGTATTTCGCTTGTTCCGCCAAGTAATCCGCGTGCGCCTGACGCGCGGTTTCGTAACGTTCGCGCCTTACACGTTGACGTTCGGCGATGTGCCGCTCCACTTCGGATCGTTGATTGCGTGTACGCGTGCCGACTAGTTCTCGCCGCCAGTAGTCGGTGTAAGAGTCGCCTAACGCATTCGGCGGTGTCGGCGCTTCCAACTCCTCGAGCGGCGGCGGCAACACTGGGTTCAGCGCCGCGACCACCTCCCACGTCGTGGCGGAGGAAATCATCGCGATCCGGGTCAGCAGCTCGCGGGTGTTTTCATCCAGCCCGTCGAACGCCAGCCGCAGAATATGCGTCCGCCTTTGCTTGATGTCCGGATCGGCGAGGTTCACCGCCCCGCCGCCGGCCGGATCGTCCACCCAACGGTCGAACTGCCCAGGCGCCTTCATGTAATTCAGCACGAGGCCGCCAACGATCTCCACCAGCAACGGATGGCAACCGAATTTCTCGTCCAGATAGCGGCGCATCCGTTCGGCGTCCCCGGTGACGCCGGCCTCGCGCAGCATCTGCTCCGCATCGCGCGGATCGAGGCCGCGCAACAGCAAATGCCGCACCCCCGGCACCGGCTGGCCCATGCGGTTCAGCAGCGCGCGTGGCATCAGCCGTGAGGAAATCAGGATTTTTGACGGCGCGGCGGTGCGCAGCAGGGCCAACAACTCGTCGTCGGCGGGACGGATGCAATCGGTGGGCAGCTTGCCGGTGGCGCCCTCGCTCGCCTCCGCCTCGTCGTCGGCGAGTTGCGCGGCGTCGAAGCGATTGTAGGCGGCCAACACCCGCTCCAACCCGTCCAGCACCAAAAGGAAGGGTTTCGCGCGCAGGTGAAACAGCAGGTCCTCGACCAGTTCCGCGATCGGCCGCGCCAGCAGCTCCGAGCGCGGACGGCGCGTGATGTATTGCAACGCGGTGACGCAGAAATCGCGCATATCGGCGCCGCGTTCGTAGAAACTGTACCAGAACCGCCCTTCCCACCCGGCGGCCTGCCTCGGCTTCGTTCCGTTTCGCCTGGGCCTGGTCGGAGGCTGCGGCGCCCGGCCGGCGCGGTCCGTCTCGGCGTGGTTGGTGACCCATTCCCAGGTC
>JBEKQQ010000218.1:0-7629 GCA_049519555.1 Acetobacteraceae bacterium
AAGGAAGCGAAACTGCGCACCGGGCGACTGATCAGCCATTGCGCGATGATGTCGGTGCCGACTTATGCGCGCCGCTTCGTCCTCAGCGACATCGCGCTGAACATCGCACCAGACACAGATCAAAAGCGCGACATCTGCCAGAATGCGATCGGCTTCGCACGCGCGCTCGGCATCGACTTACCGAAAGTGGCCGTGCTGGCGGCGGTCGAGACGGTGCGAACGAAAATGCCCGCCTCGCTCGATGGGGCGATTCTGGCGAAGATGGCAGATCGTGGCCAGATCGTCGGCGGGATCGTCGATGGACCGCTCGACCTCGACGCGGCGGTCGATGCTGAGGCAGCGCGGATCAAGCATATCACCTCGCCGATCGCTGGCCTGGCCGACGTGCTGATAGTGCCGAACATCGAAGCCGGCAACATGGTCTACAAGAACCTCGCGTTCATGGCCGATGCGCAAACTGCCGGCCTGGTGGTTGGCGCGAGAGTACCGGTGATTCTGACCAGCCGCGCCGACACGCCCGCCGCGGGGCGTTTCTCGGCGGCGGCGGCGGTACTCTACGCCCAGGCACTGGCACGTGATCCGACGATCCTGCAACCCGAAACAGCGGAGTGATCGGCCATGAGCGAGGCCATCGTCGTCTTCAACGCGGGGTCCACCAGCCTGAAATTCGCCGCCTACGATTTGGGCGCGCCCCAGGAACTCAAGACCGCAGCATTGAAGCTGTTTTGCGCGGGCCGGATCGACAGCATGCAGGGCGATCCGCATTTCATCGTCAAAGACGCGACCGCCAGGCCGTTGGCCGCGCACGAATGGGGCGAGGGCCACACGATCGACCACCGGACCGCACTGCATTTCATCATTACGTGGCTGGAGGCCAACCTCGCGGCCACCAAAGTCATCGCGGCCGGCCATCGCATCGTACTTGGCGGCACGCGCTTTGAGGCGCCGGTGCTGATCGACGGCGACGTGATGGACTATCTCGACTCATTGACGGAAATGGAGCCGTCGCATCAACCGTTCAACGTGCGCGGCGCACGGGCATTTGCCGACGCGTTCCCGGGCCTGCCGCAGGTCGCCTGTTTCGACACCTCGTTCCACCGCACCATGCCGGAGGTCGCGCAGACCTATGCACTGCCCAGGGACGTACGCGACGACGGCGTGCGACACTGGGGCTATCACGGCATCTCCTACGACTACATCAGCCGCCAGGTACCGAAATTCGCCCCCAACGCACGTAGGGTGATCGCCGCGCATCTTGGCGGCGGTGCCAGCCTGTGCGCCATGCTGGACGGGCACAGCATCGAAACGACGATGGGCTTCGGCGCGATGTCAGGTCTGCCCATGGCGACCCGCTCGGGCGACGTGCCTTCGGGCGCGCTGTTCTATTTGCTGCGCCGCAAGCTGTTCGACGACGTTTCACTGGAAAAAATGTTATACGAACGCGCGGGCCTGCTTGGTCTGTCGGGCATAAGTGGCGACATGCGGGTGCTGCAGGAGAGCACGGATCCGCTGGCGGTTGCCGCGATGGCGCATTTTGTTTACGCGATGACGAAGTACGTCGGCGCTTATGCTTCGGTGCTCGGCGGGCTGGACGCCTTGGTGTTCACCGCCGGCATCGGCGAGAATTCTCCAGCGGTGCGCGCGGCGCTTTGCGACAGTCTGGCATGGCTCGGCGTTAAGCTGGACAAGTCGGCCAACGCGTCCGGCGGGCCACGTATTTCCGCGGCGGACAGCAGCGTTTCGGTCTGGGTCATCCCCACCAACGAAGAACTGATGATCGCGCGACACACGCTCGCGCTGATCCGTCATTAGAGGAGGTGTCGAAACGATGTTCAAGCTCATCGAGGGTCTACCGCGGGATGTGCTGGCGATCGAAGCCAGTGGCGCCGTAACGCACGAAGATTATCGCGACACGCTGATCCCCAAAGCCGAGGCGATGATGACCAAGGGGCCGATTCGAATGCTGTACGTCATCGGCGAGGATTTCACCGGCTTTGAGCCTGGGGCGCTGTGGGATGACGGCGTGTTCGGGCTACGACATTGGCACGATTTCAGCCACATCGCCGTGGTGACCGATCACGCGTGGCTGAGCGCGATGGTCAGTATGTTCAAGCCTTTCTTCCATGGCGAAGTGCGGCTGTTCAAACTCGACCAATTGCCCGCCGCGAAAGACTGGGTCAGCGGCAAGCCGGAAGGGTCGTGACGATGACAACGGACACTTTGGCGATCACGAAGCCCGACGGCCTGGCGAATACCGAGGCGGCACCATCCGTGTCATCGCAGGACGCCGCTCCCCTGGCTGACGCCGCCAATCCGGGATCGAAGCCCGATCCGAACGAAGCCTTGAAGGCTCTTTCGATGCCCGACCTTCTGGCGAAACTGGGATCGTCGCCGAACGGTCTGACACAGGCCGAGTCGGAAAAGCGGCTGATTCAATATGGCCCCAACGAAATCGAAGAAAGAAAGACCAACGAGGTCCTGAAATTCCTGAGCTACTTCTGGGGACCGATCCCGTGGATGATCGAGGTGGCGGTGATTCTGTCGGCCGTGGACCGGCATTGGCCCGACTTCGGCATCATCCTGCTTCTGTTGCTGGCCAATGCCGTTGTCGGATTCTGGGAGGAACACCAGGCGGGCAACGCGATCGCCGCACTCAAGGCGAAGCTCGCGATCAAAGCGATGGTGAAACGGGATGGCAAATGGATCAACCCGGCGGCGCGCGATGTCGTGCCGGGCGACGTCATCCGCGTGCGACTGGGCGACATCGTGCCAGCCGACGCACGGCTGCTGGAGGGTGACCCGATCGAAGTGGATCAATCCGCGCTCACGGGAGAGTCGTTGCCCGCGACACGCAATTCAGGCGAAGCGGTGTTCTCCGGATCGATCATTCGTCAAGGTGAGATCGATGCCATGGTCTATGCCACGGGAGCGAAGACCTATTTCGGCAAGACGGCGGAACTGGTGCAAGCGGCCCACACAGTCAGCCACTTTCAACGCGCGGTCTTGAAGATCGGCGATTATCTTATTGTCCTCGCTGTGGTTCTGGTCGGGATCATCATACTGGTGGCGCTGTTCCGCGGCGACCCGATCCTCACGACTTTGCAGTTCGCCTTGGTGCTGACGGTAGCCGCGATCCCCGTGGCGATGCCCACGGTGCTCTCGGTGACGATGGCGGTCGGCGCGCGCCTGCTCGCCAAAAAACAGGCGATCGTGACCAGGTTGTCGGCGATCGAGGAACTCGCCGGGGTGGACATATTGTGTTCGGACAAGACCGGGACGCTGACACAGAACAAATTGACTTTGGGCGAACCGTTCAGCGTCGACGGCATTCCGGCGGATCAGGTCATCCTGAACGCCGCGCTGGCGTCGCGCGCGGACAACAAGGACACCATCGACCTCGCCGTGTTGGGTGGTCTGCACGATGACCAGGCCCTGAACGGCTACCAGGTTGTGCATTTCCAGCCGTTTGATCCGGTGCACAAACGCACTGAAGCGACTGTCAAAGTCGGGGACGGCAACCAGTTCAAGGTCGCCAAGGGCGCGCCGCAGGTGATCCTGGAGCTGTCGGCCAATGCCGCTCAGGTGAAGTCCTCTGTCGACAAAGCGGTCAATGACTTCGCGGCGCGCGGCTTTCGTTCATTGGGCGTGGCCCGCGCCGAGGGGGACGGCGAGTGGCGGTTCCTCGGCGTGTTGCCACTGTTCGATCCGCCGCGAGACGATGCCGCGGCCACCATCGCCACGGCCCGGAAAATGGGTGTCAGCGTCAAGATGGTTACCGGTGACGCGCTGGCCATAGCGCAGGAAACCGCCAAGAAACTGGGGATGGGCACGAATATTCTCGACGCCAGCGGATTTGGCGACTCGAAGCGTCACGAAACGGCGGCACTGGCGGAGTCGATCGAGAAGGCTGACGGCTTCGCCCAGGTTTTTCCTGAACATAAGTTCCACATTGTCGATGTGCTCCAGCAAGGCGGCCACATCGTTGGTATGACCGGCGACGGGGTGAACGACGCTCCCGCGCTGAAGAAGGCCGATTGCGGAATCGCCGTTTCCGGCGCGACCGACGCGGCGCGCGCGGCGGCGGCCATGGTACTGATGACGCCCGGCCTGTCGGTGATTATCGACGCGATCAAAGAAAGCCGAAATATCTTCCAGCGGATGAACAGCTATGCGATCTACCGCATCGCCGAGACCCTGCGCGTGCTGCTGTTCATGACGCTGTCCATCCTGATATTTAACTTTTATCCGCTGACGGCGGTTATGATCGTGATGCTGGCGTTGCTCAACGACGGCGCCATCCTGTCGATCGCCTACGACAACGTTCATTACAAGGACGCACCCGAGGCCTGGAACATGCGCCTCGTACTGGGCGTTGCCACGGTACTGGGCGTGGTAGGCCCGGTCGCCGCGTTTGGCCTGTTCTACCTGGGCGATCGGATTTTTCACCTCGACCATCCGCATCTCCAGACCCTCATGTACCTCCTGTTGTCCGTCGCGGGGCACCTGACGATATTCCAGACGCGCACGCGTGGACCGTTCTGGTCCATACGTCCCGCGCGGATTTTATGGGTGGCGGTGGTCGGCACCCAGATGGTGGCAACTCTGATCGCGGTTTATGGGCTGTTCATGACGCCGCTCGGCTGGGAGTGGGCGCTGTTCGTTTGGGCGTATGCTCTCGTCTGGTTCCTGGTGACCGACCGCGTGAAGTTGGTCGCGTATCGGATTTTGGATCCCATCGCCGTGCCCCTGTTGGTCAGGAAGCCGATCGACGTCGTTCCGCGGATCGCCAGGCGTGCCTATGAACTTTACGAGCGGCAGGGCCGCCACGATGGCGAGAATGTGCGCAACTGGCTACAGGCGGAGCGGGAGATTCGAGATGAATCACGCGAGTGAACCGATACTATCGACGCATTTCTGGAGGGGCAGATTGTCCTCGACACGCTTGAGGGCCTCAACATGAGTTACCCGAAACCGAGCCCCGAGCGCCGGCATGAACTGCTGGCGATCCGTGAGCAGCTTACCGGCTGACGCGCCGGTCTGCTTCGTGCCGCCGCTCCGCCGCGACTTTTTCGTGTCATTGTCCCCGCGCCATCGCCGGCCCACCACGACACGAAAGACGGCTAATGGGGAACCCCAGGTTTCGCGATTGAATCAGGTGTTCAAGCGGCGGCCTTCAGGCCCAGTCCGCGCACGGCCTCGATCATCTTCGTCAGCACGGCGGCGGCGTCGCCATAGACCATGTCGCAGTTGTCCGAGTAGAACAGCGCGTTGACGATCCCGGCGTAACCTTTGCCTTGTCCCCGTTTGACCACGTAGACCTTCTTCGCCTTATCGGCGTTGAGGATCGGCATCCCAAAGATCGGCGAGGACTTGTCGGTGCGCGCCGCCGGATTGACGACGTCGTTGGCGCCGATAACCAGCGCTACATCAGCGTTTACGAAGTCGTCGTTGATATCCTCAAGTTGGAAAATCAGATCGTACGGGACGCCCGCTTCGGCGAGCAGTACGTCCATCTGACCGGGCATCCGTCCCGCCACCGGATGGATCGCGAATTTAACCACGACCCCGGCGGACTGCAGCAGTTTGACGAGTTCATAAAGTTTCTGCTGGCCCTGCGCGACCGCGAGACCGTAGCCCGGCACGACGATGACTTCTTTGGCGTACCGCATGAAGATACCGGCATCGCCTGCTTCGACCGGCTTCAGATCGCCTTTGATGGCACCTTGTTTGTGTTTGGCGGTATCGCCAAAATTGGTGAACAGTACGTTCGCCACGGAGCGGTTCATGGCTTTCGCCATCAGTAGCGTCAGCAGCATGCCCGCAGCGCCAACCACCATGCCCGCGATCATCAACGCGGGGTTCTGCAACACGAAGCCTTCAAGTCCCACGGCCAGACCAGTGAACGCGTTGTAGATCGAGATGACTACGGGCATATCCGCCCCGCCGATCGGCAGCGTCATCAGAACGCCAAACATCAGTGCGAAGCCGAAGAACAGATAGATCAGATGCGCCATCGGGATCAGTGGCTCGGCACCGCTCTGTCCGGCGAATACGATGTAGCCACCGACGGCCACAGTGGCCAGCATGAGCAGTCCGTTGATAGCCTGCTGTCCTTTAACGCGCAGCGGTTTGTTGATCACGCCGTCGAGCTTGGCCCAGGCTATGAGGGAACCGGAGAGCGATACGGCACCAATCAAAGCACCGGCCAGCGTCACGATGATTTGCGTGATCCCGTGCGCCTTGTCGCCAAACAACTCGACCGCGGCGATGGCGCCGGCGGCGCCACCGCCCATGCCGTTATACAGAGCCACCATCTGCGGCATGGCGGTCATCGCGACTTTTTTGCCGCTCCACCATGCCAGGCCGCCGCCGATAATCAGTGCGCTCGCGGCGAGCGCGCTATTAACCAGCAAGAATGGTTTGGCAGCGGCATCGACGTCGAAAGCATAAAGAAAGCTCGCCAGGACGGCGACCAGCATACCAGCACCCGCGAACTTAATCCCCGATGGCGCGGTCACCGGCGAGGACATGCGCTGAAGGCCGTACATGAACAGAAACGCGGCGGCCAGATCGGTTGCACCAATCACCAGTTGTGGGATCATCGTTAACATGGTGGCTGTTCAACCTTTCTTCCGGTGGCTGGATTTCGCTGGCTTCAACTGATGTCCGCTGACCTGGAACATCGCGAGCATGCGGTCGGTCACGGCGAAGCCACCCGCGGCATTGCCGGCGCCAAGCAATACCGCGACGAACCCGATGACCTGTTCCTGGGCTGTGCTGGCGTTGAGCAGCGCGAAGATCCCGCCGACCACGACGATGCCATGCACGAAGTTCGATCCCGACATCAGTGGCGTGTGCAGGATTGCCGGCACGTGACCGATGATGACCCAGCCGGCGAAGGCGGCAAGCATAAAAATATAAAGCGCGACGAAGCCGCTGATCGAAATCGCGAAGTCCATGATGATCTGCTCCTTCGGTTCAGGCGGCTTTCGGCACAGGCTTCGCGTGCGTATCAGCGATCGCGTTCTTTCGCTCGCCGTTGTGCGTAAGCACGGTTCGGGTGAGGATTTCGTCGTCCCAGTCGATGCTTATGATGTTGTTCTTCATCATCAAAGCGAGCAAATTGAACTGGTTCTTCGAATAGAGTTCGCTGGCGTCCTCGCCGAGCAGAGACGGCACGTTCAGCGGCGCCACGATCGTCACGGCACCGATCTCGACCGTCTCACCGGGACGCGTGTCCTCGCAATTGCCGCCGCCCTCGGCGGATAGGTCGACGATGACCGAGCCCGCCTTCATTCCGGCGACCTGTGCCTTACTGATCAGCTTAGGCGACGGCCGGCCGGGAATGGCGGCGGTCGTAATGATGAGATCGGCCGCCTGGATATGCTTCGTCAGCACCGTGGCGACCATGGCTTTTTCTTCCGGGGTCAGTTCGCGGGCGTACCCGCCTTTGCCGCGCGCATCGACCCCAGTCTGGACGAAGGTCGCGCCCAGAGACAGTGCCTGTTCCTGGGTTTCCGGACGAACGTCGTAGCCTTCGGTAACGGCGCCCAGCCGATGCGCGGTGGCGAGCGCTTCCAGTCCCGCGACTCCGAGACCCATGACCAGGACCTTTGCGGGACCGATCGC
>JBEKQQ010000219.1:0-7607 GCA_049519555.1 Acetobacteraceae bacterium
CCGAGGCTGGGGAATCTCCGAATCTGATATGATACTGGTAGCTTTACGGCTACATACGACCGCATCTACCGTCCTGGTCCCATGTCAGTGTCTCCGCGGCCAAAATGACCGGCGTACAGGATCCAATCGAGCGCTTCATCGCCCGTTGGCAAGGCCTTGAGGGCGGGCAGGAGCGCGCCAACTATGCGCTGTTTCTTTCGGAATTATTCGACGCGATCGGCGTCCCGAGACCGGAGCCCGCCTCCGCCATTACCTTGGAAAATGATTACGTTTTCGAACGCGCGGTGAAGGAACCTTCGCTCGATGGAGCGGCCGGCACCGGGCGGATCGACCTTTACAAAAGGGGTTGCTTCGTACTTGAAGCCAAACAATCCCGCCAGGCCGGCGGAAAAAAGGAAATCATAACCCAAACGGAACTGTTCCCCCGTCCAGAACCAAGGCGAGTGGTGCGCGGCGCCTCGCGAGCCTGGGACGTGTTGATGCGCAATGCCAGGGTTCAGGCGGAACGTTACGCTCGCGCGCTGCCGGTCGACCATGGTTGGCCACCGTTCATCCTGATTTGCGACGTCGGCCTACCAACGACCAGCAAAAGCAACGCATCCGCGCCATCGCCGAAGACCTTGACGCCCATCGCAAGCAAGTGCTGGCGGAGCATCCACATCTGACCCTCACCGGTCTCTACAACGTCCTGGAAAAAATCCGCGCGGGCGCGCAAGCCGATACACTGACCACAGAAGACCGGCGCATTTCGACGACGGCCTGGTGCTGATCCTGAAGGAATATCACGACAAACTGGACGTCGCCGTCATTGACGCATACGGCTGGCCGGCCGATCTGTCCGATACCGACATCCTCGCCCGCCTCGTCGCACTGAACGCCGAGCGCGCCCGCGAAGAATCCGAAGGCCTGATCCGCTGGCTCCGTCCCGAATACCAAATCCCCCGCTTCGGATCCGTCAAAGACAAGCTTGCCCTCATTGGCGGCGCGATGCGAGGCGCCCAGGCGGCGCAACCATCCGGTGCAAAACCGTCTTTCCCCACCGACAACGTTGCGCAAACGGCTTCTGTCATGGCGGCATTGGCCTCGGCAACCGCACCAATTGGCGTGGAGGCTCTCGCCACCGGTTTCCGCCAGGGACGACGTGCGGTGCCGCAAATCGGCGCCGTGCTGGCGGCCCTGGTGCGGATGGGCTTCGTTGCGAGTCCGGACGGCGGCCGAACGTACATCATGCGGCGTGCGGCATAAGTACGCCTGCATGCAGACTGTAAAGGCAATCAGTGCCTCGCAACCGGTTTCACGGCGCGAGCCTCAACCTTTCCTTCACACCTCGGGTTCAGAAACGAAAAGCCGGCGGGGTGGTCCCGCCGGCTCATCACCACGGAGGTGCAAATACCTGGAAACTTGCTCCTCCTATTTCTGATAGTCATAGCTCCTGGCTTAGAAGTCAAGGTCATCGTGCGAAGGCGCCAGGGGTATAGGCCGGCTCGTTCGCGGGCCGGCCTACCCCTGGTGTGTGATAATCCGACGCGCGCGATATCACTGAACCGGGTACCGCAGCCGCGCGATTCGCACCGTTCGACCCGGACCGACCATCGTGCCAGATTGCCACTCAGACATTCTGGCCGCCACAGGAGACGCACGCATGCACATCAAGAAGGGCTACAAACAACTGCTCGCCGAGGCGAACGCCGTGGTGGAAACGCTGACCCCTGCCCAGGCGATTGCCGAGCACGGCAAGGACAATGTCGTCTTTGTCGATTTGCGCGATCCGCGCGAACTCGACCGCGAGGGCAAGATGCCGGGAGCCTTCGCTTGCACCCGCGGCATGCTGGAATTCTGGATCGATCCGGAAAGCCCTTATGCCAAGCCGATCTTCGCTGAAGACAAACGTTTCATTTTCTTCTGTGCCGGTGGCTGGCGTTCAGCACTGGCGGCGAAAACCGCGCAGGAGATGGGGCTCGAAAATGTCGCGCATATCGAAGGCGGCTTCGGCGCCTGGAAACAGGCCGGCGGACCGGCCGATCCGCCTAAGCCCAGGACCTGACCGCATCCCCGACCCGTCAGGTCCCGGAACCGGCGCGCTCCAGCAACGCGTTCGGCAACCAGACCCGCCGAACCTTCCAGCTCAGGCCCTGCAATTCCATCACCAGGCGAATCGGCTCGGCGAGACCAACGGCGCGCAATTCCACCGCGAACTGCGTAGGGTTTTCGAAAAACGCCCATGCCACACGGGCATCCGCAGGCGCCCGGGCATCGCCGGTGCGGATCATCGACACCAGGGTTTCCGGCGTGACGGTACGATCGAGGGCGTTGCCAGTTATTCCGCGCACGAAACCAGAACCGAACGGGGCGAGTTCATTACCTGGACGGGCATTCGCCGGCTCATCCAGCACCCTGTCGCAAATGTCTTCTTTCAGGCCCTCCCGCACCGCATACCAATCCACCAGGGACCGCAACGCCGGGGCATCCGACTGCCGCATCGCGGTATCCAGACGATACAGCACGACATAGGGATAACCGAGATACCCGGCACCCAAAGCCATACACGTCGCGAGAACTGGCCATCTGGCGCGCATCGCACGCTCCTCGTTCAGTAGCGGCCCCACTGGCAGGCCGGATTGTAGGCACCCGGGCAACCCTGCTCAAACGCCATGCCGGCGTTGGTTCAGCCAGACGCACCGTGGATCAGAGATTCATACAATAACGTATCGGTCGCCCCCTCCGTTCCAAATACCAGAACCCGGCTCTCCGGGCCGAGACCAAGTGTCACTCGTGCCCCCGGATCGGCCATGGCAAGCCGCAGACCAGCGAGACCCGCGACGCCCGACTCGCCCGCGACAATGCCCAGACCTGCCAGGAACCGCATGGTATCGATCGCCGCCGCATCCGGGATCGCCATAAAGGCAGTCGCCGACCGCTCCAGTTCCTGCCAGGCGAGCAGACTCGGCTCACCGCAGGCAAGGCCAGCCATGATGGTATCGAGGCGGCCGGTGACCGAGGTTATCCGGCCGGCGCGGGCGCTGGCCAGAAGGCAGGCGGCGCGATCCGGCTCAACGACCACCAGGGCAGGTTCGCGTCCTTCCCCTTGCCCCCACCGCGCCCGCATCTGGGCTGCGACCGCGGCTGCCGCACCGCCTACACCGCCCTGGATGAAGACATGGGTGGGCGACAGTCCGGTCCACTGGTCCGCCGCCTCATCGGCCATCAGGCGGTAACCCTGTATGATGTCGCGCGGCACCTCGGTGTAGCCGGGCCAGGATGTGTCGGAGACGATGAACCAACCCATTGTCCCGGCATCGCGAGCACAGGCTCGCACCGCGTCGTCGTAAGTGCCCGGAACCCGCCTGATCGCTGCCCCGAACTCGGCAATTGCCGCCTGCCGGCCGGCGCTGACGGTCTCGTGCAGGTATATGACGCAGCGGCAATGGAACCGTGCGGCGGTCCATGCCACTGCGCGACCGTGATTGCCGTCAGTGGCGGAGGCGATCGTGATCCGTTGCGTCGCCTCGCCATACCGGCCGGCGGCGAGATCGGCCGAACCGGCAGATTGCGCCACGTTTTGCCGCGCCAGAGCGTCGGCGAGCAGATTGACCACGGCGTAAGCCGACCCGAGGACCTTGAAACTGCCGAGCCCAAAACGCCCGGCTTCGTCCTTGAACCGAACCATTCCGGGCATTGCCAGATCCCGCAGAGGTGTGGGCGCGTAGCCGCCCCAACTCGTGATCTCGGTCTTGGCACGGCGAAATCCCGCGGCAGGCAGCGTTACAGTGCCTGGTGTGCCGTGGCGCGGGTTCATGAACAAAGTAAATGCCGGCATGCCGCGAACGTGACGCCTGGACCGCCCACAGGCAACTGGCGATCGCCAGAGCCCGTGAAGGCCCACGGTTGCCGGCTGCACCGCTGAGCCTGCCTGCACCGCGGGCGGCTCCCTTGCTTGTCATCACGGTCGCGCAGCGCCATCAGGCGCGAGGGCGATCGGCAGGATCGATTTGCTGCTGCCTTGCCGGCCCGGAACGCGCCGTGTCACGATCGCCACCACCAATCGGAAGCGCGTTCCTCGGGGCATCGATCTCAGAAGGGTACCACCGCTCATGTCTGACCAATCGGGGCGCGGCCTCACCCCGGAACAGGCGTTGGACCGTCTTGAACTGCTACATACGGCGGCAGCGGACGCGTTGCGCAACGCACTCGAGCGCTTTGTTCAAACAGGTGTTCCGCCGACCCAGGAGGAGCGCCAACAATTCCGCTACCCCGAATTGCGGCTCGTCTGGCACCCGCTCGGCCAGCTTCCGTTCACCCGCCGCGCCTGGGCGAAATTCCAGGTCCCCGGCGTTTACGTCACAACCGTGACGCAGCCAGCATTTTTCCGGGGCTATTTGCTCGAACAACTGCGCCCTCTCGTTGAGGAATACGGCGCCACCATTGACGTGGCGATCAGCGACCAGGAAGTGCCGTATCCGTACGTGCTGGAGCCGGAGAGCGAAATCATGGCGGGTGCCGCCTCGCCCGCCGATCTCGCGCGGCATTTCCCGACCCCGATGTTGTCGACCGTCGGCGATGAGGTGGCCGATGGCCTCTGGGTGTTTGGCGACGAGCGGCCGCTGGCATTGTTTGACGCCGTGCGCGTCGACTATTCGTTGCGACGGCTGGTGCATTATACCGGCACCGATTGGCGAGCCATCCAGCCGTGGATCCTCCTGACTAACTATCAACGGTATGTCGATCAATTCGTGCAACTGGGGCTTGCTGAACTGGCGAAACCAGACAGTCCTTACGGACAACTGGTCATGCCTGGCGGCGGCGTCATCCGCCACGGCGACGATCCGACAGCCGCAAAAGCCCAGGTAGCGGAGGCGCCGTGGCATCGGTATCAGATGCCGGCATATCATTTGCTGCGCCGAAGCGGCCGGGACGGTGTCACGATCGTCAATATCGGCGTCGGGCCGTCGAACGCGAAAAACATCACCGACCACCTCGCCGTGCTACGGCCGCATTGCTGGCTGATGGTCGGCCATTGCGGCGGGCTGCGCCAGTCACAGGCCATTGGCGACTATGTGCTCGCCCATGCCTACCTGCGGCGCGATCGCATCCTGGACGACCTGGTGCCGACCGATGTGCCGATCCCGGCACTGGCGGAGGTGCAGGTGGCATTGCAGGAGGCCGTCGCTCAGGTGACCGGCGCGCGCGGCGATGCGCTGAAGCGGCGGCTGCGCACCGGCACGGTCGTGACCTACGATGATCGCAACTGGGAACTTCGCTGGTCGCGGGAGCGGCGGCACATCAACCTGTCGCGCGCCATCGCGGTGGACATGGAAAGCGGCACCTTGGCGGCGCAAGGCTACCGGCTGCGCGTGCCATATGGCACGCTACTTTGCGTTTCCGACAAGCCGTTGCACGGCGAGATCAAGTTGCCCGGCTCGGCCAGCGCCTTCTACCAGCGCGCCGTCGGCGAGCACCTGACCATCGGTCTGGCCACCCTCGACCTGTTACGTGGCGAACTGGGCGCGCTGCACTCGCGCAAGCTGCGCAGTTTCGACGAACCACCGTTCCGGTAACGCGCGGCTGGTCGACAACGTCCCGATCGCAAGGCTAATCTGCCACCCGGACGCCGCGTTGCGTCGGTATGCAGGTGCGTTGCGCTTGTATGTCCGTCCCGGGTTGTACGGCCATCCGATGGGTTCGCATTGTCACGCCAGGAAAGGCTTTGCAGATGAGTCAAACGGCACGGGTTCACATCACCGATCAGCACCTGGTTTTCTTCGGGACGATCGTGCAATTATATGCCAGGCATGAGGTTCTCATGCAGGAGATCATGGCGACCGTCAGCGGGGCAGACGTTACCTCCATCCGGCTGCTGACCGCAGGGTTCAACTTTCCGGAGAAGCAGGAGGCGCTGTTCAATTTGTTGCGTCACCGTGTTGTGCCGATCGATCGGATCGACCAGATCCGGAATTATCTGCAAATGCCGCATACCTACCTTTCGTTGCGCAACGATATCGTGCATTCCACCTGGACCGATGCCTTGCCGCAGAATTCGGTGCGGCCGCTATGGCTGACCCACGGACAGTTGGCCGCGCTCAAACCGGTGCACGACATCGACAAGGGGAGCAAAGAATTCATCGAGGATTATCAGGATAAAGTCACCTACACGCTGGATGACCTGCGCGAGATCAGCGAAAATCTGGCGATGAACTATACCGGGTTTCGCGACTACATCACCAAGGTTGCCCTGGCCTCGTCACATCCGTGAAACCACGGTGCCGTTTAAAACGGCAGAGAACCTCCGGCTGCCAAATAACTCAGCGAGGGAGTAAACACGTATGATCCACGATCATGCCAAATGGGGACCCACCGATCAGGTCGGGGCTGGCAACCTGTTGACCGTGGAGAAACGGCTCGCAGCGCTGGCGAGCGTCAAACAGGGCCGCGTTTACGACGTCAGCCACGAGATCTTCATGGGCGCGCCGTACATGGCCCCTAACCAGACGCCTTTCCTGATGTCGATCTGGGGCTCCTGGCGCGACACCGTCAAGCGTCGCCGCAAACTGGGCGCCACCAACGACGCCGGAACCAACCTCGAGCGTATCGAGATGACGACCCATGTCGGCACCCATATCGACGCGCTCGGGCACTTCTCCAAAGGCGACATGCTCTACAATGGCAATTGCGCGGCCGATGTGGTGACGGATTGGGGGCTCGATCGGCTGGGGATCGAGAACGCGCCGCCGATGATCACGCGCGGGTTGTTGTTCGATGTCGCCGGCGCGGATGGCGGTCAGCATCTCAATCCGGGCCGGACGGTGACGCCGGACGATCTGAAACGCGCCGCTGACGTCGGAGGATTTTCCGTCCAGCCCGGCGACATCGCACTGATCCGCACCGGCTGGGGGCGTTACTTCGGCACCGACAATGCACGCTATCTGGAAGGCGAACCGGGGATCGACGTGCCCGGCGCACGCTGGCTGATCGATCAGGGCATCACTGCGATCGGCGCCGACAACATGGCGGTGGAGGTGCTGCCGAACCCGGACAAAGGCATCGCCATGCCGGTGCATCAGTTCTGCCTCGCGGAATGCGGCGTTTATCTCATCGAAAACCTGATGCTGGAGGAAATGGCGCGCGACCAGGTCTACGCTGCCTGCTTCATTCTGCTGGCGACGAAGTTCCGCGGCGCCACAGGGTCACCAACGCGGCCGATTGCAATGATTTAGGGGGCGGTCTCCCAGGGGTTGACGATCCTGACGCCGGACCGGACGAAATCCTCGCTGTTGCGGGTAGCAACGCCCAGTTGGTGGACGAGAGCGGTGGCGGCGAGCAACGCGTCGGGTTGGGCGTAGGTGTAGTTGGTTTGCTGCCCCTCGGCCACCAGATGGCGCCAGCGGACCAGAACCGGTTCGTCGACCTCCAGCACCCGGGCGCCGAACCAGGGCAGCACGCCGTCCAACATCCAGGCTTCCAGCTCGGCGCGGAAACCGGGGTCGTTAACCCGTTCGATCCCAAAGCGAATTTCGGCGAGGCTGACCCGGCTTATGTAGCACGCGGCAGGCGGAACGCGCTCCGACCATGCCCGCACGGCAGCGGCGCAGCGAGCCCCCTTTCGCAGTTCC
>JBEKQQ010000220.1:0-7522 GCA_049519555.1 Acetobacteraceae bacterium
GACCGATGCTATCGCGTTGACGCGGGATGTCACGTGCCGGGGCCGGATTATTTCAAGGATAGACCTGCCCTGGCGGCATTGCCCGATAAGGGTCGTCGCGACTGCGTCGATCACCTGGCGGCCCTGTTTCGTTGACAACGTGATCTCGCTTGCGCGGCGGGATTAGCATCGTTCCATACCGGGAAACGCGCCGCGGAAAATTAACCCGGTCTTAGGTTAGCGTTGGCAGATTCGCAGTCCGATGACAGGAAGGCGTGGTTGCCTCTCGCTCGGTGGCGCCTGGAAAATATGGTGTATAGTGTCACTTGACAGGATACAGAAGCGAGGGTATGCTATCCAATGAAGCTCAGGAACGTGATCCACAAGGGGCTTCGGCGCTTTGTCGAGAACGGTGACGCTTCTGGGCTGCCGGCTGCCGTGGTACCCAAGATCGGCAAAATCGTGTCCTTCTTGCAAGATATGTCCGAGGAGGAAGAGTTGCATTTGGTCCCGACCTGGAAAGCGCATCGGATGACCGGTGACCGCCGAGGTGCCTGGAGTTTGTTTGTCACGCGAAACTGGCGCATTACGTTCCGGATTGATCAGGAGTCGATTGAAATTATCGATCTCGACTATCAGGATTATCATTAGGAGTTCACACCATGTCTTCGGGGCCAGGTATTCGGATGAAGAGCCCTTGCCATCCAGGAGGATTTATCAAGACCGAGATCATCGAGCCGCTTGGTCTTTCCGTGACCGCTGCCGCCGTTGTGCTGGGTGTCACGCGTGCCGCTCTGTCGGCGTTCCTCAACGAACGGTCATCTCTGTCGCCTGAAATGGCGATCCGGATCGAAAAAGCGTTCGGTTTGTCGATGGAAACGCTGATGCGAATGCAAAACAGCTTCGATATTGCCCAGGCGCGGAAACGGGAGGGGGAGATCGATGTTGCCCGGTATGTGCCGAAGATTGCTGATGCGGTACGACGGGAGAGTGTTTGACAGGCCCGTAGATAGAGGTGATATCAATCTTGTATGGCCTCGATTTACGATAAGGTTCGTGGCCGCGCGAGACCCTGGTCAACCGCTTCTGTCGTTTGCCTGTCGATCTGAGTCCTGTCAATTGGTTCTGGCACATCAAGAACAGGTCGAACTGCGAAGCACGGCAGAATTGTGAGACGGATTTATCCAGGCGAAGCGCCCACTGATTGCAAACCTCGAGTTCTTCTGTAAGGTTCACAACTCCAGACTACCGCACGGACGAATTGTCTGCCGGATCCGTTTGGTCCATCGAATCGCGCAAAGCCGGTTCGCGAACCCATGCAACACGAGATCGACACACAGAACTGCCAGAACAACCCCGCTTGCTTATCCCCATTGTGCGGCGCAACATGGAGGGCACCCCTCCTGTCCCGAGCCACAAATGCCCCTGCACGTCGCCCTCACCCACCGGACGTCCTACCAATACGACCGCCTCGTCCAACCGGGCCCACAAACCATCCGCCTGCGGCCCGCGCCGCATGCCCGTACCCCCATCCTGTCCTATGAACTGAAGGTCGAACCGAAACCGCATTTCCTCAACTGGCAGCAGGACCCGCAGGGCAACCATCTTGCCCGTGTCGTGTTCCCCGAACGCATCACCCATTTCGACGTCACCGTCGATCTCGTTGCCGACATGGTGACCATCAATCCGTTTGATTTCTTCCTCGAACCCGACGCCGAGACCTGGCCGTTTCCCTACGACCCAACGCTGGACAACGAACTCGCGCCGTTCCTCAAAGCCGATCCGGCGGGACCCGCGCTGACCGCCCTGCTGGCCAGCATCCCTCGCGAACCAAAGCACACCGTCACCATGCTGACGGAACTGAACCAGCGCATTCAGCAACAAATCGAATACGTCGTCCGCATGGAACCCGGCGTGCAAACGCCCGACGAGACGCTGACCATCGGCCGCGGCTCCTGCCGGGACTCCGGCTGGCTCATGGTGCAATTGCTGCGCCACCTTGGCTTCGCCGCCCGGTTCGTCTCGGGCTACCTGATCCAGTTGGCCCCCGACATTCGGCCGCTCGACGGCCCGCAAGGTCCGCTGGCCGACTTCACCGACCTGCACGCCTGGGCCGAGGTCTACCTGCCCGGCGCCGGCTGGATTGGCCTGGACGCTACCTCAGGCCTGTTATGCGGCGAGGGCCATATCCCGCTCGCTGCCAGCCCTGATCCCACATCGGCCGCTCCGATCAGCGGCTTGGTGGAAAAGTGCGAGACCACGTTCAACGTCGAAATGACGATCCGGAGAATTCTGGAAACCCCGCGGGTCACCAAGCCCTATACCGAAGCCCAGTGGCAGGACATCCTCGACAAAGGCGCCGCTGTGGACCGGTCGCTGGCTCGCGGCGACGCGCGTCTCACCATGGGCGGTGAGCCGACCTTCGTCTCCGCCACCGACCTCGACTCGCCCGAATGGAACACCGACGCCACCGGCCCCACCAAACGAGCCTACGCCGACCGATTGCTGCGCCGGTTGACGGCCCGCTGGACCTCCGGCGCCGCCCTGCAATACGTCATGGGCAAGCAATATCCCGGCGAGCAACTGCCCCGCTGGGCTTTTCACTGTCTGTGGCGTGCGGACGGTGAACCGGTCTGGCGCGATCCTGCGCTGTTCGTGCCGGAACATGAAACCGACAACGCCACGCCAGCGGAAGCTGCGGATTTCGCCGGCCGCCTGGCAGAGCGTTTGCAAATCGATCCGAGCCTGGTGATCCCCGCGCACGAGGACGTGCATTATTACCTCTGGCGCGAGCACCGCCTGCCCGCCAACGTGGTGACCGAGGACGCGAAATTGCTCGACCCGATGGAACGCGACCGGCTGGCCCGCGTGTTCGGGCAGGGCTTGCAAAATCCGGTCGGCAGTGTGCTGCCGTTGCGCCGCGTGCTGGATAACGGGTCGCGCCGTTGGCAATCCGGCAGTTGGTTTTTCCGTGCCGGTGCAATGTTTCTGGTTCCCGGCGACTCTCCGATTGGCCTTCGCCTGCCTCTGGACAGTATTCCCTGGGCTGACGCCGAAACGATCGAGCAAGAGTTCGAACCCGATCATTTCGCCCCGCGCGACCGGTTACCGCCGCGCCAGGCCTTCCTGCACCGCCGCATCACCGACACCGAGCGTGACAGCGGCATCGAGGGCTTCCGGCCGGTGACGCAGGAACTCCCGGTCATCGGCAAGGGCGAATCTGGGCTGGTGCGGACGGCGCTGTGCGTCGAGCCGCGCGACGGCAAGATGCACGTCTTCCTGCCGCCGTTGTTTGCTGTCGAGGACTGGCTCGACCTGCTCGCCGCCATCGAGGAAACCGCTGAGGAAACCGGCCGCCGCATCGTGCTGGAAGGCTATTTGCCGCCGTCGGACGAGCGGCTGACCACCTTCTCGGTCACCCCCGACCCGGGCGTGATCGAGGTCAACGTTCACCCCGTGCGAACCTGGTCCGAACAGGTGACGCAGACCGAGGAACTTTATGAAGAGGCCCGTCTCGCCGGCCTCGCCACCGAAAAATTCGATCTCGACGGCAAGCATGTCGGCACCGGTGGCGGCAACCACGTGGTGATGGGCGGGGCCTCGGCGGCCGACTCGCCGTTTCTTCGCCGTCCGGATCTGCTGAAATCGTTACTTGGGTTCTGGCATAACCACCCCAGCCTGTCGTTCATGTTCAGCGGGCAGTTCATCGGTCCGACCAGCCAACACCCCAGGATCGACGAAGCAAGGCAGGACAGTCTCGCCGAACTGGAGATCGCGTTCGCGCAAATCCACCCGGGCGTGGCAGTGCCGCCGTGGATGACCGATCGCTTGTTCCGTAACATTCTGACCGACATGACCGGCAACGCGCATCGCACGGAATTCTGCATCGACAAGTTGTACACACCTGATTCTGCGTCCGGCCGGCGCGGCCTGATCGAGTTCCGCGCACTGGAAATGCCGCCCAGTACGCGTATGGCGGCAGCCCAGATGCTGCTGATGCGCGCCGCTGTCGCGGCCTTCTGGGAACAACCCTACGAGCGGCAACTGATCCGTTGGGGCACCCGCGTGCACGACGATTTCATGCTGCCGCATTTTGTCGAACGCGATTTCGCCAGTGCACTCGACGAATTGCAGGCCCGCGGCCATGCGCTCGATCCGGCGTGGTTTGCGCCGCACCTGGCGTTCCGGTTCCCACATATCGGGTCCATCGCAGCGCACGACGCCGAGGTGGAATTGCGCGCCGCTTTGGAACCCTGGCACGTGCTCGGCGAGGAAACCGGCGCCGCCGGGACCGTGCGTTACGTCGACAGCTCGGTTGAGCGGGTGCAGGCGCGGGTGACCGGATGGATCGATGAACGTTTTACCCTGGCCTGCAACGGTCGCGCAGTGCCGCTCAATGCCACCGACCGCGAGGGCGAGTTCGTCGGTGGCGTCCGCTTCAAGGCGTGGAATCCGCCAAGCGCGTTGCACCCGACGGTCGGCGTCCACGTGCCTCTGGTGTTCGACATGTTCGACCGCTGGAGTGGCCGTTCGCTTGGCGGAATGAGTTACCACGTCGCGCATCCCGGAGGCCGGCATTACGAACACCGCCCGGTCAATGCCAACGAAGCGGAAGCCCGCCGGCGCGCGCGGTTTTTCCCATTCGGTCATACGCCCGGAGAGATGCCGGAGCCGGTCGAGCATCGTTCACGTGAACATCCACGCACGTTGGATTTGCGCCGGGTGTGAGGCTGCAAATCCCCCGCTGCGGTGCATGCTCACCCTGTGGGAAACTCGCAATGACCGCGGCCGGAAACTCACATGACAACGGTGGGCCATAGGGCAATTTGATCGGAAGGCGCCCCGGGCGCTGGCGATGCAGGGACAGACCACCCGCACTTTACACGCAAGGAAGAATTGCCTCAGTCTCGCCGCAGGCTTCCACCGAGGGAAGCCAGGCTGCGGATCCTCGGGCGGCATCGCAGGGGGATCCGCAGCTGCAAAACAGTTCGGACCAAGGAAGGAAACGTCACTAATGGCCAGCCCACCAATCTCTGCGGGCAGCGGAGATGGCTCGACGATGAGCCGCTCCGCAGATGGACTCTCCACTCGTATCGCGACCGAAGCGGAACAACTGACCGCGCGGCTCGATCGCCTGCCAATGACCCGCACGTTGTGGATCATGGCAATCCTGCTCACCTTCGGCGGCTTCTTCGACGGCTATGCCATCGGCCTGATCGGCGCCCTGGGGCCGGGATTGTTCAAGGCGGGAATCTTTACGGCGACCACTGTCAGCTTCTTTGGCATGACCGGGTTCGCCAGCTTCGTCGCCGCGCTGTTCGCCGGCTTCTTCGTCGCCACGCTGTTGGTGTCGTATGTCGCCGACCATTTCGGCCGGCGCGCCATATTCGCTTACTCGCTGCTGTGGTTCGGCATCGCCAACTTCATCATGGGCATGCAAACCACCGCCGATGGCATCAACCTCTGGCGCTTCATCAGCGCACTGGGCGTTGGCCTGGAGTTGGTCACGGTCGATGCATATCTGTCCGAGCTGATTCCCAAAAAGTCGCGCGGCGCCGCATTCGGCTTTCTCCAGGCGATGAGCGCCATTGCCTTCCTGGTATCCTATTTCCTGTCCTGGCAGCTGATCCCAACCAGCATCTGGGGTTATGACGGATGGCGCTGGGTGGTCTGGATTGGCTCCATCGGCGCAGTCGTCATTTGGTGGATCCGCCTTGGCCTGCCGGAAAGCCCGCGCTGGCTCGCCCAGCAGGGCCGGATCGAGGAAGCCGAGCAGGTGATGGCGCACATCGAAGCCCGCGTCACCGCCGACATCGGAAGGCCGCTGCCGGAGCCCGAGCGTCCGCACTATCAGGATCCGCGCAAAGGCAGCGTCTGGGAAATCTTCAGCCCGGGCTACCTCAAGCGTACGATCATGCTGATGCTGTTCAATTTCTTCCAGACTGTCGGCTTCTATGGCTTCGTCGCCTGGACACCGACCCTGCTGATCGCCAAAGGCATACACATCACGCAAAGCCTGGAATACAGCACGATCATCAACGTCGCCGCGGTCATCTTCCCGCTGCTGATCATGTTGTTCGCCGACTCGATCGAGCGAAAATGGCATGCCTGCCTGTCTTGCCTGGCGATTGCCTTGTTCGGAATCTGGTTCGCCAACGTCGACAGTACCTGGGCGTTGATCGCTCTGGGCGCCTGCCTGGCGATGTCGGCTCAGTGGCTTTCGTTCGGGCTGCATAATTACCAGGCGGAGCTCTACCCCACGCGGATCCGCGCCCGCGGCGTGGGCTTCGTTTACTCGTGGAGTCGGCTGAGCGGCATCCTGACGCCATTCTTCATCGCGTTCTTTTTGCGTGATTTCGGCCCCAATGGGGTGTTCGCGTTCGTTGCGGTGTGCATGGCGATCGTCATCGTGTCGGTCGCGACTCTCGGCCCGCGTACGAACCGGTTGGAAGTGGAGGCGATCGCACACTAAGCAGCGAGTCGAGATTTGGATGGGTGGGCGACCGCCCGAATGGAGCGCGAGCCGGGCCAGACCTACCGTCATGGCCCGGTATTCGCTCGATGATGGCGTGTGATCTGCGAACGAAGGCGTATGGACCCGAAGACCACGACTCTACTGGTGAAGATCGTTGCCCTGTTCGATTCGCCAAACGAGGGGGAGCGCAACAACGCCTTTTCCAAGGCACAGGAATTGCTGGAAAAGCATGGCCAAAGCATGGCCGACATCCTGGAAGTGCTAACCACGCTCGGCGCCAGGCCGTCGGCCGTGGCCGACTTAGTGGATCGGGTGCAGGGCCGTGAAACCTCCACCAAGGCCGCGGACCAGGCGGTGCCGGGCAAAATGGAATTCCAGGCGCGGCCCGCACGACACCAGGGCGAGGCAGAATCCCGTGCCGATGTCATTGCGCGCTACGGCTCGGCCCAGGCCGCCCTGCAGCCCTGCAAGTGGGAGGCCTTGCTGCGAGACAGCGTCCGCGGGGGCTTGACGTTCCACGCGCCGCCGAATGAGCGCTGGACCAGGAGCGTATACGGCTACTCGCCGGAACAACCGGCCGGACCGGCACGAGATCGGGCAGTGCAGGCGATCGCGCGCGCCTATCCCCTGCCGACCAACATGCAGGACGCTCTGGCCGAACATGCTCACTGGGAACGGCGGGATCAGGAGTTGCAAGGTGTACTGGGAACCAAGGACAACACGTCCAGGCTCGATCTTACCGCTCATCTGCGGCGGGAGTTGGTACGCAACCTGATACGATCGGAACTGCCTGTGCATGGCGAGGCAGAGTTCCAGATTCGGCTGCAGTTCTGGATCGACGAGCGCCAAGAGGAACTCGACCGTACCACACTGGAGGAAGTGAAGCACCTCGCCGAGATGGTGGGCCGGGACCTGCGCAGTGCGATCGTACAGAGCGGCAATGCGACCTCGGTGCTGTTCGCGCGATGGGTCTGCGATGTGGTGGTGCCGGCGCTGCAACTGCCGGACCGTGGTCGCGCCGGTTCAAATCTGACGTTCGACGCCATGCTGCGTAACGCGATGCGGGCC
>JBEKQQ010000221.1:0-7388 GCA_049519555.1 Acetobacteraceae bacterium
CGTAGCCGGCACCGCCAGCGGTTTTGACGATCACCCGATCGCCACGCATCAGCCGCGTGACGATTTTCGAAGGAATGATTTGTTCGGTCCCGTCGGCCCGGATGATGACCGACTCCGCACGTGCCCCGTCACCACCGCCGAATACGCCACGAGCCGCGGAATAATGCCGTTCGCCCCGGTGCGTAAAGGTCACGTTATCGACCAGCACTTCGTATTCCCGAATGGTGCCGGGCCCGCCGCGGAATTTTCCCGGCCCACCCGATCCGGCGCGCAACGCCACCCGATTGAGGCGGATCGGAGTTGCCATTTCCATCGCCTCGGCCGGCAGATTCATGCAGTTCGTAGCATCGGTTTCGATCACACCGACGCCATCGCTGGCAGCGGAAGCGCCGCTGCCGCTGGCGACCAGATCGCCAGTGACAAAATTGCCGCCGTCAGGATGCCGTCCGCCGAATGCGACCATGAGCATTTCACCGGCCGATGGGGCTGGCACACGGTCCGGCAACACATTTGCCAATGCCGCAATGATTGAACCGGCGATCCGCTTGATGGTCGAGGTCCGCGCGTTTACCGGTGCCGGCTCATGTGGGTTGACCAGGCTGCCTTCCGGCAAATGCAACGAAATCGGCCGGAAGCAACCGGCATTGGTCGGGATCGCCGGGTCGGTCAGGGCACGGATTGCGAAACATGCTGCCGCCAATGACCCTGACGGCACACAGTTCAGCGGCCCGCGTACCTGATCCGAAGTGCCGGTAAAGTCGATATGGATCCGACCGCCGCCTACCGTGACTGCGACCTCGATCCGGATCGGCTTGTCGAGCTCGATCCCGTCGTTGTCGAGATAATCCACGTACCGGTAGGTCCCGTCGGGAATCCGTGCCAACGCCTGCCGCGTCATGGTTTCCGAGCGGGTCAACAGTTCGTCAAAAATTGCCGTCAGCGCGTTATGACCAAACTTTCCGGCCAGTTCCGTCACTCTTCGCGCACCAATTTTACACGCCGCCAACTGGGCGTTGATATCACCCATGACCGTGTCGGGAATACGCACGTTTTGCCGGATGATGCGCACCAATGTTGCGTTCTCTACGCCAGCATCGCGCAGTTTCAGTGGCGGCAGGCGCAGACCTTCCTGATAGATCTCCGTCGCGTTGGTCGGCACCGAACCCGCAGACATACCACCCATGTCCTGGTGATGCGTCATCGCTGCACTGAATGCCATCAATTGTCCATTGACAATGATCGGCTGCACGACGGCGATGTCCGGCAGATGCGTGCCGCCGGTGTACGGATCGTTCAGCAGGTACGTATCCTCGGGGTGCATCCGGTCGGGCGGAAAGTCGCGGATGATCCGTTGCAGCACCGGGATCAACGTCGCGAGATGGATCGGGATCGCACAGGCCTGCGCCAGCGTCTGGCCGTCCGCAGTGAACAATCCGGCCGACGCATCGAGCCCTTCCTTGACGATCGGCGAAAATGAACTGCGCAACAACGTGGATTGCATCTCATTGGCGATGCCTTCCAATTTGTGCCGTGTCACCTCGATGGTAATCGGATCGGTCATGCGCAACGCTCCAGTAACAATGCGTCGCCTGTGGTGCGCCGCGCGGTCCATCCCGGTTCCACCAAGGTCGTCGTATCAGCTTGTTCAACGATCACTGGGCCTGTAACGATCATATCCGGTGGAATGGCGCCACGTTGCCAGATGCTCGCCTGGACCGGTCCGGAGGCCAAACGAATGATCCGCATACAAGTCGGGCGCGACATGGGAACCGACGTGGCATGGATCGCAACAGTTCCCACCAAAGCCTGATGCACCGTTCGCAAATTAACAATCGTTGCCGGCCCATTCGTGCTATGACCATAAACCTGAGCGTGTGCTGCCAGAAACGCCTGGTAAATCGTTGGCGCATCGATTGCCTGCAGCTTCACTTGCAGATGATACGACTGCCCGATGTAGCAAACATCGGCAAAATGCGTGACGTCTGCGGATTCGATGCCTTCCCGCCGCATCAGCGCGCCGCATTGTTCATCCAACCCCCGCAAAGCGACGCACAGCGCATCAGGGTTCAGCGATGCCAGAGGGCAGGGGAATGCGGCGGCCACCTCATGCGCCACCGGTGCCCCAAGCAGCCCCGAAGCCGACAGCACCCCGGGATGCGCCGGCACCACGATGGACGTGATCCCCAGGTCGTCAGCCAGGGCACAGGCATGCATCGGCCCGCCGCCGCCAAGCGGCAGTAAAGCGTAGCCACGCGGATCAATGCCTCGGCCGATCGACACCAGCCGGATCGCCTCGGCCATTTGCGCGTTCAGCACCCGGTGGATGCCAATTGCGGCTTGCTCAACGGTCATGCCAAGCGGGCGAGCGACGACCCGGTCAATTGCTTCGAACGCAAGCTCGGGCCGCAGGCTCATTGTTCCGCCGGCGAAGTTCGCCGGATCGATAAACCCCAGCACCACCGACGCATCGGTCACCGTGGGGGACATGCCGCCACGACCGTAGCAGGCCGGCCCAGGATTGGCTGCGGCGGAGTGGGGACCGACCTTGAGCGACCCGGCGCCGTCGATCCAGGCAATTGAACCGCCACCAGAACCAATCGCCGTCACATCGACCATCGGCACCCGCACCGGATAGCCATCTATCTCGCCCTCGCTGCGGATCAGCGGCGCGCCATCGGTGATCAGCGCGATGTCGCAGGAGGTGCCGCCGATATCCACCGTAATGACGTCGGCAAATCCCGCCGCGAGACCGGCCTCCACGCCACCGACCACACCGGCTGCAGGCCCGGACAGAAACAGCCGCACCGGCCGTTGCCGCGCCACCGATGACGACATCAGGCCGCCGCGCGATTGCATCATCTGCAACGGCACCGTGACGCCGGCCGCCACCAGACCCTGTTCCATGTTCGCCAGATAATCCGCCACCACCGGTTTGATGTAGGCATCGAATGCAGTCACGCAGGTTCGTTCGTATTCGCGGAACGCCGGGTCGACCTCGGAGGAAAGCGACACCATCAGACCCGGATGCATGTCGTGGATCAGGTCGCGAATGCGCCGCTCATGGGTCGGATCGAGAAAGGCAAACACCAGACAAACTGCGATCGCACGCACGTCCAGCGCAACCAGTTCCTCGATCGCTCGCACCGCACTGGCCTCATCCAACGCGGTCAGCGTGTTGCCATGCGCGTCCAACCGTTCCGTCACTTCCTTACGGAAGCGGCCAGGTGCGAGGAACACCGGAGTCTCCGGCGCCAGCACAAGGTCATACATCTGATGCCGCATCTGCCGGCCGATTTCCAGCACATCGCGAAAACCCGCAGTCGTGATCAAACCAATGCGGGCGCCTCTGCGCTCCAGCACGGCGTTGGTCGCGACCGTGGTGCCGTGCACGAAACGCGTGATATTCGCAGGAGCCACGCCCCATTCCCGCTCGGCCATCTGCAGCGCGGCCAGCACGGCACGGGAGGGATCGCCGCTCGTGGTGGGAAGCTTGGCGATCCGCACCGTGCCGTCGTCCAACCGGCAGACGACATCGGTGAAGGTACCGCCGATATCGACGCCGATCTCGCCTCGCATCAAACACATGCCTCCTGGGCGACTGAGCCTGGCGAAGGGTGACACAGCGCCGAGCCTCGTCAAGCGCAGGCTGCCAGGTCAGGATGGCTGCCGATGCAGGAAAGGATCGCGGACATGGCCAATCTTCCATTGCTTCTTACCGCTGCCGATTACGCGCGGCTAATGCCGCTGGCGACCGGCATGGTGCAGCCGGACGGCATCGATCTGACCTTGCTTTTGGGCCGCGCCGGCTCCTGGACCGAGCGCGCCACAATGCTGCGGCGGGCATTGAACGATCCGGTGGTGCATGGCGGCGAGGCCTCGATGGCGGGCCACCTGCGCCGTGTCGAAGCGGGTGACCACAGCCACGTGGCGATCCCGGTATTCCCGTTGCGCAACTTCACCGCGCGCGATCTTTATGTCCGCAAGGATGCCAAGGTCCGGACCGCCGCCGATCTGATCGGCAAACGCGTCGGCATGTACGACTGGGTTGCCAGCGGCTCGATCTGGTACCGTCACTTCCTGCATTTCATCGGGGTCGATCCCGCATCACTGCAATGGTGGATCGGCGAGGTCGACGAGCCGCGTATCACCAATCATATCTACACGCTGCCCGATGGCGTGCACGCCACCGCGCCGGGTCAGGCGCTGTCGGAGATGCTGATCGCCGGCGAACTCGATGCTTTGCTCAGTCCGCCCAAACCGCGCAAATACCATCCGACCAATGGTCCGATCACCAGGCTGTTCCCGGACTTTCGCGCGATCGAGCGTGACTATTTCGCAAAAACCGGCATGTTTCCGCCGCAACATTTGATCGTGCTGCGCCGGCCGGTGTGGGAGGCCAACAAATGGATTGCCGGTGCGCTGACCGACGCCTTCATCCGCGCCAACGACATGTTCGATGCCGCCCAACGCGGCTTCCCTTATGTGTCGCCCTGGCTTGAGGCCGAACTGGAGGAAACCGAAGCCGTCATGGGCACCGACTTCCATCCCTACGGCTTCGAGAAGAACCGCCGCACCATTGAGGTCTTCGCCAACCAGGCATTCGACCTCGGCATTGTCGGCCGGCGCATCTCGGCGGAGGAATATTTTGCCGATTTTCTTGCTTCCTGAGGCGCGCGGCGATTGACATTCGCTTGCCACGCCAGCGACGATGTCCGGAAACCAGCGAGGGCCACTATATGATCATCGATCGCCGAAGCTTATTGACCGCAGGTGGCGCGGCTGTGGCATCCGGTTTTACAGGCAGCGCCTTGGCCGCATCCGGCAAGAATTTCGTCACCGCGAACAACAGCGCGTACGACACGCTCGATCCGCATATGGTGTTCGATATCGGTCGCATCGCGACGCGGCTGAACATGTACGACTGCCTGGTGCGCTGGGTTGATAACCCGCCCAAATTGCAACTTTGGTTGGCCGAAAAGATCGACATTGCGCCGGATGCCACCACTTACACCGTCACGCTGAAACCGGGTGCGACCTTCCATGATGGCGCGCCGGTCACCGCCGACGATGTGGTGTTCTCGATTGAGCGCATCCTGGCAATGAAGCAAGGCGCTTATGGACTGTTCAAGGGCGTGGTCGATCCCGGCAAGACCAAGGCGCTGGATGCACGCACGGTGCAGTTCACCTTGAACCAGCCATATGCGGTATTCACCTCCATTTTGGCGGAACTTTGGGTGGTGAACAGCAAGTTGGTACGCGCCAACGATAAATCGGGCGACTGGGGTGCCGCCTGGCTGGCTCGGAACGAGGCCGGCTCGGGCGGCTTCAAACTGCATCGCTACGATCCGGCAATCGGCTTCCAGGCTGACCGGTTTGACGGGCACTTCTTCGGATTTGGTCAATCCAATATTACCTCGACGGAATTCCGCGTGGTGCTGGAAACCGCCAGCCGTTCGCTTGGCCTGCAGAAGGGTGAATTCAACACCACGGACGGCTATTTGCCGCAGGATCAGATCAAACATCTGCGTCAGACCGACAGCGTGCAAATCCTGGAAGCGCCCTCGCTGCGCACGATGTATTTCATCATCCACAATCAGCGCCCGCCGCTGGACGACGTGAACCTGCGCAAGGCGTTGTGCTATGCGTTCGACTATGACGGGTTCATCAACAACATTCTGTCGGGCTCGGTTTCCCGCAATGCCGGCATCATTCCAAACAATCTGTGGGGCGCGCCGAAGGACCTGCAAGGCTACACCTATGACCTCGACAAGGCGAAGCAGCATCTGGCGATGGTCAAAGGCCCGATGCGCCCGCTGGAGATCGGCGTTCTGGCCGGCTTCGACCAAAGCGAGGCCGCCGCACAATTGCTGCAGGCCGGCTGTGCAAAACTCGGCGTCGAGGTGAAACTGAACAGCGAGCCGTGGCCGGTCATTTCGGGAAAATTCGCCGACAAGGAGAAAATGCACGATCTGGTTCCGTTGTGGCGCAGCGCGTATTTCGCCGATCCGCACAACTGGACCGGTTATATGTACAACAGCCGCAACATCGGCGCCGGCAATGCCAGCTTCTACAAGAACCCGCGGTTCGATGAACTCACCGACAAGGCTTTGGTGCTCACCAGCCAGGAAGAACGCCAACCGCTTTACGAGGAAGCGTCCCGGATCCTGGTCGACGACGCGGCCGGCCTGTTCATCTACAATACGAAATGGTACGGCCCGTTCACCAAAAATGTCCAGAACGTCCGGTTCTGCCCGATCGGCGACGCGCAGGACATCCGCTGGATGAGCATGACCTGATCAGTTGGCGAAATGGCACGCGACCTGCAGTCCGCCGGCCAGCCGGCGTAGCAGCGGCTCTTCCTCGGCACACCTCGCCTCGGCTCGTTTGCAGCGTGTGCGAAACGCGCAGCCGGTGGGCTTGTTCGCCGGGTTCGGCGGCTCGCCCTCCAGCACGAAGTCGGTGCTGACCCGGCGCCCTCCTGCCACCGGAACAGACGCCAGCAGCGATTGCGTATAAGGATGCCGTGGTGCTGTGAAGATCTGCTCGGTGGCGCCGAGTTCCACCACCCGGCCCAGATACATGACGGCAATCCGTTGCGCCATCAGCCGGACCACCGCGAGGTCATGACTGATGAACAAATAGGTCAGGCCGAACCGCTCCCGCAGGTCGAGAAACAACCGCAGCACGATGGCCTGCACCGATACATCCAGACCGGAGGTCGGCTCATCCAGCACGACAAGGCCTGGCTGCACCATCAGAATGCGAGCCAGGCCAACGCGGCGTTGCTGTCCGCCGCTGATCTCGTGCGGATAGAGCGAAAGGTGACCTTCGGATAGACCGACCGCTGCAAGAATGTTCTGCACCCGTATCTGGCGTTCCGCCGCTGACAACCTGGCGTGGATCACCAGAGGCTCTGCCAGGGACCGGCCGATGCGCCAGTGCGGATCCAACGAGGCACCCGGATCCTGATAACAGTACTGCAAACCTCTGCGGAAAACCCGGCCCTCACGCGGCGACAACCGGCTGATATCATGCCCGTCGAACAGAATGTTGCCGGCCGATGGCCTGTGAATGCCGGCAATGGTTTTGCCGATTGTTGTCTTACCGCAACCGGATTCGCCGACGATGCCGAGTACTTCCCCGCGCGCGACCGAGATCGAGACACCGTCCACCGCGCGCAGCCACCCGGTTCTTCTGCCCCACGCATCGCGGAGCGGAAAGTGCGTGTGCACGTCTTGTAATTCCAGGAGCGGCGACATCACCTCAACAGTCCGTGATGACAGCGCACCCAATGGCCCGGCCTCGGTTGCGTCGACAACGGACGCGCGGCACCGCAAATCTGCGTCGCGCGCGGGCAGCGCGGATGGAACCGGCATCCGGCCGGCGCC
>JBEKQQ010000222.1:0-7299 GCA_049519555.1 Acetobacteraceae bacterium
TCGGCGATCATCAGGCCCGTAAGCTTCTGACGGCCCCGCGGGCCGACAGTCTCAAGGCCAGGCGCGACTGCGCCATTCTCTCGACCCTCTTGTTCCACGCACTGCGGCGCGAGGAACTGTGCAAGCTCAAGGTCAAGGACGCGCAGCACGCCCGCAAAGGCGTGCCGCATCTGCGCGTGTCCGGCAAAGGCGGCAAGACACGGTATCTGCCGCTCCATCCCGGCACACAGGCCCTCATTCACGACTACCTCGATGCCGCCGGTCACGGACACGAGGAACACGGGGCGCTGTTCCGGCCAGTGAAGAACAATCGCACCGGACAGCTTGACGAATCGATCACGCCGGACGGTATCTACAAGCTGGTGCGCACCTACTCAGCCACGCTCGGCTTCGAGATCGGCGCGCACTCACTTCGCGCAACGGCCGCCATCAACGCCCTCGACCACGAGGCGGACATCGCCAAGGTGCAGGAGTGGCTCGGCCACGCGAATATCTCGACCACGCGGATTTACGATCATCGCCGCACACGCGCAGAGGACAGCCCGACGTTCAAGGTCGCGTATTGACGGGCATCCTTGCCGCACGATTTTGAACAGATCGTGGAGTGATCCCAGTCACGGGAAAAGCATTCCTTCGCTATTCGCCCCAATCGTTGGCAGGCGCAGTCAAAGGTCGCGTGCTGGATTGCTATACGCCACTGACGTCCCGCCGCGAGCGACCAGGGCGAACTCGTCCGGCGTCAGCAGTGCCCGATATCCGAATAGGCGAATGCCGCAGAACCTCGTCTCGATTATCGGAGCCGGGACGCCGCCCGACTGGCGTCATCACCCCATTTCCGGTAAGACATGCTTGTTCTTAGATTCCTCTCCTCCAGGTATTGAGATGCGTGATGCCTGAGCGAACTGCCAACCCCGAGGATACGTTAGTGAGTCCTGTGGCAAGTGCTGCCGGCTCAGCGCCTTCGGTTTTGACCCCAAGAGAGCAACAGATCGCAGAGGCGATTAAGCGTGGCCTGTCGAACAAGATGATTGCCCGCAACCTCAACATGGCCGAAGCCACGGTAAAAGTGCACGTGAGGTCCATTTTAAACAAGCTTGGCGTTGTAACGCGCTCACAAGCCGCCGTGCAACTGATGCGAGAGCTTCATGCAGATGCCCCAGATGCACCTTCAGCAGAGACAGATATTGAAAGGTGGCAGGAACTGGCCGAGAACGACTCTGAAGTCCTACAATTTGACGCAATACTTGGGCGCTTGGAGGTAGGCATTGCCCACGAAAAGGACGCTATGAATGCGTTGCTTTCAAGATTGCGCACAACGCTCAGCGTCTCGTAGCAAGAGGCCATGGCGCTATCCGAATTTGGCCGCTTGTGGTCTCTTGCCCGCAAGGTGGAGGACCTCTTTAATCTTCAAACGGATGTTCGTGCTGCACCAAACCTTATCGAGGAGCAACTCAGGGCGATTGAAAATCGGATGACTCGGCTTGAAACTGAACAGACCCAGATTATCACTGAGGCTCGTAGTGCGGCTTCAGCGGCTTCCACCGTGATCGTGGCAGGCGTCATTTCCGATACGGTAACCCGCATCACGCGCCTGGAAGGGCGAGCAGATCAATTAGAGGCACGACGCTTACCGCCTCCCCCTGCGCAAAATTCATAAATTACGCTAAACGAATGGTCGGCTTTTCCCCACTGACATAACAAACGAATACCGCCTGCATTATCTGATAAATGATATCTATTATCTGAACTTCTTGAGTTTCGGAAGTTACGACCCGCCGACTTAAACATATAGAATCTTCTGCGGCATTGACGTAAAACCGAAGCGCGCGGCCGCCTCGTTTACCATTGCAAACTCAAGTTACCCAGCAGCAGTCGCATCGCTGAAGTCGACGCTCTCATAAAACTCCGCCACCGGAATGTCGACGCCAATCGCGGGCAAACTCAGTATGTCATCGCCTGTCAGCGTCAGTACCGTCCACGCATCATCGCCACCCTGACGATGCAGAACGAGCAAGCCAACGCCCGCCGACTCCACAATGATGTAATGCCGGATCGATGGCACCGCCGCATACTCCCGGACCTTATCGATTCGATCCCGCCGTCCGGAATCGGCGCTGAGCACCTCGAAGACGACCTGGACGTCCGGGGCCAGCCGCTCAGTCTCGGGAAATTTGCTGCACGTAACCAGTGCATCCGGAAATCGGATGGCGCCCCCGCTTGTCCTGACGCCCAGATCCGGCCCGAAGGATGAGCATTGGGTCCCGCGCAGCCTCGACCGCAGTGCAACGCGAATGTTCAATGTGATGCGGCTGTGGCGAGCGGTGCCCCCGGTCACCGCCACCGGCCGCAGCCCATCGAACTCATAGCGGCCTTCCTGGGCTGCTGCCCAGTTAAGGAACTGCTCATCAGTCCAGGGATGGGTCAGCGCGACGTTCATTCGGGTGACTTTAACACGGCAGGCCAGCGTGGTGAGCCACTTTGTTTTGCTCCAGCCCGGGTCGAGCAGTCCACCCGTCGCTCTCGCCATTGTTGCAAAACCCCACCGCTGCCGGCAATGCCTGACACCGTCGCACGCCAGTAACCAGTTTGATTACAAATCGTTAGTATCCGGGCGGCCGGCCCGACTTGCCTTGACCCCGCCACGTTAGCGGCGCTAATCGCGCCTGTCGCGTAAACCATGGCGCGGCCCGGCGGGATTGGGGGGCAGGCCGGCTCACAACGTCTGACAGGGGTTAATACCAATGTACAGCAAACTTCTAGGCGCTCTCGCCGCCGTCAGTCTGTTGGCGGCCTGCTCGTCGCACGGGACCGACACCTCCAGCGCGTCCAGCGGCAGCGCGTCGACGTCCACGGGCAACCCGCTGGCTGGCGGCAGCGGCGACAAGATCTTCTTCGACCTCGACCAGGCGGTTATCCGCGACGACGCTCGTCCGACGCTGGACAGCCAGGCCAACTGGCTGAACCGCAACCAGAACGTGAACGTGCAGATCGCCGGCGATTGCGATGAGCGCGGAACCGAGGAATACAATATCGCCCTCGGCAACCGCCGTGCCAACGCCGCCGAGAGCTACCTGGCCGCCAAGGGTGTGGCGCAGTCCCGGATGACCACCATCAGCTACGGCAAGGACCGGCCGATCGCCCCGGGCTCGACCGAGGAAGCCTGGGCACAAAATCGTAACGCCATCACCTCGGTTCGTTGATTAACCCCGGGCAGCCATGGACAGGGCGACATAAAATCATTGTGAGGCAACAAAATCCTTGCGCGGCCACTCGCCCGAAGTGGAGGCCATGGATCCGGCGTGGGTGCCTTCTGGGCGCCTTGCTGCCTGTTCTCGCACTGCCGGTTGCCGGCCATGCCCAGGTCGACAGCCGCGAGGGAATCGCGCTGCAAAATCAAATCTATCAGTTGAAACAGGACCTTCAGGGGCTGCGCAGCGAAGTGGGGCGGGGCAGTCCCGGTGGCGGTGGCGGCGGAGGCAACAACGACGCGGCAGCCGACCTGCTCAGCCGCGTCCAGGCGATGGAGGAACAGCTCCGGCAATTGCGCGGCCGGATCGATGAGACGCAGAATATGATCACCCGCCAGAATGCGGATTTATCGAAGCGAATTGATGATCTGACGTTCCAGCTTAACCTCCAGCAGGGCAGGGGTGGCACGTCCTCACCGTCGGCATCCTCGCAAGGACCCGCGCCGCCACCGGTGCGGGAGGTTGCGCCGCGGCCCGCACCTGAGGCACCGAGGCAGGAAGGGTCACCGGCGCTGACGGGCATGCCGGGGCCGTTGCCCATGGTGGTTCCGCCGCCGCGCCCGCAACCGCAGAGCTTCACGTTCAACCAGGTGCCCGAGTCGATGCGGGCGGTGCAACCGACGCGACCGGTGCCCCGACCGCCGGACTCCGCGGAAAGACCGCTGGCAGAAGATCAGCAACCCGCGCCGTCCCAGGTCGCGGCGGCGCAAGTTCCGCTGGCTGGCAAGCGCACGCCGGAACTGGCGTTGCAGGAAGGCCACGCGGCGCTGGCTCGGCGCGATTACCCGGCAGCAGAGCGGGCGGCGCGCGAGGTTATGGCGAATCGGGCTTCGCCCCGGGCGTATGACGGGCAACTCTTGCTGGCGCAGGCGCTGGCGGGTGAAAAGCAATACGCACAGGCCGCAATCGCTTTCGACGATACCTACAACCGTTCGCACAAGGGCCGCCACGCCGAGGACGCGCTACTGGGCCTTGCCGGGGCATTGAGTGCGATCAACGAGAAGAAGGCAGCGTGCGATACTCTGAACCGGTTGCGCACCGAGTTCCCCGAGGTGCGGTCGGACTTGCGAGACACGATCACCAAAACGAACGAACGCGCGGGGTGCGCGCGGTAGCTGCGCGGTTTCCGACAGATCCATTCGTCACGGCCAAAGCCGACATAAGGGTCGCGATGCCTGCAGGTGTGTGTCACGCTCTGACGATTCAGCGGACCTGGCTGCCCGACAATTCCGGTCGGCTGGCGTAACGGAGGCAGCAATGCGCGCGATATTCGTCATGATCAAATGCGAGATGGGCCAGGCCTATCGGGTTGCGCGCGAGGCCGCTGATACGATCCCGCAATTGTCCGAGTTGTTCTCGACATCCGGTCAATATGACCTGCTGGGCAAATTCTATCTGGAGCCGGACCAGGACATCGGCCAGTTTGTCACCGACCAGGTGCAGTCGTTGCCCGGGGTCCGGGATACCTACACGCTGATCACATTCAACGCGTTCAGCAGCGCCGCCCAATAGCCAAGATCCGCGCCAAGGGCGGACCACAGCGGGCTGCCGCGATGCCGGATGCCGGAACCAGGAATACCTCGCCGCCAATGCCATGGATGTTGCCCAGCTGACGGACCTGACGGCTCAGTTCGCGGCCGAGATGGATCGGCTCGGTCCGTTTGAACCGCGTCCGCGGCTCGCTGTCGCGGTTTCTGGTGGCGCCGACAGCATGGCGTTGGCATTGCTGATCCTCGCCTGGGCGTCGCCGCGGCAAGCCGAGGTTCTGACGCTGACGGTCGATCATGGCTTACGCCCGGAATCCTCGGCCGAGGCCGATCTCACGCTGCGCCGTCTGGCGGCTCTCGGCCTGCGCGGCCGAAAGTTGCATATTCCCGACCTCGCCCGCGGCCCAGGGTTGGCCGAACGCGCGCGCAACGCCCGCTATGACGTGCTGCTGCAGGAATGCGTCGCCGAAGGGATTCCGCACCTGCTGATCGGCCACCATCGTGGCGACCAGGCTGAAACGGTGATGATGCGGGTCTTGTCCGGTAGTGCGTCGCGCGGCCTCGCCGGCATGCCCGCGCTGGTCGAAACCCGCCATGTTCGCCTTGTGCGGCCGTTGCTCGACGTCGCACCCGGACGACTGCGGGAGTTTCTCACGGTGCGTGCGGTGGCCTGGGTCGAGGACCCATCGAACAACGATCCGGCCGCTTTGCGGGCGCGTCTGCGTCGCGGTCGGGCCGACGCCGCCGGCACCGACGGTGGCACCCTGGCTATCACTCAGGCCGCGCGTGCAGCCGGAATCAGGCGAGCGGCGCAAGACCTCGCTATTGCCCAAACCCTTGCCGAGCGGGCGACGATCCAGCCCGAGGGCTACGCCGTGTTGACCCCGGGCCCGATCGACCCCGAGTCGCTGGCAGCCTTGTTGCGCACCATTGCCGGTGCAAGCCACGCGCCGCCGATCGATCGCGTTGCTGTGCTGGCCCGCTCACTTCGCCCGGCCACTCTGGGCGGCGTGCGAATCGTTCCGGCCGGACGTCTTGGCGCGGGATGGCTGCTGACCCGGGAACCGCGGGCGATGCAAGGCCCGGTGCAAGTGCGCCGCGGCGCTGTTTGGGATGGGCGTTTCCGGTTGGTCGGTTGCCCGCCGAATGCGCTTGCGACTGACCGCGCCTCCAGCGAATGGACATTTGGCGCGCTTGGGACGGATGCCGCACGGTTTCGCAACCGCGACGGCCCGCCTGCGTTGGTCTTGCATGGCTTACCTGCGTTGCGATTGGGCGAGACGGTGGTTGCGATTCCGCACGTCGGCGTCGGAGACGAGCGGTGGCGCTTACTGTTCGACCCTCGCAATTGTGCCGCAGGCGCCCCATTTTCACCCTGATCCTGCGTTGTGGTGGGATCCCCGTGGCGGTTTCGGCCAAGGGCGTGGGATTTGCATGAGGATCGCGACGTGAACGGATTGGCGATTTCCAATAGCCGGGGGCTGTGCCAGCCGACCGTGCGTGCTTATACTTACGTTAATCTGGTTGCCTGGCGGTCCGCCTGTGTGCGACCCTGTTTCATCGTGAGCACGGATGACCCCGCATGAGTAATTTTGGCCGCAACCTGGCGCTCTGGGTGATAATCGCCCTGCTGCTGGTCGTGCTGTTCAACCTGTTTCAGCCAGGCGTAACGCATACCAGCGCGACGCAGATGGCGTACTCGGACTTCCTGACCGAGGTGAACACCGGCCGCGTGCGCGACGTGGTGATCCAGGGTCGCACGGTGTCCGGCCAGCTGACCGATGGCCGCACGTTCCAGACCTACACCCCGGAAGATCCGGCGCTGGTGCAGCGGCTGACCGATAAGGGCGTCCGCGTCATCGCCAAGCCCGAGGATAACGACGTCAACCCGCTGCTGCATCTGCTGCTCAGCTGGTTCCCGATGTTGCTGCTGATCGGTGTCTGGGTCTTCTTCATGCGACAAATGCAGTCGGGGGGAGGGCGCGCCATGGGCTTCGGCAAGTCCCGTGCCCGCATGCTCACCGAGAAGCAGGGCCGCGTCACGTTCGATGACGTCGCCGGCATCGATGAAGCGAAGCAGGAGCTGCAGGAAATTGTCGAGTTCCTGAAGGATCCGCAGAAATTCCAGCGGCTCGGCGGCAAGATCCCGAAAGGCGTGCTGCTGGTGGGCCCGCCCGGCACCGGTAAGACGTTGCTGGCGCGCGCCATCGCGGGCGAGGCGAATGTGCCGTTCTTCACCATCTCCGGCTCCGACTTCGTCGAGATGTTCGTCGGCGTCGGCGCAAGCCGCGTGCGTGACCTATTCGAGCAGGGCAAGAAGAACGCTCCCTGCATCATCTTCATCGACGAAATCGACGCGGTTGGACGCCATCGCGGCGCTGGACTTGGTGGTGGTCACGACGAGCGCGAGCAAACCCTGAACCAGCTGCTGGTCGAGATGGACGGCTTCGAGTCGAACGACGGCGTGATTCTGGTGGCGGCGACCAACCGGCCTGACGTGCTCGATCCGGCGCTGCTGCGGCCTGGTCGCTTCGACCGGCGCGTGGTTGTCGGACGGCCCGATG
>JBEKQQ010000223.1:0-7293 GCA_049519555.1 Acetobacteraceae bacterium
ATGCTGAGCATGCGGCGGATTTTCGTCATGGTTGTTACGTGACGCTCCGGTTAACCTCTGCCATGTATCACCACTTTCACGCCCCGCATGATTGCGTGGTGGGTTCAGTGTCCCATTTCCCTGGCGATACCTGGAACGTCAATCCGGCCGCGCTGCGACGGGTCGAGCGATTGTTCTGCAAAAATGAGCGGGTCGTGATCAGGGCCCGACTTTCCCGCACTGGCCACGCACTGACCTTGGTACCGGTGGCCGCGATACTGGTGGCCGGCATTCGGTTATGCTTTCTGGACCTGACCCGGGACAACGGTACACGACTTCGGCGCACGTTGCCGTGCGACGTGTCGCTCCGCAAAGGCGAGGAAATGGGATGGTTTGAGCACGGATCGACCATTATCCTGTTTGCCCCGGCAGGATTTCGACTTTGCAACGGGGTGAAAGAGGGTTTGACAATCCGCGCCGGTCAAGGGCTGATGCAACTGCCAGTGTGATTTGGTACGTTGCTGCAGCGACCAGGGTCCCGGTTTCGCGATCCAGGCATTCGCGCAGTCGGTGCTTTGTGCATTCTCAGTGATGAACCAGATCGACCATTAATACTTCGTAAAACCTCAATCGGGATCGCCATTGGCTCGGCACGACCAACCGCGGCGCGTGCATGTTCGCACAGGTCGTCGTTATGACGATCCGCCGGAATGCCCGGCGATTTTAGGAGAATGCTAACTTTTGGTCCGCATCATGGCGCCGACCGCCGAAGACTTCCGAGCATCAATCGTCGTCAAAAATCACACGGCAATGACCACAGTCAAGCCACCTCGAAAACAGAAGGGCCGGATGGATGTTGAGCGCGACAATTCGTTCTGAGGCGTACGGCGATCCCTGGCGGCCTGACCAAGGACTCGTCCAATCCGACGACCAGACCGGCAGTTTCTTGGCGGCCCTGTTCTCGGGAGGTGACAGCCGCATAGCGGTTGATCCAATGACCGGCTTGAACAAGTATCTCTGCCCGCCGGTGCCGGCGCCAGAACTGACGTGTGTGTCGTCCTGCACGGCATCGCCGATTTCGCATCGAGGTTTCGAGCGAGCCACCGCCGCCTTTTTACATGTGGCCCAACAACAATCGCCACGGCAACGGGCGCACCGGCTCACCAGTCTGAGAGAGACTGTCAAAGCCCGGCTGCTTCAGTATTTTGGTGTTGGCACAATCGCGCAGGCGATCCTGTGTCCGTCCGGTACCGATGCCATGTTGACTGCGGCGATGCTCCTCGCCGCAGAACGGCCAGGCGAAGCAACGACGGCAATCCTTCCCTCGGCCTCGGAAACCGGGACAGGCGTGCCAATGGCGGCCATGTGCCGCGTGTTTGACGGACCTGACACCGGCCGACCGTTGTCCGATCGCGTTGGGACAACTGTGGAAATTCCGCTGCGAACGGCCGATGGGGTGCCGCGGTCCGAAGATGCGGTGAACGACGCTTTCGCAGCCGCAACCGCAACGGCGGCGGGACACGTCATCGTCTACCTCACACATGGCACGAAGACGGGGCTGGTTGCGCCGGTATCGCCACCGCGTGGAGTGGATGTCATCGTTGACGCTTGTCAGGGGCGCATCACCCCCAAGACCGTCGCAGCATATATACGTCAGGGCTGGCCAGTGGTCGTGACCGGATCGAAGTTCTTCGGTGGGCCTGCGTTCTCCGGCGTCGTGTTGCTTCCTCTGGTCCGGTCGCCCAGAATCGCGCCGGACGTGCTGCCGTCGGTGTCAGACGATGCCGCCGGTTTGGGAACTGTCCTTCGGTGGACAGCAGCCCTCGCCACCATTGACGCATTCGAACCGCGGGCCGCCGATATGGCTGGCGTACTCTCAAGGCGCGTCGCCTCGGCCGAACGAGCACTTGAATCTAACCCGGCCCTGGTGCCAATCGGCGGTCTCCGACCGAACGGTTCCGGGTGGGCGGACCAACCCAGCATATTCACATTTGCAGTGCGCGACCCCATGGATCACGCGCGGCTACTGTCGGCGGCCGAACTGCGACCACTCTATGAACGGCTCGCGTGCATGGGGGTCTTGCTGGGCCAGCCGGTCAGTGTGGGATCGTTTGGCGGCCTGCGGGTCGCGATCGGCGCCCAGGATCTGTTGGATGAATCTGGTGATGGCGGGCTGGTTCGCGTCTTCGCCGCTTTCGAGCACGCCGCCTCGTCATTGCGCCGCATAGGTGGTGACCGATAGCCGACATGACCACGCCGCTCGCTGTTTCAGTTGGCGCGAGGCAACCCATTGGGAGCCACTTGTTCGAGGCGCCCATGATCGTCGCCAGGGATCGTTCTGTTCGCCTGGCCGTCGGACAGATCGAGCGGCCTGGCCAGCCACGCGCGCAATGTGTGCGGCATTTGATCTGTCCCGCCAACATTTTGCGACGCCGAGGCGGCAGCTTCAGGAGACGATTGCATGAAGAATGGCACACGCGCAATGCCAGCCGCAGTTGGCGTTGAATTGGTGGCTCTCTACAATGCGGCGAAATGGACTCAATTGGTTACTGCCGCCGATCGGGCAATTGCACGTTATCCCAGAAACCTGCTCGGCTGGCGGGCATCCGGGAAAGCTTTGTTGCAGCTCGGCAAGCTGCAACAGGCCATCGAAATGCTGTCCAAGGTTGTGAAGCTCGCGCCGGGTGACGCTGATGGCTACAATGATCTCGGCAGTGCCTTGATTGATATCGGACGTGCCGAGGAGGCGGTGGCCAGCTATCGTCGTGCCGTTCAGTTAAATCCGCGCGCAACCGAAGCGTATGCCAACATGGGCCGTGCGCTCTGCACACTCGGCCGTTTCGAGGAGGCTGCCGCGTGTTGCCGGCAAGCGATTGAGGTTGATTCAGGGTCTGCGGTTGCTCACAACAATCTGGGGAATGCTCTGGGCGATCTCGGTCGCCCTGCTGAAGCCGAGGCTTGCTACCGGAAGGCGCTCGCGATCAATCCCGGCTATCTGCTCGCACTCATCAATTTAGGCAGCACACTCGGTGATCTGGGTCGTTGGGCGGAAGCCAAGGCGTGCTATCGGCTGGCGGTGCAAAACCAACCAAATTCAGGCATTGCGCACAACGCACTTGGCCGGTTGCTCAGTCGTCTGGGCGAGGATGACGAAGAGGCGGAGCAGGCTTTGCATCGCGCGATTGCGCTCGACTCGTATGAAACCAATACGTATGTGGAGCTTGGGAACATTCTGGTACGTAAACAACAGACCGACGCTGCACTGGTCATGTTCCGGCGCGCTCAGGAATTGCAACCGCTCATCACATGGCGGGCCAACCAGCAGACTGCGGAGTTTTCCGCATTGTTTCTGGATACGCCGATAGGTGGATCAACTCCGGTCAACTACCTCGCTGGCAGAGCGCCCTATGACCGGCATTTCCATTGTGTGATTCCGGATTCGCCAACCAATATTGACTTGCTGCGCTCCAAGGCTGACGTCGTATTCAACATGATTTGCAATGTGGATGACGGCAAGGACATGCTGGTTCAGGCGCTCGAACTTGTCGAGCTCCTTGGCCGACCGACAATTAACCATCCGCGCCTGATTATGAATACCGATCGGGAGACCATTGCGCGACGCTTTGCCGATATTCCAGATTGTGTCGTTCCGAGGACGCTGCGTGTCCCTGGCGCAATGGTGGCAGAGGCTGCGTCGAACCAGGCGTTCGCCGGCTTTGACCTGCCGCTGCTGGTCCGGATTGCCGGCACGCACGGTGGCGACGATTTTGATAAGTTCGACAACTGGGTCGATATTGGTCAATTCGTAGCGAAGCGCCCGGACGCCGACTACTACGTAATTGAATATGTTGACTACTGTTCAAACGACAAGTTGTTTCGCAAATATCGGGTGATTTTCGTGGATGGCGAGATACTGCCTTATCATCTCGCCATTCACAACGATTGGAAGGTCCATCACTTTCGCACGGACATGGCGGACCACGCCTGGATGCGGCAGGAAGAAGAGCGCTTTCTCGAAAATCTAGGCAATGTTCTCAACGCAGCGCATCAGGATGCGCTTCGTGCAATGGCCAGAGCAACCGGTCTCGATTATGGCGGCATAGACTGCGGGATTGGCCGCGATGGCCGGATCGTGGTGTTTGAGGCGAATGCGGCAATGCTGGTCCACGACGAAAAGAATGAGGTTTTTGCATATAAGAACCAGTATATCGCCAGAATCAAGCATGCATTTGAGGCGATGCTGTCCAGGCGTCGTCTCAGCGCCTGGTGAAGCGCGGTCGGTCGTAGCGATTTTCGGATTGTCTGTCGGCTCTATACGAATGGAAACCCGCGGTTCGGCAATCAGCCGCCCTGGCAATGGCAAACTCGACGTCCGGCACCACGCGGGCCGCGCGTCGCGTCCTGTAGTCAGTGTACGGCTCGCGCGCTGTTAGCATAGGTTTAATTTGTATCGAGTAAATCTTCATAGGCCGACCACCCCAACGGGATACCAGGAATGGGAAGTTTCCAGGCTGAGCCTACCGAGCGTCCAGAGGATGCGTTCGTCCCGGTGTCCGCAGCTTATGACATCCCGGCATGGCTCGATGATCTTCTGACGTCGTTGGCAGCGGGGGAGATTCGGCCTGATGAAGCTGAGGAGGTAAGATCGCGACTCAGGGAAACGCCATTTGCCGAGCTGCTGTTGGCGATAGAGCGGGCGCGGCCGGGTCTTGCCGCATCTGCCGAGATTGCCTTTTATCGGCATTGGATCGAGGCGAACGGCAGCGCTTCGCCATTGCTTTACGCGGCCTGGTTCAATATTGGCGTATTGTTTGGTAATGCAGGCGATAATGCCAATGCTGCCATCGCTTATCGCAATGCGTTGGTACTGCGACCCGATCTGCACGGTGCCTCGATCAATCTGGGCCTGCTGCTCGAATCCTCGGGACATCCGGAACAGGCACTTGCCACCTGGCGCCGTGCAACCCAACCGGACGAGGTGCGGGTCGCTCTCGAAATTCAGCAGGGGCGTCTGCTCGAGAAGCTCGGTCGCCTCGAGGAAGCTGAGCGGGTTCTGTACCGCGTGCTGCTGGCCGATCCGGCGCAGCCCGATGTTGTGCATCATTGGATACATATTCGTCAGAAAATGTGCCGTTGGCCGGTTGCGGCCTCGAACGTTCCCGCCATTTCGGCTGTGGATCTGGTGCGTAATGCCGGTCCACTCAGTATCCTGGCGCTCACCGACGATATCGAATTGCAATGTAACGCCGCCGCGGCATGGATTGCACGCAAGACTGAGCCGGCGCCGAGGCGGCTCGCTCCGGCGAAACCATGGCCACACGACCGCATCAGAATAGGTTACATGTCATCAGATTTTTGCAACCATGCCATGTCGTTCCTGATTACCGAGCTGTTCGAACGTCATGATCGTCGGCGTTTCGAGGTGTTCGGTTATTGCTCGAGCCACGATGATGGCGGTCAACTGCGAAAACGTGTTCTCGTTGCGTTCGACCACTACCGAATCATTCGCACGCTTTCGGACGAGCAGGCGGCACAAATCATTCGCGATGACGAAATCGATGTGTTGATCGAGCTCAATGGGATTACCGAAGGCAGCCGTTTGGCTGTACTGCGATGGCGACCGGCTCCTATTCAGGCAACCTACCTCGGCTTCGTCGGTCCTGTCCCGCTACCGGAGCTTGATTATCTGCTGTGTGACAATGTGGTCATTCCGCCTGAACACAGAGCATCATATCAGCCGATTCCGTTGCCGATCGCACCCATATACCAGGCGAACGACAGCAAGCGTACCACCGGCCGCGCAATGTCGCGCGCGGAAGCAGGATTGCCGGAAGACCAATTCGTCTTCTGTTGCTTCTCAAAGCATTACAAGATCACCGAGGAAATGTTTGGCGCCTGGATGTCGATTCTGCGGCAGGCCGACCGGTCGGTGTTGTGGCTCGCAAAGGACAACGCATATTCGCAGGAGAATCTGCTCGCGGCCGCCAAACGTGAGGGTATTGCCGAAGAACGGCTTATCTTTTCTGAACGTACCGGTCCGGACCTTTACTTAAGCCGCCTCGGTCTTGCCGATTTGTTTCTCGATACGTTCCCCTACAACGCCGGCACGGTTGCCAGCGATGCCATCCGTATGCAGTTGCCGCTGGTTACGCTGTGCGGGAGGGCATTTGCCTCCCGCATGGCTGCAAGCCTGTTACACGCTGCGGGTGCGTCACGTGGCATCACCACCTGCCTGTCGAGTTATGTTCGGGCTGCTGTTCAGCTTGCCAACGATCCGATGGTTTATGCGGGATACAAGGCCTTCTTCACGCCCAGGACCTGGCAGAGAACAATCGGCGACATTGAAAGGTTTACTGCTGAATTTGAAGAAACCTGGTGCTGCCTGATTCGCGCCCGGCGTAACGACTGAGTAGACCGTCGTTGCGGTTCTTGTTGTACGTGTGTCACCAGATGGACCGCACGTCCAGATGATCAACGATCAGGCCATTACGGATTCCGTGTTACGGCACGACTTGGTTTGACGCACACGACATCCTTGCAAAGCAGCCGGTGCGTCGTGACCCGACATGCAGTTGCGTCGCTTTCCTGCTTCGCTGGTGGAATGACTGCTTTGGCAACTCCGGCTTATGGATAAAATCAGCGCGGTGAGCGCACTGGTTCGTGATTTACCCCATTTGCCAACTGTATAACAATATAAAAGGTATCCGGGGATTGAGGTCGCTGATGGGTATTTGAGCAATGTGCCACTCTTAAATCAGCTAGAATCCCGTCAAACCACGAGGCGGGAATCGGCTCATCGAATCGTCTGTCGGTTCGTTTCTGTTTACTTGTCCTTAATCTATTTCGTGCAGGTTCCGTTCAGGCAAAAAAATCTTGCCGTCTGTAACTCACGAAATCGTGGAGTTCGCCAGATGGCATTGTCCGGTAACGCGCTTGCATACCGTGGAAGTGATACGACAAAAAAATGTCGTCATGTATGCAACCCGACGGCAGGTAAACCCTCATGACAACTTCTAATTATACGCCCGCACAAATCTCGGGTATGAGCACCAGCACAATCGCGACGCTCCCCACCGACATCATTCAGGGTTTCACTTCCACACAGGTAGCAGCGCTGACGGCTGTGCAGGCCAGGGTGCTGAGCACGGATGAGATGTCGGCGCTGACCACCGCCAACGTGGTGGGTCTGAGCACCGCCGCGGTGGCGGCGCTGAGCTCCGACCAGGTGGCGGCGCTGACCACCGCCGCGGTCGGCAAGATGGGCTCGGCACAGATCGGCGCACTGAGCACGGCGGCGATCGCCGGGCTCAGCGC
>JBEKQQ010000224.1:0-7263 GCA_049519555.1 Acetobacteraceae bacterium
CGCCCTGCGAAGTCGCCGCGCTTCTTCGATGGTTTCGTTTATGGCTGCCAGGAGTGCCTCGTTTGCCGCGATACGCGCAGTAAGGGCGGCCTCGTCTTCGTCGGTGCACTCTGGAAGATCGGGGTCCGAGGAGTCGCCGGCGGGCGAATGGTTTGCAGTTGAGACAGCCTGCTGCGCTGCCGGCAGCGCGAGGTCCGGGACGGTGCTATCGGGCCGCAGTATGGCCGGTCGCGAGGCTGGCGAGCATCAATTCCAACCCGTCCCGCGGCGCAAAGCCCAACGTGGCGTGCACCATTTGGTTGGTGCGGGTTTCGCGTAGGGCGGTGTTCTCGCCAGGCCGGTCGCAAATCGCGCGGGCCACGAGTTGCAGCATTTCCTGGACGAGGTTTGCGGACAGCGGTTGGACGTGCGCGGTCATGGAAAATGAGCCCATGTTGTGTTTGTCATAGGTTTTTTTCTCTGACGGCACTTCGCGTCAACGCCAAAATGCGATTGATGAGCGTTGCTCCATCTGGCGACCGAGACCGGGTGCGGCGTCGCAACGGCTCGAAGCTCGCGACCGCAATCGCGCAGCGTCAGGTTTGGCAAAGCTGTTGACCTTATCTTGATGCGACCGGGACGTTCGCCCGATCTGGGCGGCCCGCAGGAATGCGTGTCCGTTGTTTGACTATAACGGGATTTCGTTGGCGTGCCTGCTCCGGCGACGACCTCGAAGCGCCGGGATAAGTGCGAGCGGTTGGGGTATATCATCCTAATGATAGACCCTTGAGCCGGCGCCGGGCCAGCAATCATTCGCCGAGTAAGCGCACGCCCAACTGGTCCACTGCGTCCAGCAGCGCCCGCCCGCTACGGCCGTTCGCCGGGTGGACCCAATCGGGTGCCACATCAAGCAAGGGCAACAACACGAATGCGCGTTGGTGGGTTCTCGGGTGCGGCAGGATCGGATCGGGCGTGTTGCGCACCAGCCCATCCAGATCGATCAGGTCCAGATCCAACGTCCGCGCGGCGTTTGGTTCGCTGCGCCGGCGGCCAAACCGGGTCTCGATCGCCTGCAGCGATGCCAGCAGGGCTTCCGGGCTGATTGAGGCGACGTTCATTCGTTGCAGACGCGCCACGCCGTTGACGTAATTCGGCTGATCTGAACGCGGCACCGGCTCGGTCTCGTACCAGCGAGACATTGAGTGCAGATGCAATCCCGGTAGTTCTGCCAACGCATGCACGGCTTCAACACAGGTTTGCAACGGTGTCGCGCCGCCGGGACCGGGCAGATTGCTGCCGATCGCCACCAGGATCATGCGAGGTTGTTTCGGGTCAGGTGTTTCATCTCCGCTTCATATGGTACATCATGGCAGTTCGACCGTACGTTGTCCGCGGATTAACTGGCACGCGCGGGCAACAGCAATACCACTCGCTTACAAAGGTCACATCCATGCATTTCCTTCCGACCGAGCGGACCGCTCTGTTCATTGATGGCGCGAATCTCTATTCAGCGTCACGCAATCTGGGCTTTGACGTCGACTATCGCAATTTGCTGGAGTTTTTCCGCAAAAAGACCCACGTGATACGGGCTTACTACTACTCGGCGGTGTTGGAGACGGAGGAATACTCGCCACTTAAACCACTCACCGACTGGCTGGCGTATAACGGTTACACGCTGGTTACAAAACCGGCAAAGGAATTCACCGACTCGATGGGCCGCCGCCGGGTCAAGGGCAACATGGATATCGAAGTCGCGGTGGACATGTTGGAACTCGCCCCGCGGCTCGATCACGCCGTGTTGTTCAGCGGTGACTCGGATTTTCGCCGGCTGGTGGAAGCGATGCAGCGGCGTGGGGTGCGGGTGTCCGTGGTGTCTTCGATCCGTTCCAGCCCGCCGATGGTGGCCGACGAGTTGCGCCGGCAGGCGGATCAGTTCCTGGAACTGGCCGACATCGCGCCGGAATTCACCCGCCGGCAAACCGAGCTGCGGCCGCGGCCGATCTCACCGGTGCGGCACACCCCCGCCGAGCCGTTCGCCGATCCGACCGACGCCGCGTGATTGCGCCACCCCGATCGCCGGATCGGGATTGCGGACTGTGTCCACGGCTACAGGAATACCGCACAGTGAATCGCGCGGCGCATCCCGAGTGGCATAATGCGCCGGTCCCGAGCTTTGGCGACCTCGACGCCCGGCTGTTGGTCGTTGGCCTGGCACCTGGCGTCCGCGGCGCCAATCGTACCGGGCGGCCGTTCACCGGCGATTTCGCGGGGGCGCTGCTGTATCAGACCTTGCCACGGTTCGATCTCGCCAGCGGCGTTTATGGCGCCACGCCGGATGACGGTCTGAGCCCGCGGTCCTGCCGCATCACCAATGCGGTTCGCTGTGTGCCGCCCGGCAACCTGCCGACCACGGCCGAGGTCAACGCCTGCAATCCGTTTCTCGCCGCCGAGATGGCAGCGATGCCGGGGCTTCGTGCCGTGCTGGCGCTTGGTCTGGTGGCGCACAAGGCAGTGCTGCGAGCCAAGGGTTTGCGGGCGAGCGTGGCCGTGTTCCGGCACGGCGCGATCCACGAGCTGCCGGATGGATTGTTGCTGGCCGACAGCTATCACGTGTCCCGATTGAACACCAACACCGGCCGGCTGACCGAGGCGATGTTCCACGACGCCGTAGGCGCACTCGTCGCACGGATGTCCTGAGTTTCTTTCAGGTAATGATTGGCTGGCGGCACCGGGTTACGAGTAACGTTCCTCGGTCCATGGATCGCCGTTGTTGTGATAGCCGCGGACTTCCCAGAACCCGGGATGATCACTGATGGTGAACTGGATGCGGCGCAACCATTTTGCCGATTTCCACAGATACAACCGCGGCACCAGCATCCGCACCGGACCGCCGTGCGCGCGGGTTAGCGGTTTGGCTTCCCACTCATGCACCAGGAACACGTCGGGCTGGTCGAACTGATCGAGCCGAATATTCGTGGTATAGCCATCGAACGACGTGAAGATGACGTGTTTCACCTCGGGTGCCGGCTGCACCAGCGCCAGGATGTCATGGGCGGCGACGCCCTTCCAATGATTGTCATAACGCGACCATTGCGTGACGCAATGAATGTCGCAGGTGGTTTGGGTCTGCGGCAACGCCATGAACTCGTCCAGGCGGAGACTGAGCCGGTTCGCCACCGCGCCATCGATGTCGAGACGAAATTTCTCCGCTGTCACATTCGGCTCGGCACCGAGGTCCAGCACCGGCCAGTCCCGCACCAGACGTTGGCCCGGCGGCAGACGCACACGCGTCGGATCGGCCGAGGTGCCGGTCAGCAGGCGGCCGTCACGGGCCCATTGCTGCTTCTGCTCGATCAGTTTGTCGCGGATGCCGCCGGAAACCGTCACGTCGTCGTGAGCCATTGCAGTGGTTACCTCATTATCTTCAACCCGGCACTGGTGTTACTGCAGCACCGGCGGCAACCGCCAGCCCGGATTGCCGGTTGGGCTGCAGCCAGCCGCGGTAGCGAATGATCAGCCCCGTCAACCGATTGCTGATTTCAACATGGAAACGGAATTTGCCGGATTCCACTGCTTCATAAGCAAATACCCGAGGTCCGAGCCACATCGGCAGCGCCAGGCCAAGGCAACTCCAGCGTCGTGGCATCAGGACCAGGCGGGCATCTTGCAAAACGAGGGCCATGGCGAAGGTCAATGGCCCAAAACGCTCGCAGAGCAGGAATTGCTGTTTGCCTTGGCCGAGAAGTTGGCGGCTGGTGAACGATTTGCCGCCGAACGTGCGCGTCCAGGTTTCCTGCCCGTTCGCGGCAGTAAACCGAACGTTGACCGGTGTGTCGGGGGCCGGCTCCGGAAAGCCGATCACGGCAGCGATCAAACGCGCCAACAGCCCACGCCCGCGTTCCACACTGGCCCGCCCCGACGCCGATGCGTGGTCGCGGACGTCGTGCATGGCACGAATTTCAGCCGGCAAGCGGTCCCACGCCGAGCCCAGTACCAGCGCATAAAGCGGAGCGATGGGCCCGGGAGATTCGTCTCTGACGCCGGTTACGATCGCCCGTCCGGCAAACAAAGGCTGGTAGTCGCCGACCTCCAGATCGCGCGTGGCGGCCCGCGCGCCATAGCGCGGCGCCCGCCCAGAAAGCAGCCTGAGGAGCAACGCAGCAACCGCCATCGACGGGATGTACGGCCCATCCTCACCTTCGGCGATCAGATGCCAGGACCGCCGGCACCGCGGGATCATTTCGAAAACTGAACGGCACGGGCGACATCAGCCGCGCGCGCGCATCAGCCGATCTTTGTCGCGCTTCCAGTCCCGGTCGGCGATCGCGGCGCGCTTGTCCTGCTTCTGCCGGCCCTCGCCTACGCCGAGAAGCACTTTTGCCCGTCCCCGCTCGTTGAAATGAATGTCGAGCGGCACCAGCGACACGCCCTTGCGCGCGACCTGGCCGAGCAGCGATGTTATTTGTTTGTGCTTCAGCAATAATTTCCGCGGCGCCTTCGGTTCGAACTTCGACAGCACGCCGCCCTGATATTCCGGGATGTAGAGATTGAAGATCCACATCTCGCCGTCGCGCTCGCCGGCCCAGGCGTCGGTCAGGGTGGCGCGGCCGAGGCGCAGGGATTTTACTTCGGCGCCTTTCAGCACAAGGCCCGCCTCGACCATCTCCTTGATGGTGTAATCGAAGCGGGCTTTGCGATTTTGCGCAGCGATGCCGTGCGAGATCAGACCCTTCTTCTTTGCCTCGGCCATGCGGCGGCTGCGTTCAGTTCAGCAGTCCGACTTCGGCCATCGCGGCGCGGACACGTTCGCGGGTCGGGCCCATCAGTGGTGCCAACGGCAGACGGCAACGCTCGGTGGTCTTGCCGAGCAGCGAGGCGGCGAATTTCACCGGGCCGGGACTCGTTTCTGCGAACAAAGCATCGTGCAGCGGCACCAGCCGGTTCTGGATGGTCATTGCCTCTTTGAAGCGGCCGTCGGCCCAGGCGGTCTGCATATCGTTGCAGAGGCGAGGTGCAACGTTGGCGGTGACACTGATGCAGCCGACACCGCCGGCGGCGTTGAATGACAAAGCGGTGTGATCCTCGCCGGACAACTGGCAGAAATCGTCGCCGCAGGCACGCCGCGTGTGCAACGGACGCGTCAGATTGGCGGTCGCATCCTTCACGCCGATGATGTTCTTGTGCTTCGCCAGCCGCGCCATGGTGTCGACGCTCATGTCGACCACACTGCGCGGCGGAATGTTGTAGATGATGATCGGCAGATCGACCGAGTCGGCGATCGCCTTGAAGTGCAGATACATGCCTTCCTGCGTCGGCTTGTTGTAGTACGGCGTCACGATCAGTGCGGCATCCGCACCGGCTTCCTTGGCGTGGCGGGCCAGTGCGATCGCCTCCTCGGTGCTGTTGGAGCCGGCGCCCGCAATTACCGGAACCCGGCCTTTGGCAACCTCAACGGCAATCTCGACGACCCGGCGGTGCTCGTCGTGGGAGAGCGTCGGGCTCTCGCCGGTGGTCCCGACCGGGATGACGCCCTTGGTGCCCTCTTTGATCTGCCAGTCCACGAATTCGGCGTAGGCTTTCTCGTCGACCGACCCATCTTCTCGCATGGGCGTGATCAACGCGACGAGCGATCCCTTGAACATGACCCTCTCCTGGGTGGAACTTTGGCTGTTGGCATAACCGATGAAGGGGGACGATGTAGGCCGGTAACGGGCGCACCGCAAGACCGGCCGGCTGAACCTGGAAATGCCCGGGGGCCTCACCGAACAACCTCCGCCGAGAGGGACCCTCCAGCAAAGGGAACCAGTGTGGTGTCCCTGAAATAATCTCGTATAATATCAGGGCAAAATCGTCAGGGGAATCGGACCATGGGCCGCCCGCTAAAAATATTGTCGACCACGCACCCCGCTCTCGGCATCGTTCTGCGGCTGGCCGTGCTTGTGTTCGCTTTGTCAGCATGCGCGTCCTCGAGCGACGTTTCTTCGACCACGCATCCGCCAGCCGCCGACGCGACAACTTCTGCCTCGTTTGCCGCCACTCCATTTTATGTCGACTTTCGGACGCGACCGGACGCCGTAAACACCCATACTTTTCTCGAATACGGAGCGCAGGATTCGAGCGGGCATCCAATCGAACGGAAGACTGTCGGTTTCTTTCCTCGCGGTGCTGGTGCCCTTGGACCTCTTATTGGCATCGTCGCAATGCCCGGCGAGGTCGGCCCGGAAGATTACTTCGCCAATCTTCCTTCTGCGGCCACATTTCATCGGAGTTTGACGGCCGAACAATATGAGCGTCTCACCGCATACATTCAGTCGGAGCAAGCCAAACCTCAGGTTTTTAACCTGCTCTTCAATAATTGCAATGACTTCGTGGCTGGGGCGGCTCATGCGATCGGACTCAAGGCACCGGACGTTCGCATGTCGCCGCCAACGGTATTTATCAATCAGTTGGCGCAACTGAACAGCTGAGCTGCGGTTGCCGGTGCGCCGATTTGCTTGAAAATAATCGCGACGCTGGCTGTATCTGGAGGCGCCGTTAGATGAAGAAATTTCAGAGTCGGGACACCAGCGGCAAATGCGTTAGGCAAGAGTTAGGGAGGGCATCCTCGTCGAGAGGACTTTATAACCCGCTCGCTAACCGTTTTTCCGGATGGCGGGAGCGCGATCGGACGGAGCAAGCGAAGAATAAGCAAATGCCGTTCAGCGACGGTAAGCGATGGTTGTGCCGCGGGTTTTGCGTGCTGGAATAGGTGGCTGAAGAGTTTCATATGTCAACGTGATCAGATTTTTCTCTATTGCAGTCGAAGCAGGTGAGACGAATATTGTGCTCCTCCGAGCTTCCGCCGAGTGAGATCGGAATTTTATGGTCAAATTCAACTTCGTCGTCCTTCAGGTGCTTACCACAATGTTGGCACGTGTAGTTATCTCGTCTGACAACTCTCATTTTGATTTTAAACGGGATGTATCTCCCTCGCCTTCGTGCTTCAGACGTCTCGGTTATTGCTTCTGCCGCGAAAAACACGGGACAGACGTGACCAAAAACATTGCATCCCGCCACAGAAAACACATCAGGAATTTTCTCCGGATAGTCATCGTCGCAGAACTCGTCCAGTGTCTTCTGAAAAAATGCTCGTCGAACATCATCGAGAGGCTTCCTCTCATCTAATATGCCAGATACTAATGCCTCTTTTAATTTGTACACGTTGTCGTTGAGCAACTTCCCAACATCATCTCGAATTGAATCAGGAGCGGACTCGAGAGTGGGGAACTCATGAACGACTGGATC
>JBEKQQ010000225.1:0-7069 GCA_049519555.1 Acetobacteraceae bacterium
TTCAATCAGTTCCGAGAGGTTTTCGATGCCCTGCGCGGTAAAGGCAACGGTCGACTCGTCGTTGATATCCAAAACGGCAAGGCAACCGTCTTCCGGTTCCATGCCCATGGCGATGTCGTCTTCCGCGCCGCCCGCGGCAATTTCGGCCTCGTCCGGGTGCAGATCACTCAGCGTTTCGGATGATCGTGGTCGAACAGCACACGGTTGGCGGCCCCGTCCAGGTCCTCGTACTGCCCGTCCCGCAGCGACCACAGGAACACCGCGAGCCCACACAAGCCAAGCACCAAAGACGCACCGATCAGCAACAGAATGACATTCATGCGCGGGCCCGGAAACTGTTGCCGATGACCAACAGCGACGACGATGACATCGCTGCTGCCGCCAACCAGGGTGTCACCAGTCCCGCCACCGCCAACGGCACCATCAGCAGATTATAAATCAGCGACAACGCGATATTGCCGCGCATCAGGCCCCTCGCCCGCCGTGCCGTCACGACCAGGTCCGAGACCGCCCGTAACCCTGCCCCCTGGAACACCGCATCCGCCAGCGTTTGACTGATATCGGCCGCCGTGGCGGGAGACACCGAAACATGCGCCTCTGCGAGGCATGGCCCATCGTTAAGCCCGTCCCCCACCATCAAGACACGACCGCCCATTCGGCGCAGTAACGTAACCTTCTCGATCGGGGAACAATCTGCCTGCCAATCGTCAATCCCAATCGCGGCCGCGATCCGAGCAACCGAAGCTGCGTGATCTCCCGACAGCAACCGGATCCGCAGTCCCATTGCCCGCAGCCGGGCAACCGTTTCGGCGGCGTCGTGTCGCGACCGCTCGGCAAAACTGAAACGAACCGGCGCCTCGCCGGAGCGGCTCAGCCATAATTCGGGCCCGGAACACGATCCTGATGATACGGCGTCGACAAATGCCGCCGACCCCAGCCGCATCCCTCCGCCCGAAACGCCGAGGCCAGGATGTTCCTCAACCTGACCTGCCGCTGGCAGGTTCCCACTGGCGGCCACCAAAGCGCGCGCCAACGGATGCCGGCTATGCACGGCGAGCGACGCCGCATCCCGTAACGCCACCGGATCGACCCCGTCCCGCACCAGCGCCAACGACGGTTCGGTCAATGTCCCGGTCTTGTCGAACACGACCGTGTCGACCTCGGCCAACCGCTCCAGCGCTGTCCCCGACTTCAGCAGGATGCCGGAGCGGAACAAACGTGCCGTGGCGATCACCTGCACCGCCGGCACCGCCAACGCCAGCGCGCACGGGCAGGTAATGATCAGCACCGCGCTCGCGGTCAACAATGCCTGCGACAGTGAGACGCCGCCCCACACATACCATCCCACGAACGTCGCCAGCGCCGTCAGATGCACCGCCGGCGCATAGCGTCGCGCCACCCGGTCGGCCAGCACGACAAACCGGGATCGCCGCGCCTCCGACGCCTCAATCAGCCGGGCACATTCTGCCAGCACGGTCCCGTCCTCGGCTGCTGTGACCCGCACCGTCAGCGGCGCTCCAAGATTCATCGTGCCGGCGAACACGGCGGCGCCTGCCGTTACGGCAACCGGCAGGCTCTCACCAGTGACCAGACTGGTATCGACGGAGGACGCGCCTCGTTCCACTACACCATCGACGCCAATTCGTTCCCCCATCCCAACCAGCACCTGCTCCCCGGGCAGCAGCGACCGGGCGGGACGGCGCGTGGCCGTGCCGTCATCGCCGAGCACAGTCACGTCGGTGGCGCGCAACGTCAGCAGTAATTCCACGGTCGCCCGCACGTGGCCGCGGGCGCGGTGATCCAGCACGCGGCCAATCAGCAAAAAGAACAGCAGCGTGACCGCCGAGTCGAAATATGCGTCGTGGCCATGCGACAGCGTCTGGACGAGACTCAGACCTGAGACCAGCAGCACACCGAGGCTGATCGGCACATCCATGTTGGTCCGTCCGTGCCGCAGCACCGCCAACGCGGAGCGAAAGAACGGCTGACCGGCATAAGCGATCGCCGGCAGCGCAATCAAGGCGGACACCAGATGCAGCAGGTCCCGTGTCGCCGGCCCCATGCCATCCAACAGGCCCGCGGCGTCGCCAGCCCAGATGCCGATCGACATCAGCATGACATTGATTGCGGCGAAGCCAGCCACCGCCAACGCCCGGATCAGGGCCCTGTCGGTGTCGTCCCGCGATGCCGCCAGCGCCACAGGATCGAACGGCACCAGCCTATAGCCCAGAGATTCGATGCGGCTGACCAGACGTGCCGCCTCGGCATCCGGACCTCGCCAAACGAGTTTCAGACGCCGGCTGGTCATGTTGACCCGGCCGGTTTGCACCGATGGCTCACGGCCAAGCACCGACTCGATCAGCCAGACGCAGGCCCCGCAGCGCAATCCATCGATCGCCAGCACAAGTTCCTTGGCGCCATCGCCACGGGCGGCGATGAAACGGGTCAGATCGCACGGTTCAAATCGTTCCGGCCGCGGCGGTCGCTCGGCAATGCAACGTTCGTAGAAAGATCCGAGACCCAGGGCCTGAATTGCAGCAAACGCGGCCTCACATCCCGGGCAACAGAACCGACGTCCGGCGGCTGCCGGTTGTCCACAATGGGCGCAGGAACTCACGGTGGCCCGGACCAACCCCTCATCGAGCGCAAGCGTGGTCACCGCGCCATGATCCGCCGTGTCGTGCTGAATTGCTTCCCGTCGGCCGTAGCCCAGATTTCCAGTTCCCATTGACCTTGCTCGTCCAGAGCAACATCTCCGCGGTAATGTCCAGACGAAACTTCGGTAAAATGCACCTGCCGCGCGTGCCGATCCCCGAGCGGCCGTTGCGCGGTCGCCTCAATCTCCGCACCACCGAGAGCCGTGCCAGATCGATCGTAAAGTACAACGACTGGATGACCAGCCTGATCCACGTCGGCTTGCACCGCCCAATCCAGGCCGGCTTCCTGCTTCATGCGTTCTATTATGGTATCGTAATGGTTAGACAGATCGAACCCATCGCTGCCGGCGTTGCCCGGAAAGGTATGGAGAGCCGACCAGGCCATGAAGCAGTTGACGACAATCACCACGCCCATCGCCACAGCGAGGAACCATGGAAAGAACAACCACGGATTGCGGGTCGGCCGTGCCGCCATACCATTGTGCCGTCGCATCACCGCTCCCTCCGCCGCACCGGCCCCATGAATACCGAGTGATACACTGTCACTTCGCCCGTTACGGTATCCCGTAACGAAAAGTCTAATGGCTCCGACCCTTCAACCAGCGCAGCGGGTTGTCCGGTCACCATGACCCGGAATGTGCCCACACTGTCGCCCGCCACCGGCAAACCCAGTGTCGCCGCCGGGCCGAGTTCTTCGTTCGCTTCGGTCAACATCGCGCCAAACAGGCCTTGCGTGGTAATCTCGAAAACCGCCTGGGCCGGTGACTTATTGACGATCTTCACGGTATAGCCGTCGCGGATGTCGCCGTTCGCCAGCATCACGAAAAGCGGCGCCCGGTCGTGCAGCACGGCCAGCCCAAGCCCGGGCCGAACCGCAAGAGCAACGATCATGACAGCGGCGACGAGGCCGAGCGCGGAAAGATAAATGATGGTTCGCGGGCGGATCAATCGCAGTGGAACATGCGTGCCGGCCGCCTTCGCCGCCTGATCCGCCAGAGTGTCCCAGGTAATCAACCAACCCGGCCGGCCGGTCCGCTCCATGACGTGGTTACAGGCGTCTATGCACAAACCGCAATTGATGCATTCCAGTTGGCTGCCGTCACGGATGTCGATCCCGGTCGGGCAGGCGGTGACACACGCGCCGCAATCGACGCAATCGCCACCGGCCCCCGGGATCCGTTTGCCTTTCGCCCGAGGTTCACCGCGCCACGCCTGGTAGGTGGTGGTGAAGCTCTGCTCATCCAGCATCGCCGCCTGGAACCGTGGCCAGGGGCACATATAGGTGCAGACCTGTTCCCGCGCCCAACCTGCCAGCAAATAGGTCGTCGCGGTGAACAGTGCGGTGAACAGATAGACCGGCGTCGACGCAGCGCCTTCCCAGAACTCAACCGTTACGGTAGGCGCATCGACATAATACATGATCCAGGCACCGCCGGTCCAAAACGCGACCCCAAGCCACACCGCGTGTTTCAATCCCTTGCGCCATATCTTGTCGAAACTTAGTGGGCCGGCATCGCGCTTCATACGTTCGTTGCGGTCGCCCTCGATCTCCCGCTCGACCCACATGAACAGGTCGGTCCAGACGGTCTGCGGGCAGGTGAAGCCGCACCACAACCGGCCAAACAGGCTGGTGACAAGGAACAACGCGACCGCGCCCATGATCAGCAGGCCGGTCAGATAGAAGATGTCCTGCGGCCAGAACTCGAGATTGAAGAACCAAAAGCGTTCATGAAAGATATCCAGCAAGACTGCCTGATTGGGCCGCCCAATGCCACGATTCCAACGCACCCAGGGCAACACGTAGTAAATCGTCAGGCAAACGATCAGCACGGCCCATTTGAACCGGCGTACTGGACCGTGCACCGATTTCGGGTAAACTCTGACCCGGTCGGCGTACAGACTGTCCTCGGACTGATCCACGACCGGTTTACCTTTGGCCATAAATGACATGATGACGGTTATTCTCCGCCGCCCAGGGAGTGGACATACAGCGTCACACTCTTGATTTTCGCGAGGTCCAGGCGGGCGTTCCAGTTTGGCATCACCCCCATACGAGGATTGGTGATCTGCGCCACGATCGCGGCACGGTCATCGCCATGCAGATGGGTCCGTGCTGCCAGCCTGGCACCGCCCACCTCACGGTTGCCCTGTCCGGTGTCGCCATGACAGACGGCGCAGTTCTCGGCAAAGACCCGTCTACCTTCCGTCAGATCTGCCCCGGTCGCTGGCAGCCCGTAAAGTGTTGCCACATAGTCGGCGACCGCCTGAATTTCTGCCGGTTTCAGGATGCCGTCGGCGCCAAATCGCGGCATTTGGCTGTTGCGCGCGTCATCCAATCCGCTGCGAATGCCGAAAGTGACAGTCTGTTGGATATCTTCGAGCTTGCCGCCCCACAGCCAATTACCTGCCGCCAGCGCCGGAAACCCGGGATTGCCGCCGCCGCCTGCGCCATGACAGGGCTGGCAGTTCTCAGCGAAGGTAATGCGACCGGCGGTTTCCGCCACCGCGAGCAGTTGTGCATCCTTACGGATGTCCGCGAACGACAGTGCCTTGATTTTGTCCATCGCGCCGGCGCGCTGCTGTGCCACCAACGCGACATCCGCATCCACGGCATCACGCTGATAATAGCCAATGATGCCGTGAAAATAGCCGGTAATTCCCGGCACCGACGGGTACAGCACGCAAAAGCCGACAGCCCAGACGACGCTGGCCCAGAACACGTAAATCCACCATTTCGGCACCGGGCGGTTCAGCTCCTGCAGACCGTCCCACTCATGGCCGGTGGTCACGTGGCCGGTGACGGCGTCCTTTTCGATTTTCGTTGGCACGATGGTGCCTCCTCAGCGATCGTCTTGCAGGGGAATTTGCGCGTCACGCTCGAAACGTGGCTTTCTGCCAGGCCAGAGCGTCAGTGCCAAAATCATTACAAACGTGACGAACATGAACACAATGGAATAATCGCGGAGGAATTGAATGACCCGCATGGCCGGCCTCCTATTGGTGCAGTTTTTCGTTGGCGGGGTCGGCGAAGTCCACCATGGTCCCAAGCACCTGCAGATAGGCGACCAGTGCATCCATTTCCGTGACGTATTGACCATTCCCCGGCACGGTGACTGCCTTGGGATAGCGCTTCAGCAACGCCGCATTGTCCGCTGCCGGATTCGCCTGCGCCAACAGGTCAGCTTTTGCGTTCGCCATCATCTCATCCGTATAGGGCACGCCAACGGTCCGTTGCGCCTTCAGCCGCGCCACCAGATCGTCCAGCTCCAACGGCGTTTCCTCGAGAAACGCATAGTGCGGCATCAGTGATTCCGGCACCACGCTCTGCGCGTTGGTAAGATGTGCGTAATGCCAATCGTTGGAGTATTTGCCGCCGACCCGCGCCAGATCCGGGCCAATCCGCTTGGAGCCCCACTGGAACGGATGATCATACATGCTTTCAGCCGCGATCGAATAATGCCCGTAACGTTCCACTTCATCGCGCAATGCACGGATCATCTGACTATGGCAGAGATAGCAGCCTTCCCGAACGTAGATATCGCGGCCACGCGACTCGAGCGGCGAGTACGGCCGCACGCCCGTCACATGCTCCACCGTCGTTTCGATGGTAAACAGTGGAATGACCTCCACCAGGCCGCCGACGGCAATCACCAGCACAGTAAATATCACAAACAGAAACGCGTTCCGCTCGAGAGTCTCATGACGGATGAACATCGTCTTACTCTCCCACCGGAACCGGGATAAGCCCTGATGCCGGCTCGATCAGTGGGCCGCGCACGGTTCGAACCAGGTTGTAGACCATGATCAGCGCACCGCTCAGGAAGCACAAACCGCCGGCCAGCCGAATGACATAGAACGGATGAACCGCGCTGACCGACTCGGCGAACGAATATTGCAGGAACCCGAACTGGTCGTACGCCCGCCACATCAGGCCCTGCATGATGCCCGCCACCCACATTGAGGTAATGTAAAGCACAATCCCAAAGGTCGCGATCCAGTAATGCCACGACGCCAGTCTTACCGAATAAAGTCCTGGGCGTTTCCACAACACCGGCACGAGGTAATAAAACGCGCCGAATGTAATGAACGCGACCCAGCCCAGAGCACCGGAATGCACGTGGCCGATGCCCCAGTCCGTATAATGCGACAGCGCGTTGACCGGGCGGATCGACATCACCGGGCCCTCGAAGGTCGCCATGCCGTAGAAGGTCACCGCCGCCGCCATGAACTTGAGAACGGGGTCTGTGCGGACCTTGTCCCAGGCTCCCCGGAGCGTCAAAAGGCCGTTGAGCATTCCGCCCCAGCTCGGCGCCCAAAGCATCACGCTGAACACCATTCCGAGCGTCTGGGCCCAGTCGGGCAGCGCCGTGTTGAGAAGGTGATGGGGCCCGGCCCAGATGTACACGAAGATG
>JBEKQQ010000226.1:0-6954 GCA_049519555.1 Acetobacteraceae bacterium
CGACTCGGGCATGTGAAACAGCAGGTCGATCACCCGCTCGCCGCCCGCGGCGCGCGCGATCAGCTTCGCCACGGCCGGACCTATGCCGCGCAGTGATGTCAGAGGCGCAAAAAGCGAGTTGAGTGAGATCGAGTCCACGGGCTGACATAAGGTTGACCGGCGGCTATATGACAGTCCAACGATGACCGAGCCAGACCAAGCCCACAGCGACTCCAGCGATCGCCTTGGAGACGAACCACGACGGCGGCGCTTGTTATTCCGTGCCACGCATCGCGGAACGCAGGAGAACGACCTGCTGATCGGCGGTTTCGTACGCCAGCATCTCGATACCCTGACCGAATCAGATATTGAGGCGCTGGAGACTCTGTTGGAACGCCCAGATCCCGATCTCGCCGATTGGCTGACCGGGCGCCGCCCGATCGCACCCGAAGACGCGACCCCAATGCTGCTGCGCATACGCGCGAGCCTGGTGCGATGAGGCGGGCGTCTGGAGCTGGGCAAGCGCGAGGGCTCCGCCCTTCGAACCCGCCAGAGGCTTTGCCCCCTGGACCCCCAGCTAAGGGCGAGGCCCTTAGCAATCTATTATCCATTGGGTGGGTGTCGGAGGAGGGCCAACACGGACCTTGCGCGGTTACGGTCGGCCCTCCTCCCACACCCACCCAAATTAATGGTTCCAAGGGCCACTGCCCTTGGCGGAGGTCCAGGAGGCAGAGCCTCCTGGTCGGGGTCCGGGGTGAAACCCCGGCACTTTCTCAACCCCGGCCATTCGCCCCATCGCCCGAGGCCGCGCGGTGAGCGGCCCCATTCGGGTCTGGGGTGCGCCTGAGGGGTGGGATGCGTTTCTGCTTGCGCAGCGCAGACGGGAGTATTCTGGGCCGGTCTTGCATGTGACCCGCGACGACGCGCGAATGGCCCGGCTGGCTGAGGCGCTGGCGTTTGCGATGCCCGAGGCGGAGATTTTGCGTTTCCCCGCCTGGGATTGCTTGCCGTACGATCGTGTGTCACCCAATCCGGCGCTGGTGTCGGAGCGGATTGCCACCCTGACCCGGTTGCTCGACAAGCCGACCGGCCCGCGGATCGTGCTCACCACGGTGAACGCATTGGTGCAACGGGTGCCGCCGCGCTCTGCGTTCGCCGGAGCGCGGCTGGACGTGTCGGTCAACGGCCAGGTCAAGCCGGAGGAGCTGGCACGGTTCCTGGAGGCCAACGGCTATGGCCGGGCCGGCACCGTCATGGAGCCGGGCGAATACGCCGTCCGCGGTGGCATTTTCGACATCTTCCCGGCCGGCGAGAGCGAACCGCTCCGGCTCGACATGTTCGGCGACACCATCGAATCGATCAAGCCGTTCGACCCGTCCACGCAACGAAGTGGCGGCAAGGGACGCCGCGCGTTGTCGTTACGCCCGGTATCCGAACTGGCGCTGGACAAGGAATCCATTTCCCGGTTCCGCACTGGCTGGCGCGACGCCTTCGGGCCGGAGGCGGCGCAGGACCCGCTGTATTTGTCGATCTCCGAGGGGCGGCGGCATCCGGGCATGGAGCACTGGGTGCCGCTGTTCCATCCGGTGATGGAAAATTTGCTGGATTATCTTCCGGATGCTTCCGTCAGTCTGGATCACCAGTCGAATGAGGTGTTGGAAGCGCGCCTCGAAATGATTGCCGATCATGCGCAGGCGAGGCAGGCACCGCCGCGGGACGGCGAGGTGCCGTACCGGGCCTTGCCGCCGGCGCGATTGTATCTCGATCGTGACGAATGGGATGAGATGCTGTCGTTCGGCCCGTTGTTGGCGTTCACGCCATTCGGCCGTCCCGACGGGGTTCTCGAAATTGATGGTGGCGGCCGTCCCGGTCCGGTGTTTGCGCAATCGGCCGGCGGACCCGGGATCAGCGTGTTCGAGCAACTGCGCTCACAAGCGGAACGTTGGCGGACCGAGGGAAAGCGTATCATCATCGCGGCCTGGACCCGTGGCTCGCGCGAACGTTTGACTTTGTTGCTGAAGGAGCATGGTTTCAAGGATGTAGCCCAGGAGGAGGACTGGGCAGCGGTCCGGCGGAAGGAAGCGGGGTCGGTCTCGCTGATCACGCTTGGCGTAGAACGCGGTTTTGTTGCCGACCGGCTGGCGCTGGTGGGCGAACAGGATTTGTTAGGGGAGCGGATTTCCCGCCCGCCGCGGCGCCGTATGCGCGCGGATCAGTTCATTGCCGAGGCAACCGAAATCGCTGAAGGCGACCTCGTCGTGCATCAGGAATACGGCATTGGCCGTTACGATGGGTTGACGACATTGACCGTCACCGGCGCCCCGCATGACTGTTTGCGCCTGATCTACGACGGCGACGAAAAACTGTTCCTGCCGGTGGAAAATATCGAGGTACTGTCGCGTTACGGCAGCGACCAGCAAGGTGCCACGCTCGATAAACTTGGCGGTGTGGCGTGGCAGAGCCGCAAGGCGAAAATGAAACAGCGCATCCGCGACATGGCGGGTGAGCTGATCAAGATTGCGGCCGCGCGGCAATTGCATGACGCCGAGATCATGGCGCCGCCGGAAGGCAGTTTCGACGAATTCTGCGCCCGCTTCCCGTTCGCGGAGACCGAGGATCAGTCGCGCGCCATTGCCGATGTGTTGGAAGACCTTGCCTCGGGCCGGCCGATGGATCGGTTGATCTGCGGTGATGTCGGCTTTGGCAAGACCGAGGTTGCGTTGCGGGCGGCCTTCGTTGCCGCGATGTCGGGCGCCCAGGTGGCGGTGGTGGTACCGACGACGCTGCTGTCGCGGCAGCATTTTCGCACATTCTCGGAACGGTTTGCTGGATTGCCGGTCAAAGTCGCACAACTGTCGCGCATGGTGGCAACGCGAGAAGCCAACGAAGTCCGCCGCGGCCTGACCACCGGAGAGGTCAACATCGTGGTCGGCACACACGCGTTGCTGTCGAAGTCGATCCAGTTCGCCGATCTGGGTTTGCTGGTCGTTGATGAAGAGCAACACTTTGGCGTCGCGCACAAGGAGCGTCTGAAGCAGCTCAAGGCCGACGTGCATGTGTTGACGCTGACCGCAACACCGATCCCAAGGACGTTACAACTGGCACTGACCGGCGTGCGCGAAATGAGTTTGATCAGCACTCCGCCGGTCGATCGTCTCGCGGTTCGCACGTTCATCATGCCATTCGATTCGCTGGTGATCCGCGAAGCGCTGCAACGCGAACGTTTCCGCGGTGGTCAGGTGTTTTGCGTGGTGCCGCGCATCGAGGATCTGGGCCGCATGGCGGAACGCCTGCGCGAGATCGTGCCGGGTGCGAAAATGGCCATGGCGCACGGACGGTTGGCACCGACCGAACTGGAACGCGTGATGACCGAGTTCGGCGACGGCAAACACGATATTTTGCTGTCCACCAACATCGTCGAGAGCGGGCTGGACATGCCCGCGGTCAATACGCTGGTGATCCATCGCGCCGATATGTTCGGGCTTGGGCAGTTGTACCAGTTGCGTGGCCGGGTTGGACGCGGCAAGCAGCGCGGCTACGCTTATCTGACCTGGCCGGCTTCGCATCGGCTGTCGGCCGCGGCTGAGAAACGCCTGACCGTGATGCAGACGCTGGATACATTGGGCGCAGGGTTTACTTTGGCCTCGCACGACCTCGATATACGCGGCGCAGGCAATCTGTTGGGCGACGAGCAGTCCGGCCACATTCGCGAGGTCGGCATCGAGCTTTATCAGCAGATGTTGGAAGACGCCGTTGCCGACATTCGTGCCGGTGAGGGTAGGCGCACCGGCCAGGAACGCGATTGGACGCCGGGTATCTCGCTTGGGCTGCCGGTTTTGATACCGGATGATTACGTGCGCGATCTGCCGGTACGTCTCGGCTTATATCGCCGCATCGGCGCGCTGGCCTCGGATGCCGAGACCGAGGCGATGGCCGCGGAACTGGTCGATCGTTTCGGTCCTTTGCCGAAGGAGGTCGACAACCTGTTGGGCGTTGTCGCGTTGAAGCGGGCGTGCCGGGAGGCGGGCGTGGAAAAACTTGATGCCGGACCGAAAGGCATGGTGGTGTCGTTCCGTGGCAATGTGTTCCGCAATCCGGCCGGATTGATACGCTGGCTGTCGGGGAAGGGCGGGTTGGTTCGGTTGCGGCCCGATCACAAGCTGGCGATTGCGCGGGATATGGATGTCGCAGCACGGTTGAAGTTCGCGCGCGATACGCTGGAAGCGCTGGTGCGGATTTCGAATGAGGCGAAGGCGGCGTAAGCGTCAGGGGGCTTGCCAATCTTCGACATGTAGTGCGTCGATGCGGTTAAATTCACGCAGATTATTGGTGATTAAAATGAGATTCCGTGCCACAGCTTGTCCGGCGATAAGCAGGTCGAAGGGGCCGATCGGCGTTCCTCTGGCGGCCAATGTGGCGCGGATTTCGCCCGCCGTTATTGCGTCCTGAAGCTGGAAGTCGAGGATTTCAAAATCAAGGGCTTCCAGGAAAGAAACATTCTGTTCGTGCCGCAGGCTCTTAAATGCACCGAAATACAATTCATGCATGACCATGATCGGCAACCCAAAGTCCGATCTTTCGAGCCGGTGAACTCGCCTGGTTATCTGTTGGTCGCTGTTCAGCAACCGGATCACAACGTTCGTGTCCAGCAGGTACCTCACTTGAACAAATCGTCAAGTTCGGGTCGTTCCTGCATAGGCAATTCCTCGTTGACGGCGGCGATGAAGTCGTCGTCCAGTTGTCCTATCCTTTTTTGCAATTCATCCAGCCATGCCCAATCCTTCGGGATAGGTTCGAGGATGATTTTCTTTCCCTCCCGGCGAATTCGCACCTCATCACTATCCAAGCGGAACTCTTTTGGCAGCCGCACCGCCTGCGAGCGGCCTGACCAAAACACCTTCGCTGTCGCCATCGGCGGGTCTCCGTGATATACAGCACTGATATATAGCATTAGCCACCCGCGTCAACCAGCGCCCGCACTTGACCGCGCTCCTTTCGCATGGCCCTTGACCAGCCAGGCCTACAAGAGGACCCGACCCATGGCCCCCCAACCCTTCAACCTAAGCGTCCCGGACGCCGCCATCGCCGACCTCAGAACCCGCCTCTCCCTCACTCGCTTCCCCGACTCTGCCCCCGGAGAGCCCTGGGCTTTTGGCACCAGCGTCGAGTACGCTCGCGAACTTGTCAGCTACTGGCACGATCGTTTCGACTGGCGCGCGCAGGAAGCGGCGTTGAACGGGTTCCCGCAGTTCAAGACCCCGTTGCACGACATCGACCTGCATTATCTGCACGTCCCTGGCGTCGGTCCGAACCCGTATCCGTTGCTGCTGCTGCATGGTTGGCCCGGCTCGGTTTACGAGTTCCTCGATATTATTCCGCGGCTGACCGACCCGGCCCGGTTCGGTGGCGACGCCAAAGACGCCTTTACCGTTATCGCACCGTCACTGCCCGGCTACGGACTTTCCTTCAATCCCGGCCAAAAGCGTTTCACCCTACAGGACATCGCCGCCTGCGTGCACGATTTAATGACGCAAACGCTTGGCTATAAGAAATTCGCCGTCCAGGGCGGTGACTGGGGAGCCGGTACTGCCTCCTTGATTGGGTCGCTCTGGCCAACGTCGGTCTGCGGCATCCACGTCAACCTGTTGTTCGTCCCACGCGACCGGCCCGATGGCGAACTCTCGCCGGAAGCGAAGCGCTACGCTGACGATCTTGCCCATTGGCTTCGGGAGGAAACCGGCTACCAGCAAATTCAGGGCACCAAACCGCAAACCCTGGCGTTTGCACTGACGGACTCCCCGGCGGGTCTGGCAGCCTGGATCGCCGAAAAATTCCGCTCCTGGTCCGATTGCGACGGGTTCCCGGAGAATGCCATCAGCCGAGACCGCATGTTGGCGAATATCTCGCTTTATTGGTTCACCGGCGCCATTGGTTCGTCGTTCTGGCCCTATTACGGCCGGCTGCACACCACGTGGCCGATCTCGCCGGCGAACCCCATCACGGTGCCGACCGGTTATGCTGCATTCCCGAAGGAAATCCTGTTGCCGCCGCGCTCGATCGCGGCAAAGACCTACACCAACATCCAACGGTGGACCGAAATGAAACAAGGCGGGCACTTCGCGGCCATGGAGCAGCCCGCCGCTCTCGCCGGGGAAATCCAGGACTTCTTCCGTCCGCTCCGTTAACCAAAAGGACTTCGAACATGGCTCACGACGGCTTGCGCTTCGGCATTTTCCTGGCGCCGTTCCACCGGGTTGGCGACAACCCCAACCTTGCCCTGCAACGCGATCTGGAGCTCGTGCAGTGGCTCGACCACCTCGGCTACGATGAGGCCTGGATTGGCGAACATCATTCCGCCGGCTGGGAAACCATTGCCTCGCCGGAGATCTTTATCGGCGTCGCCGCCGATCGCACCCGCAACATCATGTTGGGCTCGGGGGTCACGAGCCTACCGTACCATCACCCGCTGATGGTCGCGCAACGATTTGTGCAGCTCGACCACATGACCCGCGGCCGCAGCATGCTCGGTGTCGGGCCAGGCGCATTGGTGTCGGACGCTTACATGATGGGCATCGACCCGGAATCGCAACGTCGCCGCATGGACGAGTCGCTCGGCGCCATCGTTGCGTTGCTCGAAGGCCGCGCGCCGGTTACGCTGAAAACCGATTGGTTTGAACTGAAAGAGGCGAGGCTGCATCTGCGACCATACACCAAGGGCGGCTTTCCGATCGCGGTCGCCAGCGTAACGACACCGGCCGGCTGGTTGGCTGCCGGCAAATACGGCTGCGGCATTTTGTCGATTGGCGCCGGTGTCCCCGGCGGTCCCGCCAAACTGGCCGACAACTGGCGTATGGCGGAGGCGGAAGCGGCAAAGCATGGCCGCTCGATCAGCCGCGACAACTGGCGCCTCGTCATCAACATGCATTGTGGCGAAGATGATGAAACCGCCATGCGCGAAGTGCGCGTCGGCGAGCG
>JBEKQQ010000227.1:0-6918 GCA_049519555.1 Acetobacteraceae bacterium
GCCGCAGCGCGGGCAAATGCGCCCCTGTTTGCCGCGCCTGACGGCACGCCGTACACGGTCGCCCAGTTCATGCAGCACCTGCGCGACCGTGTTGCCCGCGCTTATGCTGCCACGGGCTCGGTAATGCCGACAGGGCCGGTCAATTTGGCGCAGACCGGTCCGGCGGCGGGTAGTGCGACGCAAACCAAGGTCGCTGCCATCTCGCTCCACGCAAGGCAGCCGATCGAACGTGAGGCGATCGCGAACCTGAGCCGGGTGTTCACCCAGATCGACTCCGCGATCGGGCGGGGGCAATCTGCGGTGCGCCATCACGGTAATTCGCAGAACACCTTGCCCGCAGGGTTACTGTCCGCCCTACGCGGCACGTCTGCCGGCAATGCTGCGTGACGCAGCCTCACTGACTCGCCCGTTACCGACCGCGGGCGTTCGCGTTCAGATGAAATCCAGCTCGGCGTGCAATGCGCCGGCCGCTTTCAAAGCGTTCAGCACCTGGATCAGATCGCGTGGCCCAAGCCCCAGCGCGTTCAGGCCATCCACCAGATCCTTCAGCGTGGCGGCACGCGGCATGATGTGCAGGTTGCGTTCGGCATGCTCGTTCACGTCGATGTCGGTTTTTGGTGTTACCGCGGTGCGGCCGCGCGAGAACGGGCGAGGCTGTGAAACCTGAGCGGTCTCGGTGACCCGGACGGTGAGGTTGCCGTGCGCCACCGCCACTGAATCCAGCTTCACCTCGGCACCGACCACGATCGTGCCGCTCTTTTCATCGATCACCACCTTGGCCGGCGTATCCGGCCGCACCTCGATGCGCTCGATTTGCGCCAGCATCTCGGTGACCCGGCGTTGGTAGCTTAGCGGCACGCGCACATCCACGGTACCCAGGTCGATGGCATCGGCGATGCCGCCGCCCATGCGGGCGTTGATTGCCTGCTCGATGCGGGTCGCTGTGGTGAAATCGGGGTTATGCAGCGCCAGCCGAACCGTCGACAGATTGTCCAGGGTATTTGGCAGTTCCCGCTCCACCGTCGCGCCGCCCGGCACCCGGCCGCTGGTTTGCACGCCCTGTTTTACCGCCTGCGCCGCGCCCGACGCCTGGAAGCCGCCGACCACCACCGGTCCCTGACCAACGGCGTAAACCTCGCCGTCCGCGCCGATCAGCGGCGTGACCATCAAGGTGCCGCCTTGCAGCGACTTGGCGTCGCCCAGCGACGATACTGAGACGTCCAGCGGCGAGCCCTGTCGCGCGAATGCCGGCAACGTCGCGGTTACTACCACTGCGGCGGTGTTGCGGGTTTGCAGCTGCTGACCCGCAACGTTGACGCCCATCCGCTCCAGCATGGCGGTCAGCGACTGCTGGGTGAACTGCGAGTTGCGCAACGTATCGCCGGTCGATTGCAGGCCCACGACGAGGCCATAACCGACCAGTTGGTTGCTGCGGACGCCCTCGATCGACACCAGGTCGCGCAACATGATCTGTGCTCGCGCCGGCATGGCAACCGATAACGCCAGAGCGGCGACCAGCAACGCAAGTCTCGGCATTCTGCCGTGCGTCATCAACGAAACTCCTCGGCGGGCTACGACATGAGGGTGGGAAGATAGTGCGACAGCGTGAGCTGCGAGAGGTCAGCGGTGACCTGGTAACTCGCCTGCAATTGCGTCTGCAGTGCGCTGAGCTGGGTGGCGACCGCCGTCTGGTCGGCAGCTTCAAATTTCGTAATTTGCTGCGTGGTGTTGCTGGCCGCCGTCTGTTGCGCCGTGGCAACCTGCTGCAACTGCTCCTGAACTGCACCGAGCTGACCTTGTTGCGTAATAAGATCATTCTGCGCCTGACCAATCACTGACGTAGCCTGCGTCAGGATCGCCGACTTCGCCGTGCTGTCCAGCTGAGTTGATGGGGCCGCCAACAGGGTCAGCATCGACAACCCTTGCATCAGGTTGGTGAACGCTGGTTGATTGCCCTTGACGCTATAGGACAGCGACTGGTTTTGCCCGATCAGCACCTGGGTTGGCTTGCCGTCATCCGGCGCGGTGTAGAACGCACTATTGTAATTCAGCGCCGGATTGCTGTTGGTGTTGTTGAAGATGCTGGACAATCCATTCGGACCGGTCAGCAGACTCTGCACGTTGGCCGCGGTCAGTGGCTGCCCGCCATTGGCGGTCACCGCCGCACTCAGCACAGCATTCACCGCAGCTAACGGCCCGCCCGGCGCGTTGGCGCTTTGCATCGGCGGGGTGGATGTGGCGTCGCCGGCGAACAAGGCGTTGCCGTCATATTGCGTGTTCAACAGGTCGAGCACCTGTGACATCGTGCTCGACGCCTGGGTTGCGACGGCAGCCTGGCCCTGGGCGCTTGTCGTTGCCGTGTTGATGGATGCGTTGGCGATGGTCTGCACCGCCGAGGCAATGCTGTTCAGCGCGTCTTGCGCCGCGTCGAGCTGATTGCCGGCATTGGTCGCTGTGGTTTGCAGGGTGTTTTGCTGATCGGCCTGCATTTGCAGACTGTAAAGTAAGGCCGCGTCGTTGCCCATCGAACCGGCGGGGTTCACCTTCAGACCGGACGATGCCTCGGCGGTCAGCGTGTTGAGCTGCGAGTTCATTGCCTGCATCAGGTATTCCTGTTGCAGCGGCGCGGCGATCGTGGAAATGCGGCCGGACATCGATGGCTTCCCGTTAGGTGGTGGTGAGCGCGTTGAGCTCGTCGAGCATCTTGGTGATCGACTGAATGACCTGGGTGGTCGCGGCATAGGTCGCCTGCACCGTGATCAGGCGCTGCAATTCGTCATCGACATTCACGCCGGTGGCGTTGCTGAGGGCGGTTTGCGCGGCCTGTGCCTGCGTGGTGCGCGACGTGTTGTTCGCCGTCCACGTGGTCAGTGCCTCCTGTTGCTGTCCGGCAATTTGCGATACCGCGTTGGTCAGTGTCATCGAACCGGCCACGCCGGATGCGTTATAACTCTGGTTCGTGTTCATGGCCTGGATGAAGGCCAGCACCGTACCATTGTTGCCGGTCGCCGTTGTCTGACCGGTCGCCTGTGCGCCGTACACGATGTTCGCAGCATTGCCGCCTTGCGTCGGATCTACCGAGGCGTTGAGCGCGATGTTGGCTGCCAGCCCGGGAATTTGCGCCGGATTGGCGGGATCGACCGCGGCGCTGTTGTCGGTGAAGATGCCGGTCTGGCCGCTGCTGACCGTCGGATCGGCCTGCTGAAACGCCGTAATCGTGTTGGCGGCAAGCTGATCCAGCTGTTGGCCGAACCCCGCCAGCGTGACGTCGCGCAGTTGCAGTTGTGCCGCGATGTCGCCGCTCTGCGACATGGCAATGGGCTGGCCGTTGACGGTGACAGCGGACAGGCCGCCGCTGTAGCCGTTCGCCGGATCGGCGGTTTGTTGCAGTTGCGACGGGATGTTCGGTGTGGGTGTGAAAGCGAGTTGGTGTACACTGCCGTCATACAACGTGGTGCCCTGATCCGTGGTCACCGTGATGCTGTTGTTGCTGTTGGTGTAAACCTTGACCGGCACATATTGCGACAGCGTAGATAGCAATTGGTCCTGGGTGTCCTGGTAGGTCGCAATGGACTGGCCATTGGCCGACGCTGTGAGCAGCGCAGTCTGGTTCTGCGCCAACTGATCGAGCGTCTGGTTCACCGTGGTCACGTCCGACCCGATGGTCTGATCGGCCTGTTCACGGCCGCTGGCGACCGCACTGGACAACGTGTGGAACGTGTTGACGAGATTCTGCGCCGCGGTCACCGCGCCGCTTTGCAACGACGCGTCAGCCGGGTTTGCGGAAAGCGAGGTCAGCGCCTGATTGAACGCCGAAAACTGCTCGGGCAGCGATGAGCTGTCGGTTGGCTGGCCGAGCACCTGGGTATAGGTGGTCAGCGCGTTTACCATCGCCTCGCTGTATGACTGCTGGCCGGCAGTCTGATTTGCCGAGGCTTCCAGGGTTTCGTTGCCCAGTCGTTGTATTGTGCCGCCCTCGACACCGGTACGGTCGCCGTACAGGAGTTCGAGTTGCTGCATTGATTCCGTCACATAGCCGGGCGTGCTGGCGTTGGCGATGTTGCCGGCGATGACGTTCGCTTGTTGCTGCTGCATGTCCAGCGACGACGCCGCGGTAATGAGAGCTCCCTGGATCGACATCGACGCCTCCTGAGCAAACCTCACAACTCAATTCCAGGGAGACTCGCAGTCGCGGAACTCCGAGCCTCTGGTCCGAGGCGCTGCCTGTGCAGACCTGCTCAGAGCAGCGACGTTTGGTGCGATGACCGTTACAGATTCAGATGGCTGACCACCTGCAACATCTGGTTGGCGGCCTGGATCACCTGGCCGGCCGAAGAATAGGCATTCTGGGTCGCGATCAGATTGGTCAGCTCGGTACTGAGATCGACGTTGGAGCCCTCGAGCGCGCCGCCTTCGGTGGTGCCCACCGGCCCAGTACCAGCCTGATACAGCCGCGGTATCCCGGCGGCCGGGGATAGTTGGAAGGCACCGCCGTCGGCCGGAATCAGGCCGTCCGGGTTGGAGACGTTGGCGAGGTCGAGCTGGTAGATCGGACGCGTGGCGCCGTTGCTGAACGTGGCGGTCACAATGCCGTCCGTACTGATGGTGACGCCTTGCGCCGTGCCGAAGCTGGAGCCGTTCTGCGTGACGTTGGTGGTGTTGAACGGCCCATCCAGCTGCGTCATCCCCTCCGGGCTGCCGATGGCGCCAATATTTATGGGCAGGGTGGCGCCACTACCCGTGGTGATGCTGAATGTTCCGGCGTTGGGGTTATAAGTACCTGCCGTCGGGGTCACCGATTGCAATTCGCCCGCCGTGGGGCCGGTGCCGGCAAAGACCAGGGTAGCCGTGCCGACCGGCGTCGTCGGAGTGGCAGACGCCGAATCGTAAATGTTCATGGTCCAGGTGTTGGTCGGCGGAGCGTTCGCCGTGGCCGCTGTCGTCGGCGTGAAGTCGAAGGTCAGCGTCTGCTGAGTGCCGAGGCCATCGTAATACTGCGCCGAGCTGCTGGACGGAGCCGGCGGGGTCGCGCTGTAGGCGGTGTCGTTCGACGGCAGGTTCACCGCGTAGGTCATCGCCGTGGTCGGGGTCGCGGACGCGGTGAGATTGGCGACGTTGACCGTGGACAGGTCAGCCATGTTCTGCGGCACCCCGCCGGCAACGCCGCTGGCCGGGATCGGCTGGCCTTGCAGGTAATAGCCGGCGGCGTTGACGAGGTTGCCGCTCGCGTCGGGGCGGAACGAACCGGCCTGCGTCAGCAGATAGTTTCCGGCGCCCGAGGTCGCGTTATTGCTGACCACGAAAAACCCCTGGCCGTTGACGGCGAGGTCGGTGCTCACACCGGTAGATTGGATCTGGCCGGCACTGGAGACATCGGTCCAGTTCGTCGCGGCCACACCGCCGGCGGTCGTGCCATTGCTGCCGCTGCCGAGTACCAGGCTCTCGAAGTCGGTCTCGCTCGCCTTGTAGCCGACGGTCGAGCTGTTCGCGACGTTGCTGGAGATTGCCGACAGCTTGTTCGCTTCGGCGTTCATCCCGGATAGCGCTGAATCGATGGCGGTGTTGATGCTCATGAGCGTGGGTCCTGCGTTGGAAGGGAATGAAATGCGTCTGGACTTGTGGGGTCATGCGAGGACGTCGCCCAGGCGGCCGAAAGCCAGGCGCCGAAAGCGCGATAGGTACCGGTCATGGCGGCGGCCCGGATGGCGCTGCCGCCTGCTGCCGCAGTTGCGTTTCGACCTTGCTGCGCAGAACGGTGATAGCGATCCGACGGTTGCGCGGATCGAGCGGGTCGAGCGGCAGCAGCGGATCGGTCGCGGCGCGCCCTTCCACCCGCAGGATCCGGTTCGTTGCCAGCCCGCCATTCTCCAACCGACGGCGCACACTGTTTGCCCGGTCGGATGACAATTCCCAGTTCGAGTAAGTGCCGCGTTTCAGCACCTGAGAGTCGGTGTGACCGGCGATGATCACGCCATTCTTCACGGTTTGCAGCACTTCCCCGATCACGTCGAGAATGCGGGCCAGGCGCGGCGTGGGTTCGGCATCCCCGCTGGCAAACATCGGCTCGCCGTCGCGGTCGAAGATCTGGATCCGCAGGCCCTCCGGGGTCAGATCGATCGACAGATTGTCGGCGAGCCCCTTCAATTCGCCGTCGTGCGCCATTTTCTCCAGCTCGGCCTTGAGGGCTTCGAACCGTTGGCGTTCCATGGTCGCTGCTGCGGTGGAGGCAGCGTCAGTGTCTGCTTTGGCGGCGACCGGCTGCTGCTGCAGATCGCCCTTGCCGCTTGGCGTCAGGCGTTCGGTTTTCGCCTCGGCGCCGGCCATGACCGCCTTGCCCCCATCGAGCACGCCATTGCCCTTCGGCAAATCGAAGATCGAGGTCGTGGTGAAGTATTTCGCAATCATTGCGCGCTGCGACTCGGTGGCCGAGGAAACCAGCCACATCAGCAGAAAGAACGCCATCATTGCGGTGACAAAGTCGGCGTAGGCGATCTTCCATTGGCCGCCGTGCGCGTCGTCGTGCGCCGCACCGCGTCTGCCGCCTCTGCGTCTCGGGGATCCGCTCATCGTATCAGCGACGCTCTGAGTTTCGCATCGTAAAGTTCGCCCAACTTTTATCGGTCATTTTTCGCACATCGGCGTTGCAGTCAGGTTACGCACCCTCCGCCGCGTCGTCCCCGTCCAGGATGAAAATCCGGCCGGCTTCGGCGAGCCGTTTGGCCAGCACGACGATTTCCGCCTGCGCCTCGTCGACCAGCCGCTTTCTGGGCGTCGGCATGCTTTCCATTTCTTCGCGCAGCATGTTGGCGGCGCGCTCCGACATCCGGGACAAAAACAAATCGCGCAGCGGCGCCTCGGCAGTGGCCAGCGCAATCGGCAGTTTTTCCGCCGGACACTCGGCAATCAGCGCGCCGAATG
>JBEKQQ010000228.1:0-6874 GCA_049519555.1 Acetobacteraceae bacterium
CGGCAACCGTCAGGCGGATGCGGTCTTTGGCGGTCCCGTCGGTCATCTTCGCATCCGCTCATAATTCGTGGTCGTGTCAGACTGACCCGGTCGCCAATGCAGAAGATGCAGTTGGTGGGTGCAGTAGGACTCGAACCTACGGCCCGCTGATTAAGAGTCAGCTGCTCTACCAACTGAGCTATGCACCCATCGCCGCCAGTCAGCGGCAGAACCGGCGCCATAGCAAGACCAGGCACGGTCGGCAAGGCCAGGAGCCGAGGAAGCGCGAGGGCTCCGCCCTGGAACCCGCCAGGGGACGCTGTCCCCTGGACCCCTGGCAAAGGGCGAGGCCCTTTGCAATCTGTCCATTGGTTGGGGAAAGGGAGAGGGCCAACCGTGACGCATCAGCCTCTGTGTCGGCCCTCTCCCTTTCCCCAACCAAAATGAATGGCTCCAAGGGTACTGCCCTTGGCGGAGGTCCAGGAGGCAGAGCCTCCTGGTCGGGTCCGAGGCGGAAGTCCCGGCGCTTCCTTCGGTTCAGGCCCCGGCCAGGATTGCGTCCGACACTTTCTCGGCGGTCATCAGCACCGGGATATTCGTATTGGCGCACGGCACCACCGGGAAGATCGAGGCGTCGGTCACGCGCAATCCCTCGACCCCGCGCACCCGGCCGGCGTTGTCGGTCACTGCCATTGGATCGTCCGCTGTTCCCATGCGGCAAGTGCAGGAGGCGTGCCACACGCCGACCGAGGCCTTGCGCACGAATGCCTCCAGCTTTTCGTCGTCGGTCAGCATGTCGTGGATGGTGACGCCCTCCATCACATAGTTCTTCAGCAGATATTTGCGCAGCGCTTCCGGCCCGTCCAGCATCTTCGCAAAAGCATCAGTCAGCAGCTTGTTCTTACGGCTCAGCAGCCCGACCTGACGCACTTTATCGCTGTAGCTCGCCGGGAACGGATCGGCAGTGACACTTTCCATTACCGGCGTCAGATGCATGGCGCTGAACCGGCGCACCCCGTCCATCATCCGCTCCAGGTCGCGTTGATCCGACAGCAGATTGAAATCCACCGACGGTTCGTCACGCCAATTGGCCGAGCGAAGCTTCACTTCGCCGGTCTCGGAGTAGGTCTTGTAGACCGTAACGATAAACGAGCCGATCTGCTCGCCCACTGCATGCCAGGAGGTTTTGTTGGTCACCACGGTCATCATGTCGCCTGGCGGAATATCCGGCAGATTGGACGAATAGCGCAACGACACATAAATGTGCCGCCGCGTGTAATCGTGAATGATGCGTGCGTGTGGCTTCAGAAACGCGGCCACCGCGGCAGCGGGATGATCCTGTAGCCGTTGCCCGACGCCGGGCAGCGCCACCCGCACATCGATCCCGAGGTCACGCAGATGCCCAACAGGACCGATCCCCGCGCGCATCAAATGCGCCGGCGAGTGGATCGCGCCGCACGACAAGATGATTTCGTTGCCGCGGAACTCCTGTTCACGCCCACCGGCCATCGCTTTGACGCCGACGCACCGATTGCCTTCGAAGATCAGGCTGGCCAATTGGGTCTCGGTGGAGATCGTCAGATTGTCCCGCATCCTGGTTCCGGGATCGAGATAACCGATCGCCGCCGACACCCGTCGTTCGTAAGCATTGGAGATGGTGATCGGAAAATAGCCATCCTTCCATTCCGCATTTTGATCGACAATGTAGTCCCAGCCGGCCTGTTTGAACGCATCGGCCACGGACTTCGCATGTTCCGGCCACAGGTCGGGGAAGATGCGGCGCACCGGGATGCGGCCTTCGCGGCCGTGCCAGGGGCCATCGAAGTCCATGTCGCGCTCGACCTTCTTGAAGTAAGGCAGCACGTTGTCCCAGTTCCATCCGGATGCGCCGCGAGCGTGCCATTCATCGTAGTCGGTCGGCGCGCCTCGATTGGCGAGCTGACCGTTGATCGACGAACCGCCGCCAAGGATGCGGGCCTGCTCGTACGTGCGCAGCGGCGGGCGTGGCGCGTCGGGATTGTTGTGTGAGATGACCTCGGTGGTGACCTTCAATTGATTCCAGGTGAAATTGGGATTGAGGTAAGCGGTACCTGGATAAGAATCCAGTACTGCCGCCGGGACTTTGCCGTGCGGCGTGTCCTGACCGGCCTCCAGCAGCAGCACCTTGTTGGCGCTCTTTGCCGATAGCCGATTGGCCAGCACCGAGCCGGCGGAGCCTCCGCCGCAAATGATATAGTCGTAGATCATGTGGTCCCCCCAACGGACGGCAATGGTAACCCGGCCGCGCTCCTCTGCGCGGTGTCGGGGACATTACGGGACAGTGCGCGAGATACAAAGCGCGCCGGCTTGACCCACATTGGCGAGGCAATAGCATAGGCACCGAGCAGCCGGGTCGGTCCGGAGGCAACCGGACCTGGACCATGCCGATCTGGATATTCATCTCAGTCGCTGCGGCGCTGTTGCAATGCTGGCGTACTGCAATGCAGCAAAAACTGCGCAACCTGCTGTCGGTCAACGGCGCGGGGTTTGTGCGTTATCTGTATGGAATGCCCACTGCTGCGGTGTTGCTGATCATCGCCGTCGCGGTCACCGGCGATCCGATCCCGGCGATCAATCCGCGCTTTCTGCTGTATTGCGTATTAGGTGGGTTGTTCCAGATCGTCGCCACCAATTTGTTGATCATGTCGTTTGGCTACCGGAATTTTGCCGTCGGCACGGCCTATTCCAAGACCGAAACGGTGCAGAGTGCCATTCTGGCATTCTTCGTGCTACACGAGCATCCGCATACGCTGGCCTGGGTTGGCATGTGTATCGGTCTGGTGGGCGTCGTGACATTGTCGCTCGCCGGCCGCGGCGTGCAGCCGAAAGAATTACTGGCGGCGACAGTGCAGCCGGCGGCTCTGTGCGGGCTCGGCGCGGGCATGGTGTTTGCCTTCACTACGGTGTTCATCAAGCTCGGCAATCAGTCTCTGATCGGGCCAAGCCTCGTGGTGCGCGCGCTATTTACCCTGGTGGTGACGAATGTCCTGCAAATTCTGATGCAGGGCGGTTATTTGTATTGGCGCGAGCCCAGGGAACTGCGCAAGGCGGTGACGTCGTGGCGCAGTTCGATGTGGGTCGGCACGCTGTCGGGCTGCGGCTCCGCCTGCTGGTTCACGGGGTTTGCCATTGCCGAGGTCGCGTTGGTCCGCGCCGTCGGTCAGATCGAGATCGTTTTTACCTTATTATTCAGCCGGTTCTATCTGAAGGAGATCCTCAAGCGTTCCGACGTCGCTGGTCTTTCGCTGGTGGTCTTTGGGGTTCTGCTGGTCGTGCTCGGTCACTAAAGGACCTTCTGGCCCGGTTGCGATCACGCATGTCACTGCGAGCGTAGCGACGCAATCTCCGTCGGGAGGCGTGCGGAGATTGCCTCGCTACGCTCGCAAAGACCCTGGCTCTTATCCTCCCGCGGAAGCTGGTGCCCGTAAACCGAGACGTTCCAGTCTGGGCAGCACTTCGGCGAGAAAAAACGGAATTTCCTTTAGGTAATCGACGAAGGCGACGGTGCAGCCCGCGAGGCCGGTTGCACTCATGCGGGCCATTTCATCGGCGATGTCATCCGGTGTGCCGACGAACGGATAGACCCCGGGATAAGCGCCAGCGTAACGCAGTCCGGTGGCACGATGGAAGCGGTTCAGCAGCGGACGGGCGATCTGGCGCGCGCCGTCAGTCACCGTCGCACCGCGGTTTTCGATGTAATAGGCCTGACCTTCCGGGTCCTCCATTTGCTCAGCGAAATAATGAAAATACGCCTCGGCCTCGCGTCGGGTCGGACGGCAGACGACATGGCCCATGGTGAACACGGCAATCGAGCGATTGTGCCGCGTCATCTGGGTCTCGACATCGGCGAGGATCGCGGGAACCTGATCCGGTTCCGTGACGTTCAGGAACAGAACATCGGCCGCCCGCGCGGCAAAGTCGCGACCTGCGGGGGAGTATCCGGCAGACATGACCGCCGGCCACGGGCGTTGGATCGACACCGGGTTGGTGTGCAGTTTCTTCAGGTGAAAGAACCTGCCGTCCCAGTCGAACTCCGGACCGCCTTGCAGCAGGCGCGACCAGATCTCGAACCACTCCAGCCCGTGCTCGTAGCGCGTGGCCGGATCGATCGTCACGCCGTGCAAGTCGAATTCGTTCTGGTTCCAGCCGCACACGATGTTGAGGCCGGCCCGGCCATGTGAAATATGGTCGATCGTGGCGATTGCCTTGGCCGCGAAAGCCGGCGTCACCAGCGGCACATGCACCGTGGCAAAGATCGCAATGCGTTTGGTCAGCGCGGCCAGAGCGGCACCGTGGGTGAGGGTCTCAAAGGATTTACCATAGACGTTGGCTTTGCCTTGATAGCCGCGCCATTTGGCGACCGGCAGGATGAATTCCAGGCCTGCTTCGTCGGCCAGCATGCTCATGGCTGCGATGTCGTCCCAGTGACACGGCCAGCGCTCGGGTGCCAGGCTCATGGTCAGGCCGCCGTCGCAGTTGGCGCTGAACACACCAAGCTTGAAGCGGTTCGGCCCGAACAGCGGATTGCCGGCACGCGATGTATCCATGTTCAATCGGCTCCCGATGGCAAATCTGGGCTTCATGTTACCTCACGCTCTGCGGGCACGGCGAGACAATGCTGGCAGCGCGGGTCCACCGCGGCTAAGACAGTGCCGCGGGCCTGGAGCATCCAGGACGGCCGGACAGAGGGAATGCGACGCATGGCGGACGAAGCGGTGGCCCGACCAGCGGCGACGATCATGCTGCTGCGGGATGGTGCGCAGGGGTTGCCAACGCAGGACCTGGAAGTGTTCATGGTGGTGCGCCACCACGCCATCGACTTTGCCGCGGGTGCATTGGTGTTTCCCGGCGGGCGGGTCGAGGACAGCGATTTTGCGCTGGCGCGGAATGCGACGTTGTGCCCGAACCCGGATCGGCTGGACACCGAGGCGATGGCATTCCGGCTCGCCGCGATCCGCGAGACGTTCGAGGAGTGCGGGGTATTGTTTGCTCGCCCGAGCGACAGCGCCGCACTGATCGACGCGGCGACCCTGCGCGCGGTGGAACGCACGCATCGTGTGCCGTTGGCAGAGGGCAGGATCAGTTTCGCCGACGTGCTGACTGCGGCCAACCTGCTGCCCGCCACCGACTTGCTGGCGCATTTCGCGCACTGGATCACGCCGCGGCACCAGCCTAAGCGCTATGACACGCAGTTTTTTCTGGCCGAGGCGCCGGCCGAGCACCTCGCGGTGCACGATGGTGCGGAAGCGGTCGATTCATTGTGGATCACGCCACGTCAGGTGCTGTCCGATACCGCTTCCGGTCGCTTCAGGCTGGTGTTCGCGACGCAAATGAATTTGATGAAGCTGGCGCACTTCGGTAGCAGCGCCGAAGCGATCGAGGCGGCGCGCAGTGCGACCGTCGTCGCCGTGTTGCCCGAGTCCACCCAGATCGATGCCACGCGCCGCGTGATGCGGATCCCTATCGAGGCCGGGTATGGCGCGTCCGAGTTCATGGTCGACAATCCGCCGGCCTCGTGAACGCGAATGATTTGGCTGCGCGCCTCGCAAACGGCTCGCCGTTATACCGCGCTGGCAGCTAAAGCTGGATCTGCGCGTCCTCGGAGATTCATGTGACGGTGCAACGCGTTCGAGCCCGTCGGCAACGCCAGGACCCAATCGGCACGGCTTTTGTAAAGGAAACCCGCGATGCATGCCGGCCTGTTCGTTACTTTGGAAACCGAATCCCGCTTCGACCTCACCGCGCATCTTGCGGAAATAACGGCACAGGTCGGGACGGCGAGAGACGCAGGGTTCGGCTCGCTGTGGTTCCCGCAACATTTTGTTGCCGGACCGAGTATGCGGCAATTCGCTGCCTCGCCGATCATGGGGTATCTGGCGCATCTGTCGGGTGGCATGCGTTTGGGCACCGCGGTGTTGCTGCTGCCGATGCTCAATCCGGTTTTGCTCGCCGAAGAAGCTGCGACGCTTGATCACCTGACTGGCGGCAAATTCGTGCTTGGTGTCGGGCTCGGCTACCGCGACGGCGAATTTGCCGCCATGGGTATTGAACGCAAGTCTCGCGTACCACGCTTCCGCGAATACGTTCAGGTCATGCGTTTATTGCTGAACGGCGATCACGTCACGTTCCATGGCAAATACGTGAATCTTGACGACGTCAGTCTCAGCGTGCGCCCACTCAACCCGGCCGGCGTACCGATCTGGATCGGCGGCACTGTCCCTGACGCCGTCAAACGCGCCGCCGAACTCGGCGATTCATGGCAAGGCGCCGGCGCCATGTCGATGGACGAAATGAAACGTTGGTGGAATTTGTTTCACGAGACCCGGATCGCGCTTGGCAAACCAACGGATTATCCGCGCCAGGTATCCAGGGAATGCTTCTGCGGGCCGAGCATGAATGCAGCCATCGAACTCGCCAAGGGCCCGATTGCCGCGAAATACACGCGTTATGCAAGTCACGGGTTCGGCGGTTTCGATGGCGGCGCCGACGCGTTTCGTCAGTTCGCCAAGGATCGCTTTGTGGTCGGTGACGAGGCACACGTGCGCGACGAACTGCAACGTTACCGAGACGAACTCGGCGCCACTGAATTCCGCTTTCGTATGGCCTGGCCTGGGCTGCCCCAGGACGAGGTGCTGGCCAGCATAAGGCGAGTCGGCAAGATCCTGGCCTCGCTGTAAAGCCAATCATAAATGATGTTCCGGCTCCTCCTCGGGAGTGGACCATAGTGCATAAAAAACGCCACGGCCGACGCCGCCGGGGCCGCCAGCGCATCTGTGTTACTGTAATCAGTGGGTATCCGTGTGCATCTGTGTTTTCCTGCTTGCTGAACCTGCACCAAACAGCCCCTGACCGCGCG
>JBEKQQ010000229.1:0-6764 GCA_049519555.1 Acetobacteraceae bacterium
TTCTCGGTGTCGATCTCGTGATGCGCGGCGCCGTGACCAACGCCTTCGCGGCCGTTCGCCCTCCCGGGCATCACGCCGAGCCGTCCCGCCCCATGGGGTTCTGTCTGTTCAACAACGCTGGTGTCGCGGCCCAACACGCCCGCGCGGCGCATGGGCTCCAGCGTGTCGCGGTGGTGGATTTCGATGTGCATCACGGCAACGGCACTCAGGCGCTGTTCGCGCAGAACCCGGATTTGTTTTACGGGTCCTCGCACCAGTATCCGTTCTATCCTGGCACCGGCGATGTGTGGGAACGCGGCATTGCCAACAACATCATCAACGTCCCGCTGCGTGAACGCGATTCCTCCGCCGCTTTCCGCGACGCCTGGGCTGGCACCATCATCCCGGCCCTGGATCGTTTCGCGCCGGAGTTCCTGATCATTTCCGCCGGCTTTGATGCGCACCGGGAAGACCCGCTGGCACAAATCCGCCTGGAGACGGAGGATTTCGCCTGGATCACCGATGTGTTGTTGGCGGTGGCCCGGACCCATGCCGGTGGACGGGTGGTGTCCATGATGGAAGGCGGCTACGACCTCGAAGCCCTGGCCGCGAGCGCCGCGGTCCATGTGCGCGGCCTGATGCACGCCTGAGGAGGTCCAAAATGGCCGACGCCACCCAACCCGGCGCACCCCAACCCGGCGCCCCCTTGCCCGACGTCAGTAAAATGTCGTTCGAGGACGCTCTGGCCGAACTGGAACAGATCGTTCGCGCCCTGGAAGGCGGCCAGCAGAAGTTGGAGGATGCGATCACTGCCTATGAACGCGGTGCCGCATTGCGCAAACACTGTGAAGCCAAGTTGGCGGAGGCTGAGGCCCGGGTCGCCGCCATCGTCCGCTCGGCCGACGGGAGTGTCACAACCAGGCCGATGGAATAAAGATATATTTTGAGATTTAGCGAAATTCATACATCCGGTAAGCATTTGGTAAGGTTTTGCGGGATATGAAGAGGCTTCTGTTCCCCTTGAACTGTATTTCGGCCGGGCCCCGCTTAGGACCCGGCCATTTTTTTCGTGTTTGTCGCCCATGAAGCAGCGGGCCGATCAGATGCTGGTTGCTCGCGGTCTGGTGGAAAGCCGGGCGCGCGCCCAGGCGTTGATCATGGCGGGCAAGGTGTTTTCCGGGGATCGGGTGGTCGGCAAGGCGGGCGACCTGTTGGCTGAGGGCGCAGCTTTGTCGGTGCGCGGCCAGGATCATCCCTGGGTCTCGCGCGGCGGGTTGAAGCTCGATCACGCGTTGCGGCATTTCGGGCTTTCGCCGGCGGGCCGGGTTTGCCTGGACGTTGGCGCGTCGACCGGCGGGTTTACAGACGTGTTGCTGGCGCACGGGGCGGCGAAGGTCCACGCGGTGGATGTTGGCCACGGCCAATTGGCGTGGAAGCTGCGCTCCGATCCGCGCGTAGCGGTGTACGAGAAAACCAATGCCCGGTACCTTACGGCTGCCGTTGTCCATGATCCAATCGAGGTCCTGGTCTGTGACGCCAGCTTTATCGGCCTCGCCACCATCCTGCCGGCATGTCTCGCCCTTTGCACGCCAAACGCCTGGGCTGTCGCACTGATCAAACCGCAGTTTGAGGCGGGCCCCAGTGCGGTGGGTGCAAAAGGCGTCGTGCGGGATCCCGCCGTGCATCGTGCGGTTTGCGAACGCGTGACAGCGTGGTGGACCGGATTGCCGAGATGGGAGGTACTGGGCGTTACGGAAAGCCCCATTACCGGCCCCGAAGGGAACAAGGAATTTCTGATTGCGGCCCGGTTTACCGGAATCGGGTGCTGAACGCGCGAGGCATCGGGAACTGTCATTGATCTTCGCAGTTGTGTTGCAGTTGGGCCGGGTCAGATGTGCCTGACGTCGCGGTCTGGCGCCGGCAACGGTAAAATCGGATCGCGCCGGGTCCATCATCGTGATGAAGTTCCGGGGCGATGGGCATGGGCTTGATCGGCCGCTTCTTGATTGTGCTGTGCATCCTCCTCGGCGGTTGTACGAGCGAGCAAACGGTCGTGCTCGGGACCGGATCAGCGCCTTCCGACGACCTCCAGGTGCAACGCACGGTGCAGCGGGATATCGATCGGGCACCGCCGGTCGACGGCAACCGGGTCGACCTGCTGCGCGATGGTGCACAGGCCTTCCCGGCAATGTTCGAGGCAATGCAGCACGCGCAGGACAGCATCAACCTGGAATTCTACACGTTCGACGATGTTCGCAGTGGCGGTCGGAGTTTGGGCGATGTGCTGGTCGACCGCCTCCGGCATGGGGTCGCCGTATCGATCATTTATGACGCGATCGGCTCCAATGACACGCCGGCCGCGTTCATCGATCGTCTCGCGCGGGCGGGTGCCCGCATGGTGGTGTTCAATTACGATCCGTTCGCCGATGGTAAGTTCGAGAGCCCAAACGATCGCGATCATCGCAAGCTTTTGGTGGTCGACGGACAGATCGGCTTCATGGGCGGAATTAATCTCGACCACGTGTATGAAGCGCGCGTGCCGTCCGGAGGCGACGATCGTCCCTGGGTGCGCGATACCGCGGTTCGTATAACCGGTCCGGTCGTCGCCGATTTGCAACGGGTGTTTTTTCGGACCTGGACACAGCAACATGGTCCGCCGTTGCCGTCACGCAACTGGTATCCCACGCTGGCGCCGACCGACGATGAGACGGTACGCATCCTCGCGAGCCAGCCCGGCGATGACAAGCCGCTATATTATGTTTGGATGCTGCATGCGCTGCATGCTGCTCGGCAGAGCATCAGTCTCAGCACCGGGTATTTTGTTCCCACCCATCAGGAGCGTGAGGAATTGGCGCGCGCGGCCCGGCGCGGCGTGCGTGTACGTCTCGTGTTGCCCAGCCAAAGCGATTCGGAAGACGCCATTGCCGCCGGTCGTGCGGCATACGGCGATCTGCTGGAAGCGGGGGTGAAAATCTACGAGGTTCAGAATGCCGTGCTGCATTCCAAGTTCATCATCATCGATGGCGTGTGGATGGCGATCGGCTCATCCAATTTCGATCGGCGCAGTGCCGTGTTCAATAATGAGCTCGACGCTATCGTGCTCGGATCGCGGGTCGCCGATGGCGAGGCATTGTTCGATCAGGATATCGCCATGTCGAAGGAAATCGATTTGCAGGCCTGGCGATCGCGGCCGATCGGTGAACGGTTGCTCGAATGGCGTGCGCGGTTGTGGGAGTTTTTGCTGTAGTGCTCACATTCGAACAAGAGTCATAAGTTCACATCGCTGACGGCAGCGCTCGCGCCAAACTGCGAGCGCTGCCAAGGGCCGTCGGACATCAATGCAAACCAAACGACCGATTTTCGCCCGGACGATATTGCGAGAACTACCTGAGATCTTCAGGCCGGCAGATGATTACGTAACGACTCCAGCCACATGCGAAACGACGCCATGAGGTGAGCGTGCCACTTGTCATGTTCCCTCTCCGCACAATCGAACACGGCGGACCATTCCACGAATGCGCGATCGCCGTCGGTAACCGGCGTAACCCGGAGCGTCGCCACGAAATCCCGGAACGGCAAATGCGGTGGGTGGCAAAGTGTATAAGTATAGAACCGGTCGAAGTCGGAGTGCGCAAGAAGCTGTTGCCGGATCGTCCGGTCGTGCAGTCGAACCACGCGGATGCAGCCGACTGAGTCGCCGGTCCTGTCATCCTCGATGACAGTCTCACCGGGAACACCGGCCCAACTGTAGTGGCCGAAGTCGCGTATGACCGACCATACGAGGTCGGCCGGTTGTTCGAAGATGGTGCTGTAACAGGGTCTTGGCATGGTTTTCAGGTCCGCTGGTGGGCGTCTCCGATACTCACACTGGCAAAAGACCTCCAGGCCGGTCCTTGCTTTTGGTCGATCCATGCCGCCTGGCGATCTCGCGATAGAGCGCCTCCGGACTGACGCCGATCTCGTTGGCGATGGTTCGCCACTCGCCCTTGCGTGGCAACGCGCCGCCGCGCCAGCCAATCCAGGCGTCGAGTCGCTGAGCCACGGTCTTTAGCGAGAGAATTTCCGCGTGTAGTCGAGCGATCTGGAGTTCATGGGCCAGGTGCCTGGCCCAGACGTCGGCAAAATCCGGGCTGGTTCGTAGATACGCGCGGAATTCGGCCGCCACGTAGGCGCGTGCCTGGGTTTCCTCCACTACGACCGCGTCGCAATGATAGCGCTCCGAACAGAATGAAGCTTCCGCCAGAAACGAGCCCGCGCCAGCCCGGTGCAGCACCAGCATGGACCCGTCGCTCTGCGTTCGGGTCAAATGGACCATGCCGGTGACAACGAAATACATGAGCCGCACCGGGTCACCGAGGTGGAACAGATACTCGCCCGGCGTAAACACGAGCTTCTGCGCTCGCAGGTTCGGCAATTGATGTTCCAGCTGATCCGACATGATCTCTATCATGTGGCCGGGACTGGGCCGATGGCAAGAAGCCCGGCAACCAAGGAGTTTACCATGCTGCGCGCTGTCTATCTTGTAGCCTTACTGTTTCCGGTACTGGCGTTGGCGCAAATGCCACATGATCAGCGTCCGCCACAAATGATGGAGGACCAGCATCCGCCCGGAATGATGCACGACCATATGGGCGGGATGGCGCACGCCGTCGCCGGCCGCCAGGCCACTCAATCGGGCCAGGCAGCCTTCGGAGCCATTCAGGAAATTGTCGAGATTCTGCAGGCTGACCCTGCCACCGACTGGAGCAAGGTCGATATCGAGGCATTGCGACAACACCTGATCGACATGGACAATGTCACGCTGCATGCGGAGGTCGAAGAGGAACCCGTCGCGGGCGGAATACGGTTCGTCGTGTCGGGCAGCGGCCCCGTACGGGACTCCATTCAGCGTATGGTCAGCGCACATGCCAGGATCATGAATGGCGTGGACAACTGGAACTTCGTCGCAGCCAATACGGAAACCGGAGCGGACCTGACCGTTACCGTTCCGGCCAAGGACGCCCAGAAACTTCGCGGTCTCGGCTTTATCGGCGTGCTGGCAGGCGGCATGCACCATCAGGCGCATCATCTGATGATCGCCCGTGGCATGGATCCGCATCATTGAAGCCGGGCTACAAGGCTTCCAGCATGTCGACGATCTTCTGCTCGACCACGATACCTTCCACGCGTCGCCGTTCCCGTTCCTGAAACGCACGCTCCGAGGGGATACGGATTTCGTCCACGCCATCTTGTTTCGGCAGCGCCTTGATCGTTTCGACCAACTCGCTCATCTGCCGTTGAAACGCGTTGTCCGGCTGGGTCAGGCCTGGATCGATGGCGATGAACAGGAAACCGTAGTCGTTGACGACGCCCCGGCCGAGAGCCGCTCCGGCGATCAGGCCAAGCGCCTGGATGCAAAATGACAAGCCATAGCCTTTATGCCCGCCCCAGGGTGCAACCCCGCCCTTCAGTGCTGCGGCTGCATCCCGCGTCGGATTGCCGTCCTGATCGAAACCGGTGCCTTCTGGCAGCTCGTGACCAAGTCGGGCCATCAATTGCACATCGCCCCACATCACCGAGGCGGTGCCGATATCCCACACCACCGGCCCATTGGTCGATGGAAAACCGATCGAGATTGGGTTCGTCCCCAACAGCGGGACCCGGCTGCCCGGCGGCAGCACGTGCGGACTGGCGCTGCAAGTATGGATCGCCACAAGATCGTGCTTCACGATATTTTCAACGTACCACGCGTTGCGGCCGCTGTAGAAACTATTGAACACGCCGACGATGCTCAGCCCGGTGTCCTTGGCTTTGCGCGCGGCAATCTCTGCGCCACGAAAGGCCGCGATGTAACCGATCGTGTTGCCGCCATCGACAAGCGCTGAAGACGCTGTCTCGCGAACGATGGCGGGCTCGGTCCGGGTCTGCCGATTGCGTGCTTCTTCCGCGATCGTCAGAATTCGCGCCAGGCTGGCAAACTTATAGCCGCACAGCGCATTGTCTACCAACTGGTCGGTGATGATCGTCGCATCCTCCGCGCCATACCCGCACCGCTCCAACGCCTTCATCGCGACCGCCCTAGCCTGGGTTTCGGTCAATCGGACGGTACTGGGCTGATCTTCATCCAGCAGCAAATTCCGCCGCATCGGTCAGCGTCCTTTGAACGGACCGGCGGGCCGCTTTTCCACAAACGCGCGCGCTGACTCGAGAAAATCCTCGGACAAATTCAGTTTCGCTGCCCGAACGGTGCGCACCGCTTCCTGCTGCACCTTCTTCAGCTCCCACCGCCGCAATTGCACCGTGTGGCGCACCCCCAACGGAGGATTTCTCGCGATCGTGCGCGCCAGTTCCTGGGCCGCCGCCAGATATTCTCCTTTCGGCGCGACCTGATCGATGATGTTCACACGCAACGCTTCCTCGGCGGTAAAGAACCGGCCGGTCAGGCTGACCTGCACCGCCAGCGAGCCGCCGCCGCGAAAGTTCAGCAAAGCCCAGTACTTGGCGCCGGACAGTCCGCGCGGCGCTTCGGTGACCTGGAATTTCGTGGCTTCCTCGGCAACGATCAGATCGCATTCCAATGCGATGCCCAATGCCAGGCCCAACACGTAGCCATGCGCGGCGCAGATCACCGGCTTCCAGTTCACGCAGTCAGTCAGCAGGTTTTCGGAATTCGCATCGCGTGCCTGCGGGCCGCCGTGTTTCTCCATTTCCTCGCGCGGCCGCAATTGCCGCTGCTGCACATCGGCGCCGGAGGAAAACGCCCGTCCTGCTCCGGTCAGCACGGCGACGTCGGCCTCGGGGTCCAG
>JBEKQQ010000230.1:0-6689 GCA_049519555.1 Acetobacteraceae bacterium
TGAGGCCAACTATGGCGACGCCGGCGGGCCCGGCATCCAATGTGGTTGCGATGATGTCCTTCAGCCGCTCCACCGGATCGATCAAAGCGTGGCTGCGCTCCTGCCGGTCGGCCTGCAACCGTGACAGCAATCGCGTGATCTTGCCCACCGAGGCGCGCACCGTCGCCAGCATGTCGCGCTGGAATTCGGGATTGTCGGCGTGAACCTCGGCATTGGCGAGCAGCATCGACAGCTGCCCGGAAACATTCTTGATGTCATGCAGAACGAAGGCGAAGCGCTGGCTGTAGTCGCGCAGCTCGCGGGTCTGTGACAGGATTTGCGCCGCCCGCTGTTCGGCGACCCGGCTGGCCACCTCGCGACCCACGACGCGCAGCAATTCGAACACCTCGCGATCCAGCCGGAACGGCGCACGCGAGCGGGCAAGCACGACGAAGCCGATCAGATTGCCGAAATGGTTCAGTGGAACCGCCAGCCACGCGCGCGGAATTTCCTCGAACCACGCGGCTGCGTCCGGCAGTTCCTCGAGCACCGCAATTCGATCGCCGTCGGCGAATTCGGTCACCAACGGATGGCCGGGCGGGATCGGCGCGGTCACCGCGGGCGTGTTGAGCGTTCCCGCCCACTGGAACGCCACATCCTCCGGCGTCCGCACGAACAGTACACCCGCCGGGCTGTCGACCACCTCGGCGACCGCTCGAATGGCGCGCTTGTGCAGGCCGACGAAAGCATCGGGTGCGGTCAGCGTGTCGATGCAGCGCATCCATTCGCGCCGGTAATCGTAACGATGGCTAAAGAAGTTATCCACCAACACGCTGCGGGCGCGGGACCGCATGGAGCCCGACGTCAACAGCACTGCGATAGTGAAGACGCCGGCGCAAAGCAGCGACACCTCGGCAACATGGCCCCATTCCGCGCCGGTGCGGCGAAACACCTCCCCGGTCAGCGCAAGTCCCATCAGAAACAGGCCGCTGATCACCAGGGTCAGGCTGTGAAACACCACGTCCCGCGATACGTAGATATCGACTTTCCAGCGGCGGTCCCGTACCGCGGCGATGGCGAGCAAGGGCGCCGCGATCATCGCTGCGGGCGCCCGGCTTTCGAACAGCGGGCGAGAGATGGCGTGGAACAGTGCTGCGTCGGAGTACAACACCAGATCGTACAAAAACACGCCGCCAAGTGCGACGCACAGCAGGTTGACATGCCAGCGCGCCTCGGGCGGCGTGTTGAAATACAGATTTTCCAGCAACAGCAGGTTGCACACGGCAATGCCAAGCCGCACGCCAACCCCGACCAGCCAGAGGCTGGCCGGCGTCTGTCCCTCGACCAGATTGGTCAGCACAAGGCCGCCGACCACCAGGAACCCGAGCAGGCCCATGGTCGAGAACGCCTGCATGAGTTGGCCGCGCGCGGCGACCGTGCGCCGATACAGATGCAGGATGAACGCATACCATACGGCCGAGCGAGCCAGTTCCAACCAGCCCGGTGCACCGGATGCGGGATGGCCCCGGAACACGACTACCGCGACAGCCCAAAGTGCGGTCATCAAGCAGGCAAGTGCGAGCCAGACTGCAGTCCGGCCAAGCGGCGGCCTGACCAGAATGAGCGCACACAGCGCCGCATACACAATAGCACAAGCGCCGTGCAGGACGACCAAAGCGGAAAAGTCGACGCTCATTGCGGCGAGACTATTTGCGGTATGGTCACCGATTGCCACATATCACCCGGTCCTGGTCACCTGGTCCTGGCCGGAGCCGCGCGCCGTTGCGAAGGAGCAGCAATCGCCGCGATGACGGCGGATTGGTTGCGCTCCGCCTCGCTAATAGTCTTGGCGGCGGGCTACAGTCGTGGCAGCGGGCTACGAACCGGCTTCGCTTCTGGCGGCAAAACACGGTGTAGGTGCGGCCCCTATGGCATCCGATACGCATTCGCTCAGCGGGCACCCTCGCGGAACAGGATAACCCGGACGGTTGCCAGCAAGATCACCAGATCGAGCAGCACGCCGCGGTTCTTCACGTAATACAGGTCGTAAGCGAGCTTTTCCCGGGCATCGTCGACCGACGCGCCATAGGGATAATTCACCTGCGCCCAACCGGTCAGGCCCGGTTTCACGTAACCGCGATGGTTGTAGAACGGAATCACCTTGGCCAGTTCATCGACGAAGATCGGCCGCTCCGGTCGCGGCCCGATCATGCTCATCTCGCCGCGCAACACATTGAACAGTTGCGGCAATTCGTCGACCCGGCTGGCCCGCATGATGGCGCCAACCCGGGTGACCCTCGTATCACGCTTTGCCGCCCATTGCGGCTTGCCGGCCACTTCAGCATCGATTGCCATGCTGCGGAATTTGAACAAAGTGAACGTCTTACCATGCAGGCCGGTGCGTTCCTGCCGGTAAAGCACCGGGCCTCTGCTATCGAGCCTGATTGCCGCAGCGGTAACCAACATGAGCGGGACCGTCACGAACGTCAGCAACAGGCCAACGGTGACATCAAAGATACGCTTCATTGCCCGCGACAGGGTGCCATTCCGGAAGCCGTCGGCGAACAGCAGCCAGTTGGCATCGATCGCATCCAGTTCGATGCGGCCCAGGTGTTGCTCCTGGAACGAGAGATCACTGTAGACCGGGACACCGCGCAGCTTATTGTCGAGCAGGGCGTCATGGGTATGGGGCGCCGGTATGTCCTCGGCGATGACGATGCCCCAGACCCGCCATTCGCGGACAAGATGAGCCGACAACCCGCCTTCCCGTGCGGCATTCGGACATTCCTTGCCGGCCTCACGACCGGTTGGCCGGGCTGCGTACGCGCTCGCGGCATCGCCGATCGCGAGGCCGACGGTTGCCAGCATTGGCTCGAACAGGCCATGGCGTTTAGCTGTCAGGCGCCGCCGTAGTTGCATTGCCCTTGTCCCACTACCGACGATCAGCACCCGCCGGGTCACCGGCATCCGCGCGGCCACGGCACTGAGGCCAAACCGGACCAGCAGAACGAAGGGAAGCCAGATTATCAACAGCCGGGCGAGCCAGGCGACATGTTCGCCGCTCAGTTTCATTCGGCAGGCGCCGCTGACCAGCAAGATGGCGGGAAACGCCAGCAGTGCCGCGATGGTGCCGCATTGCAGGAACCGCCTACGGTCGAGGCAGACTTCCGGCCGGTACAAGCCGATTGTAGCCGCGGTCCCGGCAATGGTCAGTGCCAACATGGCAGCAAGAACGAGGCAATCGTGTGGAAGATCAGTCGATTGCAGCAACGCCTGTCCACCCGAGGTCAGCATCATGAACGTCAGCGCAAACATGAAGCCGAACTCAATCAGACCCAGGATGGCCATTTCGAAGGGCAGTAGTTGCACGAGCGCCCGTGTCATCCTCAAGCTCCCCATCTGGCCGAGGTGAACGCACAGCAGGTCTGGCTCCGTGCAACCGAATGATCGTCGCACTGTCCGATGTCGCGACTGATCCGCGTGACGGTCTGATAATACAACCGCCACCGAACGTCCATAAATTTGATTCTGTTTCTTCTTATCCTGATCAATCTCATAGATTACTAATAATGTGTCAATAATATCGTATTCGATATACACAATACGAGAATATTATATAAATATAGATATCATTCTCGTGTCGTAGATTGTATCTGCTTATTTCAACCAGGTCGCATGGCCGCGTAGCTGACGCAGGCGATGGCGACTTTCCGGGCGATTACAGGTCATCAAACAACCTATGCGGGAGCCTCGGACTATATGTCTTTGTTGATTGGCGCCTGGCGCAATGTTATAGCCGGCTTCGTGGCGCCGGAAACAAGCCGGGTAAACAAGGCAATGCGGGGATGTCAGGGGTGCTGACCGATTTGTGCCGGAACCGATTGGCGTTCGAACCGATTGCGTCCGAGCCCGGAATGCTCCTTAGAATGGTAAACCGGACGATTTGTTCGTCCCGACCCGCGATGTCCGTGGCCGGCGGAACCCGGCCGAGATTCCGTTCCATATTGGCGGGCGGATGGGCTGGAGACGTGTGAACCAATTGGTAGAGCGCTGCCCTGATTTGGCGGAAAGGGGCGCGATCCCGCTGGCGTTCGACGCGCCGACCGAAACTGACACGGCCGGAACCAATTCCTTCGGCCTGTGTCGCGCGATGCCCTCCTCCGACGCCGCGGTCAAGCTCATACCGATGACATCACATGGCCGGTAACATCCTCTGGTCATTGACATCATCCGGTAACGACGACTCTGGGACTCTGGTGGCGGCTTCTGGAAAGGTGAAATTGTTGTGAATTTTCTCCTACGCTTTGGCGCGATAGTCCTGCTTCTGGCCAGCTTCGGGCCGCTGACCGGGTGTTCCGGACCACCACAGGGAGGCAGCATCGTAGCTCCGATGCGGACCGACCCGAACATGCCCGCCGACGGCGCAGCCTCGGATCAGTACATCATAGGTGCCGGCGATCAGCTGAGCATCTTCGTCTACCGGAACCCCGACCTGAGCGAAGGCGGCGTCGCGGTCCGGCCGGATGGGCGGATTTCGACCCCCTTGATCGAAGACATCATGGCCGCGGGCAAGACGCCCAAGGACCTGGCGCACGACATCGAGCAGCGGCTCACCAAGTTTATCCAGGACCCCAATGTCACGGTCATCGTGCGCAGCTTCGTCGGTCCGCCCGACCGCCAGGTTCGCGTCATCGGCGAGGCGACCGAGCCGACCGCCATCCCCTATCGCGAGCACATGACCCTGCTCGACGTCATGATTGCGACAAAAGGCCTGACAAAATACGCCGCCGGTAACCGGGCGGTAATTGTTCGGACCGATCCTGACGGCAAGCGGCGGTCGATCAACGTGAAGCTCGGCGATCTCATCAAGGATGGTGATATCAGCCAAAACATCGAAATGCAGCCCGGCGACACATTGATCATCCCGCAATCCTGGTTCTGAGGCTGCCTCGCCGAAATGGATTCCGTGCGTACCATGCTGTTGACCTACCTGCGCGCAGCATGGCGGCGGCGTTGGCTTGGCGTGGTGGTGGCCTGGTTGGTGTGTTGCGTGGGTTGGGTCGGGACCTACGCCATTCCCAACCAGTTCGAGTCGAACGCTCGGCTGTTCGTCGACGCGGATGCGATCCTGACGCCCTTGTTGCGCGGTATTGCCGCGGATTCCGCGCCGACGACTCAGTTGGAGATCCTGCAACGCACGCTGCTCAGCAAGCCGAACCTGGAAAAGCTGATTTCCAAGACCGACCTCGACCTGACCTTAAACACGCCATCCGACCGCGAACGTATGATCAACAGGTTAGCCAACGATATTAAAGTGGTGCCGCAAACCAAGAACCTGTTTACCATCTCGTACCGCGACCCGAACCCGAAGCTGGCGCATGACGTGGTGCAAACGCTGCTGACCATCTTCATCGAAGCAGCGACCGGCTCGAACCGCACCGACATGGAAAATGCGCGGCGGTTCCTCGAACGGCAGATCCAGTCCTACGAGCTACAGCTGCGCGCGGCGGAAAAGCGGCGGGCCGATTTCCGCGTCCGCTACATGGAGATTTTGCCGAACGACCTGAACCCGAACGTGGGCGCTCTGGAAGCCGCACGCACCGCGGTCCAGACGGTTTCCGACAAGCTACAGGACGCCATCATCCAGCGTGATTCACTGCGCCAGGAGGTCGAGAACACCCCGCCGATGCTGGTGGCGGAGGGCGGTATCTACCAGCCTGGCGGGCCCGGCGGTGTGCGCAAGACCCGGCTGCAAGAAGCCGAGGACACCTTGCAAAGCCTGTTGCTGAAGGACACCGACCAACATCCCGACGTGATCGCGCAGAAGAAATTGATCGATTACCTGAAAGCGCATCCGGATGATGGTGATCCAGGCACAGCGTCTGCCGCAAAGGGCGCCGGCGACGGCAAGACGGCCGCCGTCGACCCGACCGGGGGCACGACGACGCCCAGGCGCTCGGTGCCCAACCCGGTGTACGACCAATTGAAGATCAAGCTGATCGAGGCCGATACGCAGGTTGCCTCGCTGACCCGCCAACATGATGAGGCGGAACAGACCCAGGATCGGCTGGAAAAGATCTCCCGCGAGCAGCCCGGCCTGTTCGCCGAATATCAGAACATGGACCGCGACTATAACGTGCTGCGCAAGAACTATGAGGATTTGTTGGGACGGCTGCAGTCGGCCAACATCGCGCAGGCGGCGGACACCCAGGCTGACAAGGTCAAGCTGCAAATCATCGACCCGCCTGAGGTGCCGCGGATACCGGCGGCACCGAACCGGCCGCTGCTGGTGACCGGTGTGCTTCTGGGCGGGGTGACGATCGGCCTTGGCATCACCATTTTGTTCGGCCAACTGGACCGGTCGTTTTCATCGGTCGACGAACTCCGTACCCTCGGGCTGCCCGTACTTGGCGGCATATCGGTGCTTGGCATGGCACCGCTGCGTCAGCGGCTGATGACCGCGTTGCGGTTCAGTGCCGCTGTCATGGTGCTGATGGCGGTATACGGCATCGTGATGGTGCATATCCTGCGCACAGCGGCGCTGATCTGAAATGACCGGTTCGCCCAAAGCCTCGCTGGTTGAGCGGCTGGTGCAGGGTCGGTTGCGCTCGGGCGAACTGGAGGCCTCGGCTGCACATTTGTTGCAACTTGGCGAAGGCGCACCCGGTGAGGCGACGCGGCCGGACGTTCTGTCCAGTGTCGGCGCGAGC
>JBEKQQ010000231.1:0-6578 GCA_049519555.1 Acetobacteraceae bacterium
GACGGGCCGGGGACGAGAGCGGGCGGTTGGTGTGGCGCGACCGGCTGACCTGGATCGGTGCGTCGGACACAAGGATCGATCCGGCGCTGCCGGTGCCGCTGATCCTGTTTGCGCCGCCAAGCATCACCCGCTCGGTGGCATTGGAGGCGCTGGAACGGGTTGGCCGCGCGTGGCGGATCGTGTGCACCAGCGGCAGCCTGAGCGGGCTACGCGCTGCGGCACTCGCCGGACTGGGCATTACGCTGCATGCACAGGGGCTGATACCGGACGGGCTGGTAGAGGTGCCGGGGGCCGCTCGGCTGCCTCCGGCGGGGGACGTGGCGTTCGTGGTGCAGACCGGACGGCAGGGTGCGCGTGGGCCGGCAGCGGAGCTGGCACAGGCGATTTTGAGCAACGGAGATAGGTTACAGAGATGACGCTGGTTGGTTTGTCAGAGGAACGTCGGATTGAGTTTGATTGCGTGAGAGTGCGCATTGATACCATTACTGTACACAAACTACTGGTCGGCCGCCGAAATTAAACCAACCTGCATTCGATGTATCCTTTCGGCGAGTGAGGCGGCAAGAACGCGCCGCTGAGTCTGACTCAATTGGAACAATCATGCGTTACGACTGAAGACACGTGGCCGGCGTAAAAATCGATACAGCGGCCGCGCTCCTCTGCCCTTTGTTGATCAGTCGAGATATGTTATTGGATGACGAAACTGGCACGGCGCCCGCGGCAGCGTGGGAACGGCGCGGCCGAACGGGGGGATGGACGCCTATGGCCCAATCAATCGAAGCCTTTGTCGGCGAAACGATGGACGATGCGCGGATGACGCCGATCCACTGGCGGGTTCTGGCGCTCGTTGCCGGTGGCTATTTTTTCGATGTTCTCGACCTGACGATCCTCGGGGCGCTGGTGCCCGACATGATCCACAGCGGCTTCATCTCCGCGCCGCAGGTCGCGGTCGTGGGCAGCTCCACCCTCATCGGCCTGCTGATCGGCTGCGTCGGCCAGGGCGAGTTCACCGACCGCTTCGGCCGCAAGGCGGTCTATCAATTCAACCTGCTGCTCTATGGCGTGGCGACGATCGCCGCTGCCTTCTCGCCGAATTTCATATGGCTGGCGGCGTTTCGTTTCATCGCCGGGATCGGGCTCGGCGCCGAGCAGCCGCTGTGCTTTTCGTATACCGCCGAATACGCGCCGAAAAACATTCGCGGCCGCATCCTCGCCCTGATGCAGCTCATCGGTGGCGCCTTCCCGTGGCCGGTCGGCATCCTGATGGCGCTCGGGTTCCGTGACACGATCGGCTGGCGCGGCATCTGGATCGTGATCGGCATCGGCGCGCTGATCATTTTCGTCCTGCGCTTCTCGCTGCCGGAGTCGCCGCGTTGGCTGGCGACACACGGCAAGGGGCAGCGCGCCCTCGACCTGTTGAAGCGCATGAACCTGACGGCGCCGCCGCTTGAGACCCTGACCGTCGACGCCGCGAGCGACACGAAAAGCGATCCGATGGCCATCGTGTTTCGGCAATACCCGCGCAACGTGATTGCGTCGATGATCTGCTTCTTCGCGTTCTTCGGCATCGCCAACGGGCTCGGCACGTGGCTGCCCAACATCATGGCCGGACAGGGGTTCTCGATCACCAAATCGTTGACCTTCACCCTCGGCATGACGATCGCCTATCCGTGCAGCAGTGCGTTCATGATGTTCGCCCTCGAACGTTTCGGCCGCATCCGCACCGCCGTGACCGCCTTCGTGCTCGCCGGGCTGTTTGCCGCGGCGTTCGCCTCGGCGCGGTCGGAGGCGATGCTGCTTGTCGTCGGCTTCGTGATGTTCTTCTGCATTCAACTGGCTGGGAACTCGATGCAGATTTTCGCTTCCGAGGTGTTCCCGACCAATGCGCGCGCTTCCGGTTTCGGCCTTGCCCATTCCGGCGGCCGGATCGGTGCCGCGATCATCGTCCCGGGCTTCCTCTACATTCAAACCGCCTGGGGGGTTCCCGCGGTGTTTGGCACGATTGCAGTGATGCTGGCGGTGGCCGCCTTCGCGGTGACGCAGATCGGCTCCGAGACGCGCGGCCTTGCCCTTGACGCAATCGCGCCGCCGACCGGGTGACCGCAGCCGCGGGGGCGGTGTTCCGGCATGCGCCTGCGAAGCCGGCCAAATTCGGCTTTCTTGGTGCGGATGGAGGCCAGGAGGCTGTTCATGGTCGGTCGTCAAGCCGATCAGGCTAAAGGCTATCCCAACGCTGCGACGCCTGGCAGTGTTTTCCCCTCCAGCCACTCCAGAAACGCACCGCCAGCCGAGGACACATACGACAATTTGTCGAGCACGCCGGCCTGGCGCAGCGCTGACACGGTATCCCCTCCGCCGGCGACGCTGCGTAGTGCGCCACGTGCGGTCGCCTCCGCCACCGCTTTCGCCAGCGCCACGGTCGATACATCGAACGGTGGCGTCTCGAAGGCGCCCAGGGGACCGTTCCAGACCAGGGTTTGCAGCGACGGTAACCGAGCAATCAGCGCGGCGACCGATGCAGGACCGACATCCAGGATCATGCAGTCCGCCGGCACTGCGTCCACGCTCACGGTCAGGGTCGGCGGGTTCGCACGGAATTCGGTAGCCACGACGGCGTCGACCGGCAGTATGACCTCACATCTTGCAGTCGCAGCCTGGGCTAAAATCGACCGCGCCATGTCGTGCATTTCGGCTTCCTGCAACGACTTGCCGACGGCCTTGCCTTGCGCCGCCAGGAACGTATTGGCCATAGCGCCGCCGATGATCAGCACGTTCACTTTGGTCACCAGGTTGCCTAGAAGCTCCAGTTTGGTCGAGACTTTTGCACCACCGACAATGGCAGCCACCGGGCGTTTCGGATTGCCCAATGCGGCGTCCAGAGCTTCGAGTTCGGCTTGCATGAGACGGCCGGCATAGGCCGGCAAAAGATGGGCCACACCCTCGGTGCTGGCATGCGCGCGATGTGCGGCACTGAATGCGTCGTTGACGAAGACATCCGCCAGTTTGGCCAGAGCGGCGCTGAACCCGGCGTCGTTGTTTTCTTCCTCAGGGTGAAACCTGGTGTTTTCCAGCACCAGCACGTCGCCGTTGGCCATGGCAGCGACCGCGGCTTCGGCCGGCGGGCCAATGCAGTCGTCGGCAAACGCCACGGGGCGGCCGAGCACGTGGCTTAACGCATCCGCCATGGGGCGCAACGACATCGACGGCACGCGTTTGCCTTTCGGGCGGTCGAAGTGGCTGCAGACGATGACCTTGGCTCCCGCACCAGACAATTCGCGGATGGTTGGCGACAGGCGCTCGATCCGGGTCAGGTCGGTGATCTTGCCGTCGCGGACCGGAACGTTCAGGTCAGCCCGCATCAGCACGCGTTTGCCGGCAGCGGCGAGGGAGTCGAGTGTGCGAAAGGCCATGGTTTGTCACCGAATTGCTAAGGGCGGCAGATCACCCGGTTGCAGTAACGAGCGAGCGATCCGTACCGACACTGTGCTGAACCAGATGGCCCGGACGAGCCGGGCCATGACGACTAAAGGCCGGGCCTCGACGACTAAAGCAAGAGATCACAACGGGCTATTGCGGGCGGCGGTTCGTGCCACCCGCAACCAGATCCCGGTCAGAGACTTCCGAACAACGCCGCCGTATCGGACATCCGGTTGGAGAACCCCCACTCGTTGTCGTACCAGCCCATGACCCGCGCCAATGCGCCATCGACCACCGCGGTCTGCGTCGCGTCGAACGTGCACGACGCCGGGCAGTGGTTGAAGTCGGCCGATACCAGCGGGTGCGTGTTGTAATCCAGGATGCCCTTCAACTCGCCCTTCGACGCGTCCTGGAACGCCGCGTTGATCTCGTCCTTGGTCGCCGGCTTCGCCAGGTTCACGTCGAGCGACACCAGCGATACGTTCGGCGTCGGTATACGGATCGCAGTGCCGTCCAGCTTGCCCTTCAGTTCGGGCAACACCAGCCCGACCGCGCGGGCTGCTCCGGTGGAGGTCGGGATTGCCGACACTGCCGCCGCGCGGGCGCGATGCAGGTCTTTGTGCAACGTATCGACCGTGTTCTGATCGCCGGTATAGGCGTGGATCGTTACCATGTAGCCGCGCAGAATCCCATAACGGTCATGCAACACTTTTGCCATCGGCGCGAGGCAGTTCGTCGTGCAGGACGCGTTGGAAACGACTGTCATCGCCGATGTCAGCACCTTGTGGTTCACACCGTAAACCACCGTCGCATCGACCTCATCGCCCGGCGCCGAGATCAGCACCTTGCGCGCGCCCGCACTGATCAACGCCGACGCCTTGGCCTTCGATGTGAAGATTCCGGTACATTCCAGTGCGACATCGACCCCGGCATACGGCACCTTGGTCGGATCACGCTCGGCCGAAACGGTCAATGGGCCATAGACCTTTCCGTTATGGCGGATGGTGATGGTATTGCCCGACACCTCGATCTGGCCGGGGAAGCGCCCATGTACACTGTCATAAGCAAACAAATGGGCGTTGGCTTCCACGCTGCCGAGGTCGTTGATGGCGACCGGAACGACATCCTCCCGCCCGCTTTCGACGATCGCACGCAGCACGAGGCGCCCAATCCGACCGAACCCGTTGATCGCGACCTTCACTGGCATGTTGGTAATCCTTTCTTATCACTCACCAAGGCGGTTTCGCAGCTATTCCTTACCAAGACGTTTACGGACCGCCGCCACAGCGGCCTCCGCCGTGATCCCGAAATGTTTGTATAGCACGTTAGCCGGTGCTGAGGCACCAAATCCAGTCATGCCGATGAAGACCCCATCCGGGCCCAACCACCGGTCCCAGCCAAACTCGCAGGCTGCCTCGATGCCAACCCGGAACGCGGTGCCAAGCACCGCGGCGCGGTATTCGGGGTCCTGGGTTTCGAACAAGTCCCAGCACGGCAACGATACGACGGCGGTCCGGATACCCTCGGCGGCCAGTGTCGCGCGCGCCTCCATTGCCAGTGAAACCTCAGATCCGGTCGCTATCAGCGTGGCCTGGCGAGGACCGTTGGCCTCGGCCAGGACGTAGCCGCCGCGCGCACACAGATTTTCAGCGGCGTCGAAGCGGAGCGCTGGCAGCGCCTGGCGGGTCAGCACCAGCAGGCTGGGTCCGTCGTGGCGCCGAACCGCCAGTTCCCAGCACTCCGCTGTCTCCATTGTGTCCGCTGGGCGGTAGACATGCACATTCGGCATGGCACGGAGGCTTGCGAGGTGTTCGATCGGCTGGTGCGTTGGCCCATCTTCACCCAGACCAATGGAATCATGCGTCAGCACGTGGATCACCCGCTGCCGCATCAGCGCGCCCAGTCGAATTGCCGGGCGCATGTAGTCGGTGAAGACGAAGAACGTGCCGGTATACGGAATGATCCCGCCGTGCAGTGCCATGCCGTTGGCAGCGGCGGCCATGCCGTGCTCGCGAACGCCGTAATGAATGTAGCGGCCGGCGAAATCGCCGGGCGCGATGATGCCTTGGCCTTTGACCAGCGTCAGATTGGATCCGGTCAGATCGGCCGAGCCGCCAACCAGTTCCGGCGTTGCCGGCACCAGCGTCTCCAGCACCTTCTGGCCGGACTGGCGCGTGGCGATTTTCGGCTTGCTGTCGGCAATTTCCTGTTTCAGCGCGGCCACGGCGTCAGCCCAGTTGTCGGGGAGCTTGCCTTCGATTGCGCGCTCGAACTCGGCGCGCTGGTTCGACGCGGCGAGGCGGCTTAGCCAGGCCTTTCGTGCGCCCGCGGAACGTTCGCCGACAGCATGCCATTTCGCAGCGAGATCGTCGGGCACGGTGAACGGCGGCGCGGTCCAGCCGAGTGCTTGTTTTGCCGCCGCGGCCTCTTTCGCCCCAAGCGCGGAGCCATGAACGGCAGCAGTGCCTGCTTTGGTCGGCGCACCAAGGCCAATAATCGTGCGGCAGACGATCATGGTCGGTTTGCGTGAGCGCGTGGCGAATGCCAACGCTGCAGCGACCTGCTCGGGGTCGTGCCCATCGACGTGGCGCACCGCCCAGTTGTGGGCGGCGACACGCTTCATTACGTCATCGGAGACGGCAAGCGCGGTGTCGCCATCGATCGAAATGTGGTTCTGGTCGTACAAAACGGTGAGTTTCGATAAGCCCAGATGACCGGCAAGGCCCAGGGCTTCGTGGCTGATGCCCTCCATCAGGTCGCCATCGCTGGCGATGACCCAGGTGCGGTGATCGACCAGCGATTTGCCGAACCGCGCGGCAAGAATTCGTTCCGCCAGCGCCATGCCGACAGAGGTCGCCAGGCCCTGGCCAAGCGGGCCGGTCGTAGTCTCGATCCCCGGGGCCTCACCGAGTTCGGGATGGCCCGCCGCGGGCGAGTGCAATTGCCGAAATCGTTTGATCTGTTCGATGCCCATGCCGGCATAACCGGTGAGGTGAAGCAACGAATACAGCAACATCGACCCATGACCGGCGGACAACACGAAGCGGTCGCGATCCGGCCAATGCGGCGCGCTGGCATCGAATTTGTGAAACCGCGTCCACAGCACCGTGGCGGCGTCGGCCATGCCCATCGGCAGGCCCGGATGGCCTGAGTTCGCTGCC
>JBEKQQ010000232.1:0-6893 GCA_049519555.1 Acetobacteraceae bacterium
CGCTATTGGCGTCGCAGCGGTCCCGGTCGCAGGTTTGCCCAGGGCTCGGCCGGACGCTGCGTCGCGGGGCTGGGGCTTCGTGGCGTTGCCGGCAGAATTCTGGCGCATGCTGCGTGGCGATCGGGTGTTGGTCGGGATATTGGTTTGCGCGGTCACCTACATGGCCATGCTTGGCGGGCTTCGGCCGTTTCTGTTCTGGGCCAACCGGGAGTGGTTCGGCGCGTCAGATACCGACTGGACCTGGCTGATGGCCGCACAAGGAGCCGGAGCGGTGATCGGCGCCCTCGTCGCCGGAACGTTCAATCGGGCGCTGTTGCGCCGCGCCTCGGCCTATTCGCTAACCTTGGTGGCAGGGTTCCTCGAGGGGGTGGGTCACCTGCTGTTGGTGTTCTGCCCGAGCGGAGCGGCTGGAACCTGGGTTGCGATGGGGATCCTGGCGGTTACCGGGATCCCGGAGGTGGTTTCCACCGCAACCTGGTTCACTGTGATGCAGCAGCGCCTGTCGCCGGAACGACAGGGGCTGTTCCTGGCATTTACCTCGCCGATGTGGGACTGCGCCTACACTGTCGGGGTACTTTCGGCAGGATTGCACGCCGGAGCGATGCTTGATCTGGCACCCTGGTGGGTCGTGCTGTCGCTGATTGCGACTTTGCCGATCCTGCCGCTGATCGTCTGGAATGCGCGGCGGCCGAGAGCGGCGGAGGTCGTCTGAGGACCTTCCGACCGTGGACCCGACGTTGCGGCCTGGATGGGACATGGCGCAGGATCGACCGCCTTCCGGCCCGAGGCCGTTGCGTTGCACATTTTGTCAGGATGGCGGTCGCCAAATAAAGCCCGACGCCATGACAAGTAGGCATTGTGTGCAGCGTCAATTATCGGAACGTGGGATAAAAGCCCAGGGCCTTGGTGACTTCGGAGATGCCCTCCGGAGAATAGACAAATCGCATGACTTCTGTGGTGTCCAGGTGCTTGGCTCCAGGTGGCGGCGGCAGTCCTGCCAGGTTATAGTGCGATGCCCACAAGGTCTGGTAGCACACGGTTCTGTCCTGAGTGGCGACGCGGCGGAACTGATCATGGACGACTTTGCCAGGCAGCAGCCGGTCACCGATGGCTGCCAGCGTTTTGGGCAATAGCCAAAATCGCAGGAGAGAAAAGGCAGAGCGCAGCACAAACCAGCAATTGGTATCGACATGCCTTCCCATGTCTTCTTCCGCTTCGGTTATACCGAGATCGTTCTGGTCAGGATCGTAGAACCGACGCCGGCACGACACCAACTGGATACCTTGGAGTTGTGCTGCTTTGTTCGCCATCTTTTCGATATGATCGATATCGTACCAGTTATCTGCATCGAGCCAGGCAACCGCATCAAACCCATAGGCCTCAGCCAGCAAACCACCAATGGCGCGCGGTGTATTGCCGTAATCGGCGTTCTCGAGAGGTAGCGTGATGTGCAGCACGCCTTGCATGTGATCGAACACCGACCTTGCATGACCGTCGGCCACCATGATGTGTGTGCATGGATAAGTCTGTCGGCTCACACTGTCACGGCAGCGCATAAGCACCGCTTCCGTCTCGCTGTGATAAGGTGTCACGACCGCGACCTTTAGCATGCGCGTTCCATGGACGTTGAGCTACCGGAATTTCCGGTATGATTTATTCTGGGCTATGTCCCGCACGAGTTGGTGCCCTCCGGCTTAGCTCCGGGTGATGAAACGCTCCGCATCCTCGGCCAATAACAGCCGCCGTGCCCGTAAGTCGTCGGTCACACGCTTCACCTCGGCCAGATAATCCGTTCCGTTGCCATACCGCTCGGCCAGCGGACGGCGCGAATCGCCGGGCGTCGCGTGCTCGGGGAACGCGAGGAACGTGCCATCTCGATCGGCCAGTTCACCGGCCGGGTGCGGTTCGCGGTACAGGTTCCAACCGGTGAACGTGCCGCGTGGGACTGCGATATCGGGGAGGCGGATACCGGCGACTTCGTTGCCGTCGGCGTCGACCTGCGGCACCAGCGGGCGCCAGAAGCGCTCGGGACGTTGCGGATCGGTCCAGTCTGCCAACGGGTAAATGTCGTCAGCCGCGGCGGGCGGCGTCAGGTCCGGCACTGCCGGAAACGCCACCTGGTCGGCTGGAACCAACGTTCCATCGGCGATTTTCGGCAGGCAGCTGGCTGGTGGTTCACGTCCCACAATGACCCACTCGTCGAGCGCTACCAGCAGCGCGCGGATCGCCGCCATCGGGTCGTGCCAGTTCCTTGGATTGACACATGGCCCATTATCCCTGGGCATCCCGGCCTTGCCGCCATGCTGCGTGCCGGCCAACAAATAGCCGCGCACGTTGGGCGGCAGCGCAACGTCCTGCACCCCCATCGGATCGGTGTGCAACAGCGAGGCGCCCTTCTGCCAGTATTCGGTGGAGGTGTTGGTTTCGATCAGTTTGGGATCGCTCGCGTCGCCGCGCAGCAGTCCGCCGGTCGTGCCGGTCAGCGGATCTGTCATAACCGCAGACGAGAACGGGAATTCCACCTCCGGAAAGTCATGATCTTCGTGCCAGGTGCGGGTCCGGAACGGTTGCGCGAATGGCGTGTTGAGGAATACCCGGCCGATCCCGGCGACATGGGTCAGCACGCCGTCGAACACCCGCGCGCCGTTCACATCGGCATTGAAGCCTTGCGCGATATGATCTCGTAGATAACGACCCGCCTGCGAGATGCCAAACGCCAGCGTGTGTGTGATTGCCCGCCCAGTAAACGCTTCACCGTGGGAGCGGATGTGGCTGACGATGTCTCGCGTCGCAGCAAAGCCAATGCCTTGAACGCGAGGGCTGATGGCCTCGTAACGCACTTCGTAGATTGAGCCGATGACCGGTTTGCTGCCCACGGGCGCCAGTTGCACGGTTCTGGCATTGGCCAGCACGTAGGGCACCGAGACCCGTTGCGCCGTCTGGGTACGGCGAACGGTGACGGACGTGACACGCACTGCGTCGTGTGACAGGCGGAACGACTCATGGACGCCGAGACGAGTGCCGGAGACGAACTCCTCACGGACAGGTCGCGTCAGCCCGTCGATCGCAGGCACATCCAGCCACAAGCCGGTGGCTTTTGGCGCGGCTGGGTCCCAACCGGTCCACAGCAAAGAATAGCCCAGGCGGAAGGGTAGGGCGTTGCCGAGTTCGGCGGCGGTTTGCGGATTGTTACCAGTGGCGCCGGCACAGAGGTTCGCCAGCATCATGATGCGGCCGCGGTTGTTCACTTCGTACAACAACCGCCCGTTGCCCAGTACCGGATAGGTTGGCCGCAGCAGAATGTAGGCACTTTGGTATTCCACCATGCCGTCGGCATTGCGTGGTGCCTGATCCAGCAACGCGATGCCTCGATTGGCCGGATGCAAAGGATCGAGGACGCCTGACGCGATACCCTCGATCCGCTCATAGGCACCGGAGGCACCGAATTCTGCCCCGCCGACAAATGGTTCGCGGCGATGCGGCGGGGCAAATTCAATCCGGCTGCCGGGCCGGCTATCCGGGGCTGGTCGATCCAGGATGGGACTTTGGGCCTGTGACGTGTGCGACATGGTGACCTCCCAAAAGGCGTTTCCCTCCGGATGAGGCAGGCCGGCACGCCCGGTTGGCCGCTCCCGGTGTTCATCAGAGATGACAGGTAGCCTTATGCCCAGATGGAAACAACCTCGTGGGCCCGATGGTATTGGGTCCTCACACCGGCGACAGTGTGCGACCCGGGCAATCCGCGCAACGATGGATTGGTTTCCGGCGCAACGGCTGCGGTGGCCGGATTGGCATTTCGCTGTTGCGGCGGAATGCACTGATAAAAATCCCGGTAGGTGATTTGCACTACAAAGTACGTAGGGAATTTTACTGACAATAGAAGCCATCCCACTTCTGTCCCGACAGTTGTCGATCGTCCGGTTATTTTCCCTCCACCGCAATTTCTCGGCTGACAACGCGGTGGACCGCGGTTAGACTGAAGCAAGGTTCAGGCAATGGGCCGACATAAAATCGGACGGCGGGGTGCAACCGCCGCCAGATCAAAATGGGAGCAAAACGTCGACCGGCGGCACATAACGGTGCGGCCCGCATGGAATCGCAGGGTAGTCAATATAAGTTGGCAACTGGCCCGATTGGTGGCCAGTTGATCGCGGCAGTCCTGCCGATTTCCGCCGCATCCGATCGCCGCCCGCAATGACTTCAGTTCGGGAGGACACCATGATCGCGCCGACGCAATCCGCGGCTTATGTACTTGGGAAGAAACTCGATAGCATCCCCTTCAGTGCCTACCATCTGCTGTTAATCGTCGTACTGGGCACCGTCGGCTTCGTTGAGGGCTATGACCTGGCCCTCGGCGGCTCCTTGATCGTGCTGGCCAAAGGGCCACTCGGACTGACTGGTGAAGACATTCGCTGGCTCGTCGCCGGACCCACGTTCCTGGTCGTGATCGGAGGCTTCACCGCTTCGGCGCTATCCGACCGATTGAGCCGTAAATTCATCATGCAGATCGGTGTCATCGTCAGCACGCTCTTCACGCTGATGATCCCTTTGGCGCAATCCGCCGAGCAGCTGATTGTCCTCCGCCTCATCACCGGTATCGGCATGGGGTTTGCCATCCCGGCAGCATTTCCGATTGCCGCGGAGTTGATGCCAGCCCAACACCGACGCACCTACGGCGCGATTTATGAGGTGATGTTGGCCAGCGCCTTCACCGTGCTGCCGTTCGTGGCGTTCCTGTTGACCGATAACCCGCAGGGGTTCCGGTTGATTGCCTTGCCGGGCGGCCTCGCGCTTGGCGTTGTGCCTTTGCTGGTGCACTACGCCATTCCGGAAAGCCCGCGCTGGTTCCTGCGGCGCGGCCAGCCGCAGGCGGCGGTCAATGCGGTGAACCTGATGATCCGGCGTTGCGGCGATCGCGTGCCGGCGATGACGGTGGGTCAGCTTGGACCGAACCTCTCTCTGGGCCGCGAAGAACTTCCGCCATTCATGGCGTTGTTCCGCGACGGCCAGTTGCGCTGGACCGTGGTCGGGATCCTGTGCAGCGTCAGTGCCAGTTCGGCTTACTACACCTGCGCGATCCTGTTGCCCAAGGCGTTGGTCGATCAGGGCGGCGCCGTCGCACTGAGCTTCGGCCTGGCATCCGTGTTGTTCATGGCCAGTATCCCGGGGAAATTGTTTACCGGTTATTTGATGGAGATCATCGGCCGGCGCTGGACGATGACTTATTCGCTGGCCGGCTCGCTTCCGGGCATCGCGCTGATGGCGAGCGCGCACTGGATGGGCGGACTTGCCCCGGTGGTGTTCATTGCCGGAGCGTTGATCACCGGGTTCACTGTGCTGGCAGCGTTTCCTTGCACGCGGGTGTATCTCTCCGAGCAGTTTCCGACCGCGTTACGCGGCCGTGGCCACTTTTTCGGCGAGTCAACGGCGCGGCTGTTGGCCGGCGTGCTGTTTCCGCTGTTCATGGAGCGCCATACGGCCTCTCCGGTGGTGTTCTTCGGCACGCTGTTGTGCGTGGTCGGGATCGGCGCCTTCCTGCCGCTGCTGATCGGCCGGGAGACTGTTGGGCATCTGGAGACCGTGACCGAGGGGGCGCGCGCCGCAGCCTGATGCCGGGCAACGGTTCCGTTGTGGCGAGTGCACAGTGCTTTGTCATGTGCTGGCGCAGGGAGCTAGGTCATGTGCTGGCGCAGGGAGCCGGGTCATGTGCTGGCGCAGGGAGCTGGCTGGGGCGGATGCAGCCTGCGAGTTCCACGCCTCTCCGGTGATCGCGAAATCACCCATGGTCGAAACCGCAGCTGGCACGCGGTTGCCCACGTTGGCTGATGGCAATTCCGTTACCCTCAGGCGATCAGGCCGCTGCCGCTTCCACCGCCGACAAATCAGCGGAATGCGTTTTGGGCGCGTTATCCTGATCTGCGGTGGTCGCGAACATCGACTCGACCGGCGTAGAAACCGTCGCGCTCGATTCCGGCCAGCACGGTATTGGCCCCGCCATAAATGCCGGTCACCGGGTCGCCGGCATGCATCGCGCCTTGGCTGACAAACACCCATGGTCCGAATTCTTCGGGGAGATTGGAGCCGGTCCGCCACGTCGTGAAGCCGGCCACGTCGGGTCGGGCCCGGGATCGGAAGGTGAACACATGCATGGTATACTCAATGCTCAGCGGATGCGTCGCGTTCCGCACTGAAGGGTATAGACCCGACCTGGCGGTTCGGCTGTGAGTTTCGTCACTGACCGGTGCCGGCCGTCACGGCAATTTGTATCTGTCACCACCGACCGGGGCCGACTGATCCGATAGGCAATCCAAGGGCCGGCCGGGTTAGCTTCCGGTATACTGGCCAATATACTGGTGGGTGAAGGCCTGGTGACGGGAGCGAGGCGCGGAACCGAACTTCGCGACAGCGCGTTGCCCACCTGGATCGCGGGCTGCTGGAGCCCATCTGGCGGTATCGAGCCTCGCAGGCGCGTTTTCGTACCGGGTGCGCCCGTTGGAGTTGGGGCAGCCTTTACCGTGACGGGCGGACCTGCCAGCGCACAACTCGTTCCGGTGGATGATCGGTAGGCAAACCGCGCTCGGGGCAGGCGCTTCTCCTACAAGATGCCGCTTTCGGCAATCCGGGCAGACAACGACAAAATACCAGCTACCGTCTCGAACATTCATGACATTCGCGCCCCGGTTCCCAGGACTCTGGGCGACAGGGAGTAACATTGTGGCTTCGGCGCGGGCCTATCGAGCCGCAGCGCGCCGGGCGGTGTGGTATCGCCCACCACATTGTGATGCACCCGGGGCTTGATTGGCCTCCCCCGGATGGACCGCCTCCGTCGTCAGGCACCAGAGGCACGGCTGCGAACGCCGCAGCACGGGCGTAACGTTGGTCTTGGCATGCGG
>JBEKQQ010000233.1:0-6438 GCA_049519555.1 Acetobacteraceae bacterium
ACGGGGCCTCGGACGCCGGGGTCTCGGAAGCCGGGTCAGCATGCTGCACCGGCGGCTTCTCGGCTGGCGGCGCGGGCTGCGCAGTGGATGGCGTGCTGGTGGGGTGCAGATCGCCTTTGTGCTCCTCCATCACCAGCTCGACCTCGGTTGGCTTTTCCACGCTGGCCACCACCGGCACGCTGGTACGCAGCAGCAACAGCACCGCGATCATGGCCGCCGCATGCAGGCCAAGCGAGACCAACAGCGTAATGATCAGCCGACGGTTGCCCGACGTCCGTTCGGGCGAGGGCTTTCTGGGCTGCTCCGGATTGGCCAGACCGGGCTCGCGTTGTCGCAGACGCGGTAACGCGCGGCGGTTCATGGCAGCGGCAACAGCCGGGGACCTGTACCGGCTCGCATCCCGAACAAGGCGGCCGCTTCCGCCAGCACCGTCGCAGCGGGCAGATCGGCAACGATGCGGCCACGCTCCACCAGCAGCACCCGATGGGCGTATTCGGCGGCCAACTCGACGGCGTGCAGGACGACGACCACCGCGGCCCCGGCCTCGGCCGTCGCGCGCAGCAGGCGCAGGATGGCGTGGCTCGCGGCGGGATCCAGATCGGCGGTGGGTTCGTCCAACAGGAACATTTCGGGCTCGGTGGCGAAAACGCGGGCCAACATCGCGCGGCGCGCCTCACCCCCGGAGATGCGGTCGATCCGCGCCTGGCGCAATGCCTCGATGCCGCACTGGCGCAACGCATTGTCGATCGGAGCGGCCGACGCGTCACCATGCGGAATGCGACCGAGTGTAACGATCTGCTCCACGGTCAGCGGCCAGGCGGCATGAACGTTCTGCGGCAGATAGGCAACCTGGCGCGGGTTCGGCGTCGGCCCGCCCGGCAGCAGGCCAGCCAGAGCGCGCAGGATCGAGGTCTTGCCGGCCCCGTTCGGTCCGCACAACGCCAACATCGCGCCGCGCTCCGGCCGCAGCGTGACGTCATGCAGTACCTGCCTGGAGCCCAGGGTCAGGTTGAACCGGTCGAGGCCGGTCATGGCGTCATACGGCGGACGATGCGGATCAGAAACGGTGCGCCCAGAAGCGCGGTCAGCACGCCCAAGGGCGGGGCGGCAGAGACCGGCAGCACCAGCGGCGCAATTCGCACCAGCATGTCGGCAACCGTGAACAGGATGGCACCGGTCAGCAGCGACGGAACCAGGAGCGCCGCCGGCCGCTGGCCGATCCAGGGGCGCAGCAGATGCGGCACCACAAGGCCGACGAAGCCGATGCCGCCGGCAACTGCGGCACTCGCCCCTGCCGCAAGAGCGCAGCCGATCGCGGCGAGGCGCAACGTGCGGGCCGGCGACTCGCCAAGCGATGCGGCGGTGTCCTCCCCAAGTGTCAGTGCGTCGAGTCCCGGGCCGAGGCGCAGCAGGATAGCGGCACCCAAAGCGATCGGCGGCGCGGCGAGCACGACATGGTAAAGCGCACGGTCCTCCAGACCGCCTAGCAGCCAGAACGTGATTTCCGCGAGTGCAAATGGATTCGGCGCCAGAGTCAGTGCAAGGGACATCGGCGCCCCCGATAGCGCGGAGAGGGCGACACCGGCCAGGATCAAAGTAGGGCCGGAGAGCGAGCGGCCGCCGATACTCAGCAGGCAGGAGAGACCGATGCCGGCGCCGAGCAGGCCGCTCAAAGGGAGCGTCGGGGCGAACCGACCGGCAAAACCCCAGTAGAAGGCGATCATGGCTCCGAGGCTTGCGGCGGGCGTGATGCCGAGCAGGCCAGGGTCGGCGAGGGGATTGCGTAATGCGCCTTGCAGCACGGCGCCGGCCAGGCCAAGCGCGCCGCCGATCAGAACGGCCAGCAGCGTGCGCGGCAGGCGGATCTGGGTCAGGATCAGCGTATTGGCCGGACCAATGAAGCCGTCCCCGATCAGCAGCGAGACGGCCGCGACGCAGGCGAGCAACAGGGCGAGACGGACTGTGGGGGTCACACCGAGGTTGTACCAGCCGCGGTGGCCGGCGGGCAGGGCGTGGGTTTGGCTCGATCAGGCGATGGTGTTGGTGTAGCCGGTGCTGTGTTGGAACACGTTGGGCTTGCGGTAGATCGCCAGGATGACCGCACCCTCATCGGACCGCGTCTCGTGAAAGGAGCCGACGCGGCGCCAGACGAATTCTCCGGCGCGGCAGATGCCGTCGTGGTCGTAGAACGAGCCCTCGACCACGTAGGTTTGTTCGATCTCGGGATGCTTGTGCATCGGCAACGTTGCCCCTGGTTCCCATTTGAGGAAACAGGTCATTTCGCCTTTGGATTTGTCCTCGTAGAGGATTTTGATGGAGATGCCGGGGAACTGGGTGGGGGACCAGTCCATGTCCTGGGGTTTGACGTAGGTGGAGCCGCCGATGGTGCGTTGGACGCCTGGTCTTGTTGGGGCTGCTTCTGTCACGTCGGACATTGGTCTGCTCCTGGGTGTGGGTTGCCCGGCCACGGCCGTCGGTGTTGGGCGCGCATCTCAAGCCTGGCGATTGGCGAATGGCGCGTCAACCAAATATAGGTCCTGCGTTGATTGGTGCCACGCTGCCTCAAAGAGTCCTTTGCCGAACTGAAAACCCCCGGAATTTAAGTTCTGCCCTCCGAACGGACTGGACTTTCCTGGAAGCGCGTGTGACCGTTGACGTCAGCCTCCGTTGAGCCTGCAAAATGCACATGATCGGAGAAGTCCATGCAATCAAGTTGGCGCAATCTGTCGGCCGAGCATTTCCTGCTGGCCGCAAACGGCCTCAGTCCGTTGATCCTGGCTGAACGAGACAATATCGAGCTGGGCCGCAAACTGCCCCCCGCCCTCGTCGAAACCATGTGCAAAGCTGGCCTGTTTTCGCTTTGGCTTCCGACGGCGCTTGGCGGACCAGAACTTACCCCGATCGATTTTGTGCGCATTGTTGAGGCCATCGCCCGGGCGGATGGGTCGGTCGGCTGGTGCGCGGCAGTTGGTGCCTGCTACAGTTGCTTCGCAGGCTATCTGGAAAAGTCCGCGGCAGATGAAATTTACGGTTCCGGCAATGCGATTCTGGCCGGGACCCTTAATCCGACTGGCCGGGCCGTCGCGGTTCCAGGCGGCTACCGCGTCACCGGACAATGGTCATATGGCAGCGGGATACAGCACAGTAACTGGGTTCTGGGAAATTGCCTGGTTTTCGACGGAGATACAGCCCGATCCAATCCGGACAATTCACCGGTCGTCCGGCTCATGATCTTTCCAAAACAGGACGCCAAGGTCGTTGATACCTGGCGCGTGTCCGGTCTGCGTGGCACCGGAAGCCACGACTTCCATGCCGATGGAATTTTCGTTCCAGAGCAGCGCGCCATAACAGGCTTCGGTGGCAAACCGGTGCAGTCTGGTCGGCTTTACGCGTTGCCGTTCACGATTTTCAGCGTTTCTCTCGCTGGCGTCCCATTAGGCGTGGCGCGGGCGGCTATCGACGCGCTGACTGAACTTGCGGAGAGCAAGCGGCCCATGGACTCCAGGCAGTTGCTCAAGGACAAGCCCGCCGTTCAGATCGCAGTCGGACGTGCCGAGGCCATATTGCGTGCCGCTCGCGCATTTCTGTTCGAAGCGGTAGAGGCAATGTGGGATGCTGCGGAAACCTCTGCGCCCTCACTGCAACAGCGAGCGTTGGTTCGGCTTGCCATAACCCATGTGGCCTGGTCCGCGAAGCAGGTCACCGATATGATGTTTGAGGCCGGCGGCGGAACCTCGCTTTACGAAGATGGCCGGCTGGCACGGTGTTCGCGCGACGCACAGGCAGTGGCGCAGCACATTGCGTTAACTTCCAGCAATTACGAGTTCGCGGGCCGCGTTTTGTTGGGAATGGATTCTGGCATGGCACGGTTTTAGGTTAAATCGATAGTGTACTCAATATTCGTTTCTCTTTCGACTGGCGACGCCTCCGCCATCAAAACACCCGACGGGCCGAGGCTTCGATCTTGTCCCGCAGCACCCGGCGCAAACTGCGCCTCGTCATAATGTCAGCCTTCCGACCGAGAATTCGGCTGGCCGCTTCCTTCACGTCCAACAATTCGTAAAGTCCGAGCGAACCCTCCGGGTGATCGAAAAACAAATCGACATCCGAATGCTCGCGCGGCTCGTCTCGGGCCGTCGAGCCGAACAGATACAAATGCTCGACGCCGAGCCGCCTTAACCCGGCTTCGTGCTCTCTTAGCCTGGCGACAGCGGCTTCGCGTTCCACCCGCCAATCATATCACGAATTGCTGGAATTGCCACAACAAGGTGCGGCGCGCCCGATTTGCACTGACCATCCACCCCACCGTCGCGCGCGCCTCAGACCGCGCGCCTGGTCAAGCGCCGGGTTCCCAGCCACCAATAGGTTCCCGCCGTCACCAGCCCGGCAACCGGAAATATCGCCGTCAGAGGGTCCGTCGACCAGCGCAGGAAGAACGTGAAGAAACTTTCCTCCGGTAGCCCGGAATCGTGGCCACTCGAGCCCCATACGATCACCGTCATCGGCACATACACTGCCATACCCAGCACCAGTCCCAGCAGGCAAACCGAGACGCCTGTCATCGACCGACACCGCGACAAAACAAACATGCAAGGCAAAAACAAAAAGATCGTCGTACCGTATGAAATGATAAAGCCCGGGACCAGCATAATCAGGAACGTCAATACCGGGTGGTCGCCGCTGAACAAGTCCAGGAGCGCGGCGCTGAGCAGCGCTGGAGCCAGAAGTGGAGCCAACAACAGACCGGTCCAGCTGAATCGCATGCTCATTGCTCAATCATTACAAGTAACCAACGGACTGCAAGAAAACGGCCGCCTCAATTCGCCGCCACCGCATCCACCCGGCCCGGCGCCGGCATAAGGCGCGCTTCCGGGAGGGTCACCCGAACCGAGGTGCCCTGCCCCAACACGCTACTGATCGTCAGTGTGCCGCCATGCAGCGCCACCAGCCGGCTGCTGATCGCCAACCCAAGCCCGCTGCCGCCATATCTTCGGCTGGTCGACGCATCCGCCTGCACAAACGGTTTGCCCAACTTTGGCAGTGCCTCCGGATCGATACCAATGCCAGTATCGGTCACGACCAGTGCGATCGCTCCGTCCATTCCGCGCTCAATGCGAACCGACACCACACCGCCGGCGGGCGTGAACTTCACCGCATTGGTCAACAGGTTCAGCACCACCTGCTTGATGGCCCGCTGATCGGCCCGCAACACCGCTGCACCAGTGGGGATCGAGCATTCGATCCGCACCTGGCTCTTGTCCGCAAGGCTCCGGATCATTGCTATACACGACCGCGAAACCATGCCGAGATCGACACTGTCATCGGCCAGGTCGTAGCGGCCCGCCTCGATCCGCGACAGCTCCAGCACATCGTTGATCAGGTCCAGCAGATGGCGGCCGCTGGCCAGAATGTCGCTGGCCCATTCCACATGGTCATCGGTGATCGGCCCGGTTCGCCGCAACAGGATAAGTTCCGCAAAGCCAATGATCGCGTTGAGCGGCGTACGCAGCTCATGGCTCATGTTGGCGAGGAACGTGGACTTGGCGGTGCTCGATGCCACAGCCTGCTCTTGCGACCGGCGTAGTTCCTCTTCGGCTTCGACCAAGGCGGTGATGTCGCGCCCGGTGCCGCGATAGCCGGCAAATTCGCCGGCCTCGTCGAATATCGGATCGCCATTGATGCTGACATGTTGCACCTTGCCGTCTTTGGCAGGCCGGGCAAAGCGGAAGTCGCGAAACGGCCGGTGTGCCAGCAGGTCGATCTGGTGATTGGCCCATTGCTCGGGCGCCTGGCTGGTATCGTTTACTTCCCACCGCCGCTTGCCATAAATCGACTGCTCATCCGTGGCCAAGGGTGAACCGGCAAAACTGACCGGCACAAAGCGCAACGCCGCATCCTGCTCCCAGAACCAATCGGAGGCCATTTCGGCAAAATCGCGTAGTCTCGCCTCGCTGGCACGCAACCGGCCCTGCACCTCGGCACCGAGGGTGATCTCGGCAGCCAGCCTGTCCTGCTCCTCTCGCAGCTTCATCTCGCGATCGTTGCGCCGGCGAATTTCAACCGTCAGCAGTGCCATCAGGCCGACCAGCATCAGGGTTGCAATCACTCCGGTGGTCTCGATCAATGCGGCGTGCCGTGCCGCCGGAGCCAGCACCTCGCTCAGGTCGAACCCGACCACGACGCGAACCGGGAAGCCGGGAATGTTCCGCAGGCTGAACAGCCGTGTCACGTGATCGACTATGCTCTCCCGGATGAACGACTGGACCGGCGCGTTTTGATCGACCGTCGGCGGCAAAGGCGGCACCCGCTCGCCGGCGCCGAATTCGCCATTTTCGCTGCCGGCTGAGAAGCGCGCGCGGATGATCTGATCCGATGTACCGACCACCGCCAGCATCCCGCGCGGGCCCAGATCGATCGACTTGTGCAACGTCGTCAACT
>JBEKQQ010000234.1:0-10926 GCA_049519555.1 Acetobacteraceae bacterium
GATCGACCCGACTAAGTGCCTCAACTATTTTCAGGAGGCCGGGTACGCGTCAACCTGAAACGATCACGCACTTGGGTCGAAACCCAATTACCGATTGACCGGACTCCGTAAGGTTCGATTCGAAGCTTCCCGACGGAGGGAGCAACAATGTCGAACCTGTTCTGGCTGACCGATGAGCAACTCGTGGCGATTGAGGCCGCGATCCCGAAGAAACGGCGTGGAGTGAAGCCGCGTCGGAACCGCGAGGTCATCAGTGGGATCATCCACGTCCTGAAGATCGGGTGCCGTTGGGAGGATTGCCCAGCGGACTACGGTCCGCACACGACCATCTATAATCGGTTCAATCGCTGGTCAAAGGCCGGGATTTGGGCCGGGATCCTGGCGAGCCTTGTGGTTTTCGATGCCACTGACATTCAGTGCATCGACAGCACGACCGCCAAGGCTCACCGTTGTGCCGCAGGAGGAAAAGGGGGGCCCAGCAACAGGCGATCGAACGGAGCCGGGGCGGGCGAACCACGAAAATTCACGCGATCGTCGATGGAGACGGCCGGATTATCGCGTTCGAACTGACCGGCGGCAACCGCCACGATATCAAACCGGCGGCCGGACTGATCGAACCGCTACCGCAGGCGAAGTCGCTGTTGGGTGATGCGGCCTACGACAGCGACGCCTTCCGCGCGTTTCTGACCGGTCGCGGGACCACGCCGGCGATCAAACAAAACCCGACGCGAAAGCGCCTACACCCGTTCGACAAGGATGCGTACAAGGGCCGCAACATCATCGAACGGTCGTTTTCACATCTTAAGGACTGGCGTCGGGTGGCAACCCGTTACGACAAACTCGCCAGAAATTTCTGCGCCACAGTCGTTCTGGCTTCGATTTTGCTCTGGTGGGCTTAATTGAGTCTGGACCCTAGAGTCTCGGCCTTCGAGGCCGCCGGACTGTTTGGGGCTGGATCGCGGACCCCATCTGGGCCAGCGGTCATGATGCCGCGTCAATAGGCCGGACACATGATCGCAATCGATCCGACCGTCAGAATTCTCACGTTCGCTCTTGAATCCAAGAGGCCGTCCACACAAGGCTCTGAGACATGGTCAACTTGCGGATCAGAAACCAAACAAGGCCTGTTCGGAATAGGCCACGTCGCCCAGGTGTATTGCTGTGCCGCCCTTCCGGTATCTTGGCCGGTGGCCAAAGTATTTCCCGACGAGTCCTGGCATCATCTCGTCAGCATCCATGACAACGACAGCGAAGCCACGTCGTAACAAAAAGCGCCCGAGGGTGCCAGCGAAGCGGGCGAAGTCGTTGATGTGACGGCAGTATATCAGGTGCGCCAAGGGCAGGAAACCATACCGGAACTGCCGCACGAACACGAACGGATACTGCACGCCGGCAAATTCGCAAACCAGGCTGAGACAGCCATAGGCCTTGTGGTCCATCAGGAGATCGATTTCGCCCTGATCCAGCTTCAGACCAGGCAGCAGACGCGAGGATATTTCCTGCACGTTGGCCCCCCGAGGCGATGGACAAAGGGCTGGCAGTGCCACGACTCTACCAGCGGCAAATCTCTCAAAGCCATGGTGTTCTATGGTCTTCCACGTGTGGACCGCAGGTGTCGTGTTGAAATACGTTGTGTCCAGGCGTCTGGTCGCCAGCATCGACAAGATCGTGGCGTAGCCTCGATAGGCCGGTTCGACGCACCAACTCGATACATTGGTGCGATTTTCGGTCACACCGTTGATCCGAACGCGGGTGGTGATCAATAACAGGACGCCGACAATCCGGGAGTCGTCGACCAGCACAAAACCATATTTTGGAAATCCGTCAACCGGCGGGCGACCGGCCAGTCTGCTGATTGCCCGCTGCCAGTATTCCCGCGGCGGCTTGAAGCTGCGCGTCAGCAGATCCACAGCGGCGCTGATATCACTATCGTCCATCTCCCGACACTTGATCATCCGGCTCGCTCCCTCGCAGAGCGACCGGGTCGGCGGCAGTTGATCTGTCGCTCACGCAGCGCCTGGCCGACACGAGCGTCCAGCAGGGTCACGCGGTCAGCGTTGAACAGGTGGTTGCCCTCGCAAACCACGGGGTGGAAATAAAGTTCTGTGGTGCCGGGTGGCAGCGTCGCGATCAGCGCGGCAAGGCTGCCGGGATCGGGCCAGTCGCAGCCAATTACCCCATCCATTCAGATCATCCCATAAAAGGCGGCAAGGCAGCGCAGCGCCAGCACCCTTGCATAGCGCAGCGGATCGGCCGGCCGCCGCCGGCGCTGAAGGATGGGATCATAAGGGATCCGCACATGGCAAACCCGCCGGGCCGCCGCCGCGGGGAAATACTGCATTGGTAACCACCGGGTGCATGTGACTGTGTCGGTGCACGTCGGCATGGTCGCACTTTAGTCCTGTGGCGACAAAGGCCTCAAATTGGGCGGCGATCTCGCGGTCGATCTGCGCGCGTCCGGCGGCGCTTCGCGTTGCGGCGTAAAGCAGACGCTCGTTGGTGGGGCACCTCCCGTGCCCGTCGACGGGCAGCGGCACCTCTGACGGCGGCAGAACCGGCGTGCCATCGCTCAAACAGACATGCAATCCAACCGCCAGCCCGGGATTCTGGTGAGCGAATTCCAGCGCCTCACCAACACCGGATTCTCCCATCATCAGACTGGTGGTGTTCACCACCCTGGCCCGGTGCGCGGCGATGATGCCCAGGTTGTTTTTCATCGCCTGGCCGAAATCATCGGCGGTGATGACGGCATGCCTGACAGGGTCATCAGATCGGCGCCGCTGAGCCATCTCGTCCTCTTGGCGAAGTAGGGATCCGAACAGATGGCGATAATGGCGGACGAAACGGCCTGGTTCAATAGGGGGTTACACGCGACGCCGGGTAGATGCCGCCAGAGTGGATGACGACACCTTGATTCTTTCTGGGAGGTGTGGGCATGGCATCGTCCCGTTAGCCGGGTCTGGCAGGTCCGCTGGAGATCAGCGAGGCTGGGGGCATGAAGCCCCCGTCCGACCCACGTTACAGACATCGCTTTCCCGCCGAGATATCAGCCAGACCGAACTTAATCCATTTGGTATCGCTTACGCTACACGCATGGCACGACCAAACCCGGGCCTATTTCAATTATTGGTATATTCGTGCACCAACGTCCATGGACGATCAGGTCGGCCGGGCGTGTATTACAACTGTGCGTTGCGCGGCCGGCCAGTCAAAGCCCTGCGAATACTCAGCCGCTTACTCGGAACGTCAGACCGTTCTAATCTATCGGAGGTTGGAGCATATTCCCCTTGCACAACTACCCACCTGAGTGTCATATTATATTGTCAGTTGCTGCTATGTCGAGGTTAGTGAATGACGCCACCAAAGGGCGCATGGTATCAACTCCAGAGGCCTTGGTTTGCGGGCAATGTTCGTCGGAACAAGCGTCCTCCAATATAACAGGTCGAAGCGGACTTCGCGTGAGGGTCCCGCGATTCGATGTGAACGAAAGGCGGCCGAACACTCTCGCAGGCTTTGTTTTCAACCGCGGTTCCATTATAGTACCCGCCTCAGGGAATGGATTTCGAAACACGGGGACCTCGCCATGATCGAGAAGGCCATTTCGTATGACGGCGGCCCGCGGCATACGATCACGAAGAGGCTCTTGCCTGGAGCCGCCAACTGTTCCGGCCCAGAATTTCGTATTGACAGGAACGAGGCTGGCTCCGACTCAGGTGACGGCGATCATTCCGGAGAGACGAGGTCGCTGACCTCGATCACGTTCATTAGACCCTCGAAGCGGTTCATTGATCGGGATTTTATGTGTGGAGAGTGCAGATGAACTCGGCGTCCGGGGATCTCTTCGGTATATCTTCGGCCCTTTTGCGACGCAAATGGGTCATCCTGTCGTGTGGTGTCGTTGGTGCCCTGGTGTCGCTAGGTATCGCGCGAGTCATGCCGCTTCAATATGCCAGTGAAGGCGACATGATCGTTGACAGTCGGGCGCCCAACGTTCCGGAACTCAATATCGGAGCCGGCGCACCGCAAGCCGGTGGCCCGGACGTGGCGACCCAGGTTGATGTTCTCCGCTCCGAGGGATTGATCGAGCGCGTGGTTCATCGACTCAATTTGACGAGGTTGGATGAACTGCAACCAACTCCGCGTGTACCGGAGGGCGTCGCGAATCTTTTCTTTGCCGTTCAATCGTACATCAATCCGTATGTCGGTCTGCTCGTCGGCGAGCACCGTAAAGTCGATGCGGCACATTCCGTGGTCGATTATATTCAACGTCACCTGCAGCTGGATACCAGCGATCGCAGCGCCGTAATCGGCGTTCGATTCCAGGCCGCCAACCCCGATATTGCTGCCGCGGTGATAAACACCGCAATGTCGGAATATTTATCAACCGAGATTGACGCACGGAGCTCTCAAACGTCACAAATCAATACCTGGCTATCAGGACGCGTCGCCGAGATGGCCAAGGAAGTCGATGCCGCCGATCGACAGGTGCAGGACTTCATGCAGAACCATAATATGCAGCAGGTGCAGGGTTCGTCGGCGACGGCGCTACAATTAAGCAAGGATCGGGATCAACTTGTCGCCGCCCGCCAGGAACTGATCCGGCGGCAGCAATCGCTCGACGCGGTGAAGCAGGCGGTCGCACGCGGCCATGGGGCGACCACTGCGCAACAGATACTCGCGTCACCCACCATTCAGTCACTCAAGCAACGCGAAATTCAACTGGTGCAGCGCATCGCCGTAATGGCTCCATCATTTCCGGAACGTGTTGATAGCGAAGCAGAGCTGCGCTCCGTCCGCGCTCAGATCAAAGCCGAAACTGACCACATCGTCGCGGGAATGGCAGTCGATACCGAAATCGCCGCGGCCAATGTTAAAATGTTAGCGGCGGCGGTGGAGAATGACAGCACACAGGCGCGCGATTCCTCTGTCGGGCAGGAAACCCTGACCAGCCTCACGCGTGAGGCTGCGGCGAAGCGGGAGATGTATCTGGCGCTTCTGACGCGTGCGGAGCAAACGAAGCTCACCGCAGCGCAATTTCCGTCCATGCGCGTCTTGTTCGCCGCAACGCCGGCACTGGAACCAGTTCAGTCATCCCGCATGGCCGCGCTAATTCTCGGCTTTCTCGGCGGCGGGCTCCTGGCGGGCTCGACTGTCCTGCTGCGGCGGGCGTTGAGTGATACCGTCAGATCACGATCGGATATGGAGATCGCGACCGGGATGCCCGTATTCGGATGCCTGCCGAAGGTCAAAATGTCTTCGCCCAGAGACATTACATCGCTCGAGGCAGGCCACGTCCTGCCGATGATCGACGAGTCGCTGCGCGCGATGTGGCTATCGATGCGTTCGCTGACAACCCCGGGCGCCGGCACAATGGCGCTCATCACGTCAAGTGAGGTGGGCGAGGGCAAGACCACCGTGGCAGCCGCATTTGCTCGACGGGTCGCGGCCGATGGGTTCCGCGTGCTGTTGATTGACGCGGATTTGCGCCACCCATCGCTGTCTGCCGCCTGGCGGGACCGCCCGGTCGGCAGTCTTGAGGCCGTTTTGACCGGCGCAATCAAGTTCGAGCGGGCAGTTTTGCGTGATTCTCGATCGGGTGTGAATTTGCTCCTCGCCGAGGGAAACAACGACAATCCTACAAAGCTACTCGCATCGGAGGAATTCAAGGCGCTGCTCGCGAGCAAACGTGATGCTTATGACCTGGTGATTATTGACAGTCCCCCGGTGCTGCGCGTGGCGGATGCCATTCTGATTTCAAAACTGTGCCCGCTCACGCTCCTCGTGGTAGAGTCAGGACGCCTTTCGGGCAAACAGATCGCGGAAGCCATTCGACGGTTTCCCGAACAGGAGCGCGGTAAAATTCTGACCTTACTTACCCAGGTTCGACCGCGTCACCTGGAATGGGGTGATTATTATGGCGGCTATGGGCCAGCGTCCGCCGGACGCATGCCCCTGTCGTTACAACACGAATGAACTTCCGGGCTGTTGCACAATTTTGGCCGGAGCCGTCGCAACTCCCCACCTGGCATCCATCTTATTACACCACGAGCACTGCCTGGCAGGCCGCGGGCGGTCGTCTGTCTGTCTTTGAGGCGCAGCCTCGAAAGGTTGAACCGGTCTGACTTGATTCCGTGAAGCACTTCAATGCCGGCTATGGCAACTGCCGAGATCCAGTACCGCCTAAAGATCAGCATCGGACCAAGGCGCAGCTTATAGCACCTCGATGATCCCTTTCGATCAGATCGGTGGACTACTTTGACGAGCAGACTTTCGTGGCTTCGTTCAGTTTACCATCAGCTTTCATTTCGCGCACCGCGCGGTACTGTCCAACCGGCAAGGTCACGGTAATTTCCGTCGTACGACCTGACGCCGCAAGCGAATACGTTACGCCGACCACGCAAGCCGCTGAGCGCAGGTCTCCTGGTGCCAGACGTCGAAGGCGTCAGACCGAATTGCGCGATAAGATCAACAGCTGTCGGCAGAGATGGAAGTGGTCGCCGATAAAAGCGTGAAGGCACAGCCGATCGACCGTAAGCGGGCGACCGCCGCCACGACCGTCCGGTTAAGGAGCGCCGCGTCAGAAGCGCCGCTGGTACACCTTCAGGACGTCGCCGGGCGCGATGAAGGAGTTGGGCGTCACATTACCCCGGATCACCTTGCCGTTCGCAGTCCGCACGTCAGCCGCGTAATCCTCAACAGCGCGATAAGTGAAGCCTCCGGCGATCGCAACAGCGGTCAGCATCGTCATGCCCGGCTGGTAGGGATACATGCCAGGTTTGTTGACCTCGCCGAGCACGAAGACGGGCCGGTAGGCAACCACCTGCACTGAAACGCTGGGATTGGCTATCAGATTTTTGTTCTTCAGTTCGTCCCTGATTTTCTGCCCGAGTTGTTCCGGCGTCAGACCATCAGCGGGAACAACGCCAACCAGTGGCAGCGCAATGTTGCCCTGGTCGTCGACGATGAACTCGCCAGTGAGGTCCGGGACGCTGAATGTGATGATGCGAAGCTTGTCGCCACCGCCAAGGTGATAACCCTCCGAGGTGTATTGTGACATCTTCGGCTCATCGGAACCCGGCGAACAGGCTTGCAGCAGCCCGAGTAACATGACCGCCGCCCAGTACTGCAGCGCATTCCGCCGCCGAACCCATGCCATCATCGACTGTCTCCCTATACTGATGAGTAACGTATCACGTCACAGGCCGATCCGGAGTTGTAGCAGAAACCGGTTATCAGAATAATTACCACCTACGGTCTGACCCGCCCCCAGGCCGCCATTCGGGACGCTGGACTGCCGGGTCGAATAGTCGTATCGCCCGGCCAGGCGCATGTACTGATTGATCAACCAGGTCACGCCTACGCTCAATTGAAGGTAAGACTGGTTTCCCTGGTTCTGCTGGTACGAGTTTGCAATGAAGGCGGCGGACCCGTTCAATAACACATTCCGCAGATATTCATGGTCCACCGCGAGCTTCACTGCCGTCGACGTGAGGCCGACGGTTGTCTCGGAGGCACTGTCCTCGATGTAGTGTGCGACCGTGCCGGTGACCGTGGTCAGCCCCGTAGCCGTCCAGATGGCTGACACCTCGGCGACCGGTGATGAGATCGTGGGATATTGCGAGCTTGAGAAATTGCGCAGCTCATACCCTGCTAACGCGCGTAACCGGATCGGACCGCCAGTATCGTAATCGATACCTCCCAGCACCAATTTGTCGTTGAAGTTTCTGGTTGCCAGGCCCGCCGGCTGGTCCGTGTAGTGCGCATCGGAGTCGCTTATCACAAACAGAAGGTTACGCAGCGGTGCCAATTCATACGAAACGGTCAGGCTCGGGGTGAAGACCAGACGGTTACGATAGGTCTGCTGATAGGGTACGCCCAGTACCGTGCCGTTTTGGTATCTGAACGAGGTGAGTTCGAGCCCGGGCTGCAATCCCAAGGCATTGAATTTCGCGTTGTAACTCGTACGCACGTCGTCGACCTGATAGGCGATCGGAGTGTCGACCTGTGGCACGTCCAGGTCGATTGGCGTCTCGTTGAGATTAAGATGTACATAGCTGGCTGAAAGAACGTCACGCCCAAATTCGTGGGTGCCGGCCACTTCGCCGGTCCAGTTGGTATATGACTGGCGCGGTAGCTCAAAGTAACGGTCGTTGTCGACGGTGAGACCGGCGGTGAAACTATCGCTCTGCCAGTCGGAGGTCGCTTTCATGGTGCCGAGCGTTTCCAGAAACGAACTGGATCGCGGCGACTGGGAGCCGGCGGCGTTGCTGTCAAAGCCGACCCCCTCTGCCAGCTCCGGTTGGAAAACGATGTCACCGAGGCGGATGCCGGGATAGTCATATTCCGGCCTCAGGCGTGACGTGACGGTCACACCTGGCTCCACATTGTAGCCTGGGATGTTGGTGTTGAGATACTGGTCGATCAGTTGCGCCCGTGCTGCGTTGGTAGCGCAAATCACGAGGATGCCCACGATGACGCAGACGATCCTCGCACGCCTCAGCAACTTGGAACTCATTGCTCCCCCATCGCGCCAGTAGAGGCCCGCAGGATGCGCCAGGCATTGCGGTTCATGCAAACATAGACTTTTCTGCCCCGGCGGTTGGTGTGCCGCGGTACTTCCCAGGCTCGGAATCGCCGCGTGTCTACTGATGGAGCCCACAAGAACTTCCCCCCTAGCCTGTCTTATTCATCGCATAGCCGGGATTCGCAAACGGGCATGCGATAACCATCCGGAATCGTTCAGCGATTGGATGCTTACTCCCCAGTCCCGGACAGAATCTGCCATGCTCGCCGCTGATGACGATACTCTGCTTCCGTTCTCCCTGCCAAACTTCCGCCATAAGAACGTCACCGCCGCGTTCGACGGTGGCACGATCAGTTCAGTTGCAGTGTGTTTCTTTTGGTCGGCGCGGACAAGCGCGCCGGCCTGATCGGAGCGCTGTCGGCGCTGTTTCCGGCTTGCCGCGACCCGGCCCAGAGCAGCCATTCCGTCGTCGATATTCTGCGTGAACGGGCGTTCGCCATTGGTTATGGTTATCCGGGTGGCAATGATCTCGACGCCTTGCGCGCCGACCCGGCTTTCAAGACGGCGTGCGGACGTTTTCCGGACAGCGGCGCAGATGTCGCCTCGCCACCAACCCCGTTGCGCCTGGAAAACCCGCCGAATCCTCGCGCCCTGCTCCGGCGGGTCCGGGAGACCGCGAGCCGGATCCGGTTGGCGTTCGCAGTGAACTGCCCGGATGCCTCGCCGTTCCGGGATCTGATCGGCTCGCTGTTCCCTCGGCCGACGTGACAAGTGGGGCATGAGCCCGCCAAACCCTGCCCGATCAACCCCGCAACGCCTGACAAATATGGTCTGAAATGCGGCTTGACCCGTCGAAGCGCATGCGGCCGTAATTGTCGCTAAATCAAATGTGCGGTCCACAGCGCTCCGGTGAATAAGATGGGCTGGTACGCCTCGCCTGAAATTTGAACGTCCTTGGGCGTGCATCAGGTTGTGTCCCGGGGCGTGGTGTAGGAGCGCGGCAGTGATCGCGCTCTCCGGCGAGCTTGGCCGGATCGATCAGGCTGGCACAGCGGTCAGCCTGAATTACAAGGTCAGACTCTTCAGGTTACCGGCAGTCTCGATCGTTTTCACCTCCTTAGTGGCCGGTCGCCGTGTGCGCCGAATTTCAGTCGGCGGTCTGCCGTAGACTTCGGCAAAGACGGAGTTGAACCGGCGTAGACTGCCAAAGCCCGCCTGCATCGCAATCTCGGTCATTGGCAGGCTCGTCTCGTCGATGAACCGTTTGGCCCGCTGCACCCGCGCAGTCCTGGCCACCTTCGCGGGACTTGCTTGCAGGTGACGAGTGAATAGCCGCGTTAGTTGCCTTGCGCCTATACCGAGGCGCACAGCGAGACGTTCGACGGTAGCCCCCTCCGCATCGAGCGCGCCGTCCTCGACAATAAGCCGCAGCGCTCTTTCAACTGTCGCCCTGCTGCCGATCCATGCGCTGCAAAACGGAGCGGTCTCAGGCCGGCACCGCAGGCAGGGACGGAAACCCGCCGCTTCGGCCGCCGCGGCCGACGGGAAGAACGAAACATTGGCGGACCGGGCGGGACGCACCGGACAGACCGGACGGCAGTAAATACCTGTAGTGTGAACGCCGGTATAGAACCGCCCGTCATAGGACGGATCTCGCGCCACGCGCGCCCGGTCGCATTCCGCGAAGTCCAACAACATGGACACGATAATACGCATCCTCACTCCCAGGCCCATTGCCTTTCGGCGATGGAGTCCGGTTTCGGCCAGCGGTAACGGCCTCGTTCCGTTACATCCGACGGCAGGAATTCAGGGCGATGATCGCCCTCTCTTAACCGGCCTGGGCACGAACGTCGGGCGATTGCGCGGATCACGACCAGTGCGATGCGCGCAGACGCGTTCCAAAAGCCGGCAAGCACGGAGGTTGGTTTGCAACTGCATCGAGCCATCGACGTCGGTGACGCGACCTTGGAATGCACACTTCGCGGTTCGGGCGCACCCGTCGTGTTGCTCGCGAATGCGGGCTGTAGCACCGACTATTTTGATCATCTCGCAAGCGTGCTGGTTACCCGAGGGTTCCAAACGATCTCGATCAATATGCGTGGCGTCGGAGGCAGTCGGGGTTCTCTCGACGGCGCGACCTTGCACGATCTGGCCGCTGACGTCGCTGGCGTCATCAAGGCGATCGGCTGTGGTCCGGTGCACCTGGTCGGACATGCTTTCGGCAACCGGATCGCCCGCTGTTTGGCAGTCGATCAGCCACCGCTGGTTCGCAGCGTGACGCTGCTCGCGGCGGGTGGCCTCATCGGGCCTTCGACGCCGCTCGGGACGGCGTTTCGCAATGCGACGCAGGTCAAAATGAACGGCAGCGACTGCGTCACCACTCTGGGCGCGCGCTGGCTCTC
>JBEKQQ010000235.1:0-6049 GCA_049519555.1 Acetobacteraceae bacterium
AGATGCCCTTCATGCCCCGCTTGAACACAGAGTAGAAGCCTTCGAGGGTGTTGGTGTGAACATCGCCGCGCACGTATTCGCCCGTCCCGTGCGTGACGAAATCGTGCTCGGTGAAGTACTTGCCAAGGTGGGCATACTGGCCGGCCTCATCGGTCATCATATGGCTGCCAGAGTTCACGTTGGCCTTGATGATCGGCAACAGATCGGCGGCAGCGGTGCCCGAAACATGGAACGAACGAGCGCGGCCACCGTCCGGGCGACGTTCAATCAAGGTCATCACCGCGTGCTTGTGCGCGTAGCCGCGACGCTTCGGCATGTCCTTCTTCTGGCCAATGAAGGTCTCGTCAATCTCAACGATCTGGCCGGGACCGCCCATCGGCTCGATGCCGAAAGTGGTCATTGCCTCGCGGATGCGGTGGCTCATGAACCATGCAGTCTTGAGGGTCAGGCCAAGGGTGCGATGAAGTTGATTGCTGCTGATACCCTTCTTGCTGCTGCACAGGAGATGGACGGCTTGCAGCCAGACATGAAGCGGAACATGGCTAGATTCGAACACGGTCCCGACCTTCACGGTGAAGGGCTTCATGCAGTCGTAACACTTGCGAAGACCGACGCGGGTGGTCTTGCCCGCCAGCGCCTTGATCCGCCCCATGGCCCCGCAATGCGGGCAGACCGGGCCATTCGGCCATACCCGCGCCTCAAGAAAAGCGAAGGCAGCTTGCTCGTTTTGAAGGTGCTGAGCGGTGAGGATCGGCTGGGCCATCGGGGTATCTCCTTATGACCGGAAATCTACCCCTAGTGGTGCGGTATGTCAAGTATAATAATGCCTTGGATTTAGCCCCCCCGGACCTAGCCCATGAGCCGCGACGCATCGATCGACGCCTATGACGTCTCCGTTTTGTTCCCACTATATCACGGCAATTCCAGAAGCCTGAAGAAGATGCTGGTTGCCGCGGCCTCTGGCCGGCTGGCCGAGGATCAGCAGCATCGCGTCGTCGTGCGAGCATTGAGCAACATCAACTTCAGCCTGAAAAGCGGTGAGCGGCTGGGACTGATTGGCTCCAACGGGGCCGGCAAGACCACCTTGCTGCGCGTGCTGGCGGGCATTTATGAGCCGGTGAGCGGTCACGTCCGTATGCATGGCACGATGAACGCCTTGCTCGACACCAGCCTGGGCATGAACTCCGAACTGACCGGGCGAGAAAACATCATGCTGCGTGGGTTGTATGGTGGGCTGTCGGGGTCGAGGCTGGCGCAGTTGGAAGAAGATGTCATAGATTTCGCGGAATTGTCGGATTTCATCGACCTGCCGATGCGGATCTATTCCGCCGGAATGGCGGTGCGGCTGGGGTTCGCTCTGGCGACGGCGGCCCGGCCGCGGATTTTGTTAATGGATGAATGGTTCCTGGCCGGCGATGCGGCCTTCCTGGAAAAAGCCCGGCAGCGGATGGAGGAATTGGTGCGGGCCGCTGATATCCTGGTGCTGTCGACGCACAATGATGTGATCGTGCGCGAATGGTGCACGCGGGTGATCTGGCTGGAAAAAGGCCGCGTCCGTGCCGACGGTCCGGTGGCGGAAGTGCTGGATCAGTACGCCGGGGCGGCATCGGAATAATCCCAGCGGAATATCCCAGCGGAATATCCCAGCGGAATATCCCGGCGGAATATCATCGGAAGTCGCGGGTCGACGGGCGAATGCCGCGCGTTTCGTCGCCCACGCTGCGGAGTAACGCTGACAGGTCGGTGATTTCTTCGGCGACGACGTGAATGACCTCACCTTCCTTTTGCAGCTTGCCGCGGCAGGCGAGCATCGTCGCCGACAGCAGGATGCGCCGTTGTCGGTCGAACACAGATGGCCAGACGATCAGATTGGCGTGACCGGTTTCATCCTCGATCGTTACAAACAGCACACCCTGGGCGCTGCCGGGCCGCTGCCGGACCAGCACGATGCCGGCCACGGTCAGACGTGAGCCATCGCGCCGCTGCGCCAGATCGGCACAGCGCGTGATCCGGCGTTCGTTCAGTGTGATGCGGAGGAACGCAACCGGATGATCGCGCAGACTGAGGCCGACGGAACGATAGTCCTCCACCACCTGGCGACCTTGGGTCATCGCCGGCAGGTCGACGGCGGGTTCGTTGGCTTCGCTGTCCCCGTGGTCGAACCCTGGGTGGTCGAATAACGGCAGGCGTTTGTCGGACAGGCCACGAATGGCCCAGACCGCCTCACGTCGTTCCAGGTTCAACGCGTGGAACGAGTCAGCTTCGGCGAGGCGTTCCAGTGCGGCGACCGGCACGGCGGCGCGGCGATGCAGGTCCGGAATGGATTTGTACGGCGTGGCGCGCGCGGCAATGATGGCATCGGCGTGATCGGCGGCGAGGCCTTTGACCATACGGAAACCGAGCCGCACGGCGATGCGGTCACCTCCCTCGTCATGGCCCGGCCTGGCCGGGCCATCTGCCGCGGCGGCGTCCCGGACCATGTGGTCGGGTCCGTGCTCCAACGTGCAGTCCCAGATCGAGGCATTAATGCACACTGGCCGGATTTCGACCCCATGCGCGGCGGCATCGCGGACAATCTGCGCCGGCGCATAAAATCCCATCGGTTGCGCGTTCAGCAGAGCGGCGCAGAACACCTCCGGGTGATGGCATTTCAGCCAGGCGGAGGCATAAGCGATCAGTGCGAAGCTGGCAGCATGGCTTTCCGGGAACCCATAACTGCCAAAACCTTCGATCCGGGAGAAGGTTTGTTCGGAGAATTCGCGTGTGTAGCCGCGTTCGAGCATGCCGGAGATCATCTTGTCACGAAAATGACTGACGCCGCCGGTGAATTTGAAGGTCGCCATGCTGCGGCGGAGCGCGTCGGCCTCGCCGGGGGTGAACCCGGCGCAGACGATGGCCACCTGCATCGCCTGTTCCTGAAACAGCGGCACGCCAAGGGTTTTTTCCAGCACGCGGCGTAATTCCGGTGTCGGATACTCGACCGTTTCAAGCCCTTCGCGACGGCGGAGGTAGGGATGCACCATGTCGCCCTGGATCGGGCCGGGCCGCACGATCGCCACCTGAATGACGATGTCGTAAAAGGTTTTTGGTTTCAGCCGCGGCAGCATCGACATTTGCGCCCGCGATTCGATCTGGAACGTGCCGAGCGTGTCGGCCTTGCGAATCATGGCATAAGTGGCCGGGTCTTCGGGCGGGATCGTCGCCAGATCGAGGTCTATGGTTTTATGTTTGCGCAACAGATCGAAGGCGCGGCGCATGCAGCCCAACATGCCGAGGCCGAGAACATCGACTTTCATAAAGCGCAGGGCGTCGATGTCGTCCTTGTCCCATTCGATGACCTGGCGGTTGATCATGGCTGCGGGCTCGATCGGCACGAGGTCGTCGAGACGATCTTCGGTCAGAACGAACCCGCCGGGGTGCTGGGAAAGATGCCTCGGGAAGCCGATCAGCGTGCGGGCGAGGTCAATGGTCAACCGCAACCGGCGGTCATCGAGGTTCAGATTGAGTTCGGCAGCCCGTTCATCGTCGAGTCCGTCGCTACCCCAGTGCGAGATCTGGGTGGCCAGCGCTCCGGTCACGTCTTCCGGCAGTCCCATGGCTTTGCCGACATCGCGCACGGCGCCTCGGCCGCGGTAACGGATCACGGTGGCGCAGATCGCGGCGCGGTCGCGGCCATAGGTGTCGTAGATCCATTGGATGACTTCCTCGCGCCGTTCATGCTCGAAGTCGACGTCGATGTCGGGTGGTTCGCGGCGTTCGGCACTGACGAAACGTTCAAATAACAACCCGCTGCGCGTGGGGTCGATCGAGGTGATGCCCAGTACGTAACAAACTGCCGAGTTGGCGGCGGAGCCGCGGCCCTGGCACAGAATGTATTGCGACCGGGCGAAGCGGACGATGGAATGGACGGTCAGGAAATACGGCGCGTATTCCAGTTGGGCAATAAGCTGCAGTTCGTGCTGCAACTGATGGATGACGTTGTCCGGGATGCCGTCCTTGTAGCGGTTCACGGCACCTTCCCAGGTCAGGCGCTCCAGCGTTTGTTGCGCGGTCAGACCGGCGATATGGACCTCGTGCGGGTACTGGTAGCGCAGTTCGTTGAGGGAAAACCGGCAGCGGTCGGCAATTTCCATCGTGCGTTCGATGGCGCCCGGGTGGCGGGCGAACAGGCGCGCCATTTCTTCGGGCGGTTTCAGATGGCGGTCGGCGGCGTGGTCGCGGTCATGGCCGATCTCGTCGATGGTGCGGCCTTCGCGGACACAGGTCAGCACATCGGCGAGGATATGCCGGCCCGGCGCATGATACAGCACATCGCCGGTGGCGACCGTGGGGACACGCGCGGCGCGGGCCAGTTCGGCCGCTTCATGCAGACGGAGCGCGTCGTTGGGACGCCGTCGCACGGTCAGGGCCAGGTAGGCACGATCAGCGAAGTCGGCTTTCAGGCGTTGCAGGGTTTGCGGCCTGGGTGACGAACAAAGGATGCCAATCATACCATCCCCGGCAGCGGCGAGATCGTTCCAGGCAAGATCGCAGGCGCCTTTGCCGGCACGGCTTTTGCCCAGTGTGAGCAGGCGGCAAAGGCGGGCGTAGGCGGGTTGGTCGGTGGGGTAGACCAGGACGGACGCGCCATCGGTCAGGTCGAGACGGGTGCCGATGATGCAACGGACATTCGTTTCTTCAGCGCGCTGATGGGCGCGGACGATGCCGGCCAGTGTGCCTCGGTCGGTAATGCCGAGTGCCGGGATGTTGAGGACGGCGGCACGGGCAAACAGTTCCTCGACGTGGGAGGCGCCGCGTAAGAAGGAGAAGTTCGTTGTCGTTTGGAGTTCGGTGTACATGGGTTAACGGGTTGTTCAGATTTAGGTGGGATGGTGCGGGCGTTGGTGCGGTGCGGAGGTTCCATGAAACCCGGAGGACGCGGAGGGCTCGGAGGACGCGGAGAAGAGGACGGTGGGTTGGTGGCCGAAAAATTGACCGGGCGTTTGATTGGGATGGCGATTAAAATTCATAAGGTGGCCGGACCGGGGCTGTTTGAACAGTATTATGAGGATTGCTTCGTGTTGGAACTTTCTCGTTCCGGTTTGCAATTTGAACGGCAGGTTGTGTTGCCTGGAGTTTATGAAGGCGTTCGTTTCGACCGCAGCTACCGCGCCGACCTCATCGTCGAGCGAACGGTAATCATCGAAATAAAATCCGTCGATGTCATCCTGCCGATTCATGAAAGCCAACTATTGACCTACCTCCACCTGAGCGAATGCCGCGTCGGCCTGCTATTGAACTTCAAAACCACCCTCCTGAAAAACGGTCTCCGCCGCTTCGTCCACACCCCTTCTCCGCGCCCTCCGAGCCCTCCGCGTCCTCAGAGTTAAATGAAGCCTCGGCACACACACAAACGCCCCTCATTCCCCCCCATGCCCAGCATCCGAAGCCGCATTCCCGCCTGGCCGTCGCATCAACACGAACCCGCTCTCCGCCAAATGCCGCACCAACCGGTCCGCGGTAATCCGCGCCATCGTCTCATCTGCATGATTGACTCGCTTCCGCCCCTCATAGCGCAACGCGAACGCCAGACTTTCGACGATCTCTTCCACCGATGCTTCCCGCAACATTCACCCCTCCTTTCAAAAGAACCCGTGCAGGAACCAGCGCATATCGCCGGTGATCCCGTTTTCGCCATCGCCCCGGCGGAACAGCCAGTAACGATGGCCCTCTTCATCTTCCACCTGAAAGTAATCGCGCACCGAGCGGGTTTCCCCGCCGCGCTTCCACCATTCCCCGGCGATGCGTTCCGGCCCATCGGCGCGGCGCACCCGATGCCGCACCCGGCGCCAGGTGAATGCCATCGGCGGGTGATCGGGCAGCAGCGCCATCGCCTCCACCGGCTGCGGCGGATCGAGCAACCGCACCGGCCGCGGCAAATCCTCCGGCCACGTTCCGACCGTCTGTTCCTGAACCTGCACCTGACGTACGGAACGTTCCGGAACAGCACTGTCGACCGGCGCCACCCGATACACCCGCTCGGGTCCCAACCGGTTCGCCAGCCGATCGA
>JBEKQQ010000236.1:0-6005 GCA_049519555.1 Acetobacteraceae bacterium
GCGACGATGTGCGGCAACGCCTCGCCTGAGGCAAAGCCGATCCAACCATACGGGTCGTCGTTCGTTTGCGCCGGCCCGGTGGACGGAGCCGTCAGCGGCGTGCCGGCCTCGAAGCCCGGCTCCACTGCGTCAGGTGCAGATGAGGCTTGCGCCGACGGGATTGCCGCCGGTGTCGGGGCGGCTGGTGGAGGCGGTCCGACCGCGGCTTGCGCCGATGGCTTGTGCGTTGGCTCGTGGGTTGGCTCGTGGGTTGACTCGGGCGCTGTCATGGCCATGCCGGAGCTTCCAGGAACCGGCGCCCACCCGTCGCCGGCTCGGCGGATCGGCACCCGGCCGGTGACGAAGAGGCCGATTTTCGCGCGGTCAGCCACCATCAGGTTTTGCACCGGTGACATGATCAGCGGCGCCGCCTTGCCGGCTTCCTCAACTGTGTGCGCGTGGTCCAGTGCCAGCAAACCAGTAGCTCCGGTATCGTCCGGTGTCAGATTTTCCATGGCGACCGCCATGATCGGATGGTTTCCCGGCATCAGGTCGCTGATCACCGGGCCGTGCCGGGTATCCCGCACGGTAACGATCGTGTCGGGCTGGCCGCGAACCTTGATCCGCTCCTGATGCGAGGTGAACGTGACATCCTTTGGCTCCAGATAGACGTCCTGGGTGTCGGCGCCGGTGGTGGTGAAGGTCCAGGCGATCGAACCGTTATGCCCCAGGACCAGAAATGGTGTGCCAGGCGCGGTCGCGCCGACCAGTAGATGCCCGGGCGTTTCGATCCGCACGAGGTACCACAGGCTGGGAAACTCGAAACTCAGATGCGGGTCGCCGGCGAGCATCGGAGCGCCGGTATCGGTCCAGCGTCCGTCCACCGCCCAGGCGTCGGAGGCAGAGGAGGGGAGGGTGAATGGGGCTGGAAACGCGGGCAGGGCGGCAAGCACCGCGGCCGCCGTGGCGGCGGAGAGGCGCACCGCCGGCTGCTGCACGCCCTCAGGCGCCGCGGCCGGTCGTGCGGCATAGTGGAGCTGCGTGTCCGGCAGGCTGGCTTGTGGCGGCCTGGGTGCCGGATGCGGCGGCCACAGCTGCTCCAGCAGGCGGATCGGCACTTTGTCACGCAGCGCCTGACGCGTGAGTTCGGTGCGGTAATTCGTCGACAGCCAAAGACTCATGGTGCGGCCCCAAAGCAGGCTGTCGGACGGGCGCCAGGGTTCCGGCGTGCCGAAATACAGATACTCCAGCGCGGCGAACCGGCCGCGGCGGGCGATCCAGGCGTTCACGCCGGCCGCGTACGCCTCCAGCAGCGCGCGGGCTTCCGGCGATTGGGCCGCAACGTCGCCCTCGGCGAGCCGCCCCAGACCAAGCACCCGCATCTGTTTGTCGAGCGGCAGTGCCGCCGGTCCCACCAGTTCCGCCAGCCGGCCAGAAGAGGCCCGGCGCATCAGATCCATCTGGAACATGCGGTCACGGGCGTGGACGTAGCCAAGCGCGGTCGCAGCATCCAACTCGTTAGTGGCGCGGATCCACGGCACGCCATTGCTGTCAAGGGTGACTGTGACAGCGGCCGACAGGCCGGGAATGCGTAGCGTTTGATTGTCCGCCGGCAGAGTTGCCCACAACACGCCGGCCGTACCGACTACCAACAACCCGACCAGGGCCAGCATGCCGTAGAGCGTGCCGCGGAGCCAACGCCACCGCACGCGTGGCGCGGCGGCGAAGGCTCGTCTACGGGCGAAACGGCGGCGGCGGGCCAAGATTCAGCGCCGAGCGGTCGGCAAACGGCGAGGCATCAGGTCAGGCGATCGGCGGCAGATCGACGCGAACGATCTCCGGGTTCCCGTTCAATTTTGGGAAGCGCTTCAGGATCAGCGGATCGTGGCCGGGAATGACATGGTCCGGCCCGTCGGCGAGGCTGTTGATGATGTCGAAGCCTTTCAGCATGCGAGCGACATCGACCACCACCGGGAATGGATTGCGCTGGCGGATATTGCCCCACATGTGCGTGGCATCGCCGGCCAGCACGACGGTGCCTCGTGCGGTCGGCACGCGGATCGACTGAATGCCGCCGGAGTGGCCACCGATCAGATGCACGGTAATGCCGGGCGCAATCTCCACCGTGCCCTCGTGCAGTTTCAGCCGCTCGCTGTAGAGGGCGGTGACCGCGCTCTTCACATCGTCGACGTCGAACGGGCGCTTCAGGAACGGCTCGCACATGCAGGGACCGGTGCAGTAGGCCATTTCTGCCGCCTGCAGGTGGAACATCGCCTTCGGGAAATATTCCATGCCGCCGGCGTGATCCCAATGCATGTGGGTGAGGATCACATCCTTCGTCTCGGCCGGGTCGATCCCCGCATCCAACAGTGACTGGGCCGGCGTGCGCAGCAGCTCGCGGCCGCGCCGAGCGGCCGAGACCGGGTTGAAGCCGGTGTCCATGACAATGGTGCGCGGATTGGCCGTCCCGATTGGACCGCGGATCGCGAACACCAGGAAATCGAGTGGGTCAGGTGCCAGGTGATCGTCCGGGATGATGTAGTTCTGATACTGTAACCGGCCGCCATCCAGGATCCCGTAGCGGAGCGCCAGAATTTCGTAATTGATCGCCATGTCATGGATCCTTTTTGGTTGGTTGCCGCGCGGCGCCATGGATAACCGGCACGCGTTAGTACCCAGAATCCCAGGAGCGCGTCACGTCCCCCCTGTCATTGCGAGGAGCGAAGCGACGCGCAATCTCGCGAAAGGTGCGCACGGGCGGTGAGATTGCGTCGCTACTACGCTCGCAGTGACAGGGCCAGCCTGGCTCGCGCGGTTGCGATGGTGGATATTAGCCCGTCATTACCTGGCGCGTCCCAGTCGTCACGTGATTTTTCCGTCACCGCCAGATTTGCTCCGGCGATCTGCCGTAACATTCCGTGGCAATCGATGGTCCGGCGGCCGCGGGCGCCAATTGGCTCACCTGGACCGAGCGGCTTGTCCCCCGGTTGCGCAATCTCTACGGTCCCGCCGATTCCCGTTGCAGAGGAGACCTGTCATGGTGGATGTACCCAATCGCCCCGAATATCAAAGCGAACTTTTCAAAAAGGGTCTGGCGGTGCGGCGCGAGGTGCTCGGTGCTGATTACGTCGATGCTTCGCTGGCGCGCGCCGATGACTTCAACGCCGCATTCCAGCAAATGACCACCGAGATCGCCTGGGGCATGTGCTGGACCCGCCCCGGGATCGACCGCAAGACGCGCAGCATGATCAATCTGACGATGCTGTCGGCGCTGAACCGCGGCTCGGAGTTGCGGCTGCATTTGCGCGCGGCACTGACCAATGGCGTGACGCGCGATGAGATCAAGGAAATCCTCATGCAGGTTGGCGCCTATTGCGGCATCCCGGCGTGTCTGGAAGCGTTCAAGATTGCTACCGAAGTGTTCAAGGAAGTCGACCATGGGTGATCCCTCTGGGCCCGCAAGTAAACCGACCGTCGGCTTCATCGGCGTCGGCAACATGGGGTGGCCGATGGCCGCCTGCCTCGTGAAGGCCGGCTTTCCTGTGCTGATCAATGACTCGCGGCGCGAGGTTGCCAATAATTTCGTGCAGCAGCATGGCGGGGTTGCGCCGGATACGTTGCAACAACTCGCCGCCGGGTCGGATATCGTCGTCACCATGCTGCCGACCAGCGTGATCGTGGACCACGTGTTGACCGGCGGCGACGACAACGTGTTTGCCGGCATGAAACCCGGCACCATCGTGATCGAAATGAGTTCCGGGGTGCCCTCGGTCACGCAACGGTTGGCTCAGGAAGTGGGGGCGCTTGGCGGGCATCTGATCGATGGGCCGGTTTCGGGCGGCGTGCCGCGGGCGAAGACCGGCGAGTTGGCGATCATGGTGGGCGGCGACGCGGCGATCATCGACCGTGCGATGCCGGTGTTGTCGGCGATGGGCACGGTGTTGCGGACCGGCGGCGTGGGATCGGGCCAGGCGATGAAGGCGTTGAACAATCTGGTCAGCACCGGCGGATTTCTGATCGGGATCGAGGCGTTGCTGATCGGGCAACGGTTTGGCCTCGATCCGGCGGTGATGACCGATGTGCTGAACGCCGCGACCGGGATGAACAACTCGACGCAGAAGAAATTCCGGCAATTTGTGTTGTCGCGTGGGTTCAATGCGGGCTTCACGATGGGGCTGTTGGCGAAGGATTTGTCCATCGCGTTGCAGGTCGGCCGGGAGACCGGCACCGCAGCGCCATTGAGCGCCCTGGTCAGGGAGATGATCGTTTCTGCAGAGGCGATGTTTGGTTCGGCCGCGGACCATACCGAGATGGCGAAATGGGTGGAGAAGTTGGTTGGGGAGGAGTTGAAGCCGCATTGAAGCTGCTGCGTGCGTCACTGCGAGGAGCGCGGCGACAATAGGATCAGGCCCGATGCCAGGTTCCGCAATTTCCGCTTCCCAACGCACGGACATTGCGACAGCTTGCATATTCCGCGGCTGGAGATGGCTGCGGTATCGCAATAACTACCGTATCTGATGTAGGTATTTTCCGGGGGGTGACGCCATCGCGCCAATCCCGGATGCTATTTGTCCATTGCGGCGACAACGGAGGCTGCGCCATCGCGGGCGGGGCAGGATCGCGTCACGATCCCCGCAGGGCCGAAACGGCCCCGTGGTAACCTGTACGAGGCCTGAACGGGCCCGTCCCGATTTGGTCGATAAAGGACGTGGGGAAAGCGATGCATTCGCGACGCAGATCACACCTGATAAATGCGAAACCATGGGCGCCGGCCGGAGCATGGAAGATGGCTACCGACCGGGCCCGTCGTTGTTTAGCGCGCGGTTCAGGGCAGGGTTTAGGGCAGGGTTTAGCGCGGGGTTTAGGGCGGGCCGCACTCGCCGCCGGTCTTGTCGCGGCCTGTGTGACGCCAGGCATGGCTGCGCAGCTTCAACTGCCAGCACTCGTCGAGCCAGCCAGCCAGGATCATCACGTCGGCAAAGTGATATTCCTGGAACTGGTGACGCCGGATATCGCCGCCGCCAAGCAGTTCTATGCGGGATTGTTCGGTTGGCAATTTCGCGACTCGCAGGATGGCGTGATCAAGTACGCTGCGGCATCGTTGGACGGCCGCCCGGTCGCCGGACTGATCCAGCGGGAAATCCCGGCAGGCGAGCATCGGCAGCCCGCCTGGCTGGGTTTCCTCTCGGTACGCGATGTCGATGCGGCGACCACGAATGCATCGCAGCACGGCGCGAAGCTGCTGTTCGGGCCGCGCGATTTTCCTGACCGCGGCCGGGAGGCGGTGATCGCCGATCCGCAGGGCGCAGTTTTTGCAGTTCTTGCGTCCAGTAGCGGCGATCCACCTGACGTCATGGCCGTACCCGGACAATGGATCTGGAGTTCGCTCATCACCAGCGACCCGGACACCGACGCGGCTTTCTACCAGGCGGTGTTCGGCTACGACGTCTACGACCTGCCGGCTGCGGAAGGTGCCGAACATCTGCTGCTCGCATCCGACAGCTATGCGCGTGCGAGCGTGAATTCGCTGCCCGTGAAAGGGCCCGATCGGCATCCGTACTGGCTCAATTTCGTACGCGTTGAAGATACCGTGAAAATGACTGCGAAGGCCGTGGCACTGGGTGGCCGCGTGCTGGTGGAGCCTCGGGTCGACCGGCATGGCGGCAGGGTTGCAGTCGTCGCCGACCCTCTGGGGGCGCCGTTCGGACTGCTGGAATGGCCGTCCACCGAGAGCAAAGAGGTGCCGCGGTGAATATCTTACTGTTACGCCGGCGAGCCGTTGGCCTCACGGTTGGGCTGTGTGCGATCCTGTTGGCCGGATGTGTCGTCCCGGACGGTGGAGGCGGCTGGCCGGGTTATTACGAACCTGCCGGTGTCGTCTATGGAGGCTGGGGGCCCGGTTATCTCGTCGGGCCGGTCGGCGGCGGAGGTTATCGCGGCGGCGGCCGAGGTGGCTTCGGCGGTGGCCAGCATGCCTTCAGAGCCGCTCCTGCATCCCATGCGGCACCGTCCATTCCGGGCGCTCG
>JBEKQQ010000237.1:0-5879 GCA_049519555.1 Acetobacteraceae bacterium
CATGGCCTGCTCTCACTCTAGCGTGTTTCGGCGTTGCCTCAGCTTGCGGACCGCCGCGCGCGCGCCCTGCATCAGCAGCAAAGGAACCGATGGAAGGCGGCGGGTCGCGGGGGCAGTCTGTTCCTTTACATTCAGGCCGCAGCCTCGCTGAATGAAACGGCACGCGCCGAATTCGCACTATACAATAGGACGGATGCCACCGATCGCGATTTGTGACAATCGCATTACGAAGTGGGTGATCAGATTTCAAACTTAAAAGGAGCAGAAATGTCAACTAGCAATCCAGCACCTAACGGACCGGCGGGGCCCATATACCCGTCCGTTCGCATCAGCCCGGCCAATGACGCGATATCGAAAGACCTCGGGCTCCTCGCGGAGCTCGCGGGCACGTGGCATGGCAAGGGCTTTAACCTTATCGCGCGACCCGATGGGTTGGGCGGCCAGCCTCTATTCCTGGAGCTCAATCAGACCGATGAGACCCTGCGGATTACCGAGATTGGGTCGGATATCCCCAATCGCGGCGATGGAGTGGCCGATATCGATCTATTCGGTTTAACCTATTTGCAAAAGATAAGCGACTCCGTCACTGGCGGCGCGCTGCACATTGAGCCTGGCATCTGGGTCAGGCTGCCGGACGATCCGGGTTTGCCCACCCAACAGAACGTCGTCCGCATGGGGACGATTCCGCATGGGAACGCCTTGCTGGCGGAAGGTACGGCCATTCTCGTGCCCAGCCTGGCAGGCGGCACGTTCGCGATTGCTCCGGTGAACACGGCTCCGTTCCCCCAAGGTTCTCCGATGCCGGCTGGGGGAACTGTCAGCAAATTTCCCGAATTCGATCTCACTGTTCCCGAATCCGCAGCCAACCCGAGAACCCCTTTCGGGAATACGCCTCCGATTCCGCTGCCGGCGTCTATTGACGGCGTCCCCATGCAGACTGTCATCAACGATCCTACGCGGCTCCTGCAGGCGGCCATCAAAGGCCAAAACATCAAACAGATGACTGTTATCGATATTGCAACCGTGGCGAACCCGACCGGAACGAAACCGGTGCCGGGTGGCGGCGGCGGTATCGAGAACATCCCCTTCCTGCAGACCAACGCGAACGCAGCGGTCGTTTTCGCGACTTTTTGGATTGAAACGATCGCGCATCCCCTTCTCGGCGAGTTCATGCAACTGCAGTACGTGCAGACGGTCATCCTGAACTTCCCGATCGTCAAGCCGCCGGCTCCTCCGGTGCCATTCAGTTGGCCGCACGTCTCGGTGGCAACGCTCCGCAAGACCTTTGGCGGCCAATAGCCCGAGGAGGTGAACTTGCGCATTAAGAACAGTGTTTCCGCAACCGGTTGGTTCATGGCCGCATTGCTCACCGGGCCGCTGTCAGGCCAGCAGGTAAGCGTGCTGACGCAACACAACGACAATGCCCGCACGGGCGCGAATCTGCTGGAGAACAAGCTCAACGTTTCCAACGTCAACAAGCAGAGTTTTGGGAAGCTGGCGTTCCGGTTGGTCGACGGCAATGTTTACGCGCAACTCCTGCTGGTCTCCCAGGCGCAGATCGCGGGCCGGGCGCCGGCAAATGCCGTGATCGTGGCGACCGAGAATAACACGGTCTACGCGTTCGACGCGGACGATACCGGCCAGGCGTCCACTACGGCAAAGCTCTGGCAGACCGCTGCTGGGGCATTGGGAACGCCCATCGCGAGCCAGCAGTTGTACCACGATATTAAAGCCGACGGGTGCTCGGATATCACGACACAAATCGGGATCACTAGCACGCCGGCGATTCAGATCACCAGCCAGAGCGCACCCCAAACCGGAATTGTCTTCGTGGCCGCCAAATCGTTCGATGGCGGGCAATATGCATACAAGCTTTTTGCCTTGAACCTTGCCAATGGCGCCACCCTTGGCCAAATCTCGATGGCAGGTGTAGTGAAAGGGGTGGGCCACGGTTCAACGGGTTCGGGCGCAAACAAGACGATCCAATTCAGTCCGATGCTTCAACTGAATCGCCCCGCTCTGCTGCTGAATGGCAGTATCCTCTATGTCCTGTTCGGCGGGCACTGCGATGCCGGCGCATACCACGGCTGGGTGTTCGCTTACGACGTGTCGAATCCGAAGGCGATGAAAAAACTCGACGTACTTTGCATCACGCCGAACGGGACGGGACCGAACGACGGGCGCGCGGGAATCTGGATGTCCGGTCAAGGCCCCGCGATAGACGATGCGGGCAACGTCTATTTCGTTACCGGCGATGGCAGCAACAACGCGACGACGGATCTCGGCGACAGCGTCGTTAAGGTGTCGTTGAATGCGGCCCATAAGCTCCAGGTCATCGACTGGTTTGCGCCGAAGAACCTGCAAAACCTGGAGGATAACGATGTCGACTTCGGATCGTCCGGAGCCGTGCTGGTGCCGAACAGTCATCTGTTGATTGCCGGAAGCAAACAGGGGATTCTGTATCTGATCGACCGGGACCAAATGGGAAAGGGCGCCACTCCGGCAGTCGAATCCTTCCAGGTGACGCATGCTCCCGATCTTCGCCCCCATCCTCCGGTCTACTACAACATTCATGGAACCCCGGTCGTCTGGGAGCGAGCGAACGACATGTTCGTCTATGTCAGCGGGGAGGAAGACCATGTCAAGCAGTTCCGGCTGATTCCCGATCCGGGCGGAGCGGGTTGGAAATTCGAATCCGAGAATCCACCATTCAAGACCAGTCGGGAGTCCGCGCCGTACCCGAATTTTCCAACCGGCGAGTTCGGTCAGGCGAACCGGGAAGGGGTTTGGATGCCCGGCGGGTTCCTCTCGCTTTCGGCGGCGGGAACCACGGATGGGACCGGAATTCTGTGGGTGAACATGCCGTATCAGTCGAACGCGAATCACTTCGTGGTGCGCGGTGTTTTGCGGGCCTTCAACGCCTCGGACGTCTCCACAGGCGAGCTTTGGGACAGCGAGGACACCGGGAATCCCAATGACAGCCTGGGTCAATTCGCGAAGTTCAATCCGCCCATCGTCGCCAATGGCAAGGTGTATGTGGCAACCTTCCAGCAGGAGGCGATTCTGGCCAACGGTACTCACGTGCAAGCTCAAGGCCAAGGGGTCGATCAGCCGGCGCTGGTCATATACGGGCTGCGGCCATAGCGGGCAGCCGTGAAAGAGGCGTCCCGAAGAGTCGGGATGCGGCACGCATGAGCGCGCGCGCCACGTCAACCGACTACGCGCGAGCGGAAAGTGCGGGCGCCGAAGCCGAAGCACAGGACCAGCGTGGCGGCCAGCGCCAACAACACCCAGGGCATGGGCAAAGTGGGCATGGCATGGCCGTGCATCGGGGGCACCATGGCGTAGCGCAGACCTTCGGCGGCGTAAGTCAGCGGGTTGAACAGCGTAATCACCTGGAACCAGCGGACGCTGCGCAACGCGCTCCACGGATAGTAAGTGCAGCCGGTGAACAGCAGCGGCGTCAGGATGATGGCAAACATCAGGCTGATTTGTTCCGGCTTCACCACGGTGCCGATGACCAGGCCGATACCCGCTCCGGCGAACCCCGCCAGCACGATCATGCCGATGAGCACGCCGATGCGGTCGCCGCGCACGGCATAGCCGCTGCCCAGGACCCACCAGGCCGCCGGAAAGATCACGGCGCCCGCCACTATACCGCGCATTGCGCCGAACAGCACCTTTTCGGCGGCCACCAACCAGACAGGCATGGGCGCCAGCAAGCGGTCGTCGATTTCGCGAGCGAATCCCAGGTCCAGCACCAGCGGCAGGGTGATGCCCTGAATGGCGGCCATCAGCTCGGTCAGGCCCACGATGCCGGGCAGCATTAGCGCCGCGAAGTTTCCGGACGTCAGTCCGATACTGGGCAGGATCTTGCAAAAAATCAGGAGGAAGAACATCGGCTGGATCAAGGCCTGGATCAGGAATTGAGGCAGCTCGCGGCGCGTGACCGCTAAATCGCGGCGCAAAGTCGCGCCGAAAGCGTTGGCTGCGAGCCAGAGGCGATTGGTGTGGCGTGCAGGGGTCATTAGCGTAGATGTCTCCCTGTCAAATAGATGAACACGTCTTCCAGGCTAGGTTGTTTGACGTGCAGGTCGCGCACCTGTGCGCCGGCCACCAGCGCGGCCTGCGTGGCAGGGCCAACCAGCGCGGGCGCCTTCTCGGCGTAGAGCCGGTACGCCACCACGCCCATCTCGTCGTCGGAATCGGGCGGAGCGCCAGCGTCCAGTTCGTCGACCTTACTCACGCCCGGCAGTCCGCGAAGCGTTTCCAGCACGCGCGCACCGGCATCGGGCGCGGGCAGGCTCACGCGCAACTCCACGGCGTTGCCGCCGGGAATCAGCTTCTTCAGCTCGGCCGACGTATCGTTCACCAGGATGCGGCCTTTGTCCATGATGGCGATGCGGCCGCAAAGCTGGTCGGCTTCGCTCATATCGTGGGTGGTGAGCAGGATGGTGAGGCCTTGCGCGTTGAGCGCGCGGATGCGGTCCCAAAGGAACAGGCGCGACTGCGGGTCGAGGTTGTTGGTGGGCTCGTCGAGAAAGAGCACGTCGGGGGCGTGCATCAGCGCACGCGCGATCATGAGGCGCTGCGACATGCCGCCGGAATAGCGGGCCACGCGATCGTTCTTGCGGTCGCCCAGGCCGAGTTCGTCGAGCAGAGCGTCGGCGCGCTGTTCGCGCTCGCGGTGCGGCACGCCGTGATAGGCCGCGTGAAAGGTGAGGATTTCGCGCACCCGGAGGCTGCGGTCGAGGTTGCTCTGTTGGGGGACCACGGCGATGCGCTGCTTGATGCCGATAGGGTCGGCGGCCACGTCGAGACCCATGATGGCGGCAGAGCCGGAGGTGGGCAGCACGCTGGTGATGAGCACGCCGATGGTCGTGGTTTTGCCGGCGCCGTTGGGTCCCAGCAGGCCGAAGATCTCGCCTGGGCGGACGCTGAACGTGACGCCGTCGACGGCGTTCACGTTGGCCTTCGCATAGCGCTTCACCAGGTCGCGGACTTCTATGGCCGCGGGTTCGTTGGGCATGGGGAATCTATGATTGTAGCCAAAACGCACCGCCGGAAGCGCTACCATACGAATAACCGCATGTTCCGCTCGATCCGCGAACAAATCGACACGATTTTCCGCGAGGATCCGGCCGCCAAAAGCGTGATCGAGATTCTGCTGTGTTATCCCGGATTTCATGCCATCCTGTTGCATCGCCTGGCGCACAGGTTGTACCGCGCACGGGTGCCGCTGCTGCCACGGGTGATCTCGCAATGCGGCCGCTTCTTCACGGGCATCGAGATTCATCCGGGCGCGCGGATCGGACGGAGGTTCTTCATTGACCACGGCATGGGCGTGGTGATCGGCGAGACCACCGAAATCGGCGACGACGTGTTGCTGTATCAAGGCGTGACTTTAGGCGGCACGGGCAACGAGAAGGGCAAACGGCATCCCACGCTGGGCAATCATGTGGTGGTGGGGACGGGGGCGAAGATCCTGGGCGGGATTCGCATCGGCGATAACGTGAAGGTCGGAGCCGGGTCCGTAGTGGTGCACCCCGTGCCCGATAACTCCACCGTGGTGGGTATTCCTGGGCGGGTGGTGCGCACGCGCGGCGACAACGGCGTGTTGGAGCATGGCACGCTGCCCGACCCGGAAGGCCAGGCGATCGAGGAATTGGCGCAGCGCATGAACGAACTGGAGGAGCTGGTGCGCCAGTTGCGCGGCGAACGCGTCGAGGCTCGATCGGGGCGGTCATGAATCATGCAAGCCGTCGACGGGCATGCTAGTATGGAAGAGTTCACGTCATTGCGGGGACGTAGTTCAGTTGGTTAGAACGCCGGCCTGTCACGTCGGAGGTCGCGGGTTCGAGCCCCGTCGTCCCCGCCAT
>JBEKQQ010000238.1:0-5803 GCA_049519555.1 Acetobacteraceae bacterium
CTGAAGGAACGTGCGAAGACACTGGTGGAACTCTCTGACTCGGCGGCATTTCTCGCCCGCACTGTGCATCAGGCAGAAGCTCATCTGTCAGGCGGCGCACACGTCAGTGTGGAGGTGGATGTCTTGCCGATGGAGCCAAAGGCAGCGGGGCAGTTGACGGCGGAGGCACGGTTGCTGCTGCGTGACGTTGGGCATGCGCTGGCGATGACCGACTTTTCGATGCCCGCCCTGGACGCCGCGCTCCGTGAGCTCGCCGCGCAAAAACATCTGAAATTGGGCCAGGTAGCACAGCCCTTGCGAGCGGCATTGACCGGGTCGACGGTCAGCCCGGGGATCGATGCCACGCTGGCGGCTCTGGGCCGTGACGAGGCGCTGGCCCGGATCGCCGCCGCGTCAACCTGACCGCTCGCACAAGAACCGACCCTCGCTGCATCTGACCCCCGGTGCAATTGCAAGGAGACCGAAATGTCTCGCGTTTTCATCACTGGTTCGTCGGATGGCCTTGGCCTGCTGGCAGCGCGATTGCTGATCGATCAGGGCCATGACGTCACACTGCATGCACGTAATGATGCGCGTGCCGCGGACACGCGCCGCTCGTTGCAGCAGGCCGGGGCGATCGTCGTCGGCGATCTGTCGCGAATTGCCGAGATGCGCTCGGTTGCCGAGCAGGTGAATGCGTTGGGCCGGCATGACGCCGTGATCCACAATGCCGGTGTCGGCAATCGCCAATCGCACCGGGTCGAAACGATCGATCGACTGTCGCAGATTTTTGCGGTCAATGTGCTGGCACCTTACCTGTTAACGGCGTTGATTACGCCGCCGGACCGGCTGATCTATTTGAGTTCGGGCATGCATGGCAGTGGCAGTGCCTCGCTGAACGACCCGCAATGGACAGGACGCCGCTGGAACGGTTCACAAGCGTATTCAGACAGCAAACTGCTCGATATCGTGTTGGCGTTTGCGGTGGCTCGGCGATGGCCCACGGTACTGTCCAATGCGCTCGAGCCGGGTTGGGTACCCACCAAGATGGGCGGCCCAGGAGCGCCTGACGACCTTACTCTGGGCGCAGTGACGCAGGCGTGGCTGGCGGTCAGCGACGACAAGGCGGCCAAGGTCACGGGCGAGTATTTCTTTCACCAGAGGCCGCGCCGCGTGCATCAGGCGGCCCGCCGGACGGAGTTACAGGACGAACTGCTCGACTATTGCGCTGGCCTGACGGGCACTGCGCTCCCGAATGCTTCGGCAATGCCCGAGCCCAAATGATCGGGGACAGCGCGAAAACCGATGGCCTTTAAATTGCGATGGTGAGCCAGTTTGAATACCGGCAAAGAGTGAAAGCGGACCTGCACGATCGCTCGGCGGGGCCAGGGATGGCATGTCATCAAGGACGGTGACAGAAAGCCAAACGATCAACGGGAGGTTGCCATGGCGATGTCGGCTTTTGAAATCAGCAAACGGCAGCCAGTCGCCGACGGGCGCGCCTACGACGATGCGGGACCATACGAGCAGATCGACCGCACCGCGCATTTCGGCGTCGACCCGGCCCATCCTGATAACCAAGGCATTACGGATATCGCTCTGGAGACGGCACTCCCGCCGGCGGCTAATTTTGCACTTGTGGTTGCGACGCCGTCAGTGGCCTCGTCGAGACCGTTTCGGCGCAGGACGTCCGCCAGAATATCCAGATATGTGGTTTCCGGGATCACGACTTCAAATTCCTTACCAAAGCCGCCGTAAATCTCCACGCATCCCTCGGGAAGCAGTGCGTCGCCTGGATCGTGATCCTCCTTGTACGTCACACCGTAGCCGACATCGGTTTGACCGTAGCCATGCCGCGCCATCCCAAAGGACGCCAGTTCCTCAAGGTTGCTCCAGCACTTGATGACATCTTCGACCATCGCCCGGAGGTCTTTGGCTAATTGCATTCGTTTCGACTCGATCCGCCGTTACGAATTCGTGCCAGGTCCGGCCGGGCCCCCGGGAGCGGCATTCTTATCGGGGTCGCGCAATTGCAGGAATGCAAAACCGAGGCAGCCGGCGGCGACCAGATTGATCAGAATGAACAACACGTTCCCCGCGAAGAACAAGAACACAAGGGCCGCAGCCGCCAATATGATGGCAATGTTCCTCGCGGTGACGACGTCGGTGGTGAGTTTGCTGTAGACGCCAACGTACACCGCGGCGCCATAAATGGCGGCCAGGAGTGTGTCGAACCCATCACCATGGATGAGGTTCACGAGCACGGCCACTCCGGCGGCCGCCATCGCACCGATCACGGCGTTTCTTGCCAGCATGTCACAAATCCTCCAATACTCAGCGCCAGGCTATTGCGGCGGCGTTCCGGTTGCAAGCGCAACACCTCGACGCCTGGTGCGGCGAGTATTGTTCTGCCTCCGAAAGTCCGGCGTGGGTCGTAACGAGACCCGCCAAGCCAACCTCCTGCCAGACGAATCGCGGTCCAACGCGCTAACCTCCCGCCATGCAACCACGCGGCCCGATCGAGACCGACATCGTGCTACTGGGCGCCGGACACGCCCATGTCGAGGTGTTGCGCCGCTTCGCCAAACGTCCCGAGTCCGGTGTCCGCCTGACCCTGATCGGCCGAGAACCGGAAACCCCCTACTCAGGCATGCTCCCCGGCGTCATCCGCGGCGACTACGAGCCGCGTCAGGCCCACATCGACCTTGCCCCGCTTGCCGCTGCCGCCGGTGCCCGCCTGATCCTCGGCGAGGCGACCGCGATTAACCTCGACGCCCGCACCGTCGTCGTGCCCGGTCGGCCCGACGTCCCGTTCGACCTGCTGGCCATCGATGTCGGCGGCGAGCCCGCGGCCCCGACCGATGGCGGAATTGCCGTCAAGCCGATCGGCCGGTTCCTCGACCAACTGCGGGCGATCGAGCGGACGATCCACGACCACGATCGGATCGTTGTGGTTGGAGGCGGCCCAGGAGGGGTGGAGTTGGCATTGGCGTTGGCGTATCGATACCGGTCGCGGTACCGGATTGCGCTGGTTTCCGGCTCGCCGGAACCGCTGATCGACGCCCCCGACTCCGCCAGGCGAGTGGCCGTCACCGCAATGGTCGACGCCTCGGTCGAGATCGTGCGCGGCGCGATGGGGGGCGCGTTTCAGAACGGACGACTGGCGCTGTCCGACGGCAGCTTTCTTGACGCCGCGGCCTGCCTACGGGCGACCGGTGTGGAGGCGCCGAGCTTCCTGGCCAATTCCGGCCTCGCCTGTGATGCCAAGGGCTGTGTCCTGGTCGACTCGACATTGCGCAGCATCAACGACCCGGCGGTGTTCGCTGCCGGCGACTGTGCCTCGATCCAGCAGTCGCCGCGACCGAAAGCCGGGGTCTGGGCAGTCCGGGCCGGGGTGCATCTGGCGCGCAACCTGCGCCTCGCCGCCCGCCATCGCCCTTTGCAACAGTGGCGGCCGCAGCGCGAGGCGTTGGTCATTCTGGGCCTGGGTGGGGGACGAGCGGTCGCCTGGCGCAACGGGCTGTCGCTGTCCGGAACCCTGGTTTGGCGTTGGAAGGATTGGATCGACCGCCGCTGGATGCGCATGTACACCGGGATGCGCATGAAGCTGGACCCAAAGGTTCTCATGCGTTGCGGAGGATGTGGCGCCAAGGTTGCAGCCGAAGTTCTGGCGGGCGCTCTGGCAGATCTGCCGAGCAGTGAAGACAATGACCTGGTGGTTGGCCTTGCCACACCGGATGATGCTGCGGTGTTGCGCGTTCCCCCCGGACGCATGCTGGTACAGTCGGTGGACCATTTCCGGGCCTTCCTCGACGATCCGTTCCTGTTCGGCCAGGTGGCCGCGGCGCACGCTCTGTCGGACCTGCATGCGATGGGGGCGCAGCCCTGGACGGCGCTGGCGATCGCCACGGTTCCCTATGGGCCGGGTGCCAAGATGCGAGCCGACCTCTCGGCGATGCTGCAAGGCGCAACCCAGGTGCTGCGAGGTGACGGCTGCACTCTGGTCGGCGGACACAGCGGTGAGGCTGACGAAGCCGCTCTGGGTTTTGCCGTAAGCGGCCTGGCCGAGCCCGAGGCGTTGACCCGAAAGTCTGGCCTCCGGCCCGGCGATGCGCTGATCCTGACCAAGCCGATCGGCACTGGGGTGGTGCTGGCCGGCCATATGCGTGGCCTGACCCGAGCGAACTGGCTGACTGCGGCGATCAACTCGATGCGGGCGAGCAACGCGACAGCGGCTGGTTTATTGCGAGATCATGGGGTTACGGCCTGTACTGATGTGACGGGCTTTGGCCTTGCCGGTCATCTCGCCGAAATGACCCGCGCCTCCGGCGTGGCCGCGACGATCTGGCGCAATGCGGTGCCAGTCCTGTCAGGCGCGCTGGAGCTGGCGGCACAGGGCATCGAAAGCACGCTCGCACCGGAGAATGCGCGGGTGGTGCCGAACCTGAGCACCGAGCCGCGTGAACGCATCCTGATCGACCCGCAGACTTCGGGCGGTCTACTCGGCGGGGTGCCCCCGGAGCGGGCCGAGGCGTGTCTGCGGGCCTTGCTGGCCGCGGGGATGACGGCAGCAATCGTTGGTGTGGTTGAGGAAATCTCGCCGGACGCGCCGATGATCCGGATTGGCGGGGAGCTGGGCAGGGTATGATGGACGCCGCTGATCCGAGCGGGCATTGCGGCAGCGTTGTACCGTGGCGATATGCTGTCTTCCCTCCCAAATCCGGCATGTGGACAAGTCTTGCAATAGGCAAACATCACGCGGTGCCTGACGTTACAATCGGCCGCGCTGACAGCGACCTCACCGCCCGTTGACCACCTTCGTCCCCCGCGCTACCCGCCGGTAACCCTGCCGTGAAAGTTCCGCTGTGCCCGCGTTCAATTTTCCGCCACCGCCACCCTCTCCGGAGGCCGAGACACTTCGTCAGGAGGTGCGCGCTTTCCTGAAAACCGAACTCGCCAGCCGCAAACCGGTGGAGCGGGCGGAGTCCTGGACCGGCCTCGATCCGGCGTTTTCCCGCGCCATGGGAAGCCGCGGGTGGATCGGCATGACCTGGCCAAAGGAACACGGCGGGCACGAACGCTCGGCCCTTGAACGTTACGTGGTGCTGGAGGAAATGCTCGCTGCCGGAGCACCGGTCGGGCTGCACTGGATCGCCGACCGGCAGTCCGGGCCTTTGATTCTCCGGGTTGGCTCGGACGAGCAGAAGCAGATCCTGCCTGGCATCGCGGCTGGCGAAACCTATGTCTGCATCGGCATGAGCGAGCCGGATGTCGGTTCCGATCTGGCATCGGTGCGGACGCGGGCAGCCAAGGTCCAGGGCGGTTACCTGGTCAACGGCACCAAGGTGTGGACCAGCTTTGCGCATTTGTCGCAATATATGATCCTGCTCTGTCGCACCGGCCCGGCGGAGGACCGCCACGGCGGGCTGAGCCAGTTCCTGGTGGATTTGCAAAACACGCCGGGCATCACCATTCGGCCGATCCTGGCGCTGACCGGCGAGCATCATTTCAACGAAGTCGTATTCCAGGACGCGTTGTTGCCCGAAACCACGTTGCTCGGCCAGGAGGGCGATGGCTGGCAGCAGGTGACCAGCGAGCTGGCGTTCGAGCGCAGCGGTCCGGAGCGGTTCCTGTCTTCGTTTTGGCTGGTGATCGAACTACTGCGTGCCCTGGGCCGCGACCCGTCCGATGCAGCGGCGGCGGCAATCGGCCGGTTGACATCACATATCATGACATTGCGGCGACTGTCCCGTTCGGTTGCCGGCATGCTGCAGGCGGGCGAGAACCCTGCCCTGCAAGCCGCCCTGGTCAAAGACCTGGGTGC
>JBEKQQ010000239.1:0-5773 GCA_049519555.1 Acetobacteraceae bacterium
CTTCGGGATTGCCGGCGATGAAATCTACAAATTCCTCCCGCTCGGCATCGGACCAAACCCGCTCAGCTTGGCTCACGAAAAGCGGGGTCTCTGCGACGGTGATAAGCCATGCTGGCATTTCAAGTAATATACGCCATTGGCGCCTAAGGATCCAGAAAAAGACGCCATTGGCGCCCAGCGTAGTGATACCAGCGGGTACAGGACCTTACGGCTTCCTGGCCGGCCCCAGCCTCCGCCGTTTTCCTCAATCAACTCCACTCACAAGCGATTATTTGTGCCTTTTTATTTTAGCCCGCATTCGCTGGATGACGCACTGATTTCCGCAACCCGTGCCGCGATTCAGATATAGCGATCAGGAGCTTATCTGGGATTGCGGGAGGTCGCGATGGCGAACCCAGCGGGTGAAGCGGAATCGGGTGCACTTCGGCTCGATTTTGACCGTCGCCTGAGCCTGCAGTTTCGTGGCTCTGTCGTCACCTCCGATGCTGGACTGCCCGCCTATCGCGAACTTGACGACGCGCTTGGGTTGACTGCGCTGGCCGGTGAGATGCTCTCCGATACGCGCACTGGCAAGAACGGTCGCCATGCGCTGGTCGGTTTGCTGCGACAGTCGGTGTTCGGCCATCTGGCTGGCTACGAGGACGTGAACGACGCCGAACGGCTGCGACATGATCCTGCGATGCGCTGGATTGTCGGCGGCAAGGCGGCGCAGGGTTGCGCGGCTTCGCCGAGCCAGATGGGCCGCTTCGAGACGCGGTGGCTTGCGACAGAGACCAACCTGTCCGCGTTGACTGACTTGTCCGGCCAGTGGATCGACCTGGTGCACAGTCGAAGGCCGCCGCGCGGCATCGTGCTCGACATGGATTCGAGCGTCAGCCCGACCCATGGCGAGCAGGAGATGAGCATCTGGAACGGTCATTACCGATGCACCTGCTATCACCCACTGTTCGTGTTCAACCAGTTCGGCGATCTGGAACGCTGCGCGTTGCGTCCCGGCAATGTGCACAGCGCCAACGGCTGGGAGAGTGCGCTCAAGCCCGTCGTGGAACGCTACCAGGGTAAAGTTTCACGTCTCTATTTCCGGGCCGATGCAGCCTTCGCGATGCCCGAGGTCTACGAGTACGTGGTGGCCGCGTGGATCAAATATGCGCTCCGGCTACCTGCCAACCAAGTTCTTCAGAACAGGATCGCTATCTGCTCAAGTGCCCGGTCGGGAGGCCGCCGAACGAAGTCCGACGATACTACGCCAACTTCACCTATCAGGCAGGAAGCTGGACCAAACCGCGCGGGGTGATCGCCAAGGTCGAGTGGCATCCGGGCGAATTATATCCGCGCGTCGGCTTCATCGTGACGAATATGAGTCGCCCGGCCGAGCGCGTCGTCGCCTTCTACAACAAGCGCGGCACGGCCGAGCAGTGGATCAGGGAAGGCAAGGGTGCGATCAAGTGGACGCGGCTGTCATGCCGAACGTTCGCCGCCAACGCGGTGCGCCTGCAGCTTCACGCACTCGCCTACAATCTCGGCAATTTCCTGCGCACGCTGGCGACGCCCGAACCGATGAAAGACTGGTCGCTGTCGAGCCTGAAGGAGAAGCTGATCAAGATCGGTGCGAAGGTCATCAGCCATGGCCGCACCATCGCCTTCCAGATGGCCGAGGTCGCCATTCCGCGTGCAAATGTTCCAAGAGATTTTGCAGCTGATTGCAGAGCTGCGGCCGACGCCGCCGCCCGCGCCGGCATGAGACGACCGATGGTCATGCGTTCAAGGGCACTTGACGGGAGGACTACGCCCAGATGCCACAGAAAACCAGACAGTTCGGACGCAGTAACATCGCTCCCGGGCCGGATGGAAAGCGACCGGCGGTCAACCGGCACACGACTTCTCAGGAGCGCCAAAATCGTTATCATCCGCATCAAGTTCAGCGTTCATCCGGGGAATCCCGGGTTAAGGGGCTTGTCGGGAAAGTGCCAGCGGAAATCACTACTGGCTACTGCGAAGACCGGCCGCTTTAATTCTGGCGGTTGGGGGAAACCGATCATGCCAGGGACGTTTATTGGCCGGGCAGCTGGATTCGCGGTCGTGGCCTATGCCGCTGCGCACCTCTGGTGCTCCACGGCCAGCGCCCGGTCGGATGACTGTGATGCGCTCAACGAGCGAGCGAGCGAGCTCTACCAAGCGGGCAAATACGCCGAGGCGATGCCTCTGGCAAAGCATTGCGCTGATGTGGCGAAGTCCCGCTACGGCAGCCAAGCTTGGCAGTACGCCAATGCCCTCAACAACCTGGCGCTGCTGCTGATGCAGACCAACCGTCTCAGCGAGGCCGAGCCACTGATGCGTCGCGCGCTGGCGATCGACGAGAAGCGCGTGGGCCCCAACTACCCAGATGTGGCCAGAAAACTCACCAGCCTGGCGCAGCTGCTGGAGGCCGCTAACCGCCTCAGCGAGGCCGAGCCGCTTTATCGCCGCGCGCTGGCGATCGACGAGAAGAGCCTGGGCCCCGACGATCCCGTTGTCGCCGGAGACCTCCACAACCTGGCGAGCCTGCTGCAGGACACCAACCACCTCAGCGAGGCCGAGCCGCTGATGCGCCGCGCGCTCGCAACCGCCGAGAAGAGCCTGGGGCCGGACCACCCAGATGTGGCCAGAAACCTCAACAACCTGGCAGGGCTGCTGGAGGCCACCAACCGTGTCAGCGAGGCCGAGCCGCTTTATCGCCGCGCGCTGGCCATCGACGAGAAAAGCGTAGGCCCCGACCATCCCGATGTCGCCACAGACCTCAACAGCCTGGCGGGCCTGCTGCAGGACACCAATCGGTTTGCCGAGGCGGCGCTGCTTTATCGCCGCGCGCTCGCGATCGAAGAGAAGAGCGTGGGCCCCGACCATCCAATTGTGGCCACAGCCCTCAGCAACCTAGCGGATCTGCTGCGGGCCATCGACCGGCTTAAGGAAGCCGAGCCGCTTTATCGCCGCGCGCTGGCGATCGACGAGAAGAGCCTGGGCCCCGACCATACCGATGTTGCCACAAGCCTCGGCAAGCTGGCGGAGCTGCTGCGGGCCACCAACCGGCTTACGGAAGCTGAGCCGCTGATGCGCCGCGCGCTCGCGATCAACGAGAAGAGCCTGGGCCCCGACCATCCCAAGGTCGCCGTAGACCTCACCAACCTGGCGCTGCTACTGAAGACTACCAACCGGCTTACGGAAGCTGAGCCGCTTTATCGGCGCGCGCTCGCGATCAACGAGAAGAGCCTGGGCCCGGACCATCCCGAGGTCGCCACAGACCTCAACAACCTCGCTTTTCTGTTTGGCGAACGGGGCGATTGGGCAGGCGCGGTCGCGCAATTCCGCCGTGCGAGCGATATCATCACCCGGCAAGGTGCAACGCCGCCTGAGGACCGCACGGGTCTCGCCAAGCAGGTTCTAACGCGCAATCAATATCGTCTCGGCTACCACGTGTTGGCCCTTTATCATTCGGCTGCCGGCGAGCCTGAAGCCGGAGAGGAAAGCTTCCGCGTGGGACAGTGGGCGCTGCAGACCGAAGCCGCCGAAGCGCTCCGGCAGATGTCGACGCGTTTTGCCGCGGGGCAAGGCGAACTCGCGAGCCTGGTGCGCGAGCAGCAAGACCTCTTGCGCGATCGCAAAGCTGCGGATGCGCGCCTGCTCGCCGCCGTCCGAGCGGCCAACGCTCAAGCGACGGCAGACGGAGGCGCCGGATACGCCGCATACAGCAAAATCGAGGCTCGGCTTGACGCCGTCGCCAGCCGGTTGAGACGTGATTTTCGCGAATATGCCGCGGTCAGCAATCCGCAGCCGCTCACCATCGCGGCAACGCAAGCATTGTTGCGGCCGGATGAGGCACTGGTGCAGTTCCTCGGGGTGCCTTCATGGGGCCAGCAGCATGAGGAGACTTTCGCTTGGGTCGTCAGCAACACCGGTTTCCGCTGGATCCGCATCGATCTCGGACCTGATGCGCTGGCCAAGCGCGTTCAAGCGCTGCGTTGCGGACTCGACTACGACGGTGCCTGGAGGACCGGCTCGCTATGCTCCGATCTTTTAAAGGTCGCCTATACCGATGTCGACAATGCCATCGGCAAGCCGCTTCCGTTCGACCTTGCTCGCGCCAACGAACTCTACAAGGCGCTGTTCGGCCAGATCGAAGACCTCATCAAGGACAAGCAGCTGCTGATCGTTGCGTCCGGACCGCTGACGCAATTGCCGTTCCAGGTGCTGGTCACCGAGCCACCCAAGACACCACTGCCGGACTCTGTCGCCGGGTATCGTGACGTCGCCTGGCTCGCACGCCAGCACGCCATCACCGTGCTGCCATCGGTAGCTTCGCTGCAGGCATTGCGTGCCTTCGCCAAGGTCAGCCATGCCAGCGAAGCCTACATTGGTTTCGGCGATCCGCTTCTCGAAGGCGATTCGAAAGATGACACAGCCACAGCAAAGCTCGCGCGCGAGAAGCGGTGCGAACCGACGCTCCACCAGCGCGTGGCTTCCATCGCCGCTCTGCGCAGTGGCACGTCCCCGATTGGACAATCTGCCGGTGGCCTTGCCGACGTCGACGACATTCGCAGATGGCCACCCTTGCCGGAAACCGCAGACGAACTGTGCGACGTGGCGCAGGACCTCGGCGTCGATCCCGCCACTCATGTGTACCTCGGTGCCAAGTCGACAGAGGCCGAGGTCAAGCGGTTGTCAGCTGACGGCACACTAGAAAAGTACAGGATCGTTCACTTCGCGACCCACGGCGTATTGGCCGGTCAACTGTCGGGTGCGTCGGATCCCGGGTTGATCTTGACCCCGCCTCGGACGGCGAGCGAAACCGATGACGGCTATCTGACTGCGTCCGAGATCACAGGCCTCAAGCTTGATGCCGATTGGGTGATCCTCTCGGCCTGCAACACCGCGGCCGGCGGTGAGGAGGGCGCTGATGCCCTGTCGGGTCTCGCGCGCGCCTTCTTCTATGCCGGGGCGCGCTCGCTTCTGGTTTCGAACTGGTCGGTCTATTCGGATGCCACCGTCAAGCTCATCACCAAGGCGATCTCCGAACTGAAGTCCGACGGCAAGATCGGTCGTGCCGAGGCACTGCGTCGCTCTATGGTGGCGTTGATCACGGACGGACAAACCGATGAAGCACATCCCGCCTTCTGGGCGCCCTTCGTCCTCGTCGGAGAAGGAGCACGATAGGACGGCTGTTGGCCTTCGCGGCCATTCGCAGATTGCGGCGTTATTTGGGGGTAAAGCATTTAGGCGATTTCCGAAGGCGCACTCCTGGCCCTCCGCCGTTCTCGCGAAGGCTGGCTTATGGGAATCCTGGGGCGCACGGCGCTGGCTTGCAACGCGCTACTTTCGTTTCGAGTGTCTCGGCTTGCGGAATCGGACGCCTTCGCCGGTGCCGTTCTCTTCGATGAATCTCAATGCCGCGTACGCTTAAGCACAGTCCGGTCAATTAGAACGGGCGAAGCGAATTTGGGTTCGTTTCGTAATTCGCCGTCGCAACCATAAACGCTGGGCTGTTACTGACACCAAAGGCACAGCGATTCGCCGCGCTTCTCGACCGCTGACATCGGAGAGGACTTGTGATGGGCCTTTGTCGGCTACTTGTCGCCGGTATTTTGTCTTTTGACTTTGGCGGCCAGGGCGAACTCGATCAGGCGCCGAATTGCTTCCGAGCGCGAGGGCTTGTCATTTTGCTGCTTGGCCCGGTTTTCAATTTCGGGCCTCAGCGCAGGTGGCAGCCGTAGCGCCCACGTTCAGCGATCGGCATCTGGCT
>JBEKQQ010000240.1:0-5712 GCA_049519555.1 Acetobacteraceae bacterium
GGCCGACGGTGAACAGCAGGGAAATCACGAACAGCACCACCGAGATCGCTGCCGCGCGGCCCATCTTGAGGTAGGAGAAACCGGTCTCGTACACCAACATCGACAGCACGCGGGTGGCATTGCCTGGGCCACCGTCGGTTATGATGTACGGCATTAGGAAGATGCGAGCGCACAACAGGCCCGAGACCACGATCACGAAATACACGATCGGACTGAGCTGCGGCAGCGTGATGTGCCAGAAGCGCCGGATCGCGTTGGCGCCGTCGATCTGCGCCGCCTCGTAATAATCGGACGGGATGGCTAGCAGGCCGGCCAGGAACACCACCATGAAATAGGGCGCGAACCGCCACACCGTGACGATGATGATCGCCGGCATCACGGTGGCGGAGCTGGTGAGCCAGTCGATGCGCCCCGCGCCGAACACGTGCAGCAACTGGTTCACCAGGCCATACGGATTGAACATGAACCGCCAGACCAGGCAGACAGCGATGATCGGCATCAGGTTGGTGAGGAACATCAAGGTCATGCAATGCCGGGCGCCTGGCACTCTGGTGTTGATCGCCAACGCCAGCGACAGGCCCACCAGGGTGATCAGCGCGGTCGAGCCGCCGATATAGACAAGTGTATTGATCAGGGTCTCACGGAACACCGGGTCGCCGGCGAGGCTCGCATAGTTTTCCAGCCCGACGTAGCGCGGCGGAGACACCATGTCGTAGGAGGTGAAGCTGAGCCCGATCGCCCAGAGCATCGGTCCGTATTTGAACACCGCGAAGAACAGGATGGCTGGCAGGATAAAGGCGACGCCCCACAGCCGGGTGTTGGTCCGCTGCCGCAGGCGAAACAGTGGCCGTGGCCGCGTGGCCGAGCGGGAGCGGACACCTCGGGCGATACGGCTGGAAAGGTCTGACATCGGCGAAACCCGTCGGTGGGTCAGGACTTGCGATAAGCCTCGTTGGCGCGATCGATCTCGGCTGCGGCCGTGTCGAGCGTGGCCTTGATGTCGGCTTTCTCGAGCAGGATGCTCTGGATCGCGCGATGCATGGCATCGGCCATCTCATTGTAGACGAGGCAGCGCGGCAGCGGCACGCCGTTGTCGCGCGCCTTGAGGATTTCCTCGACGTGGGGGAATTTCTGGACCAGGGGATCCTCGGTCCAGCCGCCTTTCAGGGCGAGTGGGAACGGTGCGGCAGCTTTCCAGGCATCCATCGGATCGCTCAGGATGAAGCGATAGAGGTCATGCAGGACCTCCTGCTTTTCCTTGGGCGCGCGTGCGTTGATCACCAGGTTGAAACCGTAGGTCGAAGAAATGCCCTTGCCGGCGACGTAGCCGGGATATTGCACCGGCCGATAATAATCACCTGATGCCATCGCAGGATTCTCCTTCTCGACCAGCACCGGCGGCAGCGGTAGTTGGAAGAACATCGAGCAGCGTTCCTTCAGCCAGTCGAGCTGCGGCAGCGGGTTGGTGGCGATGCTGTCTGCCGGATCCTCGGCATGATATTTGTGCGCGATCGAGGCGCGTGTGGTCATTGCCTTGACACCGGCCTCGCTGTTCACCGCACATTTGCCGCTGGTGTCGAACCATTGCCCACCGGCGCCGAGCAGGATCGGGTTGAACTGGATCACCGTCCAGGCTGCGGAGTGCATGGCAAACTTGAAGCCCTGGCGGACGAACTTGTCGCCCTGACGGATTGTCAGCCTTTGCGCGACTTCGCCGAGCTGGTCCCAGGTGGCGGGCGCATCCTTGTCCGGGTCGAGACCGACTTCCTTGAACTGTTTGGTGTTGAGGTAGTTGGCATAACCGTAGAACCACAGCGGATAGCCGAACGTCTGGCCATCCCTGATGGCGCTGGACACGGAGGCGGGTGCGAAATCGCTTTGGAACTTGTCGAGCGAGCCATAGCCGAGACGTTGCACGTCGAGCGGCGCGATCAGGTCCTTGTCGAACCACAGCGGCATGAACCAGTCCTGGCTGACGAAGCCTTCCGGCGCGGTGCCGGTGGCGAAGCCGACGCTGATCTTCTTGCCGAGATCGCCGAACGGGAACCACTGAAAGTCCACTGTGACGTTGGGATTTTGCTCGGTGTACAGCTTGACGCGCTTCTGCAACCACGGGCGCTGTTGCGGGTTGTCGTAGGTCCAGAAGCCGAGTTGGATCGGGGCCTTGGCCTGGCCGAAGCCGCGGTGCGGGAGGGATGCCGCGGCGGCGGTGACGCCGATACCCCGCAATACGGTGCGTCGTGTTGTGGCGCGGGCGGGTAGCCGTGTTGTCGGAGACATCCGAATCCTCCTGGTTTTCCCATTGTTGGAGCGATAGGGGATTTTGGTTGCGATCATACCGCACTCAGAACAAGCGGCAATACGATGCCGTATGCGAGCGCGGAGAGACCCATGCAAACCGAGGCGAAAGCGCCCGCGGTCTGGCTGAGCTCAAAGGCCCGCGCCGTGCCGAGACCATGCGAGGCGCACCCGAGCGCCGCGCCGATGACCGCATGTCCACCTCTCGGCCGGCCTAGAGCCAACAACGCGGGGCCGATCAACATTCCGAAAAGGCCGGAGGTCATGACGCCAACCACCACCAGATCCTGGCGGAGGCCGGTTTGGCCCGCGATGCCGAGTGCCACCGGCGCGGTGACGGATTTGACGGCCAGCGCGCGAGCCATGTCAGAGCCGAGCAGAGGCGTGAGTACCAGCACGGAGCCCACCGAAAGGATCAGCGAGACGATGATCACAGCGCTGAACATGCGCCAGTTCCCTACGATCAGCGTGCGCTTCTGCCATACCGGCAGGGCCATCGCGACGACAGCCGGCCCGAGCAGCCATACCAGCGGCCGCGTTCCCGCCTGGAAAGCGGGAAGTGGGTACCGTGTCGCCACCAACAGGGCGACAAGCACAGCGGTCGCGCAGACCACTGGGTGTCGCGCCGCATGCGGTTGGCGCACATAAAGTGCGCGACAAGCGAAGAAGATCAGCAGGGTCGCCGCGATCCACATCGCGTCCGTCAGAATGAGCGCGATCATGACCGCACCATCCTGCCAGCAAGCCAGCCCGCCACGGTCAGCATGATTGCTGCCCCCGCGACGGCGGCGGGTAGGAACCTCGCGCCGAAGTCGGTCCAAAACCCGGGACTCGCGAGAGGCACGGCATAAAGTGGCACGAACAGCGCGGGCAGAAGCAGCCGCAGCCAACTCGATACCCGCGTGAGCCACTGCTCCGGCACGGCCCCGGTCCATAACAGTGCGAGCAGCAAGACCATCCCCACGACGCTGCCGGGCACCGGGATGGCGAGAGCCTTCTGAACCGCGACGCCGGCCTCGAGACAAACAGCGACAACGCCCGCTCCGGCCAGATCGAGGGCCGCGCGGCGCAACGATGGCGTGATGGGAAGGCTCCAGGCGACGAGACTTTGTGTGGTCATGATAGCCTCCGTTCAGGCGATGATCGATCCCAGCTGGCCACCCAATCCCCGGGCATGTGATCGGTTCGTGGGACATGGGCCAGCGAGTGGGCAGCGGCCTCGGCCGGCGCGACTTCAGTCTGGAGCTCGTGCGATACTCCCGATCCTTGGTGGTGTTCTGGACGGTAGCCGGAGGAGCCGTTAAGGTCTTTGGCACAGACCCTTAATCGTTCTGAAATCGGGGGTCAGATGGCTGAAAGCGCGCTGATCTTTGGCGGATTCCGGCTCGATTTCGGTCGGCGTGAGCTGTTGCGCGATCAACAACCGGTGAGGCTTGGCAGTCGGGCACTGGACATCCTGTGCATCCTGGCTTCGGCTAAGGGCACGCTCGTTACCAAGGACGACTTGATGGCGCGGGTTTGGCCGGGGCTGGTCGTCGAGGAGAACAACGTCCAAGTCCACGTGTCAGCGCTGCGGAAGGTGCTCGGTACGGACAAAAATGGCGAGAGTTGCATTATTAACGTGCCCGGACGCGGCTATCGACTAATTGGTGTCATGGACTGCCGTCCGCCAGCGGACGAGCCCGCAGCCGCCCTCGCACTTCCCGACAAGCCGTCGGTTGCGGTGTTGCCTTTTGTGAGTATGAGCAACGATCCCGAGCAGGAGTTCTTCGCCGACGGGATCGCCGACGACGTCATCACCTCGCTGTCGCGCTATCCCTCGCTGTTCGTGATCGCGCGTAATTCCTGCTTCACCTACAAGGGACGCGCCGTCGACGTGACCCAAGTGGGGCGCGAACTGGGTGTGCGCTATGTGCTTGAAGGCAGCCTGCGCAAATCCCGCAACTGCATCCGGGTGACTGCGCTATTGGTCGAGGCAGAGAGCGGCAAGCACGTCTGGGCCGAGCGCTACGAGCGCGACCTTGCCGACATCTTCGCAGTACAGGACGAGATCAGCGACGCGGTGACCATCGCCGTCGCCCCGGCGATCGCCGACGCCGAGCAGCGCCGCGCGATGCGCAAGGCGCCCGGGAGCCTCGACGCCTGGGCCGCTTACCAACGCGGCCTGTGGTACTTGAGCAGAGCAACAGTAGACGACAATGTTTTCGCAGAGAAGTTCTTTCGGCAGGCCTGCGATCTCGATCCTGCTTTCGCCGGAGGCTACACTGGCGTCGCCTGGGCACAATTCCAAGGGGCTGTCCACTTTCAAACGCGCGATCTGGTCGAGGCTCAGCGCCTGGCTGAGACATCGGCCCGAAAGGCGGCCGCACTTGATGCTGGCGATGCGGAGGCACATGCCTGTCTCAGCAATATATTGCGGATGCGCGGAGATCTTGATGGCGCTCTGGCCGAGGCGCAGCGAGCGTTAGCAATAAGTCATAACCTCGCTTGTGGTCACGGGGAGTTAGGCACGACGCTGATTTATTCAGGCCGAGCGAGGGAAGGACTTGCAGCGCTTCAGACGAACGTCCGGCTCGATCCCCGTGATCCATTTTTGGCGTGGCGTCTGAATTGGATGGCGGTAGGTTTCTATTACTGTCGCGAATACGAGGCCTCAGTCGAAGCGGCGAAGCGTGCGATTGGCGCGTACCCCGACTTGCCGATGCCCTACCGCTGGCTTGCTGCTGCACTCGGCCAGATCGGGCGCACCGACGAAGCGAGAGCAGCATTGGCGCAGGCCATTGCGATCAAACCAGCCTCGTTTGAGATGTTCGTTCTCCGGCGCGTGCCGTGGCACCGACCGGAAGACTACGCCCACATGCTCGAAGGGCTGCATAAGGCCGGCTGGGAAGGTTAAGCCTGCCAAGCTACTGCGGATGGCAGATGTGGCGAGCGGCAAGGCGGCTGCCGACCGTCCTGGAGGGAGGTTCGGTCAGTTTGTCCGTCGATATTGCAGTAGTATTCCCCCAAGTGTGTGCGGAGCCGGAGTCGTGACGGCAACACCCCGAGGGGACGGGCGCGCGGCGGATCGGCATCGGTTCCGGTCATATGTTCCGGAAACCTCGAACCTTGCAGGCCGCAGACGCGGCAATCAGTTGATGCAGGTCTCCTTGACGACGAGGCCAGGCCGTACACGTTCCATCAGCTCGTCCCTGGGCACGAGCGCTCTCTTTGCCTCGGCCAGCACGGCCAGGATATCGAGAGCCCGGTTTCCCGATGGCACGGCAGTCCGTCGCGCGACAAAGCGCGCCCGCCAAGGCCCTGCGTGAACCGATTAAAGTTCAGCGTGGCCAGGGCCATCGGACACTCGGATTCAGAACGATTAAGGAGGACGCCAAAGACCTTAGGCTGCGCCCAAGAATTACCGCTTCAGGG
>JBEKQQ010000241.1:0-5688 GCA_049519555.1 Acetobacteraceae bacterium
GGTCGCGGTGTCGCTGTCCGTGAAGGTCGCAATCGTGCCGCTGTAGGCAGTACCAGCCTTGGCGCTGATGCTCGGCGCGCTGGCGACAGTGAAAACGTTGAGGTCCGGCGGCGCAGCGGCGGGGTCCGCATTCGATATGGTCGCAAATGCCTGCTTCCAGGCGGCGGCGACCGTTGGGTTGCTGCTCCAATCGAAATTCTCCGCCCCGGAGTTGTAATCCCATAGCGCGACGTATGCGACCGGTACGCCCGATGCGGCCACAACTGATGCAAGATTAGCGGGAAATCCGGCGTCCATGGAGCCGGTTTCCGCGAGCGCAAATGGCTTGTTGTCAGATTTCGCCATTGCCAACGCGGCGGTCAGCGTATAGTCGGCCGGCCCGGTCGAGACCGCGTCGGGGAGTGAGTCGGACCCCAGTGGCGGGCCGTATTCATCAATGCCAATTATATCAACGGACGCATTGCCGGGGTAGTAGCTGCTGACAGGGATCGAGCCAGTTGATGTACCGTTGTTAGGACTCCAGACGACGTTGATCGTCATACCGGCAAAACTGTGAGCCAGGCTGGCTATGTGTTGAAAGGCAGCAACATAGTCCGCCACGTTCTGTGGCGTAATAGACCACGGATACCAATTGCCGTTCATCTCGTGGCCAGGTCTGATATCGATAGTCTTATAACCAGCGGTTTCCCAGGCCTGAAACATGCCTTCGAGGGTTGTGTCCCATTGGCCAGACGCAATCGCCTGAAAGTCGGTGTCGGCGTTGTCGCCCGCGAGAGCCATGGGAATGGCAACGATCGGAATCACCTGGCCGGGTCCCCAGGGTCCGGCCGCAAACGAATTAATTTCCCATGCAGTGTCGTTGGTGACCCATTCCGATAGCGGGTCATCATAATTAACGTATGTAAGCATCATGGTGGGCGCCTGGCCCATCGCAGCAGTCAGCGAATTCCATTGTGCCAACGTAGCTGCAGTCTCCGTTGGATCCCACTCGTTGGGAAATCCGGCAAAGCCCGCAAGTGCAACTCCTGTACTCAGCGCACTGCCTGTCGTCTCGGCCGCGCTGGTGGCGACGAGGTCAGTTGTCATTGTCGGGTCGTTTGCCGGCGTGTTTACCGCCGCGGCCAGGTCGTTGGCCGCAACGACCGGCGGTCCGTTGACCGTAACGGTGACGGTGCCGGGTGCGGAACGGCTACCCGATACGTCGGCGACACTGTACTGGAAGCTATCGGTGCCGTAGAAACCTGCGGCCGGGGTGTAGGTAATCGCGCCGGTCGTGGCGCTGACCGTGGCCGTGCCATCCGCAGGTGCAGTGCTGATTGCCACCGAGCCAGGATCGAGCGTGCCGCCGGGGTCGGTGTCGACCGAGAGCACCGCGATCGTTACGGCCTGGTTCTCTTCGGCGGTTGCCGTGTCGGCAACCGCGGTGGGGGATGGGCCGCTGACCGGAACAGTCGAGCCGGAACCGAAGCTCGATCCCGTGGCTGCGGTGTCGTTGCCATCAGCCTGCCACTGCGTTGAAGAGACCGCGCTGCCGCCGGCAACGAGTTGCGCGGATCCCGAGAGATAGTAGCTGTTACCGTAGAAATTAACCTCGGAGGCGCTGACCGAACTGTCATAGCCGCTGTTGCCGGCCGACATCTGGATGACATTGTTGAAAATTGCATCGTTATTGACAACCCAGGGCCCCTGCCGGCCGGAGCCGCGGGACGACTGGTGAAGCCAAATACCCCCAACGTTTCCAGTGAGCATGTTGCCGGAAACGTTGGCGTTTGCCGAGGTCTGTATATAAATTCCGCCGCCCTCAAAGCCGTCCAACGCGGGGTTGTTATTGTTCTCGATTAAATTGTTGGTAATGGTGGCGCCATAATCCAGTTCGTCGATAATGCCTGGGCCACCATTGCCAGAGATCGTGTTGCCCTCGATCAAGGTTCCTGAGCACCCGAGGTTGGTCCAGATGCCGGGAGCACTCGGATTGTTCGAGATGTCATTGTTCAGGATCTGCACGTTCGTGCACTGTACGATTTTGATGCCTGCAGTCGACCCGGTCGCCGTGAAAGGATTCTGCAATGATTGGTTGTTGGCATAGATATTGTTGTTCTCGATCGTGGCGCCCGTGACATTCGAACCGCCAATGCCCGCCATTTGGTTATCGTAAATCGAGCAGTCGCGCACAGTCATGCCGGTTCCGAGCATGATCGGCACGCCGACTGAGGTTTGGGTGAAGGTGCAGCCCTGCACAACCCAGTTGACAGAACTGCCATCGGTGCCAAGTGTGCCAGGACCATTCGCAGCGGGTGCATAGTTGGTAATGGTCAGGCCGCTGATCGTCACATTGGAGATGCCCTGGCCCTGAAAAGCCTGCTGCACGCCGCCGCCGTCGAGTACAGTTCCGGTTTGCCCATAAAAGCTGTCGCCGCTAAGTGGCGTGATGGTTTGTCCGCTATAAGTCCCCGCGCTCAGCAGGAAGGCGGTGCCCGGCGGGTATTCATTGACAGCGTCCTGGATGTTCGCGCCGGCCGCTATCACGACCGCATTGGCGGGTGCCGGGAAGCTTGTGGTGCTGATCCCGACCGTGGATGTAGTGCCAGACTCGCTCATACAACACCTATTTTAGTTTGGTAAGCAGGAAAAACGTCGGGCGGAGGTCTTCATCTCGGTTGACCTCCCACCCGAACCTGTGATTCACCGTCGGACAACAGTGAAGAGCCCAGGAGTGAGACGCCGCACAATCCCATTGCGTGGCGTGCCCTTCGCAGCCGACATTATTTAATTCCTCGCTCATCAGGTCGAAAGCAACAGCGCGTACCGTGTTCGCGCCGAAGACTCTGGCGACGCCCGTCGAGGCTCTCATTGTCGCATTATCTCTTCCCATTCTTCGCACTCTGATAAAGCAAACTGAGCAATAAGCAAATAGAATTTAACCTGACAAGAAATGGTTACTAATTCGTTACCTCAAGGGGATTCAGTAAATCAATATGAAAACCGGACGGCAACAGTACATAGTTTTCCGTACTTTGGACAGAAAACAAAACAGGATTTATTGACCTCGGCCCGTCCAAAAGGCGATCGGAGCGCCACGAAAAAATCAGTAAACTGTTGATTCCTCAATGATCGTTCGATTCACCATGCGCAGATATGGTTATTTGCAGCTCGGTGCCCGACCGTGAACCGCCCCCTGAGACAGTCCTAATTATCAATCATTCCGATAGCAGACCGATGCCGTGTCTACGCAAAAAAATAAAATATTCGCTCGAGGAGCTGCAGTTGATATCGCTGATCGCGGTCCGACCAACGCGGAGATCGCTGCGATATCGCCCGATTGGAATACGAATGGCGAGGTCCTCCAGGGGCTCCCGTATGGCTCCGTCGTTCGATTCCCCAGCCGATTTCATTTCAGTTACCGATTTGGCACAAGATCATCGTTCGTGGTTTGTGTGCCCACAACGTGTGACTCTGACGGCATTATGCGACGCATATCCGGTCAGCATGCGTCCGGGAGACGATATACAGGCCACGATCGGTGCGAATCCGGCCCGAACGCTCTTGGTCGCGGGGTGCCGACACGTATCGTGTACCGGTTTCAAACCAAAGCAGGGCAACCGTTCCCTGGGAACGCCGAGACGGTGTTCGACGGCTCGCTATTTCTGACCGGGTGGTGGGCGCGCGAGGAAGGTCACTTTAGCGACAACCGGCAGGAAGGTATCAGCGGCTATCGATTGTGCCATTCCAGGTAATAAGCGAGCATTAACAGGAAAACGTGGCTGCGAACCCGCGGCCAGCCGGCGATGCACCTGGACGAACCTGAAGGTCGGCCGTCTTGAAACAGCGGAAGGCGCATTGTAACTGGGACAGGAATTTGTAACTTCGCACGGTGGGCGTATCGTCGAGGATCTCGGGGGCCGGGCTGTTGCGCACCATATTATGTCGTTGGCAGCGGCTTCGAAAACAATTGCATCGGTCTTGCAGGACGCGATCGCGACCGAACAACCATTGCGTATTCCGGGGCAAGTCGGCCAGGCATTCCGATGTGATATCGGCCACCGATTCCAATCTGATGTCGGCCACCCCCTGAGGGGGTTGGCGTTGCCCGACCACTGGGCAGGTGACCGGTCTCCCGTCTCGTCAGGGGCGAGAGGGGGAGACCGATGCCAGCCGAGAGAGTGTCGATGCGACGCGTGCGTGGAATATCACGACTGAAATACGAATGCGGCGCGTCGTCGCGCGCGATCGCGGTGGCGGTTGAGACGGCGCGCAGCACCGTGCGGCTGTACCTGGACCGGGTTGCCGCGGCCGGTTTGACCTGGCCATTGCCGTCGTCGCTGACCGACCAGGGGCTGGAGGCGCTGTTCTTCGGTCCGGTTGGCGGCTCCAGGCCAGGCGCGCGGCTTAAAGATGAGCCCGACTGGACGGCGATCCATCGTGAATTGCGGCGTCCCGGTGCGACGTTGCAATTGCTTTGGGAGGAATACCGGACCCTTCATCCGACTGGGTATGGCTACAGCCGCTGGTGCGAACTCTACCGTGGCTGGGAAGGCCGGCTGTCGCCCACCATGCGCCAGGTGCACCCGGCCGGTGAGCGGCTGTTCGTCGATTACGCCGGGCACACGGTCGAAGTCGTGGACGGCGGCACCGGCGAACTACGAACCGTGTAGATATTCGTCGCCGTGCCTGGCGCGTCCCACTACACTTGCGCCGAGGCGAGTTGGACCCAGAGCCTGCCGGACTGGATTGGCTCGCACGTGCGGGCGCTGGAATTTCTCGGCGGCGTGCCGCGCCAGATCGTGCCCGACAATCTGCGCTCCGGCGTGCTCCGGGCGAACTGGTACGAGCCCGGCATCAATCCGACCTATCGCGATATGGCGGCGCACTACGGCACCGCGATCCTGCCGACCCGGGTGCGCAAGCCGCGCGACAAGGCCAAAGTTGAAGTTGGCGTGCTGGTGGTAGAGCGGTGGATCCTCGCGCGGTTGCGCAACCAACGGTTCTTCTCGCTGGCCGAACTCAACGCTGCGATCGCGGCCCTCGTCACTGACCTCAACGCGCGCCCGATGCGCAAGCACGCCGTCAGCCGCCGCCAGTTGTTCGAGGAACTGGACCGCCCGTTTTTGTCGCCGCTGCCGGCGGAACCTTATATTTATGCTGAGTGGCGCATCCGTCGCGTGTCCCTCGAGTATCACGTCGACGTCGGCGGTCACTACTATTCTGTACCACACCGGCTGTTGCGCGAGCAGATCGAGGCCCGCATCACCGCGCGCACCGTCGAGTTATTCCACAAGGGTGAGCGCGTCGCCGTCCATCCACGTGGCGGTGCACGCGGGCGGCACACAACGCTGGCCGAGCATATGCCGCAAGCCCATCGACGCCATGCCGAGTGGACGATCGAGCGCATTCGCAAAGAAGCCGAGACGATTGGCGCCGCGACGGCGACGCTCGTCGATGTGATCCTGCGCAGCCGACCGCATCCCGAGCAAGGCTTCCGTGGCTGCCTGGGCATCCTGCGTCTGGTGCGCACCTACAATCGCGATCGCGTGGAGGCCGCCTGTGCGCGGGGGCTGGAAATTGGCGCGCGTTCTTATGGCAGCGTGCAGTCGATCCTTCATCACCGGCTCGACCGCCAGGCCGGCGCGTCCGCCACTCATTCCGATGATTTGCCGCTGCTTCATCCGAACATCCGTGGCTCTGGCTACT
>JBEKQQ010000242.1:0-5666 GCA_049519555.1 Acetobacteraceae bacterium
GCAATCCCCACGTCATCGGCGTCGATGGCGGGTCCGTCGATCCTGGGCCGCATTATCTTGGATCCGGCAAACCATTTTGCTCGCCGATCGCGATCCGGCGGGACCTGCGGCTGATGTTGTTAGCGGCGATCGAACGCAAAATTCCGATGGTCATTGGCACCTGCGGCGGCGCGGGAGGCGAACCGCATTTGGCGCTGGTGGTGTCGATGGTGCGCGAGATCGCCCGTGAAGAAGGGCTGAACTTCAAAATGGCCACCATCCATGCCGAACAGGACAAAGCAGACCTGAAGCGGCGCGTCGCCGCCGGCACGATCCACGGGCTGGCGCATCAGGCGCCGTTGACCGACGCGACGATCGACCGGGCGACCCGGATCGTCGGAATGATGGGGCCCGAGCCGTTCATCACCGCATTGGATGCGGGGGCTCAGATCGTGCTGGCGGGACGGGCGTCCGATCCGGCACCATGGGCGGCGGCGGTGACCCGTGCACAATTGCCCCCTGCGCCCGGCTGGTATGCCGGCAAGATGCTGGAATGCGGCGCCACACCATCGATCCCAAAAGGGCACGATTCGCTGTTTGTGACGGTGCGGGACGATCATATCGAATGCGAGCCGACCAATCCGGCGCGCCGATGCACACCGCTGTCGATCGCCAATCACAGCCTGCATGAGAACAGCAGTCCGATTCACCATGTCGAACCAGGCGGGATGCTCGATACATCGGATTGCCGGTTCGAAGCGGTCACCGACCGAGCAGTGCGCATCAGCGGCATGCGCTGGAACCCAGCCGATCGCTACACGGTCAAACTCGAGGGCGTGGAGCTGGCCGGCTATCGCGCGATCTGCGTGTGCGGCACGCGCGATCCATTGCTGATCGGGCGATTGGACGATTTCCTCGACAGTGTGCGTGCGGAAGTGACGACCAAGGCGGCGGCATTCGGGGCAACGCCCGACTCGTATCAACTCGGCATCCGGGTTTATGGCCGCGACGGCGTGATGGGCACACGAGAGCCGTCGCGCAACGCGCTGCCGCATGAATTAGGCTTCGTGATCGAGGTCGTGGCGCGCGACAATCAGGAAATCGCCAGCGCGGTACTCGGCATGGCGCGGACCAACATGCTGCATACCGATTTCCCGGGCCGGTTGTGCCGTGAGGGGAATATGGCGTTTCCGTTCTCTCCCTCGGACATCGACGTCGGGCCGGTTTACCGGTTCAGCGTGTTCCATGTGGCGGAACTGGACGATCCCACTGAGCTGTTCCCAATCGAGTATGAGACAGTTTGACATGGCCCTGATCCGCGATGTCGCCCGCGTCTGCAAAAGCAAGAACGCCGGGCCGTTCGAACTGACGATCGACGTGGTATTCGATGACGCCGAGACGTTCCGCCGGGTCAAGGCCACCGGCGTGCTGTGTCCCGCATTGTTCGCCCGGCTTTACAACGTTCCGGAACAGCACGTGCTGTTCACTCCCTACGACGCCGCCTTTGCGTTCAAGGCGACGCTGCCGCGACTTGTACCATCGGGCGACTTTGGCGATACCGATGTCTATGGCTGCCAGCAGCACGCGCCGTTGCTGGATGTCGATCTGCCCATCTGAAAGCGAGTTTTGTTCATGGCTTCCCGAATGATGACGCTGATCGCGTTTTTGCAGGCGCAGAACTGTTCCAATTTGCCTGGGTCGTGGCGGCATCCTGCGACAATGCTGGATTTTCTGACGCCGGAATATTACCAGCGAATCGCCCGCGTGCTGGAAGAAGGCAAGATCCAGATGGCGTTCTTCGACGATCGTCTCGCGCTGCCGGACCGCTATACCGACAACCACGCCGAAGCGATCAATGCGGGCGTGCGCGCGGTGAAGTTGGATCCATGCACAGTCCTCATGGCGATGGGTATGGCGACGACGCGCCTCGGTCTGGGCGCCACATATTCTACGACCTATTACGAGCCGTATCACGTGGCCCGAGTCTTCGCGTCGATAGATCTGATGCTGAAGGGGCGCGCAGCATGGAACATCGTCACGTCGCTCAACAGCGGTGAGGCACTGAACTTCGGTGGCGAAAAGCACCTGGAGCACGACACCCGCTATGACCGCGCGGACGAGTTCATGGACGTTGTCATGGGCCATTGGAATACCTGGGAAGACGATGCGCTGATCCTGGACAAGGAAGGCAATCGCTTCGCCGATGCCAGCAAAGTGCATCGGCTGGACCACAACGGACCATGGTTCAGTTCGCGTGGACCGTTCAGCGTGCCGCGGTCGCCGCAAGGACATCCGGTGTTGATCCAGGCCGGCCAGTCGGGCCGAGGCCAGGAATTTGCCGCGCGATGGGCCGAGTTGGTATTCGTCATTCACCACAACCTGGAAGCCGGCAAGAAACACTACGCGTCATTCAAAGCCGCGGTTGCCGCCGCGGGACGCGATCCGGCCGCAGTTCACGTCGCACCAGCTTGTTATGTGTGTGTCGCGGAAACCGAAACTGCGGCCCAGGAAAAGCGGGCGATTGTCGAGGCGACGGCACGACCGATCGATGCACTTGTGCTGATTTCAGAAGTCACCAATTATGACTTTTCGAAGAAGCCGTACGACGAACCGTTCAGCGATGAGGAACTGGCCGAATTAAGCTGGCACGGTTTCCGCGACCGCGTAGTGCAGTTCTCCGGCAAAAAGAATCCGACGGTGCGAGACTTCGTCGAAGTCTCCGGTCGCGGCACGGTAAAGGAACACAAGATGTTCGTCGGTACGCCCAAACAGGTGGCCGATCAGATGGAGGAGTGGTTCGCTGCACCGGCCTGCGACGGCTTCGTCCTCGCCGCGACGCACATGCCAGGCTCATATGAAGACGTCGTTCGGTTGCTCGTGCCGGAACTGCAACGGCGTGGCCTGTTCCACAAAGACTATGCAGGCACAACCTTGCGGGAAACACTTGGACTGCCGATTCCCCGCGCAGCCGATTGGCATCGAAACCGCGCGGGATAGGCGAACGACTTACGCCGACGACGATTGCCGGCGCAAAAAGGCAGGAATGTCCAATCCGCTCTCGTCCAACGCAGTGGCACGGCGATCGATCGGCCGCTCAGCCTCCATAACCAGTTCGCCGGCAGGTGCAATTTGCACCGCTTCTACCGCCACCGGCTCGCGCCGCCTGACGATGACGTCCGGAGCCGGAGCGAATGCCGGGCGCTTGCGGAATAATCCGGTCGCATGCTGGAACAACGACCGCGTCATTGACTCGCCCGCACCCTGGGCCGGGACCGGTTCCACAGGCACGGTTCCTGGAGCATGCGCAAACAGGCCGGACGGCTGTTTCGCCGACGGTGCATTGCCTGGCACGGCATCTTGCGATGCGCGCCGCTGCTCGGCCGGGTCATCCGGATACGGCATCGGATCCGGAATGATGACCCGACCTTGCTGGATCGTCTGCTGACGCAGCGTGGTCACGTTGGAGCTTTGTTGCGTCCGCGGATCCATCATCTGTACCTGAGGTGCCGTTGCACCAACGGTCACGGGCGCGCCGCCCACCGGTAGCGGAATTGGCTGCGGTTCTGCGTATGCCGCGCCGCCGCCGACCGCCACCAACTTCGGTCGCGCCTGCTCCTGAGATTGCGGTCCATCGATGCCGGTTGCAACCACTGAGACCCGGATGCGGCCTTCCAAAGACGGATCGGTCGCCGACCCAAACAGCACATTTGCCTCTTCGTCGACCTGTTCGCGCACCGTGCTGACCGCCTGATCGACCTCGAACAGCGTCAGATCATCGCCGCCGGTGATGTTGATCAACAGCCCGCGAGCGCCAGCCATGCTGGTTTCTTCCAGCAGAGGGTTGTTGATCGCGGCTTCGGCCGCCCGTTTGGCACGATCCTCACCCTCAGCCTCACCGGTCCCCATCATGGCTTTGCCCATCTCGGCCATGACCGTCTTGATGTCATTGAAGTCGAGGTTGATCTGGCCGTGCACCATCATCAGGTCGGTGACGCCGCGGACACCCATGTACAGCACCTGATCGGCCATTTTGAACGCTTCCTTCCAGGTCGTGCGTTCGTTAGCCATATGGAACAGGTTCTGATTAGGAATGACAATCAGTGTATCGACATATTGCTGCAGCTCATGGATGCCTTCGTCGGCCGCCCGCGCACGCCGCGCACCCTCGAAGCCGAATGGCTTTGTTACGACACCAACGGTGAGGATGCCGCGCTCTTTCGCCATGCGGGCAATGACCGGAGCAGCGCCCGTACCAGTGCCACCCCCCATTCCTGCGGTGATGAACACCATGTGGGTGCCGTCCAGGTGGCGGTAGAGTTCATCCGACGCTTCCTCGGCCGCAGCGCGACCAACGTCGGGCTTTGCACCGGCGCCAAGACCCTGCGTCAAATGCGGCCCAAGCTGCACGCGGCGATCGGCCTTACTGTGCATCAGTTGCTGCGCGTCGGTATTGGCAACAACAAAATCCACACCACGCAGATTCGCCGCGATCATGTTATCCACAGCATTGGTGCCACCACCGCCAACACCGATCACAGTGATTCGCGGGGTGAAGTCAGTGTGCATTTGTTGCGGCGTATTCAGGTTCAGGGTCATTCTGAAGTCCTTCCCCGTGGACGATCGAAGTCCTTGTAAGACGAAAAAACGGATTCGCTACAAGCCATCACACCCGATCTCTGATGAAGTTGACGAGGCGGTGGAACCAGCTCTGGCGACCGCCGCGTCTTGGATCGATTTGATGGAACGTTCCGCCTTGCGCGGCGGCCCAGTTCAAAAGGCCGGTAACAGTGGCAAATGCCGGGCCGGTAAAGATTTCAGGCATGCCGCGAATCGACTGCGGCCGGCCAACTCGCACATCATGGCCGAGAATGCGCGACGCGAGATGCTGCAGTCCCGGCAACTGGCAGGCACCGCCGGTCAGTACAATGCGATTGCCGGTGGCATGCGACAGTCCGGACTCCGCCAGCTTGTCACGCACACTTTCCAACGTCTCTTCAATGCGCGGACGAATGATGTTGACCACCATGCTGCGCGGGACTTTTGCCAAATGATGGTCTGCCTCGCCCACCCGCGGCACCGGCAGCATGTCACGGTCATCGTCCGGGCTGGCTTCGACATTGCCCCACAACGTCTTCAACCGTTCCGCATGCGCCAGCGGCGTCGACAGACCCTTCGCCAGATCGCTCGTCACGTGCAACCCGCCGATGCGAATTTGCGCCGTGTGGATCAATTGATTTTCGAAAAACGTGGCGACGTTGGTAGTGCCGCCGCCCATGTCGATGACGGTGCAACCGATTTCTCGCTCGTCATCCACCAATGTCGACATTCCGGCTGCCATCGGCGCCGAAACGATCGCCTCGATTTCAAGATCGCAGTTGCGCAGACAGGCTTCCATTGAACGCAGTGACGATGCTGAAACGTCGATCACGTGCAGCCGCGCGTCCAGAGTGGAGCAATACAATCCACGCGGATCGACGACATGGTCGGTATCGTCCAGCGCAAATGTCAGCGGGATCACATGGACGGGTTCGCGGCCTTCGGAGTACGAGAGATGGCGGCCCTCACGCAACACGCCTCTGACGTCGTGATCGGTCACCGGACGTCCTTCCGCCGGCGCATCGAGTGACCATTTCACGTTGTAGATTCGCGAATCGGGTTGGCCACAGGTCAGGTTGACGATGACGTCG
>JBEKQQ010000243.1:0-5642 GCA_049519555.1 Acetobacteraceae bacterium
GACGTCGCGCGTGAGGCGGGCGGCAGTCCGCGCTCGGTCGGTGGGGCAAATGGCGCCAATCCGATCCCGATCATCATTCCCTGCCACCGGGTAGTGGCCACCAATGGGCCAGGTGGTTACTCCGGCGGCGACGGGCTGCCGACCAAACGCGCTTTGCTTCGTCTGGAGGCGCCCGTTGCGGGCGGCTCGGCCAAGGCGCGAGCGATCTGGGAAAATCCACAGGCGACGCTGATCTGAACCGGGACGGAGAGTGACATGTCGAAGGCCATCCGCATCCACACCAATGGTGGTCCCGAGGTGATGAAATGGGAGGATGTGCCCACCCCGGAACCCGGACCGGGTGAGGCACTGGTGCATCATCACGCGGTCGGCCTCAACTACATCGATGTCTATTTCCGGACCGGGCTGTACAAGGCCCCCAGCATGCCACTGATCATCGGGCAGGAAGGTGCCGGCACCGTGACCGCGGTGGGCGCGGGCGTCACGCTGGTGCAGCCAGGCGATCGGGTCGCCTATGCCGGACCGATGGGTGGCTACGCCACGGATCGGGTACTGCCGGCGGATCGGCTGGTCAAACTGCCGGATGCGATCAGCTTCGAGACCGGCGCGGCAATGATGCTGCAGGGGATGACAGCGCAATACCTCGTGCGACGGACCTATCAGGTGAAGGCCGGAGACACCATCGTGGTCCACGCGGCGGCTGGTGGTGTCGGGCTGATCCTGACGCAATGGGCCCACCATCTGGGGGCAACGGTGATTGGCGTGGTGTCCTCGGAGGCGAAGGCGGCACTCGCCCGTGCCCATGGCGCCGCATATACGGTTGTCGGCTACACAGGCCTCGTCGCCGAGGTGAAGAAGCTTACCGGCGGCGCCCTGGTGCCGGTGGTCTATGACAGTGTCGGCAAGGATACCTGGACCGCCAGCCTCGACTGCCTCGCACCGCTTGGCCTGATGGTGAGTTACGGCAATGCGTCTGGGCCGGTGCCACCATTCGATCTGGGTGTACTGGGCGCCAAGGGCAGCCTGTTTCTGACCCGGCCGACGTTGCCCACCTACACGGCGAAACGCGCCGATCTGGAGCGGGTGGCGGCCGACCTGTTCGATGTCGTCGGCTCGGGCGCAGTGAAGATCGCGGTCAATCAAACGTTCCCGCTGCAGGACGCGGCGAAGGCGCACATCGCGCTGGAGTCACGGCAGACCACCGGCAGCACTGTCCTGATACCGTAACGGCTCAGGCTACCACTCCAGGCTACGCCGGGATTGCATCGATTACTTGTCACATCAATTACATCAGGCCGTAAAACCGCACGGCGGTGTCGCACATGATTTCGTCACGCTCCGGCAGGTCGTATCGATACAGGAATCGTTGCGTGATCGTGTACCAACGTTGATACGGCGTGGCCAGTTCGACGACCGGCCAGTCGCTGCCCCACATGATGCGCGATGGTCCGAAACAGTCAAAAATATGCTCAACCCAGGGCCGCACGTCATTCATTTGCCATTCCGGACCGGCCTCGGTCGCCAGCCCCGAGAGTTTGCAAAATACGTTCGAATCGCCTGCCAACCGAGCCAGATCGGCAGCCCACGGCTGCATGTTTCTTGAGGCGATTGGCGGCTTGGCGGCGTGATCGATAACGATTTTGAGTTTAGGGTGCAGATTGGCAAAAATCTGCATAAGCGGTAAATGCCGCGGTTGGATCAGCGCATCGAGGCATAGCCCGGTTTCTGCCATGGCGTGTAGTGCAGGCTTCACCTCGTCGCGAAAAATCCAGTAGCTGTCGGCAATATCCTGTAGCATCGGCCGCAGGCCTTTGATCAGCGGGTCCTTGGCGCGTTGATTGATGCGCGCCGCGGCATCGGGTGCAGTGAGGTCGATCCATCCGACGACGGCTTTCACGAGTCCTTGCGATGCGCGAGCAACCGCCAGCAGATAATCCGTTTCGGCTTCGGTGGGTGCGGCCTGGACCAGCACGGTGGCATCGATATCGCCGAGCAGCGGGCGCAGGTCATCGAGCCCGTAATCGCGGTGGATTGCCATGTCCGGGGTGATCCAACCATAATCGCCCCGATCGAGACGCCAGACGTGATGATGCGCATCAACGCGGATCATGATGACGCGTGTCCTCCGAATGCCGACGATCGATATGGAGGCGGCGTATCCGGTCCGCGTCAATCCCCGGCATGCGAAATTCGTTTGACACGGACAATCGCTATGATAACGGCCCCGGTCCGACCGGGATGTTGCGATGGAGACAGCAGAATCAGGTTACGCAATCGTGTCAAATCCCGCTGCGGCGCGAATGGCACCAAATGTGCATAGGGTCATCTCGCAGCCAGCCGAGCAGCGCCTGGCAGCGCCGGCATGTTGACGCGCCATTGGAGTACGTGAATAAGTGACGCTGGCACAGCGCGTGTGTCACATCAAACAGGAAAGGAAATTCGGGCGCAGATCCGTGCTCGTCGCCCCAGCACACAACAGAGGGGTCCAAAAACGTGTGGAAATATATGCTACTAAGCCTGTTGTGCCTGGACGCCTGTGCGTCTCCGGGTGCAACTAATAACGTGCCAGAACTGGCAGCCCTCAAAGCAGAACCATCCATTCCGACCAAGACGATCGAAGGCAAGGCATCGTTTTATGGGGGATCGCGTAACGGCAGACTGACAAGCAGCGGCAGGGTTTTCGATAAATCCAAGATGACCGCAGCACATCCTACCCTCCCATTCGGCACAACAGTTGTTGTGACCAACCTGGAAAACAGCCGCAGTTGTAACGTTGAGATCACCGACCGAGGTCCGGCGCGCTGGACCCACAGGATCATCGACGTCTCTGAAGGAGCCGCCAGATGCCTGGAGATGATTCGCTCGGGTGTCGTGCCGGTTACACTACAATACGCCGGATGACGGCAGCAACACGCTGAAGCCGCCTGGTCGGGCGCCCGGTCAGGAATATAAAGTTCTCATAAACAGGCCGGCAATGCCGGAGCTGCCGATCACGCACGCCCAGGTGGCTGGTTCAACCGGGCTTACGCGCGTGGAAAGATGCTGTGGTGGACAACGGGAATTGCAAATCGCGCGGCGTCACAAACGGCCGCCGTCCACCACCCACATCTGCGCGGTGCACATCCGGCTGTCGTCCGACGCCAGCCACAGCACCATCCGCGCGAGATCCTGTGGATAAACTTTCTCCTTCAGGCATTGCGCCTTCATCAGAGCAGCCTCGGCTTCCGGCGTCAGCCACAGATCGATCTGCCGTTGCGTCATCACCCAACCCGGGATGATGGTGTTGACCCGAATGCCGAACGGCCCCAGATCGCGCGCCATGCCTTTGGTCAGGCCCTCGATGGCGGCCTTCGCAGTCGTGTAGGCGGGCATGTCGCCATGGTTGGTATGCCACGAGATCGAGCCGAAATTGACGATCGATCCGCCCCCCGCTTCGCGCATCATCGGCGCCACTGCCTGGATCGCAAAGAACTGATGCCGCAGGTTGGTCGCCATCCTCTCGTCCCAGAATTCAACGGTGACGTCTTCCCACTTGTGCCGCTGGTCGTTTGCGGCATTGTTCACCAGCACAGTGACCGGTCCGAGTTTCCCGGCGGCGGTATGGATCGCCTGCCGCAACGAATCGATGTCCTTGAGGTCGCAACGCTGATAGAATGGTTCGGGATCGCGGGCATCACGTACCGATCGGATTACCGACGCTGCCGCCTCGTCATTGATGTCAACGAAGGCAACCTTTGCACCTTGTGCCGCAAAATGCATCACCTCCGAGGCGCCGATCCCACTGGCTCCGCCGGTCACGAACACGGTCCGGCCGCGCAGGCACGGATAACTCGCAAAGCTTCCGCTCATGGCAAATGCTCCAGGATGGCGCGGACGATCTCATCCGGTGTGCCGTGGATTTCGACAGTGATCGGATTTTCGTCCGGGCCCGGCTCTTCCAGCGTCTGGAACTGGCTGTCGAGCAGCGCCGGCGGCATGAAATGGCCGTGCCGCGCCCGCATGCGTTCGCCGATCAGCGCCTGCGAGCCCTTGAGGTAGACCAACCGGACATCCGGCCGGTCGCCGATCAGAATATCGCGATAGGCGCGCCGCAGCGCGGAGCAGGCGACCACCGCATTCTCGCCACGTGCCCGATCGGCATCGATCGCCGCCGCAATGGCGCGCAGCCAGGGCCAGCGATCCTCATCGGTCAACGGCGTGCCGGCTGCCATCTTCGCGACGTTGGCCGGCGGATGAAACGTATCGCCCTCCAGCAAGCTCCAGCCTTTGGCAGCGGCGACTCCCTTGGCAATCGTGGTCTTGCCGCTGCCCGACACACCCATGACAACCAGGATGGTCACGACTTTGCTGGCGCTTCGACGTGACCGCCAAAGCCAAACCGCATCGCCGACAGCACTTTCTCGGCGAAGGTGTGATCCTGTCGCGACCTGAACCGCACGAACAATGATGCGGCGAGAACTTCGGCCGGCACCGCTTCCTCGATCGCCGCCTCGACGGTCCAGCGGCCCTCGCCAGAATCTTCGACTACGCCGGAGAACGACGACAATTCCGCATCCTTGGCCAGCGCCGCGGACGTCAGGTCCAACAGCCAGGAGGTGACCACGCTGCCGCGACGCCAGACCTCGGCAATGTCGGCGACATTCAGGTCGAACCGCTCGCCGTCCGGCAGTTTGCCCGAGGCGCGGCCTTTGAGGATGTCGAACCCCTCGGCCATGGCCTGCATCATGCCGTATTCGATGCCGTTGTGGATCATCTTGACGAAGTGGCCGGCACCCACCGGGCCGGCATGGATGTAGCCTTGCTCGGCGCGGTGATCGTGCTGCTCACGGTTGCCGGTGCGCTCGATTGAACCGATCCCGGGGGCCAGCGCCTTGAAGATCGGGTCGAGATGATCGACGGCAGCCTTATCCCCGCCGATCATCAGGCAATAGCCGCGCTCCAGCCCCCAGACGCCACCCGAGGTGCCGACATCCAGATAGCGCAACCCCTTCGCCGCCAGTTCCCTGCCGCGGCGGACATCGTCTTTGTAATAGGTGTTGCCGCCGTCAATGATGATATCACCTTTGCTCAGCATCCCCGCCAACTGGGCGATCGTGTCTTCGGTGATCTTGCCGTGCGGCAACATGACCCACACTGCGCGTGGTGAGCCGGACAGTTTCGCCACCACATCCGCCAGCCCGGAGGCTCCGGTCGCACCGTCTGCTCCCAGTCCCTGGACGGACGCCGGATTGGCGTCCCACACGACGGTGGAGTGTCCGGCGAGCATCAATCGCCGGGAGATGTTCGCACCCATCCGGCCCAATCCGATGATGCCAAGTTGCATGGGTTCCTCCATTTGTCGCTGTCGCCGCAGGATGCGTCGGCGCCATCGTGCCACGGCAACGATGTTCGGCCAACCGTTGGGGCGACACCGTTGGGGCGGGGCCGAGCTTCCGGGAACAGAGATGCATTCCATTCCGTTCCTCGTCGTGCCACGATCGTGTCGCGCCCGATCCAGTATGGCGGCAGTCAAATGAGCCAGTTCCGTGTATTTCTTTCTGCGGTGACCAGCGAGTTTGGTTCAGCGAAGACGGTATCCGACGACGCCGTCTGTCCCCCATTCCGACCGAACCGCAAGCGTAACCGTTCCCCGGAAGGCACGC
>JBEKQQ010000244.1:0-5471 GCA_049519555.1 Acetobacteraceae bacterium
CCTATATCAGGGGTAGAATCACTTGCCACCGCCACTACCTCGGGTTCGTGATCCCACAGCGATGGCTTACCCAATATGGGACGAAAGACCTCCAGTTTGGGGTAGGGATGCGATTTGAAACCCTCGACCAGGACCAGATCAACGGGCGCCATGCGGGCCAACAGGTCAGGCAGATCTGGCTCCGATCCCACGACCTCATGCAGCAAAGCCCAGCGGCGGGACGAGGCAACGACGACCTCATGGGCGCCTGCAAGGCGATGACGATGGCTGTCCTTGCCAGGCAAATCCATGTCGAAGCCGTGATGGGCGTGCTTAATGGTCGATACCGACACGCCAGCCGCCCGCAACAACGGCAGGACTGCGACGAGAAGTGTCGTCTTGCCGCTGCCGGACCAGCCGACAATGCCCAGTACCTTCAAATCCAGGCCTTCAACCGGGGGGACGGGGCAGTGGCCCGCGTCCTGGCGCTTCAGGCACCTTCGGCGCCGACGCATGATGTAATCCGGCCATAAGATAATCCCATCCGGTCACCAGAGTCAGCACGGCGGCGACCCATAGCATCGCCTCCCCGATCGCCGAGACCGGAACAAACCCTAGATGCAGCAGCCGCGCCGAACTGTCGCCGGCAAGCAAGGTGCCCAGGGCGCCCATCTGAAATCCGGTCTTCCATTTGGCGAGGCTGGTCACCGGTAGACCGATACGAATGCCAGCCAGGTATTCTCGCAGCCCACTGACCAGAATTTCCCGCAGCATGATCACGATCGCCGGATACAGCGCCAGGCTCGACAGCCGGCCCATTCCCACCAGCATCATCAGCACCGCGCCAACCAGCAGCTTGTCCGCGATCGGGTCGAGCATACGACCCAGGTCGGATTGCTGCCGCAGCGAACGCGCCAACATCCCATCGAAATAATCCGTGATGGCAGCGATGCTGAACACGACGCAGGCGATCAGGTCCGTCAACGGGTGGCCCAGAGCCACCAGCCCCACCAGCAAGGGAATGGCAGCGATCCGCGACAAGGTCAGCAGGTTCGGCAGGTCGGTCAGCATGTCACGCTGGACTTACCGCATTTGGCGGCCGGCGGAAATCGCCGGTATCGTGGAATCGGAGGCAATTGCGTGAACCCGCGATGCGCTCAGGGTTGGCGTGCCGCCCCCGGTTCGGGTGCCTCAATCGCCACGGTGTCGCGCCGCAGCCGCTTCTCGCCAAGCAGCAAAAGAATTGGTGCCGCAATGAAAATCGAAGACGACGTCCCGACAACGATCCCGAACAGCATGACCCAGGCGAAGCCGGAAATCGACGTGCCGCCGAACAGCGCAAGCGGCAGGCTGGCGAGGAACACCGTCGCCGACGTGCCCAGAGTCCGGTTCAGCGTCTCATTGATCGACAGGTCAATCAGATCGCGCAAAGGCATCGTCTTGTATTTGCGCAGGTTTTCCCGAACCCGGTCATACACGACCACCTTGTCGTTGGTGGAGTAGCCGAGAATCGTCAGGATCGCGGCAACCATCACGAGGTCAAACTCGATCCGCGTGAGCGCCAGGAAGCCGATCGCCTTGGTAACGTCCAGGATCAGGGTCACCACCGCGCCGACAGCAAACTGCCATTCGAAACGGAACCAGATATACGCTAAAATCATTAGCAGGCTGATGCCGAGTGCGTACAGGCCGTTACGGAACAACTCCGACGAAACGCTGGCACCGACCGCGTCGACACGGACGATTTTCACTCCGGTGATCGACTTTTCCAGTGCCGCGCGAACCTTGCCTACCGCTATTTCAGTCCCGGCTTCGGTCGGTTGGGTTGGCAAACGGATTAACACCGTAGAATCGTCACCGAACCGTTGGACGCCTTGATCCGGAACGTGCTCCTCGGTCAGTGCGGCGCGGATCTTTGCGAAGTCGGCCGGCCCTTCGGACCGCACCTCCATGACGATACCACCCGAAAAGTCGATGCCCAAATTCAGTCCGGGCGTGAAGAACAGAATGACCGACGCGGTCGACAGGATTGCCGAAACGATGAGGCCGGCAAAGCGTCCGTTCATGAATTTGAAATTCGTGTTATCCGGCGCGAGACGCATCCTGGGCTTAATGAACATTTTGCGTCCTCAAACCGGCAGCAGCCGGGGGCGAACCGCGACATACCAACGTGCCACCAGCAGCCGTGTCAGCATCCAGGCCGTGAACATCGAGGTCGCGATGCCGATCGTAATGGTCACGGCGAACCCCTTGACCGGGCCCGACCCGAACACGAACAACATCACGTGCGACAGAAACGTCGCTGCATTGGAATCGAAGATCGTTGAATAGGCTCGCTGGAACCCATGCTCGAGCGCGGCGAGTGGCGGCCGCCCGCGCCTCTGCTCCTCCCGGATCCGTTCGTTGATCAGGATGTTGGCATCGACCGCCATGCCGAGGGTCAGCAGGATGCCCGCCATGCCTGGCAATGTCAGTGTCGCCTCCAACAGCGACATCAACGCCAGCATCAGGATCAGGTTCACCACCAGGCAGAGATTGGCGAACCAGCCGAACAGCCCATAGAAAAATGCCATGAACGCAATGACGACCAGAAAGCCGGCCAACAGGGAAATCGCTCCAGCGCGAATGCTGTCGGCACCAAGCTCGGGGCCGATGGTGCGTTCCTCGACGACGGTCAGCGGCGCGGGCAGCGCGCCGGCACGCAACAGCACCGCGAGGTCATTGGCGCTGGCGGCGGTAAAGCTGCCGCTGATCTGTCCGGAACCTCCGGTGATTGGCTCGCGGATCACCGGCGCAGTGATCACCTTGTCATCCAGCACGACCGCAAACCGGTGACCGACGTTGGCGCGCGTTATGTCGGCAAACCGGCGCGACCCGTTCGAGTTGAATTTAAAGTTCACCACCCACTCACCGGTCTGACCATTGGTGCCGGCGCGGGCATCGGTCAGGTCGGCACCATCGACGTCCACGCGCTTGCGAACGGCGATCTTGCCACCACCCTCCTGCATCGGCAGGAATTCCACGCCGGGTGGAGGCTGCACGCCAGGGGTCGCACTGGCCGTCTCATCCACCAGGCGGAAGGTCATGTGCGCGGTTTTGCCGAGCAATTCCTTAATGCGATTGGGATCCTCGATACCGGGCAACTGCACGACGATGCGGCTGTCGCCTTGCCTGGTGATCTGCGGATCGACCACGCCGGTTTCGTCGATCCGGCGGCGGACGATCTCGATCGATTGCTGCACCGCTCCCGCCGCGCGCGCGTTGAGCGCCACCTGCGAGAGGGTCAGGGTGATCGTGCCCGGCTCACTGGTGGCGATATCCATATCGGGCGCGTTGTTTGGCCCATCGCGTTGCACCAACGGGGCCAGCGCCGCCATTGCCGCATCGGTCTTCGTTGGATCGCGCAGCCGTAACAGAATGCGGTCCTGCTCCGGCTGGGCTTCCAGGGTCTGATAGAAAATCCCACCCGGGCGCAACGCCTGACGCACCGCATCGAGCAGGCCATCCAGCCGCTCCTTGATCACGGCCTTCATGTCGACCTCCATCAGCAGATAACTGCCGCCTTTAAGGTCGAGGCCGAGATGCACAGTGCGCCACGGCATCCAGGACGCCGGGGCGGGAAGCACATTGGGCAGGCTGACCAGCAGCCCGAGCAAACAGACGCCGAGGATGGCGGCGGCCTTCAGGCGGCTGAAATACATCATGGTCTTGTGTGATGGGCTCCCTTTGACCGGCGCCCCTATGCGCCACGCGGTTCAAGGTTGTCCAGAGGGAAGCCGACCGGTGGACAACGTGGGCCGGGAGCGTGGCCGCGGCGGGGCTGGCTTGCCCATCGCGTGCCGCGGCTGACGACGTCGTCTTGGACCGGCCGCCTGCCGCGACGTCAGATTAGGCTGCCGCCCGGTTTGCAATCTTATCCATTCCCCATCGTCACGGCCGTCCCCGTCCGGACCATCCGGCGCGGCACACTGCTGGTTCCGATGGCCCGGACGATTTTCCGAACCGGTCGGCGGATGGGGTTGACGTGGAACAGGACCTTCCATGGGTCCATCGTTCATACGGTTGGTTTGAGTTCAAACCGCGCCGTTGTCCATTTGAACGGAAGCTTCATGTCCTTCATGTCCTTCACTTGCTTTGTGACAAACGTGACGGTTCCCCACGCGCTGACCCGTCGAAGATTCCTGGTCTGTCATGCAATATCGGAACGAAATCGGATTTCGTTGCCGCGGCACAGAGCCACATGCGATTGCCTAAATGTGAAGTTCGGCAATTGATTTCACAAAGTTAGCAAAGGACACGAAGGTCAGGAAGCGTTCTTGTGAAAGCGGACCGGGTCATGTCAGCCACCGGAGCACGGATCAGATTTATCTGGTTTATCGGTCTCCTACCGATTTGCATAAACCTTGGGGCGTCGGCTTTGCATTTGTGGTGTCAGTCAGCTCTCATCGCATCGCGCTGCCTTGGCCACAAGGGAACCTCAAGGTGCTCGACCGGTTGGCCGGTCTCTGCAACGATCATTTCTGCGACCAAATGACGATGGCAGTGACGATGGTCGCGTTCAAAACACAACAAGCAACATCGCCTCTCCACCACCTGGGCTTTGGCTTCGGCCAGCGCAAGTTGTGCTTCCTGCGTTGCCATTTGCGCATTGAATATCGGGACCATCCGCTCCGGATGACCGGACCGAACGGCATCGCGGCCCGGCTTCGGCGTGCCAAGGCGCTGCAAATGGAGATAGCCAATCCCCACCTGGTCGAGACCGGCGGCAAGCTGGCGTTTCGAAAATCCCGGTTTTCGCGAGGAAGCCACCGCCCGCACATCGATCAACAGCCCGACACGAGCTTCCTTCAACGTGGTCAGCACGCCATCGATGGTGCAGCCCTCATAGCCAATAGTCAGCAGATCGGGCGGCATCGCGTTCAGCCGTGCGCCAACCAGTCCTCGATCAGCCGCCGGGCAATACTGTCGACTCGCGGCAACTGGAAACCATGCTGATCGCAATTGCGCATCTGGTCGCGGGTGAACCAGCGGGCGTCCTTCAATTCCTCGGGGTCGATGGTGATCTCTTCGGTCAGCCCCTCGGCGTAGAAACCGAGCATGATGTTGCCGGGAAACGGCCAGGGCTGGCTGGAGTGATAGTGGACCTCGCCGCAGGTCACGCCGACTTCCTCCAGCACCTCGCGCCGCACCGCCTCTTCCAGGGTTTCGCCAGGTTCGACGAAGCCGGCCAAGGTCGAAAACATCGTTGCGCGGGGGAATCGCGTAGAGTGGCCGAGCAACGCCTTGTCGCCACGGTGCACCAGCATGATCACTGCCGGATCGGTACGGGGAAAATGCTGGGCTTCACAGGCCGTGCACTGCATCATGTGGCCGGACGATTTGATGGTGCACACACCGCCGCACACCCCGCAGAAACGATGCCGCGCGCGCCAATGCATCAGCCCTCGCGCGTGCGCCAGGATGGACGCCTCAGGCTTCGGCACACCCCAGCC
>JBEKQQ010000245.1:0-5364 GCA_049519555.1 Acetobacteraceae bacterium
GCGCATCTGGCTGGCCGAGCGCGAAGCCGACCTGCTGCCGGTCGGCTATTTCCATGTCGTCTTCACGCTTCCCGCCGAGGTCGCGGACATCGCCGGGCAGAACAAGGCGATCGTCTACGATCTGCTGTTCCGCGCGGCGTCGGAGACGATGATGACCATCGCGGCTGACTCACGCCATCTCGGCGCGCGCATCGGCATCACCGCCGTACTCCACACATGGGGATCGGCGATGATGCATCATTCCATCCCGCGCGGCCGTTGCTGATGTGGTCGAGCGACGCGAGCCGACGAGCGACATGATAGGGTTCGTCGAACGTCGTCGATGCCGTCGCGACCAGGCCAATCCGTTCCGTCACCATCGCGAGAGCCGAAAGCAGCGTCAGAGGCTCGAACGAGGTCACGGTCGCGCTGCGCCGTAACGCCTGGGCGGGCATATTGAGCACGGCCAGGTGGTCCGCCATGAAGAACGCATCGAACCGGGCCTGTTCAAGAGTCTGGATGAAACGTACGAGATGCTTCAGATTGAAATTGGCGTCGGGGTAGGCTCCCGGGTAGCGCCACCATGCCGTATGGATGGCGACCGGACGCATGATGGCGCCAAGATGAAGCTGCTTCGTCATGTTGAACGCTCACTTCGCAAACATCCGGCACATCACCTGATATACCGACCTGGCGCCAGTTCGCTTTGGGAATTTTCGGTCCGGCTGAGCATCGCGATCCCGGTGATGACCATCTGACCGCCAGGTTGTCCGGAATTCTGGAAGTCGTGACACTCTGCCAACGGAACGCCCCATGCTCTTGTCTTACCGCCATCCGGTGCGCCATGCTGTCGCCATGCCAGACCGACCTTTTCCCGCTGTCGAAGCACTCATCCGCCGGGTTCAGCGCGTTGCCGCCAGCCGGCCCGACCCGATGCATATCCTGGCCCAGACGATCAGCATGACCGGCGAGATCGGCGCAGATCCCTATGCGGTGCTGGGCGTGTTGGTCGAGGGAGCTGTTCTGACCATCGTCCAGCATATTCCCGCGGAGCAGCAGGTGGAGACGGCGATGACGCTCATCCAATTGCTGGAGGAACGGCTGAATGCTCGCGGGGTGCCCAGCGGCGATCGCTAGCCAAGGCGAGAGAGGACAGAGGGGCCATATTGTGCCGCACATACTCGGGGTCGACCATGTAGCGTTTGCTGCGCACGACCTGGAGGCGACCTGCGCATTCTACGACAAGCTGTTCGGCGCTCGCATTCATTTGGATTACGCTCCGAATGGTAAGAGCCTGGTCCGCCAGATCGCGCTGGGCGCTGCGTTGCTGAGTATCCATCAGGCAGGCAACGGCCTTGAGCTGGTCGCGCGGCGGCCCGCCGTGGGTGGCGGCGATATTTGCTTGCGCTGGTCCGGGAGTGTCGAGAGCGCCGCGGACCTGCTGCGCACGCACGGAATCGCGATCATCGACGGCCCCTCGCGGCGGCGAACCGCCGATGGACTTCCAGCGCTTTCAATCTACTTCCGAGACCCGGACGGCAACCTGTTGGAGCTCATGACGGTGGATGATGAGGTTCCCGCCGGCGCACCGACATAACGGAATAGAACCTTCCGCGACATTTCCTGAGCGCCCCAAGGCGGATGTCTGGCGCGTCATTCTCGCCCCGTCCACGCGGCTCCCATACTCATATGATGGTCTCCAGCCGCGTGAACCGTACCGGAATGGACTTGCGCATGCTGACGCTCCCATCAGCATCCTTGTTGACCACCGTGAGAAACTGGGCTTCATCAGGGCCCATCGGCAAGACCATGCACCCGCCTGGCCCGAGTTGCCGGAGCAGCGCCGGCGGCAGCTCGTCGGCCGCCGCGGTCACCAGGATCTTGTCGTACGGCGCGTGCTCCGCCCAACCTCGCGACCCATCGCCGACACGAAATTCCAGGCCTCCGTGATTGGCATCACGATGTGCCAGTTCGCCCATACGAGATATACTGACCGATATCTGTCCAGCGGTTTTATCGCGGAGAACCGATCGGAACGTGAAAAGAATATTGAAGCCGTCCGTCGCGAATTCGTAAGCGCGCTTCAGACCCGTGTCGATAACCTCGATTGGCGCTCGACGATGACGTTTGGGTCGCTGACCGACTATTTGGCGCGTGAAGCGCGGAGCGCGGATCTGGTCATCACTGGCTCGGATGGAGGTGCGTCGCTTTTCGACTCAAGCCGGCACGTTAATCTCGACGACCTCGTTATGCGGGTTGGCTGCCCTGTTCTCATTGTTCCTCTGGGCTGGCGCAATCTCAATCTCGACTTCGTAGGCATCGGCTGGAAGGACACATGGGAGACGCGGCGAGCGGTGACCAACGCGTTACCCATTCTGCAGAAGGCCGGTCACGTAACTGTCGTCGAAATTGCTGAGAAGGATGAGATGACGGCGATCCGCTCGCGGCTTGACAACGTCATCAAATGGCTCAGGCGCCATGAGGTTGTCGCCGAGCCCCTAATGCAGATCGCTACAGGCGACGACGCAACGCGGTTGCTTGCCATTGCTCTGGAACTTGGTGCCTGTCTGATCGTCGCGGGCGCCTATGGACACAGCCGGGCACGCGAGCTGGTACTGGGTGGCGTAACCCGCGAGCTTCTGCTGCGTGGCAAAATATGCTCGCTCGTCTCGCACTGAAGCCGGTCGCGCCGCCGCGTGGTCTGGCATTGCGAGTGGCGGGTCAAAAGCAAACGAACGGCACTGGCCACAAGTTCATCTTACCTATTGAGCTTCTCCCGAATTCGCTGATTTAGATCAATTTGCATTCCGACCCGTTCCTCCATGCTGACCGCGAAGCCGGATCATCGGCTGAGTTGCAGGAAAGAATGCGCCACCATTTCGTGTCCGGTGATTGCGTTCCCGCCGCTGCGCAGGGCCGTCGGAGGCCGCGTCGGAAACAACCACGGTCGCCGCCAGAGGGGGCGGAATAAAGGACAATTTTCATGCCTACGACTGTCGCGCATTTCGATATCGAGTACACACGTTACATCGACGAGGACGGCAGGCTGGTTCAGGCGCTGCCGACCGACGCAGACGCGACGACCTTGAAGGCGCTTTACTCTGCCGTCGTGCGGACTCGGATCTTCGATGCCAAGGCAGTCGCATTGCAACGCACCGGTCGACTGGGCACCTATGCTTCCTCGATCGGACAGGAAGCCGTCGCGGTCGGTGCGGCGAGCGCGATGCAGGCCGACGATGTCCTGGTGCCGAGCTTCCGTGAGCATGGTGGCCAGCTCTGGCGCGGCGCGGCGCCCGTCGAGCTGTTGCTGTATTGGGGCGGCGATGAACGAGGCAATCATTACGCCAATGCGCCGCACGACTTTCCCAATTGCGTTCCGGTCGGCAGCCATGCGCCGCACGCGGCGGGTGCCGCGCTGGCGATCAAGCTACGTCACGAGAACCGCGCAGTCGTCTGCATTTTCGGCGACGGCGCCTCCTCCAAGGGCGACGTCTATGAGGCGATGAACATCTCCGGCGACTGGGCTTTGCCCGTTGTGTTCGTGATCTCCAACAACCAGTGGGCGATATCGGTTCCGTTACGGAGTCAGACTGCGGCGAAGACGCTGGCACAGAAAGCAATCGCCGCGGGCATTCCCGGCGAGCAGGTCGATGGCAACGATGTGGTCGCCGTTCGCGCGGTCGTCGGCGCCGCCTTGCAGCGTGTCCGCAACGGCGGCGGGGCCCAGTTGGTGGAGGCGGTGACATACCGTTTGGGCGATCATACCACGTCGGACGATGCCAGCCGCTATCGGCAGGACAGCGATGTGTCATCGCACTGGCACGCAGAACCAGTGCGGCGGTTGCAGCAATATCTGACGACAGCGGGACTCTGGAGCAAGCACGACGAAGACGCCTTACTCAAGCAACTCACCGCTGAAATCGACGCTGCGGCGGACGCCTACCTTGCGACCCCACCACCCGATCCGTCGGCGATCTTCGATTACACTTACGCGACCCTTCCGGCCGATTTGCTGAACCAAAAGCAGGCTGCCCTCGCATCGGCGCCGACGCGCCTGGCGGTGGAGTAGACCATGCCCGAAACAACCTTGGTGCAGGCCATCAACCTGGCGCTCGCACGGGCGATGACCGAAGACGAGCGCGTGATCGTACTGGGCGAGGACGTCGGCAAGGATGGCGGCGTGTTCCGTGCCACCGACGGCCTGTTGGCGCGCTTCGGCGCCGACCGGGTGCGCGACACCCCGCTGTCCGAAGCCGTGATTGGCGGAATTTCCGTCGGACTGGCCGTATCCGGCTTCCGGCCGGTGGCCGAGGTCCAGTTCAGCGGTTTCATCTATCCGCTGATCGATCAAATCGCCAATCACGCGTCCCGGTTCCGCACCCGAACCCACGGGCACCTGACCTGTCCGATGGTCATTCGCGCACCCAACGGCGGCGGCATTCACGCGCCGGAACATCATTCCGACAGCCCCGAGGCGATGTTCACCAACATCCCCGGCCTGCGGGTGATCATCCCCTCGTCGCCACGTCGCGCCTACGGCCTTTTGCTGGCCGCGTTACGTGGCTCCGACCCGGTGGTCTATCTCGAGCCGACCCGGCTGTACCGCGCCGCGCGCGAGGCGATGGAGGACGATGGCAAATCGCTCCCGGTCGATCAGTGCTTCATCCTACGCGAAGGCAGCGATGTGACCATCGTCACCTGGGGCGCCATGGTGGTCGAGGCACTCAAAGCCGCCGCCGAATGGCAAGCCAAAGGCTGTAGTGCCGAAGTCATCGATGTGGCGACACTGAAGCCGTTGGATGCCGAAACGATCATCCGATCCGTCAAAAAGACCAGCCGCTGCGTCATCGTGCACGAAGCGCCGTTGACCGGCGGCTACGGCGGCGAGATCGCGGCCCGCGTCGCCGAGGGAGCATTCAGTTCGCTGCTCGCGCCGGTGCTGCGGGTCACCGGCTTCGACACGGTTATGCCGTTGCCGAAACTCGAGAACCGGTATCTGCCCGATGCCGCCCGCATCGGCGTCGCGCTGGACCGTGTGATGGCTTACGCATGACCATCTTCAACCTCCCCGACCTGGGCGAAGGCCTGCAGGACGCCGAAATTGTCGCCTGGCACGTCGCGGAAGGCGATCACGTGGAACTGATCATGATCACCGCGGGAGGGTAGCTTATGACCGACGGCCTCAAACTGGGTGATCGCATTTTCTCCTCGCGGCTGCTGCTGGGAACGGGCAAGTTCTCAAGTACCGACGCGATGCTCCGCGCCGTTCGCGCTTCGGGCGCGGAACTGGTCACCGTGGCGCTGCGGCGTTTCCATCCCGGCCGCCCGGTGGACGATGTGCTCGCGCCGCTGGCCGCGATCGAGGGCGTGACACTGGTCCCCAAT
>JBEKQQ010000246.1:0-5236 GCA_049519555.1 Acetobacteraceae bacterium
GCAGTCGCGTCGCCCGCCAGTATCAGGCGCTGGCCCGGTTTGGCAGCAAGCGGCAACGTGAAAGACCCGCCGGCGCCAAAGAAACGGCGGTACATGCCGCCGGAGCCCAGGCTCAACGGTTCGGCGGCGGATACCGTCAACGCGACCGGCGCGGGGTCCTCGCCGGTATTGACGATCAATGCGTCGGTCCAGGCGCCGATCTGGCTGCGGCTGAGCGCGGTGTCACCAGCCCAGACAGTGACGGCGTCCTGGGTCCGCCAACCAGCCACCAGAGCACCATGCGTCGCCAGGCTGACCTCGAGCCGTTTGGTTCCCGCCGCCAGGCGGATCGGCAAGGCGGCGTGCGGCGGCACCGTGGCGGCAAACGCCTGGTCGACAGCAGCCTCCGGCAGGACTGCAAGGTCGTAGCGGCGCAGGCGAAGCCGCAGCGCCGTGCTGCCGCCGGCATTCCAGGCACGAAGTGTCGTGCTGCCGCAAAGCGCGAACGCACTACCGAGGGCCGCATCCATGCCTCGCCCGGCATCCAGTCCCGGTTGGCCCAGTCCGGAGGCGGCAACGTAGGCGCATAAGGTAGACGCAGCGGGAGCAGCCGGCACCGGCAAGGTTGCCCGACCGCCAGCGGGCACGCCAACGGTCATTTCCGCTCCCGCCTGTACCACCGCAAAATGCGGCGCCACCGCATCGGGCGCCATCACCCAAACCGCGTCCGACTGGGCCACGATCGTCCCATCCGCCGGATGCTCGGCCGGTTGTTCCGGCATGGATGTGGCGAGCAGCGCGGGGTCAGGTTCGCTCAGGTGCAGCGTGACGGCGCCCGGATCAGCCACCAGTGCGGCGTGCCAGTGCCGTGTGATGCCGTCGAGAGCCACCGGCGCCAGCGGTACGGTACCGACGGGTGCCGGCGTTGCGGTGACCGCTCGCGCCGCAATCCGGATCGGCACAGTACCACCGTCCACCGTCCAGACCGAGAGCCGCCAGGCCGCAGCTGCATTGCCAACGGGAATACCCAGAACAGGGGCAAGGCCCTGGTCTTGGCCCACGGTATGCCAGGCGCCGTCGGTGCCTTGCCGTTCCAGTGCGAGGATCAGCTCGACCGGCGCTTCAGCGGCTGCCACCAGCAAACTGGCGTTAGGCGGTGTGGGCAGCGTCACGTGCTCGATACCGTGACCCGGCAGTTGCATGGAGCCGGCTTCCGCCAACGCCAGATCGGGCGAGTCCGGCGGCAGGAACAGCGTGACCTCGGTGTGCGTGGGTTGCTTCGAGGTCTGCTCGCCTGCATCACTTTGGTCGGACTGATCGGTGCTGGTCTGGTCCCGACCGGAATTGTCCCTCGATTGCTGGTTATCGGCGTCACTGGATGAGCTGTCGTTGTTGTCGCTGCTGTTGTTCGATCCGGCGTCGTTGTTCGATGCGTTATCGTTCGATGCGTTATCGTTCGATACGTTATCGTTCGATGCGTTATCGTTCGATGAATTATCGTTCGACGAGCTATCGTTCGACGAGCTATCGTTCGACGAGCTATCGTTCGACGCGTTATCGGTCGAGTCGGAGGTGTCGGGGGCTGCTCGTCCAGGCGGCGGCACCAGCGGCGTCAGCGCCAAACGGTAACGACCTGCCGGCAGGAAGCGCGACAACGCCACGTTCCAGTCGTCGGTCCGTCCGGCGGCACCGGCCACCACGTTGCCCGCCTCATCGCGCAATTCCGCGCGCACCGGCACTTTGCCGAAGCTGGTCAGAGTCACTACGCGCGCTGCCGCTACCGCGACGGGCAGCTCAACCGGCAGCGTCACATCGCGCGGCGTGTCTGGCTGCAGCTCATCGGCATGTAATGAAATCTTATAGGCCAGCCGGTCGTTGCGGCCGAGACTGCTGGCCGCCACCTGCCAGGTGCCGGTCGGCAGGTCGATGGTCTGCGGCGTGCCGGCCTGCAGACGCAACAGTGGCTGCGCTGCGGCGTCCGCGGTGGCGGTTCGCAATGCGGCGGCCATGCCATCGCCGAGGATCGACAGGGTTACCTTGGCCGGACCCGCCAAGGCAAACCTCCAAATGTCCGGCGCGCGAGGATCGTCGCGGCCCGGAGGCTCCCGCCATTCCAGCGACTGTGGTGCGTCGAACGGCAAGACATGCGGGCCGTGTCCGGACAGCGCCACTACTGGCTCGATGCGGCGCAACCGGGCGACAACGCGCGCCTGGACCGCCGGCGGCTGAACGATCAGCCGGTAGTCGCCCGGCCATAAATCCTGATCGACCGCGGACAAATCGCCGGCAGCCAGCATTGGCCAACCGCCGGCGTCCTCCAGCCGTGCCTGGAACGTCCTGCCGTCGCCAAGAATGTCGAGGTGATAGCGCCCGGAGACCGCGATATGGATCGGAAACCCGACGCCGCTTCCAGGCAATAGCGTCGCCCGCACACTGCCGCCGGGCAGCAGTCCGGCACCCTCAGCCAATGGCGTTGCGCTCGCGCTGACTCCGAGACGTCCGGAGGAATCGTGCGCGGTGACCTGCAGGCGGTACCGCCCGGCGCGTAGGAAGCGCTGCAGCAGCATGTTGTTGCCGACGCCATTCGCGCTGGCTTCACCTAGCGTCGGAATGAACGAGGTGCCGATGCTCCCTTCGGTCTTCAGGCGGCCAAGCGTCTCGACACGATAGAGCCCACCTTGCCCAACTGTCATAGCAAAGTCTGCCTGCTGATCGCGGGCGAGATCGAGGAATACCGGCTGACCATCCCGCAATGCCGTCAGGTTCGGTGTGGCTGCCGGATTGGGGGAAACCGGCGCTGGCGGCGGCAGCAGGGCGACCGCCAGTGTGCGGGGGTGGTCCGCTGCCGGCACGGCGACGGGCGCGGTGGTGTCGGCTCCGATCGGACTTGTCTGCAACGGCGCGCCACCGGAAATGTCGCGGACCACCAGCATGCCTGCGCGTTTGGCATGCACGGTGACATTGAGCGGTGCGCCGGCAGCCAGCGTCTGGGTCAGCGGACCATCGGCCAATTCTACCGGGATCGCGCGGCTCAGCAGAGTGGCCGGACCGTCGGGGACGCGGTTGGTCGCGACGTCGATCTGAGATGTCGCATCGATGTCGAGTTCTCCCACCGCCAGGATCGGTGCCGGCGGCCCAGGAGGAGTCGGTTCGGCGGGAATGAGGCCAGGCGGACCGAGGGTCAGGTCGAGAATGCCGATCGCATTCCGGTTCGCTGGCAACACCAGCGTGTACCAGCCAGCCGACAGCGTCCAGGACCTGGCGGTCCGGCCGTCGCCCATCGCGTTCAGCACGGCACCTTCGATGGTGGTGATGATTGGCGTCACCGGCGGCCCTTCGGCGTGCACTGCAACGGTGACGGCATCGGTCGCCTGGAAGAGCAACGCGGTTTCGCCTCTCAGGTTGAAGCGAGAACGCCAGGCCTTGCCAGGCCCGATCGTCGGCACCCCTGGCGTGGCAAGCACCTCGGGCTGGCCGCCGGGCGTGCCCCTGGCATCGTTTTGGATACGGGTGAAAATGGCGGCGGCCGGGGCCTCGTCGCCACCATTCATCGGTTCGGCGACACCAAGCCAATAACGGCCCGGCCGAGATGGCGGGAAGCCGCCGCCAGCCACCATGGGCCGCAGGCTGAATTGCTGTCCCGGCGAGGCTTCAAGGCTGAGAATGCGGCCGCCCGAAGGCCCAGTGGGTAAATTACCAGTGGGCAATTTAGTCGGCAGCTCGGCGAGCACGACACCGGAACGGTCCTGCTTCGCCAGATCGGCAACGGCGACGCCGGCCACATCCGGGTCTGCTCCGATCATGCCCAGGTGGGCTTCGGCGGGCTGCGGCAGCGCAAGCAAGGCCTGCGCGGCATCCGGCGGGACATCGAAAAGCTCACTGCCGAACAGGCCGACCTGGCCGGACGCGCCGCCTGCCAGCAGGTCGGTGGAACGGCCGGTCCGCACGTAGAGCGGCTCATCCGTGGCACCGTCTGACCACGGCAACTGCGGGCCACCATAGGCGATGATCAGATATGTGCCGGCTGGCAAACGGCCCGCCAGCACGATGTCGGTCAGCGGGTGCGCCGGCGTCGGCATCAGGATTCGAACCGTCTCGGGTACGGCAACGAGGTCGCGGCCGTCGCGCCACAACTTCAACGCGGCGAGGCTGCGGCCTGCCGCCTCGATGCGCGTGGTCACGTCGGCATCGCCGACCACCAACCAGAACGCCTGAAACTTCAGGTCGCTGAGCGCAATGGCCACCGGCTGGTAGCCTGGAGCGAGCTGCGGTGGGCCACCCTCGGAAAATGCTGCAACGGACAGTGAGGTGTCTCCGGCAGCGGCCGGGTCGCCGAAGGAGCGCAGCTTGTAGGTGCCGACGTCGAGCAAAGCGTCGATGCGGCCATCCTGCTTGCCGGGCCAGCCCGTCCGGTCGCCGGGACCACTCAGCATATCCACCAGTTCTAGGGCTGTGCCGGTGGGGCTTGTGGCGCGAATGGCGAAGCGGCCTGCGGTCGTGACATGGAGCAAAACATCGGTTTCGCCGGCGCTGGGAAACCGGTCGCGTTCCAGCGTCGCGACGCCCGGCGGCATCGCCGGCAAGCCGGTCACCGGGCGTATCTGCGCGAACGTCTGGGCTGCGGCGTTGCCGGGTCCGCTCCCTCCGGGCGGACCAGATTGCGCGGGAAGTGAGGGTCCGGGCGCCGATGGCGACCCGGTTGCTGCCGTGGCTGCCGGTGAAGGCGTGGCTGCCAGTGAAGGCGTGGCAGCGACGGGAGATGACGGTGCTCCCGGTGACGGATGCGCTGGCGCGAGGGCGGCAAGCCGGGCGGCATAGGCCTCGGCCAGGCATTGCTCGGGACTGCTCGCGGCCGGACGCGTACCCGCCATGCAGGCCGAGCGAAGTTTGGTCCAGTTCCGTTGTGCCTGACGCACGGCATCAGCCTGCGCTGCATCGCGCTGCAGCGCAGCCGCATAAGATTTCGCCAACTCGGAATCAAGTTGCCGCAGGCGCGATGAACTGCAAATCGCCTTTTCCACCGCATCCCGCGCCTGGCCACAGTCGAAGCTCTGAGCAACTGCGGCAATTGGCAGCAGGAATGCGACGACCGCACAGATCAGGTGCGGTAGCGCGCGCCGGACGTTTCGTGCCTCGATCGTCGCACCGCGAACCGTCGCCTGGCTGTCCCGGCGTGCATTCATGACATTCACTCTCCAGCGGTCGCGACGGGCACTCTCCAGCGGTCGCGACGGGCACTCTCCAGCGGTCGCGACGG
>JBEKQQ010000247.1:0-5061 GCA_049519555.1 Acetobacteraceae bacterium
GGCCATCCGGCCGGTTGTACTGACCAGAAAGACCGCCTTGTTCGCGGGCTCGGACAGTGGTGGACGGCATTGGGCGATCGTCGCGACGTTGATCGTGTCGGCGAAGTTGAACGGCGTCAAACCGCTGGCGTGGTTGACCGATGCGCTCGAACGCGTCGTCTCCGGACGCACGAAAAACCATGAGCTGGACACATTGCTGCCGTGGGCCTGGAAGGCTGCGAAGGACGCCAAAGCAGCCAGCACCGCGTAGTGTGTCGGCACTGCTCCATGCCCGGAGGCATCTGCTGAAACGCCGCATGTGAAGACGGTGATCTGGTGTTCGTCATCGTGACGCGAGAGGATCATAAGCCGGCACGACAAAGCAACGTGGGAGCGCCACAGCGCTTACTGTGGAACGGCGCGACGGACGGGATAAGTAGCGGCAACGTGTTCGCTGATCACGACCGCGACACTGAACGACGTTGATCCACCTGCCTCGCTGCCGGCGCGCTGCACGACAGCGTGCCGCCGTCCTGGTCGGATCCTGCTGCGTGGTCCTCGCCCGAAACAGGAATCAACCTAATGAGTTCTCTGGAATACCTGGGCTTCAATTCCTCTCAAACCGGTTTCGAGACCGTTTCTTACAATCCTGGCGAGCCCAAGCTCAATGTAACGGTACGATATGGCTGCGACGGCGATCGACAATGCCGTGGTGAAGAAGAATGCCGAGAACCCGTGAATGGCATAGCCTCCCCAAAGTGCGATGTGGTCAAAGCCTTCCTGCGCCAAGGGGTGAAGAATGTACAACGAAAACGATATGTCTCCCAGGTATGCGAGAATGCGTGGGACACGAATATCGGTCGTTTTCGTCGCGAGGGTGACGACCAGGAACAGCGGGATGAGGGATAGCCCCCATTCCGAGATGCCAAGCCTTACGCGGAAGGCCATGCCATATTGCAGCACGGTCAGCGCGAACGCCAGCAACACAACCAGGTTCAGGACGAGCGCATTCTTGATCTGAAGTCGTGAGTCGTAAATGAGGCCGATTGCAACACCCGAAACGAACAAGAGGATGATCGGGTTGGTTACCAAGGCCAGATAGGTTTGGAACCCATAATTGACTGAGGGGATAATTGAGACACCGGGAATTGGTGCCAGGAAATAGGGAATCGCAAACAACGTAACGCCAATCCATGCCGAAAAGGCGAGCCAGCGAGCACGGCCGAACAGCAGGGACACTGCGAAGAACACGTAGAAGTACATTTCGTAGTTAAGCGTCCAGCCAACCGGCAGCGGCGGAAAGGCGAACGTCGGAGCCTCTGTATTGGCAATGGGTGTGGGAATAAAGAGCAAACCTTGGATGAACTGTGCCAGGCCGCGGGGGCTCGCATAGGGCGAGAATCGTCCCGGGATAAGCCCGACAAATAATAGCGTGGCAATGACGTACGGCGGCCAGACCCGGGCAAACCGCTTTATCATGAACTCAGCGGCATAGGCAGGAGAGCCATCGCAGCTGCGGGTGGTCACGACCATGATGAACCCGCTGATGAGGAAAAACAGATGGACACCAAGGTTCGCGCCAGGTTGGAACAGCGCTCCCGCCCATCCTGTTCCATAAGGACCGAAGTAGCGGCTGGCATGCCAGAACACGACGAGCAAAGCGGCAATGCCGCGCATAGCCTGGATTGTCTCCAGCTTGCCGACGGCGACATTCTTGCGAAACACGACGCGCCCCGGCGAATTCTCGCCATGCACCTCGAAAGCGTGCTTCGCGGGGTCCAAGCCGGTCGTGCTAACCTCTGCCAAGGACGCCTCACTCAAGTGGTGTCATCAATGCTTCCGCTTCGGTATATCGATGCCGTCAGAGGCGCGTCCAGTAGGCAAATCGTTAGACCGCGAAACTTGGTATGAGTCTCGTCTGGCCGACCATGCGCCCGGTCCAGACAAATGTCTGCGCATCCTCGTTGTGGCTGGTGATGAAACTTTCGATATGAGCCTTTGATCCGGCCACGCTGCCGAACGATGCGCCTCGGGGAGTGCAGCGTCACTTTTGCATTGTGTCGCCGTCACGATCTGCGCTGTGCCGTATCACGGCCGCCGTAAGGCATCGCGGCACCAGCGATCGCCGCTACCAGATCGACGAGCGGTCGCAACGTGTTTTCCCAAAGCAGTTGCCGTGCCTCCGGCACCTGCCTGGGCGCACCTGCATCGTCGAGCGCGCGGCGGATGTCGGCGGCGAAAGCTTCCGGAGTGTCGGCGCGGGCAACCTGCGGCAATCCCGCGAATTCCATGAAACCACGGAAGGCTTGCGACGTGCCGACCACCGGCAGGCCTGAAACCAGCGCCTCCGCCGTCTTCAGGTTGGAGCCGCCGCCATAGGCAATCGGCAGCAGGATGCCTGACGCGTTGGCCAACAGGCAGTCGAGCGCCAACTCGCTCACGTGCCCGAGCAGCACCAGCCGGTCGCGCACCATGAAGTTCGGTCCACCGGCCGCCAACTCCGGCGTCAGCAAGTTGCAGACCTCGCCGGCCACGACAATCCGTTCGTTGGAGCGCAGTACCGGCAAGGCCGGCAGCGCCATCGCGAGGAACCCCGAAGCATTCGGCGGGTGGGCGCTGCCGACGAACAGCACGAAGCGCTGGGTCGGATCCAGCGGTGCCGGCAGAACGCCAAACAAATGCGCGGTCCGACGTAGCACCGTGCCGTTGCGGGCCACCACTACCGGGGAATCGGTCCAGCCGCGCATCACAGCAGCGTCTTCTTCCGTCGTGGCACTCGCGCCGGCGGCCGCGCGTGCCAGGTCGTGTTCCAGCGCTGCAACTTCGGCGACGATCTGCGCCGCCTCAGCAACCCCTGCGTCGGCCAGGATCGCGGCCTTGGCCCGGCTATCGATGTTGTTGGAGTTGAAGATCACAGGTACCGTCGCATGGGCGGCGCGCCAACGGCGAAGTGCCGGCCACAGCCACGGTTCCTCGAGCACCACAAGTTCAGGGCGGGCCGCATCCAGCCGGGCGGCGAAGGCCGCGAAACAGGCCGTGTCAGTGGCGGCAAGCTCGCATGACATCATGTCTGCCACCTGCCAGATGGCGCGATAGCGCATCCGCGGCCATACCGGTTCCAGGTCTACCGCCGGCTCGTCGTCCGTCGGCGGGTAATGCGCGGCGCTGAACACAGAAATCCGTTCCACTGTGTGCCCAGATGCTTCCAGCGCACGCGCCGTGTGGTGCGCTCGCAATTGGCCACCATGACGCGGCTGGCGCGTCGGGTAGGGCGTCAGGTGCGCGACCCGCGTCATGAGGTCACCGGTGCTCCTTCGGCGAGGCGCGACAGTCGGTGGGCGATCATGGCCGCCGACCGCTCCCAGGTCGGCAGCGTTCCGGCCGCCGGCGTGACGGTCCGCCGCGGCGTCCGCGCCTCAGCCAGCAGGGCCGTGCGCCAACCGGCTCGGTCTTCCGGATCGATAATGGTGGCTATCCCGAATCCCGCCTCCGGTGTGGCGCCGCGGCTGGAGGCGATGACCGGGCGCCCGTGCTGCAGCGCCTCCACTACCGGTAGTCCCCAACCCTCGTAGATGCTCGGGAACACCACCAGATGGCACTGCATATACAGCCATGACAGGCCGGCATCCGACAGTTGCTGGAACCACAGCACGCGCGTGCCGAACCCCGGCAGCGCCCGCAGCCGCCGGATCACCTCGTCGGCCTCCCAGCCGGGCCTGCCGACGATGACCAGGTCCAGGTCGAACGCCGGATCAGCCATGAGTTCGGCCCACAGATCCACCAACAGCGCGTAGTTCTTGCGGATTTCCAACGTGCCCACCGCCAGCGCGAAACGCCCGCGCGCGAGCCGCGCCCGCACCGCCGGCACGGAGATCTCGGCCGGGTCCGGCACCGCCGGCACATCCGCGCCAAGATGGATCACCTCGGTCGCTATTGGCTTGCGACCACTCGCGGCGACGAATGTGGCGAGATCGGCCTGAGTGCTGGCTGAGATGCAAAGGATCAGGTCGCTGTTGTCGATCATGTGCAGGAAGCAGTTATGATAGCCGTGCTGCGGTGCGGGCAGGAATTCAGGGAATTTCATCGGGATAAGGTCGTACATCACCGAGACCACGCGTAGCCCGGTGCGCGAACGCAGGGCAGCGATGCGCGACCAGTTCACTACGTCCCAGTTGAGGCCAGCCAGAAACAAGACATCGGTCGCTGTCGGATACACCACCAGCGACAGGTCAGGTGTCCCCGGCGGCATGGCGACACCCCCAGTAGCACCCCGCCGGCGATATGCCACTTCGCGAAACGCCCGCCGGGCATGGACCATCGCCAGTCGCGCATCGCCGCGCGCCGTTGGCGGCAGCGCGACCACTAGCCGGTGTGCCACCCGTCGCACCAACCCGAGCAAGGGACGCAGCATTGCTACGAGAAACGCCCGCTCGACCCCGGTGGCGGCCGGACTCCCCGGCGGCGCGCCGGCTTGTGACTGGGGATGTGGGTTGGTCTCCGGAGTGACCAGCGCCAGGGCGGCATCGGCCGCCAGCGCCCGGAAATCATCATCATGGTACAGCACCGGGATCACGCACAGGTCGGCGCGACCGATCAGATGTCGGAACAACTCCCGTTCGGTCCGCACGATGCCAACGGCAGTGTGGCCGCGCCACGCAAACGACGTGGACAGGTCGAAGAATACCCTGGGAACATTTTGTCGTTCCATCCTTGTTCCTGTCTCGCCTTCGGACAATTCCTGCCCGTCGAGGTCCGTCGCAGGCAACACGGTGCTCAGGTCTGTATCATCTTCCAGACCGCTGAGCCGTTCACACATCAACATTTCTCCTTGCTCGCGGCGCCGGACTGCTTAGCCGGCCGTCCTGTGCTGTTCAAATTGTGTTTTTCATGACATCGCGGGAGGGCCGAGGACTACCGGCAAATCCGGTTGAAAGCGCGCGGTTTCGATCCATCACGTCCCGGGATCAACCCATCCGCCGGCGATCAACCAGCCAATCGGGCCTCCCGCGCCGGTGAACCGACACAAACGTCAGCTCAGGACCGTCCGTAGCTGTCCTCGACCCGCACGATATCGTCCTCACC
>JBEKQQ010000248.1:0-5051 GCA_049519555.1 Acetobacteraceae bacterium
CCTTGGCGTGCCCCTTGGCGTGCCGCCGGATCATCACTGAACGGATCAGCAACGAACTGCTCGGCGCTAAGCTCGGGCCGATTCAGGTAACCGCGCGCAACACCGTCGCCGCCGATATACAGTTCGCCAGGTACACCAACCGGCACCGGCTGGCCAAAACGGTCCAACACATGGAACCTGGTATTGGCGATCGGTGGTCCAAGCAGCACCGCATGATTGGTCTCGACCCGGGCGACCGAGGACCACACCGTTGTCTCGGTAGGGCCGTACATGTTCCACAGCGAGGCGCAGCGCGGCAGCAACTCGCCGGCCAGTTCGGCGGGCCACGCTTCGCCGCCACACAGGACTTTCAGGCACTGATTGCCTTGCCACCCCGCTTCCAACAGCAGCCGCCACGTCGCCGGGGTCGCCTGCATGATGGTAGCGGCGCATTTTTGCATCAGCGTCGCGAGACGGAACCCATCGGCGGCAACCTCGCCCGAAGCGATCGTCACCTGAGCTCCGACGATGAGCGGCAAAAGCAGTTCCAGCCCGGCAATATCGAACGACAATGAGGTGACCGCGAGCAGCTTGTCCTGCGCCGTGATCCCCGGTTCACGGCGCATGGCAGTCAGGAAATTCACCAGTGCCCGATGCGGAATTTGTACGCCCTTGGGTTGGCCGGTGGAGCCTGAGGTGTACAGCACATACGCCAGATCGCGCGGCTGGCGCGCGAATTTCGCTTGCGCGCACGCGTTGGCCACCGGCTGCTGCGGCAAGGCATCCAGGCAAAGAACGCTGGCGTTGCCTGAAGGAAACCGATTCTGCAGGCTTCGTTGGGTCAGCAGTACCACCGGCGCGGCATCGTCAAGGATAAATGCCAGCCGATCATGCGGATAACTCGGATCGAGCGGAACGTATGCGCCCCCGGCCTTGAGAATTCCCAGCAAACCGACGAGCATTGCCAGCGAACGTTCGACACAGAGTCCGACACGCTGATCCGGCGCAACGCCTAAGCCCGTCAGATGTTGCGCCACACGATCGGCCTGCTCATTCAATTCGCGGTAGGTCAGTTGTTGCTGCTCGAAAACCACTGCGACTCGATCCGGCGTGCGAAGTGCCTGGTCTTCGAACAGTTCATGGGCCTGACGATTGCGCGGATAATCGGAGCTCGTTTGGTTCCAGTCGACCAGGATATGCCGGCGTTCGTCCTGCGGTAGAATATCGAGTTCCCCGACCAGCGCCTCGGGGTCGTCCATCGCCTCCAGAAGGCGGAGGAACCGAAGCCGCAGGCGTGCCAGAAATGCACTGTCATACAGCGCCGGATTGGCAACGAACTCAATCCGCGTTTCGCCGTGTTCCGCCAGGTCATAAACCACGAAGATGTTCAGATCATCGACCGGGCCGTTGGAAACTGTGGTAGTGGCAACCGGGAGTCCAGCGAATTGCGCATCGTCGTAGGATGGCCTGACACTAATGTGTTGCCGAATGATCGGCCGATCGATGCGTCGCAGATCGCGCCGCAGGTCGGCAATGTTGTAGCGCTGATGGCGAATTCCGGTGCGTATCTTGCGGCGAACCTGGACCGCCAGGTCCGCGACCCGCATATCGGGGCGGATCTCCACACGAAGCGGCACCACGTTGGCCACCAGCCCGGGAGTCTGTCGCGCCGTCGGCGTCATGCGTGCGGCCAGTAATTGGCCAAGTACGACATCTTCGGTTTCGGTCAGCCGATGAATGAAGATAGCGGTGCACATCGTTACGAGTTGCGGAAAGGTCAATTCCACCTTGTGGCCGAAGCGCTGCAATTGCGCGGTGGTTACCGCTGGCAGAATGGCTGTCTGACGCAACGATTGCTCGACTACCGTCGGTACGCCGACACTGAGACTCGGCGGTTCCGGACAATCGGCCATCAGGTCAAGCCAATATTGCCGGTCCGAATTGAAATGGGCCGACGCCTGATAAGCGGCGTCTTCCTGGATCAGTGCGGCGAGAGATCCAATCGTCTTGCGCTCGATGGTTTCACCCGCGGCAAGGGCGGCATAAACGTCCGCGATACGGCGAACAATGAGCGAGCCGCCCAAGGCGTCCATGACCAGGTGATGAAACCGCCCATACCACAGGAATTGGTCCGGTGCTGCCTTGAACAAGGCGAACGTAAAAAATGGACCACGGCACTGGTCGAGCGGCTTTGCCAGGTCCGAACGCATCCACGATTCAGCCACTGCAACGGGATCAGGCTCCGAACTGACATCCAGGTGCACCATCTGCCAGTCCGGCTCTGCCACAATCTGCTGTATCGGGCTGTCGTCGCGCTCAACGAAACGTACGCACAACGCCTCGGCTTCGGTTACAACGTGGCGCACCGCTCGTTCGAACAGGGCCGGGTCTACTGCGCCGAAGATCCTGACGTATTCGCCAATGTTATATGCCGGCGTCGGGAGGCCGGCTTTCAACGCGTACCATACGCCAAGTTGCGCCGCGGAAAGTGGAAGATCGGACGCCATGCTGCAGATCGACCTCACACTTTTCCGACACTTCCTCGATGCCCGCCGGTTTCGCCTTGCCAAGGCGGCTCGCGGGGTTCGCCATTCATTGTAACAATATGAGACATCGGGGCCCCTAAAGTCCAGAGCAGTTAACGCGGTGTGACCGTTTCGTCAGAATCGGTGCCTGGCCTGCTCGCCTGCCGTTTCCGTGTCATCGGGTCAAACTCCCAGATGGAGCTTACCGCCTTGTACGGGGGTGCGGCATTCTAATTCGTGACGAAAAGCAGGAGATGCTTTGCTGATCGGGCAACACAATCGCCAGTTGCGGCAATGCCGGCAGCGCTGGTTAAACCACAAGCGGCCATGCATTTGCCATTTCCACCGGTTGTGGCTGTCGTCTGAACCGCGGGGCGGTCGCTGTTCCCCGGAAAGCAACTACGGGACGGCCAACGCCTTGACATCGCATCCGCACCCTGCAGGCCACACGACCGCGACGACTGCCCCACGACACGCCTCTGCACCGACCAAATGTCGTTGTGCCGCCTTCGGGCACTCGAAGACTGTTTCATCCGTAGCTATGTGACCCCGTAGCGCAATGCCAAGGTAGCTCTGGGCCGGTTACCGGATGGCTACGCAAGCGGTACGAGCCGCTCGATCGCCCGGCGCAGCGTCGGAATGTCGCCGGCGACCGCATCCGCCTCCTGCCCCATCGCGAGCGGGCCATACCCCCAGGTGACGAAGATCGCCTTCACCCCCGCACCGTGCGCCGCGACCACATCATTGGCATGGTCGCCTACCATTACCGAAGCGGCCGGCTCGCCTCCGGCCAGTCGCAGCGTGGCAAGCAAATGCGCCGGATCGGGCTTCCGCACCGGAAAACTGTCACCGCCGCCGACCACCTGCAGCAGTCGGCTCAGACCCATGTTGTCCAGCAGCTTGCGCGCCGCCACTGCGGGCTTGTTGGTGCAAACCGCCATGCGCCACCCGACCTCGGCATACTCATGCAGGAACTCGGTCACGCCCGGAAATACCCGGCTTTCTTCGGCGACATGAGCACCGTAGTCGCGGCCGAACTCGGCAACAGCCTGATCGTCCGGCCGCAAGGCGCGGGCCGCAAAGGCGCGCTGGACCAGTACGGCGACCCCGTCGCCGATCATCCCCGCCGTTTGCGCCAAAGTGAACGGAGCGAGGCCACGCGATCGCATCAGCCGGTTCAGCGCGGTGCAGATGTCCGGTGCCGTGTCGACCAACGTTCCGTCCAGATCGAGCAGCAGGGTTCGCGCCACCTTGAAGCACTCCGTAATCTGATTTGAACCAATCGCATGCCATAAACTTTGACATTCGGGAGTTTCAGCCGCTAACCGGTTGGACATTAGCGAAGCAGGCAATTCACATGGAAGCAACTGCCATTCTCCTCGCCGCTGGTCTGGGCACCCGGATGCGATCGAATTTGCCCAAGACCCTGCACAAAATCGCCGGCCGCTCGATGCTGCGCCATCTGCTCGCCAGTTGCGAGGCGGCCTTCGACCGGGTCGTCGTGGTGCTTGGCCCCGACATGGAAGCCGTGGCCAAGGAAGCCGCGCCGCACACCTGCGTCATCCAGCACGAACGGCTCGGCACCGCCCATGCGGCGCTGCAGGCAGTCGAGCATTTCGGCACCGGCGAGGTCGCGGTGCTTTACGCCGACAACCCGCTGATCCGGCCCGAAACCATGCATCGCTTGCTGGAACGGCGGCGGCGGGGCGATTCCGGGCTGGCGCTGCTGGCCTTCCGGCCGGCCGATCCCGACCGCTACGGCCGAGTGATCGTGCAGCACGACCACGTCGCGCGGATCGTCGAATGGGTCGACGCCACCGAAGCGGAACGTTCGGTCGATTTGTGCAATGCCGGCGTGCTGTGCGCCGACGCCGCCGATATGGCGCGCTGGCTGATGGCAGTGCGGGCGGACAATGCCAAGGGCGAGTATTATCTCACCGACGTCGTGGCGCTGGCGCACGCCGAGCAGGTTCGCGTGGCCGCCGTGGAAGCGCCGGCCGAGGAACTTGCCGGGGTCAATTCGCGCGTCGAACTGGCATCGGCCGAAGCCGTGGTGCAGGGCTGGCTGCGCCATGCGGCGATGGAAGCGGGGGTGACGATGATTGACCCGTCCTCGGTTTTCCTGCGGGCCGATACGCAATTCGAGCCGGACGTGACGATCGAACCCAATGTGGTGTTTGGCGATCGGGTAAAAGTGGCACGCGGGGCGGTGATCCGGGCGTTCAGCCATTTGGATGGGTGCGTGGTCGGACCCGATTGCATCATCGGACCGTTTGCCAGATTGCGGCCCGATACCGTGCTGGAGCACGACGTCCACATCGGCAATTTCGTCGAGGTCAAGGCGTCGACCCTTGGCGCCGGGGTGAAGGCCAGTCATTTGACCTATCTGGGCGATTCTTCGGTTGGCGCCCGCACCAACATCGGCGCCGGCACCATTACCTGCAATTACGACGGTTACGATAAGCATCGCACGACGATCGGCGCGGATGCCTTCATCGGTTCGGACGTGGCGCTGGTGGCGCCGGTCTCGGTGGGTGACGGTGCCAT
>JBEKQQ010000249.1:0-4972 GCA_049519555.1 Acetobacteraceae bacterium
CCAGGGGTCGTTGGTAATCAGCACATCGCCGGGCACCAAGGTCGACGGCGGAAACTTCTGCAGCAGCGCCTTCACGGCAATCGGCACCGTCAGATTGAACACTGGCATCGCGCGCGGCGAGTGGGCCAGGCTCTCGCCCTCGGGGTCGAGCAGGTCGGTGGCGAAATCCTGCGCTTCGGAAACGATCAAAGAGAAGGCGGTGCGGACAATCGTATGCCACATCTCTTCTACGACCGTTACGAGACGGGCCCACATGATTTCAAGTGAAACCGGGTCTGCCTCGATGAGAGCGCGGGCCATGTCCTGCGGTGTCGTCTGAGTAATGCGCGCGGCAGCGGGTGGAAAGACGGCAACGATGACGTGCAAAGTGCCGGTTTCGTCCACGGTAACGGTGTCCCCGGGGGCGAGGATGGTCGTGGCTTCCCGCTCCTCAATGATCGCCGGCCCTTGAATCATTGCGCCTGGACGCAGCGCGTAGCGGTCATAGACCGGCGCCGGTTGAAAACTGTCGCCGAAGAAGGCCGCACGGGTGCCCTTCCGCTCTGGGCCGGAAGCGTTACTCTCCACCTGAGCGATGGTCAGTGCCGGCAACCGGCCGCGGCAGCGCACCCGCAGCGACACCAGTTGTACTGCCACGCCCTCATAAACCGACGTGTAGCGGGAGGCATAAGCGGCGGCGAAAGCAGCCCGGATGCCTGGCATCGCTGCCTCGTCGATGCTGCCTGTCGGGAGCGCGAAGTTAATTTCGTGCAGCTGACCGAACAACCGCATGTCGGCGGAGCGTTCGACAATCACGTCAGCAGGTGCGACGCCTGCCGCTTCAAGACGAGCCCGTGTCTCCGCGGTAAGGTCGTTCAACACCGCGTCGATGCGGACGGCGGCGCGTGGTTCATCGAGTCGCAGCGGGTGACTGCGGACCTGCTCGAAACTCAGCGGGGCGGCGAGAAAGCCCAATGCCGAAGCTGCGCCGGAGGCGGGCGGAATGAGTACTTCCCGCACACCCAGGATGCGGGCGACACCGGCGGCATGGGCGGGGCCGGCGCCGCCAAAGCCAACCATCGCATAGGCGCGAGGATCCTTACCTTTCTCGACGATGTGTATGCGCGCGGCGGCAGCCATGCTCTCGGTAACAACCCGATGGATACCCCAGGCCGCTTCGATCGCAGTAAGGCCAATCCTGGCACCGAGGGCAGCAACCGCGTGCTCGGCGGCGCCGCGATCGAGCGGCATCCGGCCGCCAAGAAAGAAGCCCGGGTCGTAATAGCCGAGCAGCAGGTTTGCGTCGGTTACCGTTGCATCCGTGCCGCCGCGACCGTAGCAGGCAGGACCCGGATCGGCGCCGGCGGAACGTGGACCGACGCGCAGCAGGCCAACCTCGTCGATATCTGCGATTGAACCGCCACCGGCACCAATCTCGATCATATCGATAACCGGCGCCTTGATCGGCAGGCCCGAGCCTTTCTTGAAGCGGTGCACGCGGGCGGCTTCCATCTCGCTCGCGATGGCGGCGTGCCCGTTCTCGATCAGGCAGGCCTTTGCCGTGGTACCTCCCATGTCAAAACTGATGACGTCGTCGTGCCCAGCCAGCCGGCCAAAAAACGCCGTTGCCAAACCGCCGCCCGCTGGGCCGGACTCCAATAACCGGATCGGGAAGGCTCGCGCGGTATCGGGGGCAACCAGCCCGCCGGCAGAATGCATAAGTGTCAGCGCACCCCGGAAGCCGCGCTGCCACAACTCTTGCTCGAGTCGGCGCACGTAGCGGTCCATCAGCGGCTGCACGAACGCGTTGGCGCAAGTGGTGACCAGACGCTGATACTCCCACAGCTCGGCGACCACGTCGGAGGACAATGAGACTGCGATACCCGGAAGCAGCGTGCGAATGATTTCCCCGGCTTCGCGCTCGTGCGCAGGATTTCGATAGGCGTGCAAAAAGCAGACGGCGATCGCTTCGACGCCCTCCGTAGCGAGGCTGCGGGCGACGTCCCGCACGGCACCACGGTCCAATGGGATGACCGTTTGGCCGTCGCGGTCCATGCGCTCGGCGACTTCAAGCCGGCGGCGGCGCGGCACCAAGGGTTCGGGGTAACGCAGGAACAAATCGTAGATGTCGTAGCGCTGCTCGGTGCCCATCTCCAGGATGTCGCCGAAGCCCGCGGTAGTAATGAGACCGAGTCTGGCGCCCCGGCGTTCGATCAGCGCGTTGGCAACGAGCGTGGTGCCGTGGACGATTTCATCGATTTCCGACAGCTGCAGCCCGGCGCTGGCGACGATCTCCGTCAACCCTGCAAGCGCACCCTCTGACGGATCGGCGGGGGTTGTCAGACACTTGTGCAGGCGGATCTGCGTGCGGGCGGTGTCGAGGAGGATGAAGTCAGTGAAGGTGCCGCCGATGTCAAAGCCGATGCGATAACGAGGGGACATGGAGCCTCCAGGCCAGCACTGCCCATTTGGCTGGCGATCAGCCAGCGAGTTTGGCCACCTCTCCGGGCTCTGGCAACTGAACGATCAGGTTTTCGGATACGGCCAGCTGGGACGGTCGCACTGCAACATGGCAATCGGTCGCGCCCAGGCTATTTCTTGCGGCGATATCGGTGTCAGACATGAGATCCAAATCATTCAAATTGTGCCGCAAATTCATGGAGGGCATTGGTGCTTCATATGTGTGTCACGCAAATGCAATTATAGTGCCTTTAAATTGTAATTAAATTGGCATTTTTTTTGGTCGTGAATCCGGTGACTTGATGCGATGAATGGTTTAGCAACCGCCGGGTTGTGGGAACCTGAAGGCAGTCATGAACGGTGTGATTCGCGGAATCGAACCTGGCTATATGGAGCTGGCGGCGGATCGAAGGGGTTCCCGCTGATTGTCTCACTGCCGCTCTTTCTCGACGTCATCGAACAGGCGCGACATCGATTGTCGTGCAACCGTGGTCGCGCGGCGTTCGATCGGCATTGGCGCCTTCAACGACCAGGGCTGCAATCATGTAGCAATGGACTCCGCGCCACGGCTGTCGGCCTGGATCTGGGTTCGCAACGACGACTCCGACTGCCGGCCACCAAAGGATCTGGAGGAACCATATGGCGATAACGAGTGTGATGGACCGAGACCACGTCGCCGAAGCTTATGGACGATGGGCCCCGGTTTACGACATCGTTTTCGGTCCGGTGTTCCGGCACGGACGGCGCGCCGCAGTCAAGGCGGCCGAGGCCGTCGGAGGACGCATCCTTGAGGTCGGTGTCGGGACCGGACTGTCGCTGGCCGACTACGGCAAGGGCACGCGAATCGCTGGCATTGATATCTCGGAGCCTATGCTGGACAAGGCGCGCAAACGGGTCGAGCTACAGGGCCTGGCTCATGTCGAGGCTCTGGAAGTGATGGACGCAGAGCACCTGACCGTTCCGGACGCCTCGTTCGATGTCGTCGTGGCGCAATACGTGGTCACCGCGATTCCGAACCCGGAAAAAGCGCTGGACGAATTCGTTCGCGTCGTACGTCTGGGCGGAGAGATCATTCTGACCACCCGCATCGGCGCCGAAACGGGTCTACGAGGTACGTTGGAAAAATGGCTCATGCCGTTGACCACTCGCCTTGGCTTTCGCACCGAGTTTCCCTGGTCGCGCTACGAACGATGGGCTGATGCATCGAAATCGGTTCGCCTGCTGGAGCGCCGCGCCTTGCCGCCTCTCGGCCACTTCTGGCTCCTGCGATATGTTCGCGTAGCTAATCCTGCTGCGTAACAACCCTGCTCCGAAGCTGACCTCCCAGGCCGTGCATCGGCTCTGAAATGCATAAGGAACCTCGATGACAAGCTTTCTCGATACTGTCAGAGCACAGAGATGGGATGACCACCGTTACTATCACCACAGTCTGGTGAACCAATCGCTGCACCTGTTGAGCGCGATTACCTTCCTCTGCGCCTATGTTCTTATGTTCAAGGATCCTGCGCTTGCTGCCCTTATCGGCTGGTTGGTCGCGATGACCAGCCGGCAGACCGGTCATTTCTTCTTTGAGCCGAGGGATTACGATATCGTCAATCAGGCAACGGATGCGTACAAGGAAGCGGTCAAGGTTGGCTACAACATCCGCCGCAAAATCATGCTGATGTCCATCTGGGCGTTGTCGCCACTTATCCTCCTGGCGGATCCGACGATGTTTGGTCTCGTTGTCGCCCCCAGGACCTGGATGCAATTCGCCCGGCACGTTGGATATTTGTGGCTCGTGGTAGGCGTGAGCGGTCTGCTGTTCCGCACGGTGCAATTGTTCTTCATCCGGGATATCGTGACCGGCCTGGCCTGGATGACGAAAATCCTCACCGATCCATTCAACGACGCGAGGCTTTATTGCCGGGCACCGCTGCAACTCGTGCGAGGTGGCCTGATTGCCAGGACGTTGGCTGCAGACGCTGAGTTGGAGCCCGTCGAATTTCCGCAATGAGCCAGCGAGCGATCGCGGCGGACAGCGCCATTCGGGGTTGATTTTAACTTTCCGCCCGCTGTCGTCATGGGTCAGCGGAAGCGATCCATCCGGCTCCGTATCGCACTGTACCAGATGGGCCGCCTCGTTCAAACACTGGGAGAGAGCGGCGGTGGTCAGTGAGTATGCAGAAAGCAGCGCTTGATCCGAACGTATGCGGAATTGCGCTGCGTTGGGTGGTAGGCCTCTGATCACATGACACTGCGCTCAGCCATAATGAACATTGTGCAGCGGGAGGATGTGAACTTCCTGCTGACGAACCATATTCCGCGCCGATTGCTGACCTGGTTCATGGGCTGGTTCAGCCGAATCGAGCAGCCGTTGGTATGCGATCTGTCGCTGCGTACTTGGCGGTTCTTCGCTGGGCTCGAGCTCGGCGATGCAAAACAAACCAACTTCCGCAGCGTACATCATTGCTTTACCAGAGAATTGAAAGACGGGGCACGCCCGGTCGACATGGATCCGGACGTCCTCGTCAGCCCTTGCGATGCGATCATT
>JBEKQQ010000250.1:0-4907 GCA_049519555.1 Acetobacteraceae bacterium
TTACTAAAGGAAAGAGGGAAGCTCGGCTTAGCGGGTTGGTATAACAGAGTGGCGGGGGACGACGCGGGTCAGACACGTGCAACGGTCCGGCCACCATAAGCGCCGGCCGGCGGGCTCGGAATCACCGCCCAGGTTCGTGAGGATCGAGCAACGTGCCCGGCAGGACGGTGACCCGCGCCTCGTGGGTCCAGATCAGAGCGCATTCCACCGGACGCTGCGGGAAAATGTTCCGCAGCACCGCACGGTAACTGGCCATCTGGCGCAGATAGACGACCGGCGTAACGTCGACCGAGGCCGGCGGCCTGCGGTTGGACTTAAAATCAGCGAGCAGCACGCGGTCCGCCAGCACCGCCAGCCGGTCGATCAGCCCGCCTACCACGACATCGCCGACCACGCCGGTCAGCGGCACCTCGGCGCGGCTCTCCGGGCCAAACAGCGGCTCGAGAGTTGGATGGTGCAGAATCGCCATAACCTCGTCGGCGATGGCAGTCACGGCAGCGGTCGGAAGAGCATTGCCGGAGCGCTGCAGAAACCGCAGCGCGGCCGGACCGCGCTCAGGCTCCGATAAATCCGGCAAATGTTGCAACAGGCTGTGGATCAGTTGCCCGCGCTGAAACCGGTCGATGCCATGTTCCATTTGTGCCAATGGCGAGGCGCTGGCCGGCATTGGACCGAATTCAACGCCCTCAGGCCGGCTTGGCGCCAGCGGCAGCGGACGGGCAGGTTCCGATGCCGGCGGGGTGCCGATGAACGCCGGCGGCTGCGCAGGAGCAGACGGGGCTTGTGCCGATTGCTCGCGTTCGCAGGGTGCGAATTGCGGCGAATCATAACGCGCCACTTCGCCTTCTGGCACCTCGGTCAGGCAGGCAAAACCGCGCGCGATCAGGTTGTACCAGCAGGGCTCGTGCGGCGCACCGTGGTTTAGTTTCGTACCACAAACGACCAGGCGGTCCTCGGCGCGGGTCAGCGCGACATAAAGCAGCCGGTTGTATTCTTCGCGACGGCGTTGCCGTGCCGCGTCGCGCAAGCCTCGCGTGCTACTGCTGTGAAACTCGGCGCGCGGCACCCAGATTGGCATGGGCTGTCCGCTCGCCGGATCGTCGGCCCACAGCAATTCATCGTCATCCCTGGGCATCGACGTCGTGTCGGGCAGGATGACCAGCGGCGCCTGCAAGCCCTTGGCGCCATGTACCGTCAGGATGCGCACCTGACCCCCGGCCGCCTCCGCCTCGCGTTTGATTTCCGCCCCCGAGCGCCGCAACCATTGCAGGAAACCTTGCAATGACGGCGGATGGAGCTTGCTGTAACGCATTGCGGCGTTGAGCAGCTCATCGATCGGCTCGGCTGCCTCCGAGCCCAGACGTTCGAGCAACCGTGCCCGTCCGCCGCAAGCACCCAGAGCCTCTGCGAACAGGGCGTGCGGCGAAACAAAATCGACCCGGTTCAACAACGTACCAAAGAACGACCACGCCAAAGCCCAGTGAGGGGCTTCGGCATGCCGGCCTCGCAGTGTTTCCCAGAGTGGCTGTTGCCGGCCGATTGCCAGCGCCATCAGATCATCGTCGTCCAACCCGCCAAGCGGACTGGTCAGTACGCTGGCAAAACTCAAATCATCCTGCGGCAACAACAAAGCGTCGCCCAGTACCATGAGGTCCTGCACGGCAGGCTGCTCGGTCAGCACCATGCGGTCCAGGCCGGCGACCGGGACACCGCGCGATTTCAGCGACCGCACCAATGCCGTCGGCAGTGCGTCACGATGGCGGACCAAAATCATGATGTCGCCGGACTGCAACGGTCGCCCTTTGCTTTGCAACAGCACCGATCCATCGATCTGATCGCTGATCCAGCCGGCGAGACCATCCGCCAGCACCTGGATCGCCGAGGTGGCACGCTGATAGCGATCGGGCGCAGTCCAGGCGGTTGGCGGTTCGGCGGGGGGTGCTTCCGCCAGGGGCCAGAGTTCAACGCATCCGGCGTGGCCGTCCCGTACCGCGCGGTGGGACAGTATTTGGCCGGGCAGTTCAACGCCGGCCGCAGCGGCTGGATCGGCGAACACCGCGTCGACCAATGCCAGCACCGGCATCGTCGAACGAAACGAAACATTCAGCGGCTTCTCTATCCAGTTGAGGCCAGCCTGTCTGACGCGTCTGCGGAGCCGACCGCGGGCGTCTTCAAACCCCGCGACATCTGCGCCCTGGAATGAGAAGATCGATTGTTTGCGATCGCCGACCGCGAAGACGGTCCGCGTGACGCCTTCGCGCGCCCCCTCGCCGGCGAAGAACTCCCGTGTCAATCCGTGCGCAATGGCCCATTGTTCGGGCGCGGTATCCTGCACCTCATCCAGCAGCAGATGATCGAGCCCGCCGTCGAGTTTGTACAACACCCAATCGGCGCCAGGGTCGCTGAGCAATGCGACGCTGCGGCCGATCAGGTCATCGAATTCCAACAGGCCGGCTGCCTGTTTGCGGTGTTCATACCGGTCCAACAACGGCTTGGCCAGCCAACACAACGCGTCCGACAGCGCGGCGGTGTGAGCGGCACTGATCTGGTCGTCGATGACAAGAACCCGTTCCAGTTCGGCCAGGAGCGGAGGCAACAGATCGAGATGCGTGCGGCTCAAAGCGAGGTTCACCAGCGACTGCGGAGCATAAGGTTCGCCATCTGCTTTCAGGAAGAAACGGCGCCAGGTCGCCCAATCGGCGGCTCGCTCCGATCGGGTCAGACTGAGCCATCGCAGAATTCCACTGGCCTTCTCTTTGACCGTCGCCGCACCGTGCACCGCGATCATCTCGGCTGCCGCGCGTAACGCTGCCTCATCGACACCACGTACCGCCTCGGCGATGACCGCATCGCGATCCGGCGCGGTCACGCCCAGAAACCGCCGCCGGGCTGCCGCCATGTCCGGTCCGGCCGCCTGCGCCTGGCGCCAACGCTCGCCGCTTTGTTTCAGTGCAGTCACGAGCTTGCTGAACCGGTCCAACGTGGCGACGCCGGCCAGGGTGCGCAACGCGACCTCCAGGTCCGACAGAGCGTTCGATGGGCCACGCGGGCGCACCAAGGCCAACAGATCCTCGCGCGCCTCGGTCATGGCCTCGTCGGCGTCGCGGTCTTCGGCCAACTGGAAATGCGGAGATATCTCGGCTTCCAAAGGGAACCGGCGCAGCAGCGACTGGCAAAACGCATGAATTGTGCCGATCCGCATGCCGCCCGGCAAATCCAGTACATGGGCGAATAACGAGCGCGCCCTGTGCAGCGTTGCCGCGGACGGCTCGATGGCCAGTTTGCGTAGTTCCTCACACAGCGCCGGCTGGTTCAGGGTAACCCACAAGCCCAGACGCCGCTGCAGTCGCACGGCCATCTCAGCGGCGGCGGCCTTGGTGAAAGTGAGGCAAAGAATCCGCTCCGGCTTCGCGCCGCCGACCATCAGCCGCAAAATCCGGTCGGTCAGCAGCCGCGTCTTGCCGGAGCCCGCCGAGGCCGCGACGAACGCCGACACGCCCGGGTTTGATGCAGCGAGCTGATTGGCTTCCGCCTCTTGTTGTGGGGTGATCAGGTCAGCCACCGCGCGGGCACCACCTGCGAACCAACCCCAACCCGGGCGTGCCAGTTCTCACGCGTCCTCCGCGTCCGCAGCCAATGACCATTCCGCGACCCGCGCCAGTTGCGCGTAATCCGAGAACCGCGGCGCCCATGCGGGATTGGGGTGTGCCAGGTAGGAACGATCCGCTTCATCATATTGATCGATCAACCTTTCGAGCCCGCGAATAGCCCGCTCGATCGCCGCCTGCAGGTCGCTCTCCTTGCCGTTGAACAAACGTGTGGCCTTGCCCGGTTCAAAACCGCCGGTCAGCTGCCAGTAAGTCAATTCTGCTGTGGCCGCCTGCAACTCTGCACCGAAGCCGGCGGCGGCTGCCATCGCCGCCTCCAGCGGCAGTTGCGGCGCTGTTCCGTCGGCAACGGATTTTTGTGACGGAACGAAACCGGTCTTGTAGTCCAGGATCGCCAGCGTCCCATCCTGCCGCCGTTCGATCCGATCCGCTCGCGCAACCAGTCGGAAGCGCCGTCCGGGGCGTTGGATGTCGCACACGCCCGAATGCTCGGTGGCGATGTCGGTCAGCGTAACGCCGGCGCGTCGCTGCTGTTCCGTCTCCACGATCCAGGCGGCGATCCGGTCCAGCCGCGGCTCCCACCACGCCGTCAGCGCTGCTCGCGCGTACGACTCGGCCAAAGCCCGCCGCATCGCGCGACGCATTGAGTCGGCTGCGTCCGGCGGCCAGGCGACGCCATGTTCCTGCAGAAACAGATGGATCCCGCGATGCACCAGCAACCCGTAATCCGCGGCATCGGTCTCCTGGTCCAACGGCTTCAGCGCCGGCAGGCGGAGAATGTGTTTGGCGTAAATCGCATATGGATCGCGCAACCAGGTCTCGATCTCGGTGACGCTCAATCGCGAGGGCCGCACCGCAACCGGCGGGCAAGGCCGCGGTGGGGAAACCGGTTTCGGACCGCCGTGCAGCAGGTCCAACGACCGCGCCCATGCCACGGCTGGATGTTCCGGCAACCGGGCCTTGGCACCTTCGAGCAAAGCCTCCAACCGGGTCAGCCAGCGAGCGGGCACCGCAGGTGCGCCATCCCGTCGTTGCGCACCGGAGAGGATCACCTTGGACGCGGCCATCGCAGCGGACAGGAAATCATGGCCGGCGCTGCCGATCGTAACCTCGGGCGAGGCAAGGCCGACGGTGGCGCGCATCGGGCGTGACAGCCACGGGCCCGGCTCGGGCGCCAATGGCCAGACGGTCTCCACAAGGCCGCCAAGCACCATGACGTCGACAGATTGCAGACGCGCCTCGAGCGGCCCCCAGATGAATACGCGCGGGTGTTCGGTGCCGCCGCGGCCGCGCAGGGCC
>JBEKQQ010000251.1:0-4858 GCA_049519555.1 Acetobacteraceae bacterium
ATGATGAAGTCATAGCCAGCCCCGTTGCCCATGACATTGCTGCCTCGTTCCGACGTCGCGCCGGCCATGAAATGAACCACTGCGTGGGAATTTTCCAGATCGCTGGTCAGGATGCAGGATAAGCGTCACACTGATCGCCCAGAAGCTGGAGAGAAGTATGACCAACCCATCCGGCCCCCTCAAGGGTCTGCGCGTGTTTGACCTCACCCGTGTCCTTGCCGGTCCCACCTGCGCACAAATGCTTGGCGATCTGGGCGCCGAGGTGATCAAGATCGAGCGTCCCGGCGCCGGCGACGATACCCGCGGCTTCGCTCCGCCGTTCATGCCCGGGACCAAGGAGAGTGCGTATTTTGTTGGCGTAAACCGCAACAAGATGTCGGTCACGCTGGATATCGGGAAGCCGGAGGGGCAGGAGATCGCGCTGCGGTTGATCGCCGATTGCGACATCCTGGTGGAGAACTTCAAGGTTGGCGCTCTGGAGAAATACGGGCTTGGCTACGAGCAGTTGCATGCAAAGTTTCCCCGCCTGATCTATTGTTCGATCACCGGGTTCGGGCAGACCGGACCGTATGCTCCGCGGCCTGGCTATGACAGCCTGATCCAGGGCATGGGCGGGGTGATGAGCCTGACCGGCGAGCCGGACGGACTGCCGCAAAAAGTTGGCGTTCCCGTGGCGGATTTGTTTGCCGGTCTGTACGGTTGCATCGGCATTCTGGCGGCGATCCGGCACCGCGACCTTACCGGTGTCGGCCAGCAGATCGACATCGGGATGCTGGATACGCATGTGGCATGGCTGGCCAATCAGGGGATGAATTACCTCGCCACCGGGGAGAACCAGCCCAGACTTGGCAACCAGCATCCGAACATCGTGCCGTATCAGGTGTTCCCGACAGCGGACGGTCATATGGTGCTGTCGATCGGTAACGATCCGACTTTCAAACGATTCTGCGAGGCCTTCGCTCTGACCCATTTGCTGGAGGATGAACGCTTCGCCACTAACGCCGCGCGCGTGCAAAACCGGCAACTGGTGACGGATACGCTGACCCCGGTCATGCAGCAGCACCCGACCGGTTGGTGGATCGACCAACTTGAGGCGCTGAAGATCGGCTGCGGCCCGATCAACAAATTGTCCGAGGTGTTCGCCGACCCGCATGTTCAGGCCCGGCATATGGTGCTTGAGATGGAGCATGCGACCGGAGGCAAAATGAAAATGATCGCCAATCCGGTGAAACTGTCGGAAACGCCGCCGGATTACCGCCTGCCCCCGCCGCTGTTGGGGCAACATACCGACCAGGTTCTGTCTGAGAAACTGGGCCTTGATGCATCGGCGTTGGCGGCATTGCGCGAGAAGGGGATCATTTGATGGACGACTTATTCGAAATCATGCGCACGACCCGCTCGATGCGCCGTCTGAAGCCGGACCCGGTGCCGGACGATTTGCTCAACCGGGTGCTGGAGGCCGGGACGTTTGCCGCGAACGGCGGCAACATGCAGTCCTGGCGATTCCTGGTGATCCGCGATCCGGCGATCAAGGCAGCGGCCGGTGCATGGTATCAAAAGGCGTGGCACGAGGTGGTGGGACCGCGTTACCGCTCCGGTGGACCGGCGCCCGGGGTGACGCCGGAACGTTTCGCCCGCATGTTGAATGCGGCGGAGTATCTGGCCGACCATTTCCATGAGGCACCGGTGTGGATCGTGCCCTGTCTGGCGGGACCTCGGGGGTCGGGGTCGTCGATCTTCCCGGCAGTGCAGAACATGCTGCTGGCATGCCGCGCTCTCGATCTGGGGACGACGCTGACCACGCTATATATGATGCATGAAAAGGAAACCGAGGCAGCGATGGGAATTCCCGACGGCTACCATTCCTACGCAATTTTGCCGGTTGGTTTTCCGATGGGGAAATTTGGTCCGGTGCGGCGGTCGCCGCTGGTGGATGTGGTGTTTGACGATAAGTGGGGGAAGGGGTGGGATCAGGGGCAATGAATGGAGCGCTTCGGCGAGGCGTTGGATTCCTTCCTTCGGTTCGAGCTAAGGGCCGACAGTTGGGTCGCCTACGCCGTCTTTATTATCGCATCCGGCGTTATAGGCCTGGCTCTCGTGTTGCTCGACGCTTGCTCGGTCATGCTGACGCTGGTGGTGCACAAAAAGGGCTCGAATCCAGGTTACTCCTATCTTGGGTTGACTCACGGATGGCGGGCAACCCCGCGAAATGCCCTCGTCTGGATAATGGCTTCCATGATAGCATCAGGCTTGGGGATGATGGCGCGAATCTTCCAGCCAACGCCTCTGGCAGCAGTTATCGCGTCGCTGACGTGGCGAACGCTGCTCGCTCAGTTGCGACGACTGTCGGCTCACCAGGAAGAACAGCGACCAGGAGTGGAGTAGTAGCATGAACGTTCTTGGCACAGTGGTGGACCGAATCCTCGCGGTGGTAAGCCAACGTGCATTCTGGACCGAAGTGCAAATCCGGGAACTCGTTCGAGACGACAACGAGAAAAAGATGGAAGCATTCTACGGGCACACGGATAAGACAAAGTCCACGACCCGATTAAATAACTTACGCGCGATGCGGATATTTGCTACGGATGAGCAGCAAACCTGGCTCGTTGCAGACTGCAGAATGGCTTATAGTGTGCTGGACGATCGTCGACTTGAGGAGCCGCGGATCAAATGGAGGTTCAAGCTGGACAGCGTCCTCCCAGTACACGCCGACGAGAATTGGTCAACTACCGCAGGCGTGCTCGGCTTTGGAAATAGGACGCAGAAGTTGCTGTATACGAAGGAAATGTTCACAAACGAGCCGGCAGCCGTCGTGATCAACCACTTCCTATCTGGTAGTAATGGCTGAGAGACCTTGGACCCTCAGCATGATACTTTCAATGGTTGCCTCATTGCATCACCTGGACTCGCATCGTCACCAGCGGGTGATCTGACGTATTTTCCTTGTGCGGAACTTCCACTATCTCTGTCATTATCCGTTCGACGTGCCGCAGAGTGCTGCGCATTATCATCAGCTTCGCAGAACCGCGCGTAGCTGTTTCTGTGTGAATTCCCGGTTTCCTAACGCTTGCAGACGACGTGATCGTCCCAGGGGGCGTCCAGCCCCCTGGTTTGAACCGATCAGTAGCTCAGCGCGGCTTCCTCCACCGGCACCCAGCGGCCGTTCTTGACCACCGTCAGGAACGAACTGGTGGACGCATGGTGCTGATCCGGACCGAACGACAGCACGCTGCCGAAGATGTCCCTGTAGTCATGGATGCTTTCCATCGCCTTGATGAAACTGGCAGTCGTCAGGTCGCGGCCGGCGCGGTCCAGGGCCAGCAGAACGATCGTCGCAGCGGTATAGCCCACCTCGCCATGGAAATTCGGCGCACGGCCGAATTTCGCTTGAAAGCGTTTGGCAAAGTCCTGCACCTCAGGCCGCGGGTCATCGGGATAGGCGTACAGCGCCGGTGCCATGCAATACGTGCCTTCCGTGGCACCACCCGGCAAAGACGCCACTGCGGTATCATAGGAAGCGAATTGACCCACGATGTCGACGTCCCAGTTCATTTTGCGAACGGTCTGAATGATGATGTTGGTATCGCGCACGATCGTGCCAAGCATGATCGCGTCGCAGTTGGCGTCCTTCAGCTTGCTGACCGGTGCATTGAAGTCCGTGTCGGTCGGCCGATGCGCGGTCGTGCCGGCAATCTCCATGCCCATCGCCTTGGTCTGTGCGACCACGCCGGCGACCACGTCCTTACCGAAGTCGGAATCCTGATACATCACGCAGAACTTCTTCCGTCCGCGCTTCTCGGCAAAATATTTCACCGCCGCGCGCATCTGATCATAATACGACGCGTACTGCGCGAATTTGAGCCGGTTGAACGGTTCGTACATCGAACGAGCGGCGGTCAGCGGCAATACGTTCGGCACGCCCTTCTCGAATTCCGCCGGCATGTTGGCGTCGTTCATCGGCGTGCCGCCATCCGACAACGCCATAAAGATGTCGTCGTTGTTGAGCAACTTGTTCATCGCCTGGACGGACCGCGGCACGGTGTACTGATTGTCCTCGACGATGTACTTGATCTTGCGGCCGTGCACGCCGCCCTTGTCGTTCGCCTCGTCGAATGCCATGCGGATCGCGTCAGAGTTGTTGACGCCTTGCACCGCGGTGACGCCCGAGAGGTCGGTGATGGTGCCGATCACGATTTCCGTGTCGGTGACGCCTCGTTGCTCGGCCGCGGTGGCTGGCAGTGCAGCCCATGACAGGCCGACGGCGAAGGCCGCGACCGCACTCCAAAGATGTCGTCTACACATAAACAATTCCTTCTCTTCACGGTCCGCGTGGATGCGGCCGCTGCATTACGTCGATACGGGCAAGGCCCGTGCGGTGTGGCTGTATCCGATGTGCGGTGAGCCCAACTGGACCACCCTCGTCGCTCGGGTCGGATACACATCGAGCGACGAATTCGCTTCTTCTGTCGTTAGCAGGCCGTCCGGTTCAGGCGGCGTCTTCCAGGATGTCGGTGATCACCCGCTCCAGATGCCGCAGCGAATTGCATACGGTCACCAAATTACAGAACGGTGCGTAACGATACATGTCCGAATCCCCGGTGCCCCAGGCCGACCGGTATTCCGGGTTCAGCCAGATGATCCGCTTGCAGCGTTGCGACAATCGCCCGATCACATCCGTTCTCGGATCGGTCCGGTTGCCCCGCCCATCGCCAAGGATAATCACCGTGGTCTTGTTGTTGACGAACTGCATCCAGCCATCTTCGAAATCGGCAAAGCTGTTGCCGTAATTCGAGGACCCGTAACCGATGGTCTGCATGATCTTGCTGATCGCCTGCTCGACCGGCTCCTTTTCGAGAAT
>JBEKQQ010000252.1:0-4774 GCA_049519555.1 Acetobacteraceae bacterium
CGGCGGCGTTGGTGTTGAATCCCGCGATCTGATCTCGTGTCAGCCTGAATTCCGCACCCAAAAATCTTCAGTTCCCCGTTGGCCCTGATAAATCAGGGAGATAGTCTGCGTTTGCGAATCGACAACCATCACCAACGGGGTGCGGGGATGCTGCCACAAGGCGTGCTGGGGTTCCAGTATGAAGCGGATCGTTCGAGCGGCGGGCTGACGTCGCTGGCCGGCCTGCCGCTGTATCTCGATCTGATCGAGGCCATCGGCCTTGGCGCAGCAATCCGCCAGCACGTCCATGTGGCTGGCTCGCAGGGTTGGCTCGACATCCAGATGGTGCTGGCGCTGATCTTTCTGAACCTGGCCGGCGGCGACTGTGTGGAGGACCTGGAGCGGCTAGAGCAGGACAGCGGCTTCGCGGCGATCCTGCGCGCGATCGAGCGTGATGTGCTGTCGCCCACCGAGCGGCGATTGCTGAAGAAACGGTGGCGTCGCCCACGTGAGCGTACCGTGCCCTCACCGTCGGCCGCCTCGGCGTGGCTGGAGCGGTTTCACGACCCCGCCGCGCCGAAAGCGGTGACTGGCAGCGCGGTCATTCCGGACGTGACGGACCCGCTCCGCAGCCTATGGCGGGTCAATCAAGCGCTGCTGGACTGCATTCAGACGCACCAACCTGCAACGTTGGCGACGCTGGACATGGACGCCACGCTGGTCGAGACGCACAAGCGGGATGCGTTGCACTGCTACAAAGGGTTCAAGGCCTATCAGCCGCTGAACTGTTTTTGGGCTGAGCAGGGCACGATCTTGTACTCCGAGTTCCGCGACGGGAATGTTCCCGCCGGGCACGAACAACTGGGCCTAGACCCAACAGTCGTGTCACCAGGGGCCATTTCGATCAGGAGGCCGGTTCAGCGTGGTGAGGCGGGGGACTGTCGAGAGCCCGATAGAGCGTCGAGCGATGGACGCCTAGAAGTTTGGCCACCTCGGCCACGGGTTTGCCGGCCTGCTGGATAAGTTGGCGAGCGTGTGCAATTTGCTCCGCCCCGAGTGACGGGTGCGGCCCGAAACGTATGCCTCGTGTCTTCGCAGCGATACGGCCCGCGCTCGTACGCTCAACGATCAGGGATCTCTCGAAGTCGGCAATACCGGCGAATACGGTCAGGACCATGCGCCCCGCCGGTGTTGTCGTATCAGCCCACGGTTCGGCTATCGAACGAAGACCCGCCCCAGCGTCCTTTATGCGCTCTGCGATTTCCAAAAGGTCGCGGGTTGATCGGGCCAAGCGGTCCAAGCGCGTGACCGCTACCACGTCACCGACACGCAGGTGATCGAGTAAACGTTCCAATTGAGGGCGATCACGCTTTGCGCCACTGACCTTCTCCTCGAAGACGCGGCTGCAACCGGCCCCACGCAAAGTCGCGCGTTGCTGAGCGAGGTCCTGGCCCTGGGTGGACACCCGGGCATAACCGATCAACGGGCCGGGCGTGGGTTTCTTGGACACGGCGACCTGTCGCACATTATGTCGCAAGACCTTTATCATTCGCGACAAAGATTTGCGACAGGAAAAGCCCTGCTCCGTCGGTGCATGGGAGGAGTGTCGCAGGTCTTACAAGTTACGCGACAGCCCTTCTTCATGGAATCCGGAACATGCCCGATGACGCCAACGCCGCCGAAGCGTGGTTGCTGACCTTCGCAGATCAGACGCTCGTTATGACGAAGAATGGTGCGAACCGCCTTGGGTTCGCCGTGCTGCTCTTGTTTTACCGGGCGAATGGACGGTTTCCCAAGAAGCCAACAGAAATCGATGATGGAACTGTGGCGCGAGTGGCCCGACAGGTTGGCGCGGAGCTCGATGATCGCGATTGGCACGACACGACAAGCCGGACCTGGAAGCGTCATCGGGCCGAGATCCGGGCATGGCTGGGATTCCGGGAAGCGACCGTCGCCGACGCCGAACTGCTCGAAGCCTGGCTGCGAGATCGAGTGCCGGCAGTCGGGGCGGTTTTGGACCAACTCGCCGCGCTCCTTGAGACGCGGTGCCGCGAGCTTTCGATCGAGGCGCCCGCACCGGATCGTGTCAATCGGATCGTCCGTGCCGCGATCCACGCTCATGATAGTCGTTTCTGTAACGGCATCCTGGGCCGCCTTGCCGCAGGGACACGTGAGCGGCTGGAAGCGCTGTTGCGTCCCCCCGGCAACGGGTCCGACAGTCCGGTGTCCGATTCGTCTGCACAACCAGCCCCCGCATTGCTTCTGCGGTTGCGCAGCGATCCAGGCAAACCGGGGCTGGCGGGCATCCAGGACGAACTGGCCAAGCTGGCGTTGATCCGCCAGATCGAACTGCCTCCCGGTCTGTTCGACGGCGTGCTCCCCCATGAGCTCGAGCGGTATCGGCGGCGTGTCTCTACCGAGGCCCCCTACGAGCTCCGCCGGCATCCGGAGCCAGCCAGGCTCGCCTGGCTTGCGGCCTTCGTGCATCTGCGCAGCCGGACGCTGACCGATGACCTGATCGATTTGCTCATCGAAACCATTCACCACATCGGGGCACGTGCTGAGCACCGGGTCGACCGCGAACTGCTCGATGATCTGAAGCGCGTCGCGGGCAAACAGAACCTGTTGTTCGAAGTCGCCGGCGCGGCCCTGGAGAAACCGGATGGCATCGTGCGCGATGTCGTCTTTCCAGTCGTCGGTGAACAGACCCTGCGTGATCTGGTCAAGGAAGCGAAGGCCACAGGTCCAACCTACAGGACCACACTTCGCACAGTGATCCGGAATTCCTACAAGGGCCATTACCGCCGCATGGTGCCGCAAATCCTGCAACGACTGGAATTCCGCTCAAACAATGAACATCATCGTCCGGTCCTCTCGGCGCTCGATCTCCTGAAGCGTTACGCCGACTCGAAACTCCAGACCTTCCCCGCCGAGGAGGTGGTGCCGATCGACGATATCGTGCGCGGACTCTGGCGAGAAGCCGTCGTCGAGAAGGATGCCGAGGGGCGGCAGCGCATCAATCGGATCACCTACGAGATCTGCGTCCTGGAGGCCCTTCGCGAAAAGCTGCGCTGCAAAGAGGTCTGGGTCGTCGGTGCCGACCGATACCGCAATCCCGATGAAGACCTCTCGGCCGACTTCGAGGCGCAGCGCATACCTTATTATCAGGCACTGAAGCTGCCACTCGAAGCCGATCGCTTCATCGCCGATCTCCAAGCCGAAATGCGCGAGGCGCTTCGGACCTTGGATGCCGGCATGCCAGCCAATCAGCTCGTCCGGATCAGTCGGAAGCGGAAGCAAGACGGATGGATCACGGTGACGCCGTTCGACCCTCAGCCTGAGCCGGCGAACCTGATCGCGCTCAAGGCCGAAATCGTCGCGACCTGGCCGATGACCAATCTTCTCGACATGCTCAAGGAAACCGACCTCCGCCTGAACTTCACCGACGTTTTGAAGAGCTCGACCGCGTACGAGACCCTGGACCGCTCGGTTCTGCGCCCACGGCTCTTGCTTGGCCTGAATGGGATCGGAACGAATGCCGGGTTTCAACGCATGGCCGGGTTCCGATCCGGCACGACCGCCAAGGATCTCGCCTATGTCCGGCGCCGATACATTACCGTCGACGCACTGCGACAGGCCATTGCCGTTGTCGCCGACGGCACGCTGCATGCCCGCGATCCGCGGATCTGGGGTGACGGCACGACAGCCTGCGCGTCTGATTCCAAGCACTTCGGAGCCTGGGACCAGAACCTCACCACGCAGTGGCACGTCCGCTATGGTGGGCGCGGGGTGATGATTTATTGGCATGTCGACAAGAATTCCCTGTGCATACATTCCCAGCTCAAATCCCCGTCCTCCTCCGAGGTTGCCTCAATGATCGAGGGCGTCGTCCATCACTGCACCGAAATGGAGGTCGATCGCCAATACGTGGACTCCCACGGCCAAAGCACAGTCGCCTTTGCGTTCTGCCGGTTGCTGGGGTTCCAACTTATGCCGCGGCTGAAGGCGATCCATGTCCAGAAACTGTCCAGACCCGATGTCGGACAACCGGATGCCTACCCGAACTTGCAGGCCATTCTGACCAAGCCGATCGACTGGGAGCTAGTTCGCCAGCAATACGACCAAATGGTCAAATACGTCACGGCCGTCCGGCTCGGCACCGCCGAGACCGAATCGATCCTGCGCCGCTTCGTCAGGAGCAACATTCAGCATCCGACCTACAAGGCGTTCTCGGAACTCGGCAGGGCGGTCAAGACGATCTTCCTGTGCCAATACCTTCACAGCGAAGCAGTCCGCCGTGAGGTCAACGAGGGTCTGAACGTCGTCGAACAATGGAACAGCGCCAACGACTTCATTTTCTTCGCTCGTCGCGGTGAAATGGCCAGCAACCGTCGCGAGGATCACGAGATCAGCATGCTCGCCCTGCATCTCCTCCAGAACTGCATGGTGTACATCAACACCCTCATGCAGCAGCAGGTGTTGGCGCAGCCGCAGTGGTCAGGAAAGCTAACCGCCAGAGATCTCCGCGCCCTGACGCCGCTGATCTGGGAGCACGTGAACCCTTACGGCCGCTTCGAACTCGACATGGACGCACGGCTGCCCATCAACTGATCCCAGATGGCCCCTGGTGACACGACTGTTGGGTCTAGGCCAACTGCGGGTGCTGCAAGCCTCTCTGGCGCATCTGCCGGCGAGCGTGACGAAGGTTTCATTACGCTCGGATACAGCAGGCTACCAGGAAGAATTGCTGCTGTACCGCGGGGAAGGGAAAGACCGGCGCTTTGGCGTCATCGAC
>JBEKQQ010000253.1:0-4758 GCA_049519555.1 Acetobacteraceae bacterium
GTCGATCCCACGCTGTTGAGCGACCTGAAGGACCTCGTCGAACCCGCGACGTGCGGCGATCCGGAGGCGCCTCTGTTGTGGACCAGCCGGAGCCTGCGCAATCTGGCCGACGCATTGCGGGCCCTGGGTCACGAGATCGGACACAATGTCGTCGGCGATCTGTTGCGGCAGTTGAATTTCAGCCTGCAATCGAACCGCAAAACCAAAGAAGGTGCCCCTACGCCGCATCCGACCGTCGGGTCATCGCTGCCAGCAATTCCCGTCCTTCGTCCGTCAGCACATATGGCGAACGAAACGCATCCGACCGGACCCGCACGATCCCTCGGCGTTTGAGGTACTGCATCAACGCATTCATCGACTGCGGTGGAATATCCAAAGCGCGCGCCACGTCGACCGTTCGCGCCTTACCCTGTTCCTCCAGGTAGGCCAGAACATTGGCGATTCGGCCCGAGCGGAACATCAGCGGCGGCTCCTCCGCCTCCGCCACATCCGGTGACCGCTGCCAGTGAGACCGGCCCGCCGGAGTCAGACGCCAAAGCACGCCGTGCGTCGCCCGGCCCGCCTCGTCGATAAGGCCGACGTCGCGCAGGAAGTCCGCGATCTGCGCCATGACCGTGGGAGGCCGGTGCGCCACTCTCGCGAGCCGCGACAATGTCGTCGGCGTTTCCTCCGCGAATGCCGACAACACGCGCTCCTGGGCGTAGGTCAGCAGCACCACCGGATCGCCGGTCAGCGCGAGCGCGAAAATCGGATCCTTCGATCCCGCTCCTCTGATCCGGCCCGCCGCACTCTGGGATACGACCAATTGGCGGACACGTTCGCGCGTCACACCCAGAAGGGCGGGCAGATCGGCGCGATGGCGCGGCGTTTCCAACAATGCGAGCAGGCGCGCCACGGTACTGCCGGGCACTGCCGTGCGCGACGGCTTCCGCCCGCGCGTTTTGCCCTCCGCTAGCACCGAAAACGACATGGTCCGGCCACGCGCGGTCAGACCCCAGACTCCGTCCTTACCTTTTTCGGTGAGACGCAGATCGGACAAGGTTGCCAGCGCCCGTCCGATCCGCTCGACGCCATGACTGCAGCGTAGGGCGATCGTGGTGGGCCGACCAATACCCGTGCGGAGCAGTTGCAAACACGCGGCTTCGGCGGAGGGCAAGGCAACAGAGGCTGGCATGGCATGCGATCCCAGCTCTGGAGAAAAACGCTTGCTAATGGACGGAAGCTCGATTCGGAAGAGAACCGTCGTCAAACGGTCCCGCATTCCGGTCACCACCGCAAATATCGGAGAAATCTAAGTCCGAGACCAGGGTTCTGGTATTCTGAAAGGCGTCCGGGGCAAGCTGTTCCAGCCGTTCTTCATGACCACGCCGAGCGCCCATGGTACCGGGTACGATCTATCGATCACGTAACATCGTCACGAAGGAGCACCGTGGGGCGATCGCGGTCGCCAGCGAGATTGACGGATTCACGGAATTCGTTGTCACGCCGCCGCGACAAATGTTCGTAGATGAGGGAACTGCGGCATGACCGGTCGGTCGGCGATACGCTCGAGAACTCCTCGCGAAAATCCGCTTTCCACCCGACCCAGCCCATAGCCGCAGCGCCCATGAACGACCGCTTCGGAAAAACGGTGCCGCTCGCCTGAACCGCAGCCATGGGCGCGGAGCTATCGGGCAGCTTTCGACCGTGGCTGGCCGAAAGCGGACTGACGGCTCTGGAGCAAGCGGGATTGGGAAGCCGCCGTTCACACCGCCTGAGCCGTTCGCCCGCAATCGACCCATGCACGAACCCGCCACGGGGGAGGGCGCCTGGGACGAGGTCGTTGGGTTCGAGGGCGGCAGCGAGCGCTTGAGCCAGCGATGGTCATCCTTTTGAGCACGAAGGTCGGTTACCATTAATCGCCGGCCATTAATCTGCAAGCTGTTGTCATTCTCGGTATGCACCGAGGTGGCACGTCGGCTCTTGCGGGCGCGGTTTCGCGGTTCGGACTGGCGTCGCCGCGAACCCCTCTACTAACAGCCGCCAACAACCCCGTCGTCACCATAAACCACGAAATGTTGCTGGAAACTACGAAATGTTGCTGGAAACCACGAAATGTTGCCGGCACCGGGATGTGCGTGGAACGCCTGCCTCACGTTCGAACCCGATCGGTTGAACCGGATGCTGACACCGGAGGACCGGCAACACATCTCGAACGTGCTTCAGAACGAATTCAGCGATTCGGCATCTTTTGTGTTTAAAGACCCAAGGCCGTGCCTTACTATTCCGGCGTGGCTTCCTGCCTCGCGTAGCGCCGAAGCCAGCATTCGGGCGCTCCTGGCCTGCCTCGATCAAATTCGGGTAAGCTTCGCGGACTGGAGAGGTGCAACGTTTCCGTCGGGTTTTCGGCCGGTATTCCCGGCTTCCCTGACAAAAACCGACAACCATATGGAGCTCCGGCCGGAATCATTACACGATTTGCCCAAAATCGTCAGCTTCCTGAAATAATCCTGTTACTGAGGGATTCTTAACTCTGGTATCCACAATCAATGAAGCGCGAGACGCGGCAGGGCCGCCTCGTCATCCCCGCGACAAGCGCGGGGGATGACGCCCTGTGTGACGCGCTTCAGCGATTCTGGGTACTAGGCAGGCAGGGCGGCAATGCAGAAGCGACCACCTGGTAAATGGAACATTGATTGATGAACAGGGAACGCCGCCGCGCACAAAAGGGGCAAGGACAGGTAATCATGCGCAGACCTCAGGCTCGCGCCGAAGCCGTACAAGCCGACGTCCAGCAGGCTGCGAACCTGCACTCGCGCGGCGTCGCTGCCGCCCGCAACGGAGATCGCGCGCACGCCATTACGCTGATCGGTCAGGCGATCACCGTTAACCCCCGAGCAGCGCATTTCCACAGCCATCTGGGTAACCTGCTAAAGGAACAAGGGCGGCTCGACGAAGCCACAGCTTGCTATCGGCAGGCCATCTCCTTGAATTCGGACTTAGAGGAGGCGCACTATAATCTTGGTAATGTGTTACGCAACGAGGCAAGACTGGATGAGGCCGCCGCCTGCTATCGCCAGGCGCTCTCCGCGAAGCCAGATTACCCTGAGGCCTACGTCAATCTCGGCATCACTCTGGGCAAACAAGGACAACTGGATGAGGCCGCCGCCTGCTACCGCCGGGCGCTCTCCGTGAAGCCAGATTGCCCTGAGGCCCACGTCAACCTTGGCATCACGCTAAGCAAACAAGGACAACTGGATGAGGCCGCCGCCTGCTACCGCCGGGCGCTCTCCGCGAAGCCAGATTACCCCGAGGCGTATATATATCTCGGCATCACGCTCCACAACCAACGGCGATTGGCTGAGGCTGCTGCTTGCTACCGCCAGGCCCTGTTTGTGAAGCCAGATCACCCAGAGGCTCTGGCCAATCTGGGCAAGGTGCTATGTGACCAAGGCCAACCAGACGCGGCGATCGACTATTATCGGCGGGCGGTCAAACTCAAACCGGAATTGGCCGAAGTTCAAACATGTTTGGGCATCGCATTGAGGGACATCGGCCAGCCTCACGCGGCGGTCTCTTGTCATCGCAGGGCGATCGAGCTCAGGCCGAGGTTCGCTGCGGCCCACGGCAACCTGGGCAATGCGTTGCACGACCTGGGCCATTTGGATGCGGCGATCGCCTGTTTTCGCAGGGCAATCGAACTCGAACCGAAGGTAGCCGATCCCTACAGCAATCTGGGCGTAGTGCTGCACCACAAGGGCCAACTGGGTGCGGCGATCACCTGTTTTCGCCGGGCGATTGAGCTCGACCCGAACTCCGCCGTGGCTCACAACAATCTGGGCAACGCTTTGCAGGAGCTGGGCGCGTTGGACGCAGCGTGTGCGGCCTTCGAGAAAGCCGTGGCCATCGCGCCGCGGCGGGGTGCTTTCCATCGTATGCTCGTAACGACTGGCCGAGTGGTGCCGGACAGTCCGCAACTGAGGCGACTGGAAGCTCTCGCCATGGACATGCATTCACTCCCGGAAACCGAACGGATGGAAGTGCATTTCGCTCTCGGAATGGCATATGCCAACTTCGGTCAGGCGGAGAAATCATCACCACACCTGGTGGAAGGCAACCGGCTGAAGCGGAGCCGTGTTCGTTACGACGAAGCGCAATCGCTGGCCATGTTTGCTCGTATCAAAGAGGTTTTTACGGCCGAGATGCTGAACAACCGGCAGGAGCGGGGTCCGAATTCCCGAGTTCCAATCTTCGTTGTCGGCATGCCCCGTTCAGGCACCTCGCTGGTCGAGCAAATCCTGGCGAGCGACCCATCTGTGCACGGCGCTGGCGAACTGATGGCTCTGCCGCGCCAGGTGAGGCGGCTGCTGGAGCATGAGCCTTCTGCCGGTGCGTTTCCTGAATCGGCAATTGCCCTGGACCATCAAAGAATAATTCTCCTCGGGGCCGAGTATCTCACCGGAGTGCAAGCCCTCGCCCCATCTGCGACGCGCATTGTCGACAAATTGCCGGATAATTTTCGTCGCATTGGCCTTATCCACCTGGCTCTTCCAGGTGCCCGGATTATTCACGTTCATCGTGATCCGATCGATACATGCCTGTCCTGCTTCGCTCAACTCTTCACTGGCGACCTACCATATACCTACAATCTCGCGGAGCTTGGACGATATTATCGCGCATACTGCGACCTGATGGAGCATTGGCGTCGGGTATTGCCGGCGAGTGCCGTGCTGGACGTCAGGTACGAAGACGTTGTGGCTGACCTCGAAGGGCAGGCCC
>JBEKQQ010000254.1:0-4704 GCA_049519555.1 Acetobacteraceae bacterium
CCGCACCAGCCAATGCCGTCGTGCTGCGCTACGCGGCACATGAACCGATCCTGGCGCGCGCGTCCCTGGCGGTGATGCACGGCGGGCACGGCACCGCGATGCGGGCAATGCGCGCCGGCGTTCCTGGCATCGTCATTCCTGGGCTTGCCGGCGATCAACCATTCGTTGCTGCAGCCATTCAGGAATGGGGCGCGGGCCGGGCACTGTCAGGAGACGCCGACGCTGCCGCTATCCGCGATGCTGCGCGCGAGGTGCTGGCGACACCTTATTTCCGAAGAAACGCACGGCTGCGATCGCACGCGTTCGCGGGTCATTACGGCGCTGAATGCGCCGCGGATGAGGTTGAGGCATTGCTGCTGCGCGCCGCCGCCTGAGCGCCGGCGATCGCATGCGAACTGTTTGGTTGCCGGCCGTCATCGCGTGGGCCGGCGTTCCTTGGCATCTTACCAGCGGACTCGCGTGACAAATGGAGCCGATGCTGGTGTGGCGAATCGCGCCGCGTGATAATTTGGTGGTGGTGGCGTAGGCACCGGAGTCAATCTGCAAAAAGATGTTCCGGATGCCGGAAGCCCGCCGCAGGCAGAACGTCGTTCGCATCGGAAGGCTGACCGCATGAAATCTCCAGCTGCGCAATCCAAGGCCGACAGCAACAACGAGGTTTGCACGATTCGGATGGAACTTCTCGACAGCGACCCGTTGATCTGGCGCGAGGTTGAGGTGCCGACATCCGTCACGCTCAAGGTCCTGCACGATATCATCCAGATCGTCATGGACTGGTTCGATTATCATCTCTGGGAATTTACTGTCGGCGAACAGCGATTTGGCCCACCGATGGATGAGGACTGGGGGACTGAGCCTCGGAAGGTGGCAGTCAAAGTTCGCCTCCGCGATGTGCTGAAACCACACAAAACCGTCATCGAATATACCTATGATTTCGGAGACAACTGGGAGGTTCGCCTGACCGTCGGCAATATCCGGCAAGGCGACGCAAATCAGTTCTACCCCCGTCTGGTGCGCGGCGAATGGGCCGCACCACCTGAAGATTGCGGCGGAATTCCAGGGTTCTATGAACTGCTCGACACACTTGCCGATCCCACACACCCCGATCATGCGCAGCTCAGCGAGCACTTTGACGGCTATGTTCCCGACCTCGTTGATATTCCCAGGATGAATTTCCAACTCGGCCGCATAGCGAACCGCCGGAGGGCGGCTCAGGCAACGGCTGCAAAGCGGAAGGCGCAGACGGCTGTCGGAACGCAGGACGCGTGAGGCCAGGGATTGGTAACGGCAAATGACGATGCGTTGTATCGGCGTCCGTTTACGGCGCCCGCCTTGTGAAAGGCGCGTGATGATCCTGCGCTCGCGCCGGCATCCCCAGCCGCGCCTGGCGCGCCAGCCTGGGACCTCGGGCCACACCGAACGTCGCCTCAATATCATAGAGCAACGTCGCAACAGCCGTGTCATCCGCGGCATATTTCCCTGCGTGACCGCGCATCAGGCGCAAGATCTCGGCAGCGAGCAGGCGCAGCCCGACCAGCGTCGCCGAGCCCATATCCACGATCCCTTTGTCCAGCGGTGCAACGACCGATTCAGCTCCAGCCTCGTACACTGCGGTCAGCGCAACAAGACCGCCAAGCCACAGCGCCCGCTCATTGTCCGTATCGGTCTCCGGCCGTAATCGTTTCAACAGAAACCGAAACGCGCCCAGCGTGCCGAATGTTCCGACGGCGTCTTCAACGTCGCGGAATGGGAGGGCCATGTAGTCATACGCCCATCCGGCGCGGCCCAACAGCGCGTCGGCCGGCACCTCGCAGCCATCCAGCACGACCTGGCAATGCCGAGAAGGACGCAACGCGTGAAAGCCCGGCATGTCCTTCAACGTCAGGCCCGGCGTATCGCGTGGTATCAGGAACATACTATAGCGTTTCCGCCCGGCCTCTTCCGCGGTAATCGCCAGCACAATCAGGACGTCGGCGATCGGCCCATTACTGGTCCAAGCCTTTTCGCCAGTGATTCGCCACGCAGTGCCAATCGGCTCCGCTCGTGTGGTCAGTTTTTTCGGGTGCGCGCCAACCCCAGGTTCCGAGATTGATACGGCAGCGGTCCTCCCCAACCACGCTGCCTTTTGCGCCTCGGTCCCGAAGCCTTCGATGAACCAACGCCCGACCAGTTGCCGCCCACCCCAAATGCCGCCAACACCCAACAGTCCTGTGCGTTCGACCAGCAGCGCCTTGGTCCAGGCGATTTCGTGGTACGACCCACGGGGCAGGAGCAATCCCGCCTCCGCCATGCCGAGCATCGGATCGACCGCCGGGTCCGGACATCGCGTGAGCCAGGCGTTGATCGGATCCATCGCTCAGGCGGTCACCCGCTCCGGCGACACGATCTGTCCATCAGGAGCAAACAGCGCCTCGATATCATCCACGGTCAGTTTCAACGCACCACCACCTTCGGCTTCCATCACGGCAGCCACCAGAGCGCGCTTCTTTTGTTTCAGTTGCTCCATCTTTTCCTCGATGGTGCCGAGCGTGACCAGACGATGCACGAACACGTTCTTGTCCTGGCCAATACGGTGCGCACGGTCGGTCGCCTGATCCTCAGCCGCTGGATTCCACCAGGGATCGTAATGAATAACTGTATCAGCGGCGGTCAGATTTAACCCAACGCCACCGGCCTTTAGGCTGATCAGAAACACCGGCACCTTGCCCGCCTGGAAATTCTTCACCGGCGTTTTACGATCTTTGGTATCGCCGGTTAGCATCACATACTCGATCTTCTCATCCCACAACCGCTGCTCGATCAATGCCAGCATCTCGGTGAACTGTGAAAACAGCAAAATCCGCCGGCCTTCCGAGATCATGATCGGTAACATCTCCGCCAACCGATCCAACTTTGCCGAGCCGGCCTTCGCCTTCTCCACCGCCTTCAATTTCAACAGGCGCGGATCGCAACACGCCTGACGCATCTTTAACAGCGCATCCAAAATGATGATCCCCGACCGCGCCAGTCCCTTGTCCGCGATTGCCGCCCGCACCCGCGAGTGCATCGCCAGCCGAATGCCGTCATAAATTGCCCGTTGCGCCTGTTCCATCTCCACAACGTCGAAAATCTCGGTTTTTGGCGGCAGCTCAGTCGCGACCTCCGCCTTGGTTCGACGCAGCATGAAGGGACGTACGCGTTTGTTCAGCAAGATCTGCCGGTCGGTATCACCATGTTTCTCGATCGGGTTGCGGTACCGCGCACGGAACCCACGTTGCGAGCCCAGGAAACCGGGGGCCAGGAAGTCAAACAGCGACCACAGCTCACCGAGATGATTTTGCAGCGGCGTGCCCGACAAACACAGACGTTGACCAGCTTTCAATCGCAATGCCTGCCGCGTCGTTTCGGCATTTGGGTTCTTGATCGTCTGTGCCTCATCCAGAATCACCGCGTGCCATTCTCGTGCCACCAGCACCTCGTGATCGCGGGCTAACAACGGATATGTTGTCAGCACGAGATCGTAATCTTTGATGTGTCGGAACCGTTCCTTGCGGGTCGGTCCATGCAGCGCCAACACACGCAATGATGGCGCGAAGCGTTCTGCCTCCATCGACCAGTTCGGAATCAGACTGGTCGGACACACGATCAGCGCAGGTTGATTTAATCGTCCCGCCGCTTGCTCAATCAGCAAATGTGCAAGGGTTTGTACGGTCTTACCCAGCCCCATGTCGTCGGCGAGAATGCCGCCAAGATCGGCACCGCGCAGGAATTGCAGCCAGTCGACGCCGCGCGCCTGATATTCGCGCAACGAACCATGAAACGTGTCCGGAACAATCGCATGCGGGATCGTACCGCCTGCCTCACGCAATTGCCGGCCAAGCGCACGCAGGGTCTCGCCGCCTTTCAGCTCAAGACCAGCGCGTGCCTCCAGTTCCGCGAGATTGGCAGCATCCAGACGGGAGAACCCGATCCGTTCGCCATCCACCCCGAGCCCGCCACCCGCATAAAGCTCCATCAGTGCACGCAAGGTCGGACGGATACGGCCGAGCGGCAGCGACAACAGGCGACCATCCGGCAGCGTGAGCAGGAACGGGCGATCGTCATCGCCCTCGAGCGTCACCGTCGCATCCGTATCGGTTATCAGGCGCACCAGCGCAGGCACCAAATCCACGCGCTCGCCACCGATCGAAACACCAAGGTGCAGTTCCAACCAATCGATTCCGGCGCTCTCTTGCAATTCGCCGGAAAAATCACTGTCTGCGGTCACCACATGGATGGGGAAGTCGTCGTCGATCTCGACGTCCCAGCCCTCGGCCCGCAATTCCGGCACAATTTGCAAAACTATCGCCAGCCAGGTTCCCTCGCCGGCTGCTTCATTCAGCGCGAAGTCGTCGGTATGGGCATGCTGATAATACACTGGAGCCATTTGCGCGACGCGGCCCAGACCCATCAGCGTCAATGCTTCAATGGCTTTCTGCTCGCCGACACGATCTCGTACCAGGTCGAACAGCTTGCCGTCATGGGAAACCCGGCGCGGCGGCGGCCGGATTGTGCTTGGGACGATCAACGGGCCGTAGCGAAACGCCAGCCTGGCCAGCGGCACCTCATACAGCCCGCCGCCGACATGCCGCGCCGAGCCACGGCCATGTGCCGGATCGACCGGCAACGTGCCATTGATCAACCGCAGATAGGGTTGCGCCCGTCCGGAGACCTTCTCCGCTGGCG
>JBEKQQ010000255.1:0-4658 GCA_049519555.1 Acetobacteraceae bacterium
ACCCGTCGCCGCGCCCGCCAGCGGGCGGATGGGCGGCACGAGGGGCGACTAGCGCTGGAGGGTGCGAGCGGTAGGCGCGCAGGCGGACGCGTCAAGATCATTTTCCTGTTGCTCGCCCGTGGCATGCAAGAGGCTGCGCCCTGCCGCTCACATTCTCTCTCTGTCAATTTCACCTTTTGGTTACCGGATTCACCTGGAGATTGACTCCGGCAGCCAGATGAAGGCGGCGCGGGCGCGACTGCGTATCACGGAGGTTCCGTTACCGTATCGCTGTCGTCTGGGCGGAGAGTCGAAGGTCGCCGGGTCACTGCGCGGGACGGTACGCGCTGCCTCGCGGATCGGTGCGACTTTCCTTCGGGTAGCCATGGCGCGAAACGCCATGCCGAAATGACGCATTCGCAGAAATAATTGACGGCTCTTCATAACCGTCGTGTGAACGGGATGGTGGACTGAGAGCCCAGGCGGCAGAACGCCACCTTGGTACTATCTACAGCGGTGGCAGATGCCGACTTTTTTCCGTCTCTTCCATTGCTTTGACGTACCATTGCCGAATGCGTCGCCACAACCTCACAATACCATCTGCGATGTTATCGGCCATAATCCGGTGTCCCTTGACCATATCTTCAATCGCCTGGGCATGGTCGTCCCAGAAGTCCCGATTTCGCGTTGGATAGTGGTGATAGTTACGATTCCAGAAGTCATCATCTCGCATGGTCACGATCCTCTTCTGTCCGACTACGGAATGAGCCGTGTTTCGTCCTGGGGCACACCGCTCAGCGGCTGGTCTTCGAATGAACGCGAGGCCGTTTGTTCCCGCTTCGGTGCCGGCCGCTCGAGCCCCGGTCAGAAGCCGATCACGACCGACACATCCGGGAAAAGTGAACGCGCTCAGGCGAGGACAACGTCGGCGTTCATCTCCTTACCCCTTGTTTCCGGTCCAACAATGATCGCGACGGCGAAACTTGTCGCCGCGGCGATCGTGCCGATCAGCATTGGGATCGCATAGCCAAGCTGATAGTTGGTGGCGAAATAAGCCAGCACCGGTGCCACCATGCCACCCCAGATGGCGCCCTGGTGATAACAGAATCCCGCCGCCGTCGCGCGAACCTCGGTCGGAAAGCGCTCGTTCAGATAGGCCGGCGCCTGATTGGCGAAGCCGCCCGCGCCGAACGCGCCTTGGGCCACGTAACTCCACCAGATCAAGGTGAAATTGCCGGTGAGCAAATACAACGGCGCGATCGGAATCGCGATCAAGGCGGGCAGGATCTGCGCCGCCTTGCGGCCGAACCGGTCGGCGACCCAACCCCAACTGGCGCTCGCCAGGAAGGTCACCAGGTTGGCGGCAACGCCGATCTCGCCGATCGCACCGGGCGACATCTTCAGGTCCACCTGCAGATGGGTCGCGAACAGCACGGTGATTGAATAGTAAAGCACGAACCCACTCGCGGTAACCCAACAGGCATGCAGCGTGTTGAGGATCATGCCACGTTTGAAGATGCTGATGAGCGGCGCCGTGATCACGCGCTGCTGGGTGCGCTGGAGGCGCTGGTTCTCGACCCAGATCTCGGGCTCTTTGACGAAAAAGCGCACATAGAGCACCGCGAACGCCGGCAACACGCCGACCCACAGCATGCCGCGCCAGCCGATCATGTTGTAAAACAGGCCGTACACCGCGAAAGAGATCAGGAACCCAAGGCCCCAGGAGCCCTGCAACACGCCCCCCATGAAGCCGCGCGAACGTTGCGGCCATGTTTCCATCGCGAGCGCGGCACCGGCCGGCCACTCCGCCCCCATGAACACGCCGAGCAGTGCACGCGCGCAGATCAGGAACGTGAAGGTCGGTGAGAAGCCGGCGGCGAAGTTGCACAGCGAGTAGCCGAGAATCGCGATCATCAATGGTAACCTGCGGCCCAGTCGATCGCCCAACCAACCGGAGGCGGTCGCGCCGAGCAGCCGCATCCACAGCGTGATGGTGAAAACGATCGTGACAGCAGTCATTGAAACGCCAAACTCGTGCGCGATCGGTGGCATGATCAGTAGGAAAACGGTGAAATCGAAGGCGTCGAGCGTCCATCCCAACCATGCCGCGATATAGGCGTACCACTGATCCCTCGTTGGCTCCTTCCACCACGGGATGTGTGGCGTTGCCTCTCCGATCATTGGAGCGGTTCGGGATTCATCTCCGGGAGCCGTCATTTTATATCCTCCCTTTTGTCGCTCGGACGTTGTCCGGGTGCATCGCCCGCTTTCCGCGGGGGAGCGCGCACGACCAGGAAGAGACGCCTGTTCGACGTCGGCTCCCGATGTCACGGATAGCGGATCATCACCGCACGACATCAGGCTCGAGGACAGACGACAACCTCTCCGCCCCTTCGATCCCAACCGTGGCGATGTAATCAACCGCGACGAGGAGCCACCGTGGCAAAAGTCGTATGCGCCTATATGTATCATACTATGACATAAATGCGGCACCACGCAAGAGGCAAAATCGGTGCCGGGCCTGGCGCGGCGGGCCCGAGGTCTAGCATCGGGCTATGGGCGCTCAGGACGGTGGCGAGTCCCAAATCACGCATGGCTGTGTGAAGATCGCTGGCCGTGTTCGACGTGGAGGAGAGCCGTGGGCCGAAGCAACGCAGTCAGGCTCGATGCGACCGAATATGAGAGTCTCGCGGGGTTCCGCCTGGCCTTGCGGCGATTTCTCGCCTTTAGCGAAGCGGCAACCCGTGAGGCGGGGGTCACCACTGGGCAATACCAGGCGCTACTTGTCATCAAGACGCATCCCACTGGCGAGATCATGATCCGGGAAATCGCCGAACAGATGTTGCTGCAACACAACGGGGCTGTTCAGCTCGTCGACCGGCTGGCCCGCGTGGGGCTGGTCTCTCGTTGCACTTCGAAGACAGACAGACGGAGTGTGTTGGTTAGCTTGACCGCGAAAGGTGGCGCCCTTCTCGCGCGGCTGGCGAGGGTGCATCGAAGGGAGTTGCTTCAGCACGAACCCTTGCTCGCGGAGTCTCTGAAACGCTTAAGACAGATCGAGTGCTGACATAATTCCGGACTGCTGTCCCGTGAATGCGTATCGGCCCAATAGGATGGCGATCGCCGTGCGTCCACTGCCTTCATTTCGCCAGCCGAGATCACAGGTCGATCTATAGCATTGATTTAATTAATCAAATCAATTACCGGTGGCGACGTTACTCCGCGACTGATCACGTCGCGAACCAAACCAATTAACGAGACGGGCCAGCGCCGGGGTGGTAGTAGGGCGCAAGAGGCGCCGATCGTACCCGGCGAAGCGCCGCTCGTTTTCCGCGAGACAAACCGCCATGAGCGAGGTGATCCGGATTTCCGCATCAGCTACTGACTTACTTCCTGTTAGCGTGAAATTGTTATCCGGAGCGCTATCTCCCGAACCCATGCCACGCGCGATCCCGATGCGCTCCCGGGCGAGAAAAACCCAGACTGCGACGACCTTTACCTCAAACCAGATCCGTCGCCAGAGCGGCTGCCTGCGCCTGTGCCAGGCCAGCCAATTCGCGAACAACAAAATGTGCCGGGCTTCTTCCTGAATGACCGGCTCGAATGTGTCGACCAGTTCCGCGGGGAAGAATCCGGAACGCTTCGCGATCTCGAACAGACCAAACGCGAAGAAACTATCCACGCACTCCGAAAATCCGGTGACGAGATAAGCCCACTCCGCATCGCGCGGGTCGATGTAGAGAGGTTCCGCCGCGAGCTTTATATCATAGGCGGCGACAAGGCTCGATAACACCTCCTTATGCCGGTATTCCTCCCAGGCATTGAGCTGGATCGCGTCTCGCCAATCCGGGTCGGCGAGGCTCCGCGCATAAGCCCGCATGCGCAACCTCGCCTTACCTTCCGTTTGCACCGCGATGTCCCAGATCGGTAATCCGGTCAGCCGCGCCAACGCATCCTCTGACAATTTTGGCCAATCGATGATTGAAGGTCGATACGGATTGAACGTTTCGCGGAACATCTCGCAGGCCGCGTCTCGATGTGCGTCGCTTCCGACTGGCAATGGACCGGGCGTTGACCATGTCCAATGCCGTGCGGCACGGTCCGCTGCCGCACAATCCATATTGGCGGAGGTTCGGGGCCTCTCAGCGATTGGTGCCATGCCCGGGCGCCCCTAATGACCTGGCATACCGGGCATCGCCCCCATACCGCCATGGTCCATGGTCGGCATGGTCGCGGTGACTTTCTGTACACTCACCGTCGCGGTAACTTCGCCAGCCTTGGCAAACGTCAGAGTCACCGGAAATGTCGTCCCCGCGACAAGTGCCTGCTTCAGGCCCATCAACATGATGTGATAACCGCCTGGCGCGAAAGTCATCGGCTTGCCCGAGGCGATGGAAAGACCGACCACGGGGCGCATTTTCATAACGCCATGATCGTCGACGCTCTCGTGCAGCTGTGCGTTCGCGGCCACTGGTGAGGAGACAGTGGTCAGAGTGTCCGTGGGTCCATGCTCGGTAATGGTCAGATACACGACGCCGGTCGATCCAGCCGGCGTGGCACGTGACCACGCATGGTCTATCTGAACATTGGGTGGATCCGCGAAGGCGACGGCGGGCAGAGCAGCGACGGCGGCAAGCGCGAGCGCGATAAGAGGGCGGGACATGAACGGTATCCTGACA
>JBEKQQ010000256.1:0-4649 GCA_049519555.1 Acetobacteraceae bacterium
CGGTGGTCGAGAGGTCGTTTTGGGTTTGTAACTGCAGGACCTCGCCCTCGGCGATCGTCGCGGCAGCGCGCGACAGGATGGTCAGCACGGCGAGCGAACCATCGTCGACCATCAACTGAAATGCGCGGGCGAACAGGAAGTCGCCGACCAGTACTGACGCCTTGTTACCGAAGATCGCGTTGGCGGAGGCGAGGCCGCGGCGCAATTGACTTTCATCAACCACGTCGTCGTGCAACAGGGTCGCAGTATGGATGAACTCCACGCAGGCGGCGAGGTCGATGTGGCGCGCCCCACCGGTGGCGCCCGGATAGCCGCAGAGCCGCGCTGACGCCAGGGTCAGCAGCGGGCGCAACCGCTTGCCGCCCGCTGCGACGATGTGCGCCGCGAGTTGGGGGATCAGTGCGACCGGACTGTCCATCCGCGAGACGATGGCTCGGTCGCAGGCCTGGAGATCGTCGCCGACCAGCTCGACCAGAGCGGTGAGCGCATCTTCGCCGTTGCGCGCCGGTAAGGCTGGAGCGGGGACGGGCTCAGCCGCACGAGGACTGGCGAGGCCGCCCAACGAATTCTCCTTGGAAAGTGGCTTCCGAAAGACGGGGCACCATATCGGTGGGGGTGAAAAATGGTCAAGCGGTGTTGGGATGATGTAATCCCGGAGGGGTCCCCAATGGCTTAGCCATTACTCAACAAACTTCGCCGATCTGGGTTGCTCTCTGGGCGAAGTTAATTTATATGTCAATTTCCATAGCGGCGCGGCTTGCTGGGCTGGAGGCGGACGGAACGGTTGTACTCTACCGCCCGGTCAGCCGGTATCCGGCGCGACGTCGGCTGTATCTGGCAGAACGTGCGATCCGCGACTTCAACGATCGAGGCCCTGCCGTGAACGTGTTGGTCGGAGCAGGTGCGATAGCGGCGGCGATGACGCGATGGGTGGCTGGAGGGCTGGTCTACGGCAATGGCAAGCGAGGGCTTTTCCTCGATCGGCTCGAACCTCCGCCGCCTGAGGTCTGGGAAATCCGGGTGATTGAGCACAATCCGGAGGCAAGACTATTCGGGCGGTTCGTCGAGCCGGACACCCTGGTTCTGACCGCGTTCCATACGCGTGGTCATCTTGGGAAGAAAACGTCACGGGCGTGGCTCGACGCGATGACAGCGTGCGTGTCGAGTTGGGAACGGTTGTTTCCTGGTTTGCCGCCATTCACCGGATATACCATCCACGATTACGTCTCGGAGAATTATCATGACTTCCCGATCTGAACTCCGTCCGCTGACGCAACGGGAGCAAGGCGATTACGGCTTCGCGCGAGTGCGGGATCAGGCATTCGACGCAGTGCAAACGTTGTGGCGGCGACGCCAGGCGGAGGGAATGCGGCAGAAGGACATCGCGGCGTTTCTCGGTCGCAAGCCGGCCTGGGTGTCTCGGAATCTCAGCGCCCCGGGGAACTGGACGCTGCGGACGTTTGGCGAGTTCATGCAGGCGCTTGGCGGGGAGGCGGAAATCACGGTACATGCGGTCGAAGATACGGTTGGCGGAACGCGGAACCATGATGCGTACGATGGATATGTGGGGCGTCATCCAGGCAAGCTAACGCACCTTGCCTAGGAGATCTTGAATAGATGTCGGTCATTATGACAGAGGCCTGGCGCACCAGCCCGGACAACTATCAGTCATCGTCACCTCGTTGCCGCGAACGAGGTGACGATTGGCCAGTTCAGTGCAGCGCATAGGATGGACTTCTCGCCCTGGAGGTACGGTTACGTTGCGAGCAACATGTCTGGGTGCACTCCTTGGTTGGGGTTAACGTTGGACGGCTTCGATCTCAGGGCAGTACCAACCTCACCGCACCAGCCCTGCGTTACCATTTGACGACACGACTGGTATAGTAATGGTGTGCATCGCTGCCTGAGGATATGCATCGTAAGGAGATGTTCCGTATGAGGATTACAGACGAGTCGCTACGACCGGGAGAAGAGTTTCACTTTGTAAGCTACCCGAAAATATGTCCGCTGCTAACTTCATTGCTATCAAAGACGATGAGGTTATCGTCACTCGACGCGCAACCGATCTGTTTATGCTTGCCGACAACGTATTCGTGATCGCGAACTGGCATGGCGAGCGGCGAACCGATGCATTCTTGCTGACGGTCGGCGAATTGAAGAAGGCCGAGCAGTTCGGGGTGATGTCTTGAGGACGAAACGACAAGGCACTTCCTAAATGGCGAAGCGACCTGAACGTGTCAATTTAACCCTAAGCCTTTCAGGTACGACGCCAGTACCGGTTTTAATCCCTACTGTTAGTGTCACGAAGATGGCATGGCCACCTTGACCACTCGGGATTTCAATACAACGGTTACGCGACGTCTCTGTGTTCATGCCGCTCGCCCCGCGCAATCGGTGGAACATCGATGTTTTGCCCAATTGGCGCGTCGCGGTTCTCGTGCGGATGCGGTCACGCCGCCACCTTTACCGCCTCGATCGCCGCCCCGGGCTCATGCGTCAAATGGCACGCCGACCGGTGCCCGTTCCCCACAACCCGCAACACCGGTTCCTCCACCCGGCACCGATCGAACGCGAACGGGCACCGCGTATGAAACCGGCAGCCACTGGGCGGATTGATCGGGCTCGGCACATCCCCGGTCAGAATGATCCGTTGCCGTTTCGCCGTCGGATCCGGCACCGGCACCGCCGACAGCAGCGCCCGCGTATAGGGATGGTGCGATGCCGCAAACAGCGTCCGCCGATCGCAGATTTCGACAATTTTGCCCAGATACATCACCGCCACTCGATGCGTCAGGTGTTCGACCGTCGCCAGGTCATGACTGATGAACAGCAGCGCCAGTCCCAGTTCATCCTGCAAATCCACCAGCAAATTGATGATCTGTGCCTTCACCGAAACATCCAGCGCGGACACCGCCTCATCGCAGATGATCAGATCCGCGCCCGGCGCCAGAGCGCGTGCAATGCCGATCCGCTGCCGCTGCCCGCCAGAGAACTCGTGCGGAAACCGGTTGATCGCATCACGCGGCAGCCGGACCTTGTCCATCAGCGCCTCGACCCGTTCGGTCACCGCGCGCCGTCCACGCGCCAGGCCAAAGTTGGTGATCGGTTCAGCCAAAATCTCGCGCACCCGCATACGCGGATTGAGGCTGCTGAACGGATCCTGAAACACCACCTGTACCCTCTGCCGGATCGGCCTCAACTGGGCTGCCGGCATATTGTCGATCCGCTCGCCGTCGAGATACACCTCGCCTTCGGTAATCGAATACAGGCGCAAAATCGCTTTTCCCACCGTCGATTTGCCGCAACCAGACTCACCCACGATCGACAACGTCTCGCCCTTGCTGATGTCGAAGCTGACGCCATCGACCGCATAAACATAGCCCGTGGTCAGCCCGAGCAGCCCGCCGGAAATGGGAAAATGTTTCTTGAGCCCATTGACCTCGAGCAATGGCCGATTGCCGCTCATGCCGCCAGCCGCCGCTCGGCGTAATGACAGGCAACCCAGTGACCGTCCGCTTTCATTTCGATCGCCGGCGCAATCTGCCGGCACAGATCGGTCGCCAGTTCGCAACGTCCGGCAAATGGGCACCCCACAATTCGCTGCCGCAAACTCGGCACCAGGCCGGAGATTTCGGCTAATTTGCCACGCCCGCCGTCCTCCAGCGAGGAGCCAAGTTTCGGCACCGCGCCGATCAGTCCGCGCGTGTAAGGATGCAGTGGGCGCGCGAAGATCTCCAACACCGGCGCCTCTTCCACTTTGCGCCCGGCGTACATCACGATCACTCGTTCCGCCATTTCCGCAACCACACCCAGATCATGTGTAATCAGCATGATTGCCGAGCCCAGTCGAGTTTTCAGATCGCGCATCAGGTCGAGAATTTGGGCCTGGATCGTCACATCCAGAGCGGTCGTCGGCTCATCGGCAATCAACAGGCGTGGATTGCAGGCCAGCGCCATGGCGATCATCACCCGCTGCCGCATGCCGCCCGAGAGCTGGTGTGGATATTCTTTGACACGGCGCGCCGGGGCAGGGATGCCAACCAATGTCAGCATCTCGACCGCCTTTTTCTCGGCATCGGCAAAATTCATCCCTTGATGCAGCTGTACCGTCTCGCCGATCTGCCTGCCAACCGTCAGCACCGGGTTCAGGCTGGTCATCGGCTCCTGGAAAATCATCGAAATGGCGTTGCCGCGAATGTCACGCATTTCCGCCTCGGGCAGCGCCAGCAAATCACGGCCTTCGAAGGTGATGCGGCCAGCGATTTTTCCCGGTGGTTCGGCGATCAGCCGCAGGATCGACATCGAGGTGACCGACTTGCCACAACCGGATTCGCCGACAATGGCCACGGTTTCACCGGCCTCGACCTGAAACGACACACCCTCCACCGCGCGGACGATGCCGTCCGGCGTGGCGAAATGGGTTTGCAGATTCTCGACTTCGAGAAGAGTTTGACCGCTCCGCGGCCGGGCCAGCAGCGCCATCAGAGCCGTTTCGCCAGCCGCGGATCTAGCGCGTCACGCAAACCGTCACCCAGCATGTTGACGGCGAGCACCGTGATGGACAGAAAAATCGCCGGGAAGAACACGATGTATGGCTTGACCTGCCACAGCGCGCGGCCTTCTGCCATGATGTTGCCCCAACTGGGGAT
>JBEKQQ010000257.1:0-4580 GCA_049519555.1 Acetobacteraceae bacterium
ACGCATTACGAAGCGCTTCGATGTGCACCGCGGCGTCCTGAATCCCGCGATTATAGTAAACGGAGGTTGCCATCTCCTTCGGCGGCGGCTTGCCCTCCTTTTGGTACATCGCCTTGATTTCCTTGATCACTGGATAGTCGTCTCCGACGCCGACGAACTGCATGGTGTAATACCCCTGCGCCACCGGCCAGCCACCCGCCGCCAGAATATCGGCTTCCGAAGAAGCCCAGACAAATCCGAGCACCTTGGACAAAGGGTAGCCCGACTGCTTCATCCCCTTGAGCATCACTGACGGTGCGCGTCCGAACAAATGTGCGAGGACAAAGTCGGGCCGATACCGCTGTGAGATATCCAGGATCTGCGCGCTCATTTCGACGCCGGGCGGGGGCACGGCGAAGACGTGCAGGTCGAAGCCCTCAATATCCTGTAGCTCCTTCAGGATCGGCAACGGCTCCAGCCCTGCCGGATTATCGTAGTAGAGATAGGCGATCTTCTTGCCCTTCAGGTCGCCGCCAAGTGTGTCTTTCACGAACTTGATGCCGGCGGCAGCCTGCGACCAATAGGTCGCGGCGAGCGGGAACAGATAGGGATATTTACTGCCGTTCGCCGCGGCGGCAGAGCCGAATCCAGGTGAGGTTCCGGGGATGTGGTCTTGCTCCAACCGAGGATTCAGCGCCTGGGCCTGTGGTGTGCCCCAGATCAGGGTTGACACCATGCCTTCCTCCTTGTGGCGTTCGTATTCCTCGATCGCTGGCGGAACCTGATAGTTGTTATCGAGTTCGTTGATGACTATTTTATAGCCGTCGATGCCGCCCTGGGAATTGATCAGGTTCACGTAATCCTGCACCGCAGGGCAAAAGACCGTCCCGACCAGTTGGGTCGGACCGGTGCGGTCGCACTGGGAGCCGATCAGGATTTGCTTCTGCTGCGCCTTCGCACCGCCGGCGAACCACGTCCCCGCCATCGCACCCGCGGCGATCATTAGCGGCCTTCTTGTCACGTATCGCATGTTGGCCTCCCTTGCTTCGCCTGATCAGTAGGAAAATGGCCACGTCCGGAAGTAATTCCGGATGTTGCGCCAAAGCCGGTTCAGGCCTTCCGGCTCAACCACGAGAAAGAAGATGATCAGCCCACCGAAGATCATGAGCCGCAGGCTGGGGATGACGGCGGAAAGATCGGACGCCGCAAAAAACAGCCCGCCGACGGCCTCAAGCGCGCGGCGGGTCATGATCGGCAGCAGCGTGACGAAGATCGCACCGAAGATTGGACCAAGCGTCGAACCCAGCCCGCCGATGATCACCATCGCCAGGAAGTTGATCGAAACGTCGAGTTGGAACTGCTCGTAGTTCGCGATTCCGAGATAGTAGCTGTACAGCACACCGGTCACGCCGGCATAGAATGAGGAAATCGCGAATGCCAACAATTTGTATCGAAAGATATCAATACCAATGATCTCCGCCGCGACGTCCCGGTCGCGTATGGCGATGAAGGCACGGCCAATGCGGCTACGGATCAGGTTCTGGGTTCCGACGATCGCCAACACGACAAATGCCAGCAGAAACAGATACATTTGCCAGGGACTTCGCAGCACCACGCCGAAGACGGACGGCGGCGGAACTTGTATGGATGCCTGGGTGCCACCGGAAACCCAGGTGACATGGTTGATCACCCACTCAATGATAAGCTGTGCGGCGAGCGTGGAAATCGCGAGATAAAGCCCTTTGATCCGCAACGATGGGGTGCCAACCAACAAACCGATCAGGGCCGCCATCAGCCCGCCGGCCGGCACGGCGATCCAGAATGGGGCATGCACTCGGACGATCAGGTTCGCCGCGGTGTAGGCGCCAACCGACATGAACGCGCCATCGCCAATCGAAACCTGATCGGTGTAGCCAACAAGAATGTTCAATCCGATCGCGCCGACCACGGCGATCAGAATCAGATTGAGGATCGACAGGCTATATTCATCGGACACCAGCGGCACGACGGCCACGAACAGCACCAAAAGTCCCGCCACTGCCCAACGCGTGTTGGGAAGTGGCAACAAGGCCATGTCCGCGGCGTAACTCGTCTTGAAGACACCTGACTCGCGATAGAACATGAACCCGTTGCATCCTTCCCGATCAGCGTGAGGTTGGGCTCATATGCGGTCGATCCGCCGTGTGCCGAACAACCCGTACGGCCGGACCACCAGCATGAGAATCATCAGAACGTATGGCGCGAAATCCTTGGTGCCGCCGCCAACCAGCGGATCGAGATATCCAGCCGCCAGCGCCTCCACGACACCAACGATCAGGCCGCCGACCACGGCACCGATGATCGAGTCGAGACCGCCCATGATCACGACCGGAAACACTTTGAGTCCAACCAGCGGCAATTGATTGTCGACCCCAAGCATGGCGCCCCAGATGATCCCGCCAAGCGCAGAGACCACCCCGGTCAATGCCCAGGCCAAAGCGAAGTATCGCTGCACGTTGATGCCCATACCCATGGAGACGGTCTGGTTGTCCGCGACCGCGCGCATCGCGACACCCATGCGAGTACGCAGAAAGAACCAGGTAAAGCCCGCGAGGAATACCAGACTGACGCACGCGCCGACCAATTGTACCGGCGGCAGCATGATCGGCCCGAGATACAGCGGATCGTCACCGATCGGCAGGGTGATGGCGCGCACGCCTGCGCCAAACACCAATGTCGCGAAGCCGCGGATCAGCGAGGCAAGGCCAATGGTCGCCATAATCACGGCGATGATCGGCCTGCCAAGCAGCCTACGCAGGACGATGCGCTCGAGCCCAAAGCAGAACGCGATCATGCCGGTGAGCGCCAGCAACGCGGCGAGCCAGAACGGTATGCCGGCATCCATGGAGGCAGCGGCCATGATGGCTGCGAACATCACGAACTCGCCCTGCGCGAAGTTGATCGCGTCGGTGGCTTTGTAAACCAGCACGAAGCCAAGCGCGATCAGCGAGTACATCAGGCCGATCATGACCCCGCTTGAGACCAGTAGCAGGGTGAACCCCCAGTCGAAATCAGGCATCCGCGTGCTCCCTGACGACGCGGACCTCGTCGTCGACTTCTTCGATCACCCAGATGCCGTCGGTGCGTTGCCGCTGGAACAACGCCTCGGCCAGCGTGGCGTTTGCGTCCAGCAGAGTCTGGCGTTGCAGTTTGCGCGACAGACCGGCCTCGGTGCCGGCGGCGACCCCGCTGTCCAACAACGCGAAGCGCTGCACCTGAAGGGACGGCGGCAGGACGGCATTACGGGCGCGCACTTCCTCCCGGAAGAACTGACGTAACGCAGGCACGGCGATCAGCTCCGCCAGTGTGGTGTAGGCGATGTTGTTGGTGCGGGCCCAATTACCGGTGGCGGCGGCGTCGATCACGATCATCGCCGCGATCAGCGGGCAATCCTGGCCAGGCACCACCACGTCGGCGATAAAGCGGCTGCCACGCAGCGCGATTTCCACCTCCTCCGGAGCAAAGCAGGTGCCGTCGTCGAGGCGGGTGAGATCGCTCATTCGGCCAGTGATGGTGAGGTTGCCGTCCGGGTCGATCCGGCCGGCGTCGCCGGTGCGCCACCAGCCATCGCCGGTCAGCGCGGCGCCTGTGGCATCCTCGTCGCCGTAATAACCCAGACAAATGCCTGGAGACCGGACCTGCACCTCACCATTCGGTGCGACACGTAGCGCGATCCCTGGACAGGCTGGACCGATCGCACCCGAACGCGCGGGCGCGCCGGATTGCAGCGCGACGATTCCTGACAGTTCGGTGGGGCCGTACGTCTGTTTCAGATCGACACCGAAACCACGAAACAGCAACAGCAAATTCGGTGCTAGTACACTGCCGCCAACATGTGCCCAGCGTATCCGGCCGAGACCGATTTGATCACGCATCGAAGCGTAAATCAATACCTCGCCGGCCCACCGATGCAGCACCGGCGATGTTTCCCTTTCCGCCTGGTGCCGAAAGTGATTGAACAGCCGCCGCTTGAGCGGTGTGGCCTGCGCGGCCTTGGTATCTATTTCGGTCAGCAGGCTTTCCCAGACGCGCGGTGGCGCGAGCAATATGGTCGGGCCGAGTTCGCGCAGATCACGACGAGCGGTTTCGGGATCCTCAGGACAGTTGCAAGTGAAACCAACCAGCAGGCCGAGCGTGGTAGAATACAGTGCGTCGCCGATCCAGGCCATTGGCAGGAAGGAAAGAATGTTATCGGTTGGGCGAAAATCCTCGGCGGCGATCAGCGCCTCCGCGGCACCGATCAAATTGGCGTGTGACAACAAAACACCGCGCGGCGGGCCACCGCGTAGTGTGGCGTAGCACAGCAGCGCCGGGTCATCGGGCTGTCCACCAGCGATCTCGGCCACGACATCGATACCGGAGAGCTGGGTGGCGTCCGCGATCTCGTCATATGACCGAAGCAACGGGTGGACTGCATCGCTCGGGCCGCAGCTGACGATCAGGGTAAGGTCCGGCAAGTCATGCTGGATCAGCAATAACTTTTCAACCTGGTCATGATCTTCCGCAACCACCATCGAGACAGCGGCCTGGCGCAAAACACTGGCCAGCCACATGGGGTCCGC
>JBEKQQ010000258.1:0-4546 GCA_049519555.1 Acetobacteraceae bacterium
AGCGGTTTCCTGGGCCGCAAGATCGCCAGCCAGTTGGCGCAGACCGCGACCCTTGGCGGCAGACCGATCACCGCGCTGACGCTGTTCGACCTGCATGAGCCACCTGCGCTCGATACAGCATTCCCGGTCGCCAGGCTGGCCGGCGACATCCTTACCATGCCTGAGGCAGCGATCCCGCCAGGGACCGACGTCGTCTTCCATCTTGCCGCCGTGGTCAGCGCCCAGGCGGAGGCCGATTACGAACTGGGGCGCCGGGTCAATTTGCGCGGCACCGACGCAGTGGTCGACGCCTGCCGTCGTCTGGTTGCGGCAGGTGGGAAGCCGCCGCGTGTGGTGTTCACCAGTTCGGTCGCCAGTTTCAGCGGCGGGCAGACTGCCAACCTGGCCGACGACGCGCGCCAGTTGCCTGCCAACTCCTACGGCGCGCAGAAAGCGGCGGCAGAACTGATCCTGGCGGATGCGACCAGGCGTGGCTTCATGGATGCAGTCTCGCTCCGGCTTCCCACGGTCATCGTTCGGCCCGGCCGGCCTAACAAGGCAGCGAGTTCATTCTTCTCGGCGATCATTCGCGAGCCGCTTCTGGGCCTCCCCACCGAATTGCCAGTCGGGGAGAACTTTGCCGCCTGGGTTTGCAGCCCGCGTACTGCCACCAGCTGGTTGCTGCATGCGGGAGCCGTGGACAGCAGCCCTTTGGGTCTGGACCGAGGCATCAATCCTCCGGGGATCAGCGTGACGATCGCGCAACTGCTCGATGCGCTGGAAACGGTCAGGCCGGGTGCGGCGGCGTTGGTGCGACGCGTGCCCGACGCCGAGATCGCGGCCATCGTCGGCAGCTGGCCGGCGCGGTTCTCCCCGGTGCGTTCGGTCGAACTTGGCTTTTCCCGTCATGAATCAGTCATCGACCTGATTCGCGCCTTCGTCGAGGACGATCTGGCCGCAACGCGTGCTGACCGAGGAATTGCCATTTAGCAACAATCGTCCGGCGGTGCCTGGACTGACACCATTTTTTTACCATGATTTGCGATAAATCTGCGTCCGGCCGGTTGATCGGACCGGAGCCTCGTTCCATTAAGGGGCGTTGCTTTTTCCTCGCTCCACGGGACGTCGCTTATGCCGACCACGCCTGGAGAATCCGTCGTCGCGGGCGCGGCTCGTCACCGGCGAGGCTTGTTCAGATCGCGCGATGGTCGCGATCACGCAACGGTCAGGCGGCCGCGTCGAGCGCTTGGCTCAGCCGTGGCACATGCGCCTCAGGTACTGCGGGCGCTGGTCCGCGCCGATGAGATCTGGTTGCTTGTGGTGGCGGCAGGGATCGGCGTAGGGGCGGGCATCGCGGTCTGGCTGATCAACGAAGCAGCCCAACTGCTCCACCAGACGTTGTTCCACGTCAAGCCGTGGCAACGGCTCAGCGCCATGGACCGTCTTAGCCCATACACTACCGTCGTAGTGCCCTGCGTCGGCGGCCTGGTGCTGGGTCTGGTTACGCTGGCCATCTCGCGCATTTACACCCGCCGCTCCGTCGATCCCATCGAAGCGAACGCGCTGTTCGGTGGCCGCATGTCGCTGACCGGCAGCCTCGTCGTCGTGTTGCAGACCATCATCTCGAACGGCGTCGGCGCATCGATCGGGCTGGAGGCGGCGTATACTCAGATCGGCTCCGCCATCGCCTCGAAGGTTGGCCATGCCTTTCGGGTCCGCCGCAATGACCTGCGGTTGCTGGTGGGATGTGGCGCCGCCGCGGCGATTGCCGGAGCGTTCAACGCGCCGCTGACCGGATCGTTTTATGCGTTCGAGCTGGTGATTGGCACTTATTCGATCGGCACCTTCGGGCCTGTCGCGGTTGCTGCGCTGGTATCGGTCGGGGTGGTGCGCGGTTTGGGCGGTTCGTTGTTCGAACTGAGTTTGTTGCCGGCCGAAATCGACCCGCTCGACTACATCCCGATCCTCGCTTTGGGCATGGTGTGTGCGCTGTTGGGGATCGCCATCATGCGCGGCGTAACGCTGACCGAGTCGGTGTTTCGCCGGCTTGGTTTTCCGGCCTGGTCGCGGCCGGCGATCGGCGGCCTCGCGGTTGGCGTGTTGGCGCTTTATACGCCCGCAGTGCTGTCCTCTGGCCATGGTGCCATCGGTGTGGTGGTCGGCGCCGAGTATACGCTGACGCATCTGCTGCTGCTCGTCGGGCTCAAGGCGATGGCCTCGGCGATCTCGATCGGCTCCGGGTTTCGTGGCGGGCTGTTCTTCGCCTCGCTGTTTCTGGGCGCGGTACTGGGCAAGGCATTCGCCGCAATCGTTGGCGGGGTGAGCCCGGAGCACGTGATTTCACCGACCATCTGCGCGCTCGTGGGCATGAGCGGGCTGGCGGTGGCGATCATCGGCGGACCGCTGACCATGGGCTTCCTGGCACTGGAATCGACCGGCAGCCTGCCGTTGGCGGTGGCCGTGCTGGCGGCCTGCGTGGTCTCCGCGGTGACGGTGCGGCGGACCTTCGGCTACTCGTTTGCCACCTGGCGGTTCCATTTGCGCGGCGAGTCGATCCGCAGTGCGGTCGATATCGGCTGGATGCGTAATTTGACGGTGGAACGCATGATGCGGCGCGAGCTGCGGACTATCCATGCCGATATGCCGCTCGCCGATTTCAAGCACGATTTCTCGTTGGGTTCCGAGCATCGGGTGGTGGTGCTGGACGACGAGGACCGTTACGTCGGCATCGTGCAGGTCGCCGAGGTGTATGCCGACGCCGATGATGAGCATGTGGTGGGCGACCTGCTACACCACGCTGACTCGGTGTTGCTGCCGAAGATGACGATCAAGGAAGCGGTGGCAATGTTCGAAAACGCCGAGAGCGACGCTCTGGTAGTGGTCGACGGCACGGAAACCCGGCACGTCATCGGCCTGCTGACCGAGCAGCATGCACTGCGGCGCTACAGCGAGGAACTCGACCGGAGAAGGCGGGAATTGTCCGGGGAGTAGGGCGGGTCGTCGCCCGGCATGCGCGATCCGGTCAAACTGCGCTCGCCCTTGGCCGGTTCCACGCGGGTCGCAGCAGGTGCTCCGGGAGGTTCCCACAAAGCGGCATACGCCCGCAGTCGTCTGGCCTCCGCACCCTCGTTCCGTCACAGCATTCCCGACTGGCGAGCGCGCGGGAACGCTTTGTTAAACTTCCAGAAACCCGGCCAGCGCGCCGCGGACCCGGCGCTGGGACACTGACCATCCGCGGACGAGGCGTCCGCGCAAGCCATCCCGAAAGTCCCAAACACATGGTTTTACCTATCGCGAGGATCGGCAGCGGGCGGGCGCTGACTGACATCGAACCGGTTGCAAAGGTGAAAGACTGCACTCGACGGTAGAATTAACTCGGGCAGGATATCCAAAAATGATTGACACAGGTCATGATTGGTCTGTATGGAGGGCCATTACCTTCGGTCTTAAGGCAACCTTTACGATGTGTCTGATTAAAGTTGCGGAACACTTTGCTGAGCTTATTGCCAGCGCCAGCCTTGCCGACCGGCCGGTGAACCCAACTCTGGCCTGGTTGGCCGAATCTCCCAACCCGAGGCAGGCGCCCGCGACTCTGCGCCCATCGGGCGGGGCAGGTTTTCCGAGCGCAATTACAGCACAATACCAACCCTGGGCCGCCTCCCTGGACCAGGGCTAAGCAGAGCAGGTTTTTCAGACCAACACATCGAGAATTAACCCATGGCGTGCGTATTCCAACCCAGCATTCCCGCCGCCCAGAGGCGTTCGCCGCCGACCGCCCGCCTTGGAAATAGCAGCGGCACACCAGCCCAAAATCGGCCACTGGTTGCACACGGCCGCGATGCCGATCCTGCCTCGCTGTCTTTGAGCCTGCCGGGGCGCTTTGCCGCCGACCAACCCCAATTCTGACCTTAAGGAAGCATTTGCGATGTCAGGAACGACAACGATTAATGGTACGATATGGTCAGGGATTACACTGATCACCCCCTACACGACGATCACCGAGACCGGCAAAGTCACCAGTTCCGGCACAGCGGTCACGGGTTCCTCATCCAGCAGCCTCACCGTCGATAGCGCCGGCATGATCTCCGGCCTCCACGTGGGCGTGCACATCCAGGGCGCTCCTGGTCAGGTGATCAATTCCGGCAGCATTGACGGCTATGGTTCGGGTTCATTCGACGGCGGCGTGGTGCTGACCAGCGGCGGCTCGGTCACCAATGTTTCCTCCGGCGCAGCAATCGCTGGCGCAGAATATGGTGTCCAGATCCGCAACGGCGCCGGGAGCGTGGCGAATGCCGGCTCGATCGGGGCCACGCTTGGCGATGCTGTCTTCCTGACCGACGGCGGCACGGTCAGCAATGCGACCACCGGCGTGCTCTACGGCGGGCAGACCGCGATTTATATCGAGGGTGGCACCGGAACCGTCATTAACGACGGACGCATCACCGGTCACACCTCCTATGGTGTCGATCTGAAAAATGGCGGCACGATCATCAACGCCGGCACGCTGGCGGGCGCCGTGTATGCCGCGAAGTTCGCTGCCGGCTATGCCAACCGGCTGATCCTCGAT
>JBEKQQ010000259.1:0-8233 GCA_049519555.1 Acetobacteraceae bacterium
AATCAAGGAGGAGAGAACAGAATGTTCAGCCACATCATGATCGGGACCAACGACATGGCCCGGTCGAAGAAATTCTACGATGCGTTGTTCGGCGCGATGGGCTCTGGGCCGGGCGTGGAGGACGCGAGAGGCCGCGTAGCTTATTCCCACAACGGCGGCCGGTTCATGATAACCAAACCCATCGATGGCAAGCCGGCGACGGTGCTGAACGGCGGTACCATTGGCTTTCAAATGAAGGATGCGGCTCAGGCCGAGGCGTGGCACAAGGCGGGGGTCGCCAATGGTGGAACCTCAATCGAGGACCCGCCCGGGGTGCGCCCCCACGGCGCCTATCTGGCATATCTTCGCGATCCCGACGGTCACAAGCTCGTCGGGCTGGCTCGCCCGGCGGCCTGATTTCGATCACAATCCTCACGAGGGCCGTCCTTTGCGGACGGCCCAGTTTTACGAGTTGCCATGGATTCGATTTCTTTCACCGTCAACGCGCATTCGGTCGAGGTCGCGGCGGATGGCGGCACCCCGTTGCTGGATGTGCTGCGCAATCATCTCGGCCTCACCGGCACGCGTTTCGGTTGCGGCCTCGAGCAGTGCGGGTCGTGCATGGTGCTGATCGATGGTTTACCCGAGAAATCCTGCGGCAAGGCGCTGTCGGCCGTCGCCGGCAAAAGCGTAACGACCATCGAGGGACTGGGGACACCGTCCAATCCGCACCCGCTGCAGCAGGCCTTCATCGAGATGCAGGCCGGCCAATGCGGTTACTGTCTCTCGGGCATATTAATCTCGGCGAGGGCGTTGCTCGACCGCAACCTGGAGCCGACGCGTGCCGAGATCGCCGCAGCGCTCGATGACAACATCTGTCGTTGCGGCGCGCATCACCGGATCCTGCGCGCGGTCGCACGCGCCGCCGCGCGCATGCGCGAGGAGGCACCACCGTGAGCCACGCAGCCTCCGTTCGCGCGCCGGTGACGTTGCCGCCGTTGCTGAAAGACAATCCGCGGCTCGATCAATGGGTGCGGTTCGAAACACCTGGGCGGGTTACCGTATCAACGGGACGGGTCGAGATCGGCCAGGGTGTTCTGACGGCGATGTCACAGATTGCCGCCGACGAACTCGACGTTTCCCGCGACCGCATCGATCTGCGGACCGGCGACACCACCCTGACTCCGAACGAGGGCTACACGGCGGGCAGCCAGTCGATTCAATTTGGCGGCATCGCGATGCGTCTCGTTTGTGCCGAGATACGCGGTTTGTTTCTCGCGGCCGCCGCATCACGCCTGAACTGTGTCGCGGCAGAACTGTCCATCATGGACGGCGCGGTTTGGCGTGATGATAAGACGACCGGCCAGGATTACTGGTCACTGGCCAATATCGTCGACCTGACTCGATCGGCGACCGCCAGTGCCGCTGTCAAGTCGGCGAACGATTACCGCGTTGTCGGCCAGAACGCGGCCCGCGTCGATCTCGCGGACAAAGTATTCGGCGCGCCGATTTTCATTCACGACATGAAGTTCGATGGCATGGTGCATGCGCACGTCGTACGCCAGCCGCGCCGTGGTGGCAGGGTGGCGACCATCGACGAGGCCGCGATCCGCCGTGCCGGCAAAGGGTCGGTCGAGATCATCCGCCACGGCGACTTCATCGCGATTCTCGGCGCCGACGAGACCATGGTTGACGCCGCCGCCTCCGTGGCATCCGGCCATGTCACCTGGGATGGGATCGACCCGATCAATCCGACGCAGGAAGAGGCACGCTGGCTGCTACAGCAGCCCACGGTCGATCAGTCTCTGGGCGCGCCGCGACCAAATGAGCCGTTGCAGGCTGATTATGAGGCGACGTTCAGCAGGATGCACGTCGCCCATGCCTCGATCGGGCCATCCTGCGGGCTCGCGCTCTGGCGCGAGGGTAAATTACTGGTCTGGACGCATAGCCAGGGCGTCTATCCGCTGCGCGCGGCATTGGCCCGCACGCTGAAGCTCGATCCCGCCGCGATCTCGGTGAAGCACGTCCAGGGTCCAGGCTGCTACGGCCATAACGGGGCCGACGATGCGGCCGCGGATGCCGCGGTGATTGCCTTTCTGAAACCGGGCACACCGGTGCGGGTACAATGGCGGCGCGAGGAGGAATTCGGCTTCGAGCCGGTCAGCCCATCGATGGTGGTGACCGTGCGGGCGACGCTCGACGAAGCCCAAAGACCGATTGATTGGACCACGGAGATCTGGAGCGGCAAACACGGGAACCGGCCTGGCGGCGGCGGCAACCTGTTGGCGGCTGAAGCCCTGCCTGACCCGCCGCCGCCTCCACCGGCCGTCGAGGCGGTTGGGCCGCCGGGAGCCGGGACCCGCAATGGCGAACCGCTGTATGGCTTCGTGGCGAAGCGGATCGTGCATCACCTGGTCCCCGAAACGCCAGTGCGGACCTCGTCGCTGCGCGGCCTTGGGGCAACTGTGAACGTGTTCGCGATCGAGGCAGCGATGGACGACCTCGCGGAGCGCGCGGGACAGGACCCCATCGCATGGCGCCTGGCGGTTTTGCCGGATCCGCGTGCCCGCGCCTGCGTCGAGCGGGTGGCGCGGATGAGCGACTGGCAGTCAGGCGCATCGATCGGCACCGGCCGGGGCCGTGGAATCGGCTTCGCCCGTTACAAGAACATGGCGGGCTACGCGGCGGTCGTCGCCGAGGTCGAAGTAAATGAAAATGTGCGCGTGCTGAATGTATGGTGCGCCGCGGATGGCGGCCTGGTGATCAACCCGGACGGCGCGATCAACCAGCTCGAGGGCGGCATCATTCAGGGCATAAGCTGGGCGTTGAAGGAAGGCGTGCGGCTCGACACCGCCGGGATCAGCTCACGCGACTGGGAAAGCTACCCGGTCCTGCGCTTCACTGAGGTGCCGGAGCTCTTTGTGGAGCTGATCAACCCGCTCGCCGATCTACCGCCGCTTGGGCTTGGCGAAGCAACCGGCGGCCCGACCGTCGGGGCGATCGGCAATGCGGTCGCGCGGTCGCTTGGCGCGCGGATACGCGAGCTGCCGATGACCCGCGAGCGGGTGATGGCGGCGTTACTCCGGGATCAAAGCGGTGTCCGATCGGATTGACGCGGTTCCTTGGGATGCAATGTGCGCCCTTCACCTCTGAGGTCGGAACGAAGGAAAAACCAATTATGCAGATCCGCACGCTCGCGGAGGCGATCTCCCGCTACGGCCGCCACGCTCACCTGCTCACGGTCGCCGCAAGACGGTCCGCACGCCAGTCATGTGACGATCGAGCGTCGAGCCAGTAGCATCGAGTGCGCCGTGGGTGAGTCCCCTGGCAGCAACATAGCGCGCGTGCCCAACGTTTCGTTGCTCTGGCCGCCTACCGAGCCCGGAGGATATGCCTTGATTGTCAACGGCTCGGCCGTGGGCGAACGCCATAGTGCTAGCTAGCATGATCGCGCTAGCTACCGGTGCCCGAGACCTTTGACCTACCCGTCGGCTCAAATCACTCAAGCAGGAGGCGCGCTCAGAACTCGGCTATTTCTGTCGCCGTCACGTAGTGTTTCAATGAGCGGATCGCTCACACCGCACCGCAAAGCGCTGATTGCGCCTGCTCCGGATTCCACAAACACTGTGCGGCAGCACCTCATGCAAACGGCATCATTCACCGGATGGACACCGCTAACCACCCATGACCGCCGGAACCGATGTTGATGTCCGCTTTTGAGAAGCGCACCGAGCCACCTGAACGACCAAAATGGTGAAGGTTTTCGGATGCCGGCCAGCTCAGGCCGCGCGGCCAGGCACAGGGCTGGCGTACGAAAACCGCCCATGCACGAACCCGCGGGGTTGCGGTGACGGCCTATGGGGATTTCGACTTTTGCGTGATGACCAGCCGCCCGCGCGTTCCGCCAGCCTGCAGCCGCCTGTGTGCGTCTTCCGCACGCTCCGGCGGGTACCTGCCCGCCACGCGAAGCGTCAGGACCCCGGCTTCCGCCTGTTTCCGAAGCTGATCGAGTTTCTCGTACTCGCAGTCGTAATTCCGCACGAAGGTTGTCGTGAACCGGATGCCTCGCTGTGCGACGCCCGTGAAGCCGCGCACAGAGGTAAACGCCCCGCCGTCGCGCAGGGCAGGAATTACCCGCTCGTTCAGCACAGCTCCATCGGCAAAGCCATCCACGCCATTCGGAAAATGCTCCCTGATCCGCACCGCGACATCGTCACCCCGGCGAACTACGACATCCGCGCCAAGCTGCTTCACCAGTTGCTGGTCGGCCTCGGATGCGTCGGCGACCACGGTCAATCCTTCCGCCTTCGCAAGCTGTATGACATAGCCGCCATACGCGCCCGCCGCGCCGGTGACGGCGATCACCTGGCCCGGCGACAGCCCAAGCAGATCCAGCGACTGGCGAGCCGTCAGGCCATTCATGGGCAGCGTACAGGCCTGCACATGCGTCGTACCTTTCGGAGCACGAACCACGGCTCGCGCGTTGAGGACAATTTGCTCGCGGTAGGCGCCGTGGCTGCCTTTGGGTACCACCATGGCGATGACCGCGTCCCCGACCTTCACGCCGGTGGCAACACCATCGTCGACTTCATCGACGATGCCCGCAGCGTCCATTCCGGGCACATAGGGTGGGGGATCGGCCTTCTGCTGCTCGGCGCGTGAACCGTCCCGGGCGCCGATGTCGGTCGGGTTCACCGCCGCGGCATGCACGCGGATGCGCACCTGGCCGGGACCAGCATGCACTTCCGGAAGATCGACGACCTTGAGGACCTCGGGGCCGCCATGAACCAATATTCCTATTGCGCGCATCAGGTCGGCCTTTCGTTTACAAGGGACACTTTCGCATTCGGGCGGCGGACGATTGTCGCGACCGATCATCCGATATACCGTCCTGGGCGAACCGTCGATGCCGAACGAGGTCGGCGATTGTTGACTCAATTCCAGGGACGCTGAACGATCAATCCTGTCTGGCGCCGCAGATCGGCCCAGGAGGGAAGCGATGATGGAATTCGAACTCAAATACACCAAGGCGCAAGAAGAATTCCGCGACGAGGTCCGGACCTGGCTCGCCGCGAACGTACCGAACGGGATCACCGCCCGCCCGCGAAGTTTCGAGGAATCCCGTGCAATTTATCTGCTGCGCCGTGAACTCGGCCGGAAGCTCGGCACCAAAGGCTGGCTGTATCCGTCGGGCGAACAGCAATACGGCGGCGGCGGTCTCGAACTCGATCAGATCATCGTGTTGGAGGAAGAAACCGCGCGGCTCGGTCTCGGCCTGCCGCCCTATTACGACAGCGGCGGCAAGATGGGTAGCGCCAGCATCCGCGTGTGGGGCACCGCGGAACAGAAACAGCGCTTCCTGCCGCCGATCTACCGCGGCGAGGTGCGGAGCTGGCAGCTACTGACGGAACCCTCCGCCGGATCGGATCTGGCCGGTGTCAAAACCACGGCGATTCGCGACGGCGACGTGTATGTCGTCAACGGTCAGAAGATCTATATCGGATCGCACCATGGCGCCGATCGTTACTGGACCATTGCGGTCACTGATCCCAAGGGCAAGCGTCACCAGAACGTGTCCTGGTTCATGATCGATGCGTCGCTGCCGGGCATCACCACACAGCCACTCTACATGCTCAGCGCCCAAAGTGAGGGTGAAACCGACGAGCATGGCCACAAGAACATCATCTTCTTTGACAACGTCCGGGTTCCCGCCGATTGCCTGGTGGGCGGCGAGAACAACGGATGGAAAGTCGCCTCGACCCATCTGGAGGTCGAACACAGCGGCCAGGGCAACATCCGAACCAATCCGGTCTGGACCGCACTGCTGGCGCATTGCCGGACCCAACATCGCGACGGCCGGCCGTTGATCGAAGATCCGGACGTGCGCGCCAAACTTGCGGAGATCTTCAGTCGCCTGGAAGCAGTGCGTCTGTTGTCGACCCGGAATTTCTGGATGGTCTACGCGGGGGAGAAGCGGTCATACGAGGGATCGCAGGTGTCCTATCTCCGGAAGACCACGAATCTCTGGCTGACCAAGGCCATTATCGAACTCCTCGGTCCGGCGGCGCTCACCAACGATCCGGTACTGGGCGCGATCGATGGCATGGCCGAGGCGCAGCAGCGGCGCGGTATCGTCGAGCAACATCCCGGTGGCACGACCGACATCCAGCGGGTCGTCATCGCTCGCAGACTGGGCGTTGGAGCCCGGGAACCCCAGCAGGCCGGCCGTCTGGGCGAGGAAGGCATGGCGCGCAAGACGGCGCAACCGGTGGAGGCCTGAGACGTGGACCTCTCTCTTAGCCCATCGCAAATTCTGATCCGTGACAGCGCGCGTGCCTTTGTCCGGCGGCACGTTCCCAGGGCCGAACTGGTGCGCCAGACCAAGGACGGCGAAACCTGGGACCCCGCCTGGTTTGCACACTTCCGCGACGGGGGTTGGACCGGCGCACTGGTGCCGACAGAGTTTGGCGGGCTTGACCTCGACCCGTTCAGCGCTGCGCTGATCTTCGAAGAACTGGGCCGGGGCGCGGTGCCGAGCCCACTGATCGGGTCGAGCGCGATCGCCACCGGGCTGCTGCTCGGCTGCGAGCCCACCGAGCAACGTGACGCCGCGCTGACGGCAATCGCCGATGGCAGCATGATCCTGATCCCGGCGCTGCGGCAGCCCGACACCTCGTGGAAGGGAGTCGCCGCGACCGCCACACCGTTAGTGGACCGCAACGGAGCCTGGATCCTGACTGGCTCCAAGGTGTTCGTGCCCTTCGCGGATGCGGCGACGCATTTTCTGGCGAGTGTCACCATGCCTGGCGACCGTGTGGCCAGGCTGGCGATCATCCCAGCCGGCATCCCCGGGATTACAACGCGCCTGCTGCCCGGATTCCTTCAGGCGAACCATGAAGTGGTGTTCGACAACATCCGGGTCACGGCCGAGACCCTGGTTCGTTCTGCCGGCGGGTCGTTCGACGACTCACTCGCCGTGGCGCGCGTCATGCTGGCCGCCTACCAGGTCGGCGGGATGCTCGAAATGCTCGACATGTCGGTGAACCACAGCAACACGCGGGTGCAATTTGGTACTCCGATTGGCCGGTTCCAGCGCGTCCAGGATCATATCATCCGACTTCTGAACGCCATGGATGCTGCGAAATGGACGACATACGAGGCTGCCTGGGCCATCGAGGCAGGCCGCGACGGGATCGCCCGCAGTTACCTGGCCGCATCGACCGCCAGTGACAGTTATTTCGAGGCAGCCAACGCGGCGCACGAGGTGCACGCCGCGATCGGCAGTGATCCACGTTATGGTCTCACGCTCTACACGCGGATTTCTCGGACGATGTACGAATTGCTGGGTTCCCCGGGCTGGCAGCGCAACCGCATGGCGGATGCGCTGGCCTGGTAGCACCAACTTTTATGTTACCCATCCCGTCATGGTCAGGCCGGCATCACCGCGGATATCAGTCCAAGTTCGATCGCCTTGATCTGCAACGCGACATACCTGGAATAGATGCGGCTTTGCGTCAGGCCACCACCCATGAACCAAAGCCCGGGCTGTGGCGTGCGTTTCCACATGTTGGCCATTTCACCTTGTTCGTCGATGCCCCAGACCTGCCCCACGCGATCAGCGATCTCGCTGCCCAGAAGCCGCCGCACCATCTCATGCTGGGTGTGATAGCCAGTCGCAAGCACCAGCACATCGGCCGGTTTGACCGAACCGTCCTTCAGTAGCGCGCCTTCCGGCACGAAACGCTCGATATTGTCAAATTGCAACAGTCCAATTTCACCGTCGATCAAAAGCTGACTGCATCCTGCGTCGAGGTAATATCCGCCACAACGGCGACGGTATTTCATCTGGTGGCCGGTCTCGTCCTCGCCGATATCCCATTTGTAGCCGATCGACTGCAGCCCTTCGATCATCGCCTTGTCGGCTTCCACCATGCGCTTTACCCCGGCCTGGTAGCCGCGGATCATGAGCGGATAGGTCGTGGCCGTGCCGATCAGGTCGCAGTCCTCCAGCGGCGGGCCTTCCTCATACAGAGCGTAATTCATCTTCGCGCTCGGCTCGATGCTGACGACGGTGGTGGAGCCGCGCTGGATGATGGTGGTGTCGACGCCATGGCTGTGCAGATCCTGTGCCACGTCGTGGCCGGAGTTGCCGGTGCCCAGTACCAGGGCCTTTTTACCGCGCCACGGAGCACCACTTTTGAACCCGTGCGAGTGGAACATGTCGCCGGCGAAATCCTTCAGCCCGGGCAGGTCC
>JBEKQQ010000260.1:0-4493 GCA_049519555.1 Acetobacteraceae bacterium
CAAAAATCGGCTTTGAGTTTGGTTTGAAAGCTCATGCCGGCGCAAACCTGCAATCAGCCTGAACGCAATGAGCGAACCAATCCCGGCCCGTGAGGTCTGGCATGATTTTGCGGCGAGTCCCCGATGCACAATCTGTCCCCGATTGGCGGCGCAGTCCAGGTTACCGGTGGTAAGCCGTCAATTTGGTTACAGTGTAACCGGCGGTTACCAACGCGACAGCCTCGAAACGACTGAACCGCACAGGCGGCCGCCGATCACCGCCTGATTCGGTAGATATGGAAGAATGTCCCCGATGCCACCCGATCAAGCAACGGCGGCAACTTCGGCCGCGCCGCAAAACTGAATTCCACCGCGTAGTCGAAATGTTGTGGCCAGTCCCCCCAATAATTGATCATGCCCATAATACTTAATGTGCCCAACATTGCCGGGCCTTTAACCGGATCCATCCCCTCGATCAGTTGTTGCAGCCCGATCGGGTTGCCGACCGCGGTGTCGATGTTGCGCAGAGCCGGCGCCGCGGCAACCGGCATCATTGCGTTCTTGAACAGGAATGGGACGTACGCATCGCGCTCGATGATCGCCAGTGTGCCCAGGTGATCGTAAATCGAAACCGGTTGACGCAACAGCCTCGGATCGGTTCCGGTCTCATCCCGGAACACGATCACCTTGGCGCCCACAGGGATCGCCGGCAGGGCGGCGCGAAACTCGTCAAATTGCTGGCCAATCGGCCGCCACGTCCAAACGATCATGCCGATATTGACGGCGAGCAATGCCAGCAGGACGCCGGTCGCGGCAGCCTCCGCTCGCGGCGAGGTGTCCGACCAGGAACAACTTGCAATCAGCAGAAAGACCCATACCACCGGCAGCCGGAAGTCCACGCCCCAGACACCCGCCAGAACGTGTGGCATGGCGACCGCCGCGATACCGACTGCGAGCAACGGCGCGCGCATGACGGGCATCAACTGCACTCTGCCCAGAAGCCCTTTGCGCAGCGGAATATAGAGCAGTACAACCAGGATGCCGAAATTGTACGGCACACCCTGAAACAGGATCGGCGAAAGCACGGTGATGAATTTGTCCGAGGGCGCGCCGTACCAGGTATCACCAACTTGCTGTGCCCGGCTCGCGATGACGAAGAGGACCAAGGGCAGAATGAACGGGCAGAAGGCGACGATGCCACGGCGTAGCAACGCGGTGAGGCGCCGTTCCCCGGTTTCCAGCCAGACGCCGAGTTCATAGGCGCCGACGCACAGCATGTAGCCGAAGAACGCAAAGTAATGGCAAAAAAACACGCCCAGACTAAACAAGGTTCCACCGGCGATGCGCCAGCGAGCGGCACCTCGGGAAAGCACGATCCAGCCGGCAAATGCCAACAGCCAGACGCCGATGCCAAACAGATAGTTCACAAAGCCCAGGCTGGTGACATAACTATAGGCGAACAATGCGCTGGCGGCGGGCCAGGGGGAGAGACGGCGGTGCAGCACGGTGTGCACCGCCATCGTGCCCAACACGAACAGCAGCAGACAAAGATACAGGAAGACCCGCCCGGCCGTGTAGATCGACATGACATGCGCCAGCTGCGGAATGATCAGGTCCATTGCCAAATAGGGCGACAACTTCCACGCCACGACGTAGTTCGCCTGCAATGCCGGGCTGTTGGCGTACGCCGCCAGAATGTGCATGCGCGCGAGGTGGTTGGGGTAGTCGACCAAAGGCGGCACCACGACCGAGACGATCGGCACTGCCAGCAAGCCCAGAACTACGAGGTAAAGTGTGATGGTGGTCCAGCGCGGCTGATACGTGTCGGTCCGTGATTGGGGTCGATCGGCCGCGCTTACCAGGCTGTCCATGGTACCTCGGTCGTGGGGTTCGGGATCACGGCAGGCCGGCACGCGGACGCCTTGTGACGAGGTAGAAGCGAGCTGCCAACGATCTGGTTACAGCGTTTGTCGCGCCATTGAATCGCCGTCCGTTGGTTTGGCCGTCCAGGCTGATCCAATCTGATTGGAAGGCGGCCTAAATCGGCAACCCCTGCTCCCGCGCCCAGGTGGCAATCGGTTCGCGCAAACTGGCCGCCCCGCGGGCCCCGCGGCGGATCGAGTTCAGCACTGGCCGGAATGCCGCCAGATCGACCTCGGCCAGCAGCGCCTTCACCGGCAGAATCCCGCTTGCCGGCATCGACAGGGCGGTCAGGCCAAGCCCCACAAACGCCAGCGCCTCCAGCGGCCGCGACGCTGCCTCGCCGCACAGCGACACCGGCACGCCGGCTTCGCGGCCCGCGGTCAGCAATTGCTCCAGCAAATCGAACATCGGCTGCGACAGCACGTCATAGCGGTCGTACAGCGACGGCGTTCCTCGATCCGCGGCAAACATGAACTGCACCAGATCGTTCGAGCCGACCGAAATGAAGTCCACCTCCCGCAGCAGGTCCGGCAGCTGCCACATCAGCGCCGGCACCTCCAGCATGGTGCCGACCGACAACTGCTCCGGCTGGGGCCGCACGCGTCGTGCCTCGCCCAGAAGGAGCGCCTTGGCCTGACGAAATTCGGCGACCGTTGCCACCATCGGGAACATCACCGACAGCTTCCGCCCGTTTGCCGCCAGCAGCAGCGCGCGCAACTGCCGCCGCATCAGCGCCGGCCGATCCAGCCCGATGCGCAGCGAGCGCCAGCCCATCGCCGGATTTTCCTCCTCGGTCACCGTCCCCGGCAGCAGCTTGTCGGCACCCAGATCCAGGGTCCGGAACAGCACGGGCCGACTGCCCGCCGCATTCAGCACCCGGGCATAAATCGCCGCCTGCTCGGCCACGTCGGCCACCGAACCGCGCGCGAGCATGGCGATCTCCGTACGGAACAGGCCAATTCCCTCGGCACCGGTGCGCTCCAGTTGCGCCAGCTCCAGGTCAAGCCCGACATTCAGCATCAGGCTGACCCGTACGCCGTCGGCCGTCCGGGCTGGCTGGTCGCGCAGCGCGGCAAACCCCGCGTAGCGTAGCGAATGCGCCTCCAGCGCGCGAACGTAGACCTGCCGGACCTCCGCCTCTGGCCGCAGCACCAGCTGCGCGCCATCGCCGTCGATCACCGCCTCGTGACCCGGCTCGGCGGTGTCGAGCATCCCCCGCGTGCCACCGACCGTGGGAATCCCCAGCGCCCGGGCCAATATGGCGGCGTGTCCGGAGGGACTGGCTTCTTCGATCGCGATGCCGGCGATGCCATTGGCCTGCCATTCCAGCAGTTCGGCGGGTCCCAGGCGGCGGGCGAGCAGGATGCCGCCGGCCGGCACCGATTCGCGCGGCTGATGCCCGGTCAGTGTGGTCAACAAACGATTCGCGAGATCTTCCAGATCGGCCAGCCGTTCCCGCAAATAGGAATCGCTGATCCGGCGCATGCGGTCGTGCAATTCGGTAGCGACGCGGGCGACCGCGGCCTCGGCGGTCAGCCCGCCCCGGATGACCTCGCTGACGCGGCGCAGCCAGCCCTGATCGGCCGCGACCAGCCGGTAAGCCTCAAGCACGTCGCGCGAGGTCGAGGCATCGCTCGGCACGCCCGCCAGCAAATCGTCGATCCCGCGTTGCATGCGGTCAGACGCGTCCGCCAGTCGTTGCAGTTCGCGCTCCGGGTCCTCGGCCAGGAGTTTGATGCCGGTCATTCGCGTGGCATGCAGCACCACCGGACCGATCGCGATACCGGTCATCAGGGTCGTGCCGGCGAAAACCCGCGGCACCGTACTGGGTAGGCCCTCGCCGACGGCTTCGGTCGCGCTGTTGGCCGGCAGCATTTCCGCCAGCAGCATGGCGACGGTTTCCAGCTCGTCGACTTCCAGGCCGGTGAAATGTCGCGGCAGGCGATTCTGCACCGTCAGCACGCCGAGCACCCGACCAGAGCGGCGCACCGGAACCGCCAGCATGGAGGCGAACGGCTCCTCGCCGGTCTCCGGCCGATAGGCAAACGCCGGATGATTTTGCGCATCCGGCAAATTCATCACCGCACCCTGGGCGGCGCACAGGCCGACGATGCCCTCACCGACGCGCAATCGGGTCAGACCAACGGCCTTTAGGTTCAGGCCCTCGGTCGCTGCGAGTTCCAGCAGGTCGCCAGGACGGCGCACGTAGACCGAGCACACTTCGCTCGCCATCTCGGATGCGACGAGGCGCACCAGCTCGGAGATTGGCGCGGCGCCATGGGCGTGCAGATCGCGTAGTTTCGCCAACAAATGCCGCACCGGCGCCGCGGATGCCGCACCGCCAGTGGAAGGGCCGCCGGTTGCGGAGCCGCCACCCGGGGGGCCGCCTGCGTTCGTTTCGGTCGAACGTCCGCCACCCGGGGTTACCGGGGGTTGCTTCGCTTCGCTCACAATGAAAGGTTCGCTCGCGATGCCAGGTTCGCTTGCGATGCGAGGTTCGCTCGCAACGACAGGGGTTCGTGCGGCAGCTCCGCCCGGCGCAGAGCCTCCCGAGCCCTGATGCGAGGTTTGCTCAGGCGGGGACGGGGACA
>JBEKQQ010000261.1:0-4450 GCA_049519555.1 Acetobacteraceae bacterium
GTGCCTTGCATCGTGGTGGCGGTCCCTGGCGGTGAGGGTGGCGGCGCGGAAGCGCTGGTGCTGATCGACGGCTACCGGCGGGTTGCCGCATTACGTCGGCTCGGCCGCGACACTGCCGGTGTCGAACAGTGGTCCTGCGACCTGACCCAGGCGTTGCTCGGCGTGCTGGCGCGCGCGCAGGATCGTCCGTTCGCCAGCATCGAGCAGGCCTTGCTGCTGCGCGAACTGGTGCAGGGGCAGGATCTGTCGCAGCATGACGTGGCGCAGCGATGCGGCCGCGACGTGAGCTGGGTCAGCCGGCGCCTGCACCTGTTGTCGGGACTGCCGGATGCTGCGCTGGCAGCGGTGCGCGGCGGCAAGCTGTCGAGTTGGTCTGCCAACCGGGTGATGGTGCCGTTGGCGCGCGCCAACGCCGAGCATGCTGAGCGCCTGCTGGTGGCGCTGGCCGGGACACCACTGACGACGCGGGAGTTGCGCTGCTGGTTCGAGCGTTACCAGCAAGCCCCGCGCTCCGCCCGCGAGCGCATGGTCAGCCAACCCCGATTGTTCATCGACACCCTGCGGGCGACCGAGGCGCGCCGTGCCGGCGAGCGCCTGCGCGGCGGTCCCGAAGGCGAATGCCTCGCCGATCTGCGCTGCCTTGAGGCGGTGATCGCCCGTCTGCGCAAACGCCTGGCCACGCTGCGACCGGTGCCACCGCCGCTGATCGCGGCAGCACCGCGTCTGCGAGCGGCGATCGACGCCCTGATGACCGCACTTGAGCCGGGGGACACGCATGACACCGACCGAGATCCGCACTACTGTGCGCACCCTGCAGGCGCAGGGGCACAGTCTGCGCGAGATCAGCCGCCTGCTGGCCCTGTCGCGTAATACTGTGCGGCGCATTCTGCGTGCGCCGACTGGCAACATTGCCGAAACGCCGCCGTGCGACGAGGCCACACTGGACAGACTGAAGGCCGCCTTCGAGCGTGCCCGCGGCAATGTGGTCCGGGTGCGCGAACTGCTGGCCGACGACGGTCTCGAGGTCTCCTACAGCACCTTGACCCGTTGGGTCAGGGAGGCCGGCCTGCGTGGACCGCCGCGACGCGCCGGCGAGTACACCTTCGTGCCGGGCCAGGAGATGCAGCACGACACCTCGCCGCACCGGGTGACGTTCGTGCCAGCCGGCAAGCCCGTCACCGTGCAGTGCGCCGGCCTAGTGCTGGCCTACTCGCGCCAGCTATTCATTCAATATTATCCGCGGTTTACCCGCTTCGAGGCCAAGGCGTTCCTGCTCGAGGCGGTCCGCTTCATGTCGGGCGTCTGTCCGGTCTGCGTCATCGACAACACCAGCGTTCTGCTCGCCGCCGGCGCCGGTGCCGACGCCGTCGTCGCGCCGGAGATGGCCGCCTTCGCCCGCACCCTTGGCTTCAGGTTCCGTGCGCACCGGGTGGGAAACCCGGAACGCAAGGGCCGGATCGAGCGCCCGTTCGCGTATGTCGAAATGAATTTCCTGGCCGGGCGCAGGTTCACGGACTTCGATGATCTGAACCGCCAGGCATTGGACTGGTGCCGTAACGTCGCCAACCGCAAACCTAAGCAGGCCCTCGGCATGTCGCCCGAAGCGGCTTATGTCATCGAGCGGCCTCACCTGCGGCCGCTGCCCGACGCGCTGCCGCCGGTCTATGAGTTGCTGGAGCGTGTCGTCGATCTGCACGGCTATGTCTCGGTCGACACCAACCGCTATTCAGTACCCGAGCGCTACGTCGGCAAGTCGGTCGCGGTCTACAAGCTGCCGGCCGAGATCCATATGTGCCGCAAGGACAGCACGCTCGCCGTCCATCGCCGGCTGATCGGCGAGCGCGATGCCAAGAGCACGTTGCCCGGTCATCATACCATCCCGGTTCGGCAAGGCCGCGGCACGGCGGTCGAGAACGCGTTGCTCGCCGGCCATCACCCGAGCCTCGACCGTTACGCCGCCGCTCTCAGGCAACGCGGTCATGCGGGCAACCGGCGGGCCCTGCGGCGGCTGATCGAGATGAAGCGCACCTACCCGGCCGGTCCGTTCATCGCCGCCATCGAACAGGCCCTGCGGTACGGCTTGTTCGACCTTGGTCGGTTGGAGGATCTCATCCTCAAACAGGTCGCCGGCGACTTCTTCGCGCTGGTCGTCGGGGAGGACGATGATGCGTGACAAACTGCGCGCCTTGATCGACCAGTTGCGCCTGCATGGCATGGCCGACGCGCTCGACGCCGAACTCGCGCGAGCCGAACGCGAGGCTATCGCCGCACCGGAGCTGCTGTATCGGCTGCTCGGCCAGGAGGCCGCGTCGCGCCGCGAGCGCAGCCTGGCCTATCGCCTGGTGCAGGCGCGCCTGCCGTGGCGGTGGTCGCTCGACAGCTTCCCATTCGACCGTCAGCCGGGGGTCAGCAAGGCACAGATCCAGACCCTGGCCGGGCTGGACTTCCTGCGCCGTGCCGACAATGTCCTGCTGATCGGCAAACCCGGCACCGGCAAGACCGGCCTTGGGATCGGGCTGTTACGTGAGGCCTGCCTCAATGGCTACCGCGGCCGCTTCTACAATGCTCAAGTCCTGCTCGACGAACTTTATGCCTCGCTGGCGGATCGCACGACCACCAGGCTGCTGGGCCAACTGAGCCGCATGCAACCCTTACTCATTGATTAATGTGACGTCGGTACTTACGTGGAGTGGGCTCTTCTTTTCGGCCCTTGACGCGGCATTTCGCAGGGCTGACTCAACATAACTGAGTGGTCATAGCGTGGAACTCCTTTGCAACCAAGGAGTAGGTCATGCTGCGAGATCTGTATCCCAGGCATCATCGTCAGTACGAGGGGTCCCGGTGCGGGGCCGAGTTGGAGGCGTTCGCCGGCTGGCTGGAAGAGCAAGGCCACCTGAGGCATCCGTTGCGCGTTCATCTGTATCGAGCAAGACAGGCTCTCGATCACTCAGATCGATTTCAGTCTGGTTCAGTTTTCAAAGAGGGCGATGTCCGGGAAGCTTTCGTCGTTTCTGGTACGGATGCATATCTATACTTATGCACGGGACGTATCTTTCTCAGATTCCTGGCGGCCACGGGCCGCCTGGTTCCGGTCGAGACTGTCGATGCGAATGCCCTTCTATGTAGTCGCTATCGCCAATATCTCGCGGAGGTGAGAGGACTTTCCAGCCAGACGCTCAAACAACACGGGTCGACGGTAGCCGATTTTCTGTCGCGCGGAGTGTCGACCGACCGCGGCCTGCCGGGACTCACGGCCATGAATGTCGAGGCGTACGTCCAACTCAAGAGCAAGGAGAACAAGCGCCAATCGCTGCAGCACGTCGTCGCGCACCTGAGAGCATTTTTGCGGTATTGTGGTACCCATGGCGAAGCGCCCTCTGGCCTCGACGTCATCGATACGCCCCGCGTTTATCGGGAGGAACTGCCTCCACGGGCATTGGACTGGCGCGTCGTACGACAGCTACTCACTTCGATCCGCCGCCGGAACGCCCGGGATTGGCGGGATTACACCATCCTGCACCTCATGGCGTGTTACGGTCTGCGGCCATCAGAAGTCGCGGCCCTTCGCCTCACGTCGATTGACTGGAAGGCAGGAACGCTGAGGGTCGAACAGCGTAAGACACGCTCAACGCTCGTGTTGCCGCTCACCAATCGGACCTTGCGCCTCCTGCGTCGCTACCTGACGGCGGGGAGGCCGAACAGCAATTTGCCACACCTATTCTTGCGTGTCCGTAGCCCGATCAAAGTCATGACGCATCATGGGATTATCGAGGTTTTCAACTACCGGGCCAGGAGGAGTGGCCTTCCGCTCAACGGGGCATCGTCCTACTCGCTGCGACACGCTTTCGCGATGCGCTTGCTTCGACGCGGCGTTGGCATCAAAGCGATCGGCGATCTGCTTGGACATCGCAGCCTGGAAGCAACCTGCGCCTATCTGCGGGTCGATGCCGACATGCTGCGAACCGTTGCCTTGCCAGTGCCCCGCATCACCGCCGTGTGGGGAGGCAATCATGAGTGAGAATCCCTCGTCGACGGCGGCTTTGGACCAGTGGATCGCAAACTGGCTCGCTCATCAGCGCGCGCTGGGTCGCGGCTACAACCGCGAAGAATGGGTGCTTGAGCACTTGCGGAGGTTTGTCGAAACCATCCCTTCTCCCGATCTCGATCAGTCCGGCTTTGATCTTTGGTGTGATGCGTCCCGTCACCTCTCGGCCACCTCGCGCCGAGGTCAGCAGTTGATCGTCCGCAAGTTCTGCCTTTATCGCCAGCGGACGGAACCGCGGTGTTTCGTGCCCAATCCACTTTACTTCGTCCGGCCCTGTCCTTACCGCGAGCCTGTGATCATCGAGCCAGCGCACATCGCGAGGCTGCTTGTCGCCGCCGACAATCTGACACCCACGACAAATTCGCCGTTGCTACCGACGGTCATGCGCTTTGCCATGGTTGTCTT
>JBEKQQ010000262.1:0-6120 GCA_049519555.1 Acetobacteraceae bacterium
CCTTTCGCTGATGTGCCGACGGGCCGCCTCATGGCCGCCGGATCAAAAGGATACACCTGCCCGCCAATTACCCCGATCGCGCGATCTGACACCGCTCGGCGAAGCCGTTCCGTCCAACGATTGGGAGTGGAAATCATGCCCTGTCCATCGGTCAATGAAGAGCCCATGACCGGCGCCGAGCGTCAGGCACGCTATCGTGCCGCGCACGCGGCCGGCGCACCGGTCATCCGCGTGCGTCGTCCGCTCGATCATCGCGGCCGGGCCCGGCGTTGGACCGACCACGTTACCGGCTTCGTGGAAGCACAGGTTGAGTTCGCGGCCTGGCTGGACAGTTTGCCGGACAACCTGCGGGACAGCTCGCCGGCCGAAGCATTGCAGGCGATCTGTGATCTCGATCTCAGTGAACTTCAGGCAATTGTCCCGCCACGCGGCTTCGGCAGGGACTGACCCTCACAACTCTCCCTACCACCAGGCGGCTTGCACCGGTGCGTCCACAGGAAACCCCCCGCGCGCTGCTGCGTCAGCCTCGTGATGGCACTCCGCGTCGCGCGGGTCCCCCCTATGGACTACCGGCACAAGCCACCACGCGGGGGGTCAATTTTGGACGCCGATAGGGGGTCAATATTCAACGCCGATTGACAGTCAACCTCAGCGCGGGTTGGTATTAGACGCTGGCTCGCTGCGGCACCCAGGCGGAGAACCCTCCAGGCTTGCTTACTCAGACCACCAGAACTTCACACCTATGGGGCGAGGCCCTGGACAAAGACGGCGGAGAATCTGGACCTCGCGCTGGCACGCCTGGAAGAGCGGGTGCTGTCGAAGACGCTGACCTTCAGTTACGGCGGCACGAAATATTTTGTGAAGACCCAGGGGCCGGGGACGGCGATGCGCGGAGCAAAAATCGTGGTGTCTCACTTCGCCGATGGCCGGTTACGGTTCTCTTATAAAGACCGTGTGCTGGCCTGCACGGCGTATGGTGCCTACGCGGTTCCCGATCCTGCGGAAGACGAAAAATCTCTGGACGCACGGGTTGATGCAATCGCCACGGCTCGGCAGCGAGCCCCGCGCTAGGTCACGGTGCTGGCCGCCTGAGCCTGTCTCACCGGCTGTGCTGAGTGTGCCACGGTGCTCGCTCGGGGCAAGGTCCGGTGCGCTGCGCGCCCCTCCTCCCCTCCGCTCCGCGCCATGGCCCCGGATGCGTCAGGCCGGGACGGGAGAGTAAGTGTGTCAACCGAACCGGAAAGCCCAATCGAGGCAATGCATCCCACAGCCACAGAAGCCATTTCTATCCTGGGGAAACAGGGGACATTTCTATTTTGCGTTGACACTTCCCCCGCGACTCTTGACCGAGAACGCTCGTACGACCACCTTGCGCAGACCGCCAGGGAGGAACCCGATGAGTGCGAACACCAAGCCCGTGACCGACCAAAGTTTTGCCACTGACGTCATCGAAGCCAGCAAGACCGGACCCGTTCTGGTCGATTTCTGGGCTGAATGGTGCGGGCCCTGCAAGATGATCGGACCAGCGCTGGAGGAACTCGCCGGAGAATTCAGCGGTAAGCTGACGGTGGCCAAGGTGGACATCGACAGCAACCCAATGTCACCAACCAATTACGCGGTGCGCGGCATTCCGACGCTGATCCTGTTCAAGGATGGCAAGGTGGCCTCTACGCAAGTCGGCGCGTTGCCCAAAAGCCGGTTGAAAGACTGGATCAGCTCTCAGATTTAGCGCCTGCCATCTCCGGGCCGGGTTCCAGTGAGGTTACCTCGCAGCACAGGCGAATCGGGTGAAGATTTCACGTTTTGAGGAGGCTTGCGAGAAACTCGTCGTCCAACCAGGGCAATCGCTTGAATGGAGGGGATAGCTTCCGGCGCGGCTGAAAGTTCGATTCGTAGGAAGCCTCATCGTTCGAGGTTCCCCATGGTCAACCAGGTCAGCGTCTCGCTGTTGGATCACTTTGCCGCGCTGTCCGATCCGCGACAGCATGCCAAGGTGTTGTATCCATTACCAGAAATTCTTCTTCTGGTCTTGGCGTCGACGATCGCCGGGGCGGACGACTTCGTGGAGACGACGCTCTGGGGGGCGGAGCATCTGACGTTCCTCAGACGCTTCTACCGTTATGAAAACGGCATCCCGAGTCACGATACGCTGTGTAACCTGTTCGCCGCGCTGGACCCGGAGTTGTTCAAAGCCTGCTTTCTGGCCTGGATCAGCGATCTGCGCGACGAGGATCCCGACATTATCGCCGTTGATGGGAAGGCCTCACGGCGCAGCCACGACAAACGGAACGGCCGCACCCCTTGCACCTCGTCTCGGCCTGGGCGGCACGGCAACGGATCGTGCTTGGACAGCAGGCGACCGAGGAGAAGTCCAATGAGATCACCGCCATCCCGCTGTTGCTGAAACATCTCGATCTGAAAGGCGCTCTGGTCACAATGGACGCCATGGGAACGCAGACCGAGATCGCGCGCGCGATCCGTGACGGAGGCGGCGATTATTGCATGTCGTTGAAGAAGAACTGGCCCGCTGTGTATGCCGACGTCGAGCAGTTGTTCGGCGATCCGCCGGATAATGTGGCATTCGAAACGAATGAGACAGTGGACCTGACCGGAGGACGGATCGAAACCCGGCAGCACACGGTCTGCCATAAGGTCGACTGGATGACATCGGACCGGCATTACCCGGGCAAACCTGTGTTCCCGGACCTTGCCATGATCGGCCGGATCGAAACCGAGGTCGAACGAAACGATAAGATCGAGTGCGAGACACTATATTACCTGTGTTCGATCGCCCTCTGTGCTCTCACTTTCGCCCGCGTCGTGCGGGCGCACTGGGGGGTGGAGAACCGTCTGCACTGGGTACTGGATGTGATCTCCCGCGAAGATCTGGCACGCTTCAGGACCGGCGATGGGCCACAGAACATGGCGATTATACGCCACACCACGCTCAATCTGCTCTCACGAGCCAAACCGACGGTCAGTCTGAAGAACCGCCGGAAACGCGCGGGATGGAACGTCAATTATCTCGAAACACTGATCCGCCAGACCGCATGACGTTCAAGCGATTCGCCTGATCGTCCCGCCCCGCGACCTTTCGTCGGAGGCGAAATGAACCTAAATTCGGCGGTTGAAGTTGCGCTCCTGGTAGAGTCGCCAGCAGCATAGAGCGATGAACAAAGACCACGCCGCGAGTTTGGTGCACCCATCGGGTGAACAGCCGTCGGTTGAGCCCGTCGCAGGCAGTCCGATCCCGGTCGACACCTACGTAGGTCGCGTCGATGTTGACTGGGATCCCGATGCGGCGGTCACGCCGCTCGGCCAGTTGCCGTTCTTCATCGAGTATCTGAAGCAGGCTGGTCTGTTCGACGGCTGGGTCGCAGGTTGCCCGTTGCACTACACCAGCCCCAATGCACCATTGAAGCGGGACCTTCTCGGCACCGTGCTGCTGTCCATTTTATCGGGACACTGGCGGTACGCCCACATAACGGCGTTGCGGGCCGATCGGGTGAACCCGCCGCTACTGGGCATGGCGCGGATACTGAGCGAAGACGCGGTACGGCGGGGGTTGGCGAAGATCGATGCTGTGGCCGGCGAGACGTGGCTTCAGGAGAACCCGGATTACGTCACCCGTCCGCTCTTGCGTGAGCCATGGATCCTGGACGTCGATACCACGGTCAAACCGCTGTTTTCAGGCCGCGGCTGGCAAGGTCATTCCATCGCGCTTCGCCTCGACGGCTGGCGCCGCCAGCGGCGCGTCGTACTGCTGCGCCGGAAGTTGGAAGGTGCCCTCGCGATCAGCGAACAAGACGCCAATGGACAACAACTGTTGAGTTTCGCGACGGTCGATGCGCGAAAGCAGGTGTGGGAATATGGGGCTCTGGTTACCTCAACGGATGCCGAAATCCTGACCCTGGGACAGGCGTATCGCGACCGCGCCGACACCGAAAATGATTTCGACGAATTGAAGAACCAATGGGGCTGGACGGGCTTTGATCTGCTTCGCGGCTCAAACACGCAGGATCGAAATCGTTGCCAGACAATGGCCCGTTCGGTGGCGCTGGTGTTCAACTGGCGGAACCTGTACGTGCGTCTGGCCGATCCGGACCATCATTTGCAAGCGATCACCTGCCGGCCGTTGCTGCTGACTGCGATCGGGCGGCAAACCCAACATGCCGGGCGTACCACTCACCACGTCAGCAGTCAGCATGGGCGGCATGGATGGGCACGACAGGTATTCACGCGCATCGGAGCCTTCTTTGCAGACCTGCGCCGAACAGCGGAGCGATTGACCCCGCTCGAGCGATGGTACCGCATCCTCAGTCAGGCCCTCGTAAAGTATCTCCACAAACGGCAGCTTCAACCGCCACAGCAAATTCAGGCCGGAACAAACACAGCCATGGGTACCGCTGCCGACCAGCGATATCTGAAACCAACTGCCAGACTTAGTACTCCGTTTCACAATTACGGTGACGTATTTTTGAGCGACTCGGAGCGGTAGAACAACGTCATCCTCCATCGGGAGGATGCGTCATGCCAAGGAAAAGTCCCTACGTGATCGACCTCACCAGACAGGAGCGCGTCGAACTGGAGGCCCGGTCCAAGGACTACACGTCACCGTATCGAGACGTTGTGCGAGCCAAGATCGTACTTTTGGCCGGCCAGGGGCTTGGCAACGACCGCATCGCCGCCCGTCTCGATATGCCACGCCAAATCGTCAGTAAGTGGCGCCGACGCTGTTATATCCAGCGGCTTCCTGGTCTTGAGGAAATGCCGCGCGGCGGGCGTCCTGCCCGCTTTTCCCCCCAGAGTGGTCGTGGCGATCAAGGCATTGGCCTGTGAACTGCCGTGTCGTCGAGGCCTTCCTTTGTCCCGCTGGTCAGTGGCCGAACTACGCCAGGAGGCGATGGCGAGCGGCATTGTCGCGAAGATCAGTGGCACCACCCTCTGGCGCTGGCTCAGCCAGGACGCATTGCGGCCTTGGCGTCATCGGACCTGGATCTTCCCACGCGATCCGGACTTCGCCCGCAAGGCTGGTCGGATCCTCGATCTTTACCAGCGCCGTTGGAATGGAGCCGCACTGGGACCACGCGATTACGTCGTTTGTGCCGACGAGAAGACCTCCATCCAGGCCCGGCCGCGCAAACATCGCTCATTGCCGCCCGCCTCAGGGCGCCCGATCTACGTCGAGCACGAATACGCGCGTGCCGGCGCATTGGCTTACCTCGCCGCCTGGGACGTGCATCGCGCAAAGCTGTTCGGCCGTTGCGAGCGCAAGAATGGCATCGCCGCGTTCGGCCGTCTTGTCGCTCAGGTCATGGGCAAGGAACCTTATCGCTCAGCGGCGCGCGTGTTCCTCATCGCGGACAACGGCTCCTCCCATCGCGGCCAGCGAGCCGCTGATCGACTGCGAGCCAGGTGGCCAAACCTCGTGCTGGTCCACACACCGATCCATGCCAGGTGGCTCGACCAGATCGAGGTCTACTTCTCCATCGTTCAACGCAAACTACTCACGCCGAGCGACTTTGCCGATCTCGCCGCTCTCAAACACGCTTTGATTGGCTCCCAAAACCGCTATCAGCGTTCCGCCAAACCGTTCATGTGGACCTTCACCCGATGCGATCTGCAAAGGCTCCTGGCCAGGCTCCGGTCTCATCGTACTGCATCAAGCCAAAAGATACCGTCCCGAAATACGTCACCGTAATTACGAATCGGGGTACTAAGGCGTTTGGATTTCTGGTGATGTTTTATGATCCGTATCTGCCCAATGGGGTTGAGCTTGGTCTGGGCGTGCTGCGCGCGAAGACGCTGGAGGAGTTGCTCCGGCAAACCGATACGCTGTCGGTGCATACGCCGTTGACGCTGGAAACGCGGGGAATGCTGAGGTTGAAGGAGCTGTCGATGCTGCCGAAGGGTGCGGTGGTGGTGAATACCGCTCGGGGGCCGATCGTCGATATCGATGCGGTGGCGACATTGCTGAAGAGTGGACATTTGGCGGGGGTTGGGTTGGACGTTATGCCGGTGGAGCCTCCGGTCGAGCCGGTGCCGGAATTGATCCGGGCGTATCGGGCGCGGGAGCCGTGGACGATCGGACGACTGGTGATTACGCCGCACAGTGCGTTT
>JBEKQQ010000263.1:0-4372 GCA_049519555.1 Acetobacteraceae bacterium
TCCAGGCGAGGCCCATACTCATGGTCAGCATATCACGCAATGTGATCTTGTCCTTGTCCGCTGACCGCAAGTCGGCATATTCGGGCAGCATTGACATGACCGCCTGATCGACGCCGGGGATCTGACCCTTGCCGATGGCAATGCCCAGTAGCAGCGAGACGACGCTTTTGGTGATCGAACGCAGGTCATGTTTTGTTGTGGCATCGAAGGTGACGGTGCCGAGCGAATGGCCCAGCCGTTCGTCCGTGCCGGTGAAATACCGTTCGTAGACCAGCTTGCCACGCCGGATCACCAGCACCGAATGGACGTCCGCCTCGGTCCAGGCCTGGAACCGCGGACCGATGCCGCAAAGTGTCGCGGGATCGAAGCCGACCGCGTCCGGCGTCGCCACGTCCCATCCATCCGAGAGAACCGCCGGCGTGCCACAATCCGGCGGCGGACCGGATTGTGCAAATGCGCCGATGGGCACCACAGCGCACCACAGCGTAATCATAACCACGACATTGCGAAATCTGAGATTTATCATCAGGCGAAAGCCCGGCGAATGCGTCCCCAGTCCTCGATCATGGGTTCCTGACCGGGAGGAATGGACACCACGACCTGCGAGAAGCCGGCATCGACCAGTTTGCCGACCCGCTGTTTGATCTCGCGTTCGGTGCCGGTGAAGGTGGTGCCTTTGATCATTTCGGCAGTGATGTACGGGCGCTCATCCGGGCGCACGAACATCAGATGGCCGCGATGATTTTCCAGATAATACGCGCCTTGCGGTCCGAAGCTTCTGGCATGGACGACATAGGCGTCGACTTTCGCCTGATATTCCGGACGCATCGCCAGCGGCGTCGGATAATTCGCCAGCGCCGTATCGGCGGCACGATGCAGCAGCATCGAGGCACGCGGTCCGCCGATGGCGATGCTGCGTGGACTGTCGGCTGGCTCGCCCTCATCCAGCACGGCGCCGCCGATCCAGGCGATCGCATTGAGACTGTCGCGCGTTTGGCCGGCCGCCTGCCAGGCGGTGCGCATTTGTTCCAATGTCGCAATGCCTCGCTCGGGATCCTGGACATTGTCGATCCAGCCGGCGCCCAGTTTGGCGGTCAAAGCGCGCGCACGAGGACCGGAGGCGGCGATGCATAAGGGGATGGGATCGGCGATGTTGATCAGGCCGATTTCCGGATTTAGGTATCGGACCAGACGTTGCTTGCCCTCAACGGTGAATTCGACCGTCTCACCGCGCCATAACGCCTGGACGACCCGGATATAGTCCTCCATTTCGGATAACTTCACGGCGCCGAGTCCCATGGTGCGGCGGCCGGTGAAACCGGTGCTGATGCCGAACACGACGCGACCCGGCGCCAACTGGTTCAGCGAGGCAAAGGCGGTGGCTGCGACCGGCGCGATCCGGTTGGACGGGATCAGCACGCCGGTGCCCAGTTTGATGCGCGTGGTCTGCATCGCCGCGGCGGTCATGGCGACAAACGGATCGGCGTTGAGCATCTGGGTGTCGAAGAACCACGCGTGGGAAAAACCGAGTTCTTCGGCGCGGCGCACGAGGCGCCAGGAGTCGGCGGCGGTGGGAATGGCGATGCCGAATTGCATATGTTGGGTCCTTGGCGTTGTGCTCGATTGACTGGGGTTCTCGAATGATGCGGCTGCTGGCGTTGCCTCGTGGCAGCTTCGTTCCCATTTGTTGCTGACATCACGGAGACACCGACCATGACCGATATCCCCGCCGGATTCCACGACCTGCTCACCGACAAGAAGGCGTTCGCCAATCTCGCCACGATCATGCCGGATGGCTCGCCGCAGGTCACGCCAGTGTGGTTCGATTACACCAACGGCCGGATCCGGGTGAATACTGCCAAAGGCCGGGTCAAGGCGCGCAACATGTCGGAGGGCTCGCGCGTCGCGCTGTCGATCCTCGATCCGGACAATGCGTATCGTTACTTGCAGGTGCGCGGCAAGGTCGTCCATGTCATTGAGACAGGGGCCAAAGAGCATATCGACAGCCTCGCGAAGAAGTATCTCGGCAAGGACGTCTACCCCTGGCACAACCCCAAGGATGTGCGGGTGATTTACGAAATCGAGCCACTGTCGGTGCAGGCGATGGGGTAGCACGCCGGAGCGTGCCGATCAGGCGAGCGCGCCGATCGCTCCGACGGCGCGGCAGAAAGCTCTGGGCAGACGGCGGGCCGATGTGCCGTCGATCCCGCCAAGGGCTGCGACAGTGATCGGTGAGTGACGCGCCAGGCCAGACCAGCGCGTTGATCCAAGTGTCGGGGCTTCCGGGTGGCTCGCGGTGGCGAAGACCGGTGACAGAAACGCGAGCGATGCGCCTGCTCGTGCGGCGCGCCGCAGATCGGGAAAGCCGTGTGCTGAGCTGGTAACGAAGCCTCGGGGCCGGACCAGCCCAGGCCAATGGCCGCCACGAAGATGCACTCCGGCGCGCAATGCCGCCGCCAGGCGAACGTCGCCGGCGACAACCAGCACCAGCCGGCGGGCCCGGCAGATGCGTGCGAGGCCGCGGCCCAAAGCGGCGCGATTCGGATCGTCGTCGTGACGGAACACGACCCCGGCGAGACCGCGCGGGAGTCTCGCAACCGCCGCTCGCGGATCGGGCGATCGCCTGGAGTCGGTGAACAGCCAAAGCGGCGGGATCGAGCAGGACGCGTCGTGCCGAGCCGGGTCCCCCGCACAGGCCGGGAGATGACGGTGGTGGGCGGCGGGGGGATCACCACGGGGGATCGGGGCGTGACCGAGGGAATTCAGGGGGTGACCGAAGGGAGCGGGGGAGCGACCGAGGGGCGTCGGGGGGTGACCGCAGAGAGCTGGGCGTTGACGTTTGCCGAAAGCCGCGGCGGCGCGGCCCCAGGCCAGAAGTTTCGCGTCCACCTCAGGAGCTCACCGGAACGCCCTTGGTGGTGGAATACTCGAAATGCAGCGCCTCGTTCGGCCGTGCCAAAGGGAAGATCGCATGCGCCGCCATCGCTGCCTCGCTGAAACCTTGCAGGATCAACTTGAGTTTGCCGGGATAGCTGGCGACATCGCCGATCGCGAACACCCCCGCCTGGCTGGTCTGGCAGGTCGAAGGTTCGATGCGGATGTGTGAGCCGTCCCGCTCCAACCCCCAGGCAGCGATCGGCCCGAGGTCCATCGACAGGCCGAAGAACGGCAACAACACGTCCGCCGGGATCCGGGTTGTGTCGCCTTTCAGGGTTGCGACCTCCACCTCGATCAGACAGCCGTTGGCGCCGTGCAAAGCGTGGAGTTGATAGGGGATGACCATCTCCACCTCCCCGCGCGCGGCGGCGGCATCGAGTTGGTCAGCGGTCCCCGGCGCGGCACGGAATTTGGGCCGGCGATGGACGACGGAGACGCGCGCAATGTCCTTCAACGTCAACGCCCAGTCGACCGCCGAGTCGCCACCGCCGGCAATAACGACGCGTTTGCCGCGCAGGTCCTCACGGCGGCGGACGTGGTATTGCACGGCGCCGGTCGCCTCATAAGCGGCCAATCCCTCGAGCGGCGGACGATTGGGACCGAACGCACCGGCGCCAGCGGCAATGATCACCGCTTTGGCGAGCACCGTGTCCCCCTGATCGGTGGTTACCCGGAAGTTTCCTGGCTCCCCGGTCAGACTTTCTACGCGACGGCCCAGAAGTCGAGGGGTGGCGAAGGGAGCGATTTGCACGTCGAGGCGGGCGATCAGCTCTCCGGCCTCGATCGCGGGGTGGCCAGGGATGTCGTAAATCGGCTTCTCTGGGTAGAGCGCCGAGCACTGGCCGCCGATATCGGTCAATGCATCGATCACCACGCTGGAAAGCGTTAGCATGCCAAGCTCGAACACGGCGAACAGGCCGACGGGTCCCGCGCCAATGATGGCGACGTCGGTGGTGAGGGGGGAGGATGGCGAGGGCATGCTGGGCTGTTTCCTGAGCGTCGCCAACGGGCGGCGGACCGATTGTTCGGGTGGTGGATAAGTTTGAGGGCGCGTGTTGACAAGCGGACCGACGGCGATAGCCTGGAAGAGAGTCACCGCCAGGACGATGCCGTTCAGTCTCGGTCTCGTTCCTGAAACGGGCGCCCACGCAGTTGACGGGTGCGTTCGTCCAACGTGCCAATGTGCCGCGCCAGATCGGCGACATGCTGCGAAGCCACGACTGATGCGGCAGCCGCGGCAGCCCCTTTCGCTTCGGCGATCAGGATCTCTTCACGGGCTTCAAGTTTCGTCAATCGGTCCTTGAGATCCTGGATTTCTTTTGCCTGAACCTCAAGCAAGGCCGTGAACTTTGTCTCAAGCGAGAGAAGGCGGTCGATGGTCCGGGCCGCTTTCAGCCATTCCAATGGATTGAGGGCCAAGATCGACTAAAGGCCG
>JBEKQQ010000264.1:0-4327 GCA_049519555.1 Acetobacteraceae bacterium
TGCTGACGGTCGGTGATGCGCAGGTCTTTACGCAGGTCGAATGGCCAGATTATTGCGAAAAGTATGAACTCAGGGGCGAACATATTCCCGAGCTTATTCGGATGGCATGTGATCTGGCCTTGCAGGAGAATGATTCGGACGGCCCGGAAATCTGGGCGCCCGTGCATGCCTGGCGTGCGCTTGCCCAAATGCGGGCCGCTGAAGCGGTTGAACCCCTGTTGCAATTAACCAGAATTGATCTTGATGATGACGCGGTCGCGCAGGAGTTCGCGACTGTCTTTGGCATGATCGGACCTTCCGCTATCGCGCCAATTGCAGGCTTCCTGCAGGAACGATCCCTTCCCTGGCTGGCCGTGAGCCTGGCCACGGAAGGGCTAACGGAAATCACTAACCGTTTTCCCGAATACCATAACGAATGTGTAGGGATTCTGATCCGGCTTCTGGAACACTGTGCTGATTTGGACTCGATAGCGGTTGGCTGCGCGATCAGCGGCCTGCTCGATCTGAAGGCGGTAGAGTCCATCGACGCAATTCGTGAAGCATTTCGGGTGGATGCAGTCGACATCTCGATTGCCGGCGATTTGGAGGATGTGGAGATCGCACTGGGTCTCAGAAAGCATCGTAGCACGCCCAGGCCCTATTATCCGTTTGCGTCGAAACAGTTACCGTCGGCGGTGGAAGCCTTCGAAACCGGGTTCGCCGATTTTCCTTCTGAGATCGATAACTGGCCCAGACCGGTAAAGGTTGGCCGTAACGCGCCGTGTCCGTGCGGTAGCGGAAAGAAATACAAGAAGTGCTGCCTGGTATAGGCGCGTCTTTGCGCGGCAGACCCGAGCGACATGAGGGCTGTGTCACTGCACGCAACGACGCGACGGCAGGTGCAGCTACCCTCGATGCAGCCGCCCGACATTCACAAATCAGCGCTGCCGTTGCAGTCATCGGCCTGTGGCGGTGCCTCGCGAGGGGATATGTTCCAATCTCCGGTCGTGTCCCAGTGCGAGGACGATCCCGGCAGACATTATTGGCCCCAGAGCGATCACCATCAGCGCGAACATGAAGCTGCCGCCTGTGGCATCCTTGACCAACCCAAACAGGTACGGGCCAAAGAAGCCCCCCAGATTGCCCAGAGCGTTGATCAGAGCGATGCCGCCGGCCGCCGCTGTGCCGGACAGCATCGCCGTCGGCAGGCTCCAGAAAGTCGGGCCGGTGGAGGCCTGGCCCATAGCGGCAATAACCAAAGTGAACATGGTCAGAACCGGATCGGTCATCAGCGCGGTGGCGATCAAGCCGATCGCGCCCACCGAGTAAGCGATGGCGACGTGACGCGGCCGCTCCCCGGTGCGGTCGGAATGGTGGCCCCACAGAATCATCGCAACAGCGGCGAACGCATAGGGAATGGCGTTGATGATGCCGGTCATGCCGAAACCCTCGGCCAGCCGATGTACGATCTGTGGCTGGAACAATACGATCCCGTAGCCGGCAAACGTGCCACCGAAATACACCAAACTGAGCAGCAGTACGCGCTTGTCCAGCAACGCCTGCATCAGGCTGTATTGCCGAATGGCCTCGCGCCGGGCCCGTTCTGAATCCAGACGGGCGATCAGCCAATCGCGTTGCGCCGGCTCCAACCAATGTGCCTCCGAGGGCCAGTCCGTCATATAGATCCAGAACGCAACGCCCAGTACGATGGCCGGCACAGCCTCCAGGATGAACAGCCATTGCCAGCCGGCAATCCCAAGCCAGCCGTCGAGATCGAGCAGAACACCGGACACCAGCGAGCCCAGGATGTTGGAAAGAGGGATGGCGGCCATGAATATGCCGACGATGCGGGAGCGGTAGTAGGACGGGAACCACCACGTCAAATACAAGATAATGCCGGGAAAGAAGCCCGCCTCGGCGATGCCGAGTGCGAAGCGGATCGAATAAAATGATAGCGGGCCGACAATGAAAGCCGTGCAGGCAGCGATGATGCCCCAGGTAATCAGGATCCTCGCGATCCACACACGGGCACCGACCTTGCTCAGCAACACGTTACTGGGCACCTCGAAAATAAAATAGCCAATGAAGAAGATGCCACCGCCGAAGCCGTAAACCGCAGAGGAAAAACCCAGCGCCTTGTTCATCGTGAGCGACGCGAAGCCGACATTCACGCGATCGAGATAAGCGATGAAGTAGCACGCAATCAGCATCGGCAAAAGTCGGCGCGCAACGCGGGCCATGGTCTGGCGTTCGAGATCGGTGATCTCGTGAGTCAACTCGGCCCCGGTTGGTGCCTCTGGCATGGTCGTCACTCCCTTGAATGGGAGGAACGTGCGGCCTCCCCGGTGGTTGCCTGGATGCTCGCATGCCGGTGGCGGAGAGCAAGGGGGTCGGTTCGGGAGGATGACGTGGCCGCTGCGCCGTGGTATTCGGCCATGGCTGATAACAGGTGTTGGCACAGCGGTCGTGCATCGCTTTCGCCAGCCAATGTCTTGCGCTTGAATTCCAACTTCGTAGCCAGTAACAGGAGCCGATCATGCAACCAATTGTCGCCGTCATCGCACCAGGCATGATGGGCAGCGCAGTGGCCAAACGCCTCACTGCCAACGGGCTCGAGGTTCGGACTCTCCTCGAAGGCCGTGGCACCGATACGCTGGCCCGCGCCAAAGACGCCGGTATGACTGGCGTGTCCGACGCACAAATTGCCGACTGCGACATCATTCTTTCGATCCTGCCGCCGGGCAATGCGCTGGAACTGGCCGAGAAACTCGCGCCTGCGTTACGCGGCGCCACCAGGAAGCCGATCTACGTCGATTGCAATGCGCTCGACCCCGCCTCCGTCCTGCGCATCGCCCGAGTGGTCGAAGAAACCGGTGCGACGTTCGTCGATGGTGGCATCATCGGCGGGCCGCCGACGGCCGACTCGAAGGCGACGCGCATCTATCTGTCCGGTCCCGACGCTGCGAAGGTCACGGTGTTGGAACAATACGGCCTGACCATGCCGGTGCAGCCGGGCCCGATCGGCGCCGCCTCGGCGATGAAGATGTCGTATGCTGGTATCACCAAAGGGTTCACTGCTTTGGGTGCCGCGATGATGCTTGCCGCCACTCGCGCCGGCACCGCCGAGGCATTGCAGGCGGAACTCTCCAGCAGTCAGCCGGCCCTGTTCAACTGGCTCACCCGGCAGATGCCGAGAATGTATTCCAAAGCGTATCGTTGGGTTGCGGAAATGGAAGAAATCGCCGCCTTCGTCGGCGAGGATCCGGCCGCTGCCAAATTCTACCAGGGTGCAGCGCAACTTTATGAGCGCATTGCCGCCGACTTCGAGGGTCCAAACAAAGAAACCGCCATGCTCGACGCGTTTTGCGCCAAGAAGGGCTGACACCGCATGGCTCAGGGCATGCCACGCGGTACGCATCGCTTCCCGCCGATGGACCGCGTCGTCTACGGCGTGGCGCTGGCTGAAGCGTTGGTCGAGGAAATCCGCGTCCGCGACTCGCGTGCCGTTTACGTGATGGCGAGTGGCACGCTCGCGCGTCAAACCGATGTCATTGATACCGTGCGCGATGTCTTGGGCAACCGCCTGGCGGGTGTGTGCGCCAAAATCGGTGCCCACACGCCGCGGGGCGATGTTGTCGCGGCGGCGAACGAGGCGCGTGCGGCGAAAGCCGATCTCGTGTTGACGGTTGGCGGTGGCTCGGTCACCGATGCGGCCAAGATGGTCGGGCTGTGTCTGGGCAATGACGTTACGGTGCCAGAGCAACTCGACGCGTTCCGCGCCTGGATCACGCCCGACGGCAAGAATGAGCGGCCCCCGACGAAGCCACCGGGGGTGCGGTTCGTTGCTGTCCCGACCACGCTGTCGGCCGGCGAGTTCACCTCGTTCGCCGGTTGCACCGATACCGCGAGGCACGTGAAGGAAAGTTTCGGAACGGCATTGATGATGCCGTCCGCAGTGATCCTGGATCCGGCGGTCACGCTGCACACGCCGGAGTGGCTGTTCCTGTCGACCGGCATCCGAGCCGTGGATCACGCTGTGGAAGATATTTGCTCGATCAATCCGACGCCGTTTTCCGACGGCGCCTCGCTGCACGCGCTGCGCCTGTTGTCGCGCGGCCTGCAGGCGGTGAAGCGCAATCCAGCGGATCTGGCGGCGAGACTGGACTGCCAGTTGGGAGCGTGGATGTCGATCATGGGCTCGCAAAACGGCGTGACCAAAGGTGCGAGCCACGGCATTGGGCATGTGCTTGGCGGCACCGCGGATGTGCCGCATGGCTACACGTCGTGCGTCATGTTGCCGCACGTGCTGCGGTTCAACGAACCGGTCAATGGCGCCCGTCAGGCATGG
>JBEKQQ010000265.1:0-4291 GCA_049519555.1 Acetobacteraceae bacterium
ATTATGCGTCAAGCAAACTCCTTGCATTGACCCAGCTCTGTTCTCGGTCACAATAAGAAAAACTGTCAGGGGGAAACGTGAAACCGGCGCCATTCGCCTATAAAAAAGCGCGCTCGCTCGACGATGCGATTGCGCTGCTCGGCGAGCATAAGGATGCCCGCCTGCTCGCCGGTGGGCAGAGCCTGATCGCCACGCTCAACATGCGGCTGTCGGCACCCGCGCTGCTGATCGATATCAACGGCATAAGCGGGCTCGACGGGATTTCGCAAAACGGCCGCAAGGTCGAGATCGGCGCGCTCACCCGCCACGCCGCCGCCGAGCGGTCCGACGTCATCGCCAAGCACGCGCCGCTGATCGCGCACGCCATGCCGTATATCGGCCATGTTGCCATCCGCAACCGCGGCACGCTGGGCGGTTCCATTGCGTTTGCCGACCCGGCGCAGGCGCCACTGGACGTCGGCTCGGCGCAGGATGGGTGCGAGGGTGCAACCGACGGCAAGACGGCGGCGCAACGGTGAACCCCAAGGAGTAGCGACCATGCCAGTCCCAGAAGGGTCGATTTTCGGAACAGACCTGGATCAGACGCCGGCCAATTTTGTGCCGTTGTCTCCGGTTTCGTTCCTGCTGCGGGCCGCACGCGTCTACCCGCAGGGGATCGCCATCATTCATGGCAGTCGTCGTTACACCTACGCCCAGTTTCTGGAGCGGACGCAGCGGCTGGCGGCGGCTCTGGCGCAAAAAGGGATACGCGCGGGCGATACGGTGGCGATCGTGGCGCCGAACATTCCCGAAATGCTCGAGGCCCATAACGCGGTGCCAGGTTTGGGCGCCGTGCTGTGCTCGATCAACACCCGGCTCGATGCGGGCGCCATCGGATTTATTCTGCGCCACTCGGAGGCGAAAGTGGTGCTCACCGATCGGGAGTTTTCCCCGGTCATGCGGCGCGCGCTGGCCGAGGCCGGAACCACGCCTCTGGTCATCGACATCAACGATCCGCTTGGATCGGGTGGCGAACTGCTCGGCGCCACCGATTATGAGAGTTTCATTGCCGGTGGCAATCCAGACTTCACGTTGCGTTTGCCGGCAAACGAATGGCAGGCGATCTCTTTGAACTACACGTCCGGCACCACCGGCAATCCCAAAGGCGTGGTGCTGCATCATCGCGGCGCCTATCTGAACGCCACCGCAAACGCGCTGACCTTCCAGTTATCGCCTTCCTCTGTCTACCTCTGGACCCTCCCCATGTTCCACTGCGATGGCTGGACCTACACCTGGGCCGTTACGCTTGCGGGAGGAACGCATGTTTGTTTGCGGCGAGTCGATCCGGCAGAGATCTTTGCTGCCATTGCTGAGCATAACGTGACACATATGTGCGGCGCGCCGGTCGTGCTGTCGATGCTGATCCATGCGCCCTCCAAGGTGCGGCGACGGTTCGAGCAGACGGTGCAGATTGCGACCGGCGGGGCTGCGCCACCGTCGACGGTGATCGCTCGAATGGAGGAAATGGGCTTCGCGGTCACCCACCTCTACGGCCTGACTGAGAGTTTCGGTCCGGCAACGGTGTGCATGTGGCAACCGGCGCTGGACACGATGGGATTGGCGGAAAAATCGGCGTTCATGGCACGCCAGGGCGTCAATACGCCGATGCTGGAAGACGCCGCAGTGTTCGACCCGGTCACAATGCTTCAGGTGCCGGCGGATGGGACGACCATCGGCGAACTGATGTTACGTGGCAATACGGTCATGATGGGGTATTTAAAGAACCCGGCTGCGACACACGATGCATTCGCCGGCGGCTGGTTCCATACCGGCGACCTCGCGGTGATGCATTCGGACGGCTACGTGGAAGTGAAGGATCGCGCCAAGGACATCATTATCTCCGGCGGCGAGAACATTTCGTCGTTGGAGGTGGAGGAAGTGCTGTATCAACATCCTGCGGTGATGGAAGCAGCGGTCGTCGCCCGGCTGGATGAGAAATGGGGCGAAACCCCGCATGCGTTCGTTACGTTGAAGCCGGGGGCGGGTTCGGTAACGCCGGATGCGATCATTACGTGGTGCCGCGACCATATGGCACATTTCAAATGCCCGCGGCATGTGACGTTCGGGCCGTTGCCGAAAACTTCGACAGGGAAGATTCAGAAGTTTGAGTTACGCGAGCGCACCCGAAATGTGGGATGAGCGGTCTGGCCCGAGGGAACCTTGGGTTTCAGCGTCATTTTAGTCTGTTAACTTGTGCGGCGCGGTCAGCGCTGGGACTGCCGGTTCACAGCGGTCGCGCAAAACTCAGTTCATGCCCATCCGGGTCGACAATGTGAAAATACCGCTCGCCCCACGACGCATCGCGCGGCGCGAATTCCGGCGCCAGTCCGCTCGCGCAGGCGCAGGCATACGTTGCGTCAACGTCGGCGACATGAAAGATAACGCGTCCCCACCAGGACCATTGAATTTCGCGTCCAATCCTGGTCAGATTCAAATGACCTGCGCCGACCTGGAAACTGGTGAATGCAGCCTCCGGCCCGCCGAACTTCAGCACAAAGCCCAGTGCGTGGTAAAACGCGACGGCGCGAGCCATATCATGCGTCGCCAGCGTGATTGCACTGATGGTTTCGGGCATTATGCCTCCGGGATTTGCTGTTGCATCTCGGCATGATAACGTTCAGCGGTTCCGAACGCCAAAGCCACTACAGGCCAAATTACGACCGCGAGGGCAAACGTGTTCATCGTTATCAGAAAATACAAGGTTCAACGAGGTACCGGACCTGGACTCGCCGAACGCGTGCAGCAAGGTTTCGTGCCGTTGATGCGGCAGATGCGCGGGTTCCGAGGCTACCACTTGCTCGATGGTGGACCGGATATTCTGGTCAGCGTCACCATGTTTGACAAGGCGGAAGAAGCGCTTGCATCCAGCGAGGCGGCGGCGGACTGGGTCAGGGATAACGTTCTTGAATTCACCAAAGGGATGCCGGAGGTCACGGTTGGCAACGCTCTGATCAGCGAACCTGAGGCGCAAGAATAAAGATCCAAACCAAAGGGATCGTTTGCGCACACGGCTTTCCAAGCTTCGACGTGGCCACCATATCCGACAGCCCGACGAACTCGCCGGGCCGATCTCAGGAGCATGCGAAATGATCAAGGTATGGGCGGCGCTGGCTTTTTTAGTGGCAGTCGCCGGCACCGCCCCGGCGCAGGTCCCACCTACAGGCGGAACCATGGCATCCCCACCACCGGTCGTCGCGCCACCCGCTACGCCATCGCCCGGTATCGCGGCGACACCGGGCGTCACCACATCGCATGGCGCGGGACTGGTGACGGGGAACCCGGGGTCGCCGCAGATGGTTACCATTCCTGGCTCCGCAGTGCCCGGAACGATGATTAACAACGGCAACGGCACAAGCACGATCATGGTCCCCGGCAGCCCGTCCGAGGTCGTACCGTCACCGCGATAAACGCGCGCCAGCGGGACTGCGCCCTGCCGGCGCGAGCTGGGCGTGCCGGACGGGCGAAGACCGCGTTACCCGGCGTTGGAGTATTTAAACTCCGGTGCCGACTTGAGCTGATCGGCGTCGGTGTTCATCGACGCCTGCCATTTGTCCTTTGTGGCATCGTAACTGATGTTGATCGCGGACGGCCGTACGGCAACGTAATGGTCGCCCATCCCCAGGAAGCCACCGACCGCCACAATATAGGCTTTCACGCCGTTGGCGTCGAACGCGATATCCTTGATTGTGCCAATATCGGTATTCTCACTGTTGTAGACACTCAGGCCGACCAGTTTCGAACTCAGATCCGCTTGAGTCGGCACGTTGGTGAACATGCCGCCGGCATCTGCCAGTCGTCCGGCGCGCGCATTATCGGTGCTGTTCATCGCACTGGCTTTTGCCGCGTCCGGCGAGCTCGACGTGACCCCTGCGGGAGCCTGGCCGGACGGGACCTGCGTCGTCTGCGCGAAAGCCACCGAAGAAACCGCCATCAGCATGGCGGCGCCCGTCAAAAGTGCTGTTTTCATCTTGAACCTCCATTGATTTCAAGTCGGCCGGATCAGACGCCCGCGAATTGCAGAAACCAAACCAGAGAATGCGAACGGCCCGGAGAATGCGAAAAGCGGCGTCTTCGCGAACCTCGCATGGGCAAAGTCGCAACGCCGTGCCACGGTTCCGTGACATCCGCGTCACCAGGCTTCCAGTCCACCACCTCCATTACCCGCTCCGGACACCGGCCACCTGACCCGGACGCCCACCACCCGCTTCGGACACCGGATTGTCACCGCGTCGCATTATTTTCCCTGGCACGG
>JBEKQQ010000266.1:0-4264 GCA_049519555.1 Acetobacteraceae bacterium
CCGGGCGTTCGGCGTCAAAGGTGACCTGGTGTGTGCGCCCAGGGGGCCGAGGCAATCGGTGTTGCTCGTCCTGCACCGGATTGATACAATCCGCTCCTGGAGGACCGTATGCCCCAAGAGCCGGCGAAGGGCCAATTACTGGCCGTCACCTGTGTCGCACTTGTGTTCTTCGCTGCAACGGCACCGCGACGGGCGCACGGACTGAGCATGAAGGTCGAACAAAATCCGCAGGCCGCCGATGCCGCGACTACCACCCGCATGGCGGTCGATCGCTTCAACGAGGCATTCAATCGGCACGACCCGGATGCCCTGGCGTTATGGCTGACCGACGATACGGTGTTCGAGGATACGTCTCCCGCGCCGGACGGCCGTCGCATAGAGGGGAAGGCCGCGGTGGTGGCGTTCTGGCGGGATTGGTTCGCGCGCAATCCCGATGCGCGATTCGAGGCCGAGGAAATCATCGTCAGCGGCGATCGTGCCGTGGTGCGGTGGGTGTATCGCAAAATCCGCAACGGACAACCGTGGCATCTGCGCGGCGTGGACGTCTTCACCGTGCGCGACGGGAAAGTGGCCGCCAAGCTCGCGTATGTGAAAGGGTGAAACTCCAGCCACCGTCATGACGGGTGGCCGCCGGCATTTTGGGATGCTCCGCAAGCGAGCCCTTGCTTCCAGGACGACGCCGCACAAGAAAAACCGAGACGACTCTCGGCTCAGCCGGCTGGACAGCCGGCGCCACCAGCGTCAGAAACGCGCCAGCAGACGATGCCGGGGGGCGGCTGACGCGGCCAGGTAGCGGCTGGAGATGGCGAGCTGGTTGAGCCGCTGCTGGCAGCGCGCGCGATCGACGATCGCCATGGTTCGGCACCATGCGATCAAATCACGCGTCTGCCGCAGCCGGGCGGCATTCAGAGAGCGGCTAGCCAGTTCGCGACGCAGGCAATCACCCAGCTCCAACCACAGCGCATTGGCTCTGGCGAATTCGCCCGAGGCAACGGCGCTCCGGATGCGGTCTTCCAGCGGTTTCTCCCGATCACTCATTGATGATCGACTCCGCATCGATCTGCTCGGCCTGCAACATCTGGGTCAGAAAGGTGTCCTGCTGCTCCATGGTCGAAATCAGCGTATCGGCCGCCGCCATCTGCTGCGTCAGATTGGTCTGCAGCGTCGTGATCTGTGCATTCTTGGCCGTAATCTGGTTGGCGATGGAGGTCGTCTGGCTCTGCAGACTGGTCTCCTCGTTCGTCACCAGGCCCACGTTCGGGTCCACCAGGTCGGTGAGCGCGTTGGTGGCGCTTTCGAGCCAACCTCCGCCGGTGGCCGAACCGAGGAAGGACGCGACCGCGCTGGAGTTGCTGTCGTAGGCGCTATCCAGCGTCTGGGAATTGAACGTCAACTGGCCGTTTTCGCCCAGTTTGAGCCCCAGCGACGCCAGACCGTTTACTCCACTATCCGAAGATGTGAAGTAGGTAGCCAGGTTATCGACCGCCTCGGTGATCTCGGATAGGATGGGCTTGCCCTGGAGTGGGCCGGCGGATTGGCCGCGCTGCGATTGCAAATCCGTCACCACTTTGTTATACGCCGAGGTGAAGGAAGATAGCGCACTGCTGAGGCCGTCGTCGGTTCCGCTCACCGTGATGGTCGCCGGATTGCCGGGATCGGCCGACAGCAGATTTACCGTAAGGCCGGTGGCAATGGTCACCGACGGCGAGTCGCTGTAGACCGTGTTGCCGGACCCGTCCACGATGTAACTCGCCTGGCTCGCCTCCGGGCCCTGGGTTTGCAGGCTGTCGCCGCTGGAATCCTGGATATCGAGCGTCTGAGCGCCAAGTGTGGTGGCTTGCAGGGAAATGCGCTGGTCGGGACTGGCCGCGGAGCCTACGTTCACCACCGTAGCTTGCACCTGATCGCCGTACTGTGAGTTGATGGCGGCGGCGACGCTGGTGGCGCTGCCATCGGTGGACTGAATGCTATATGGCGTTTGGCCGATGACGAGATTGTAGGTTCCGCCGGGATCGTTGCTAGTTCCGGTCCAGGTGCTGGCACTCAAGCTGGAAGCGTAAGCTCCGGCTGAATCCACCTCAATCGAGTAGGTGCCCGCGGCCGCGCCGGCGCCGATCGAGGCGCTGACCAGGTCGGGATTCGATACCTCGGCCTGGTAGGAGCCGCTCATCGCCGAGCCGACTCCCTGGATGGCGGTTTCGAGCGCGGTCAGGTCGTTGTTAATCGTGGAAAGCTCGCTCGATTGGCTCTGCAGCGCGGATTCCTGGTTGGTCAGTTGGGTCACCGGCAATTCGGCGATGGCCACCGCCCGGCTGATTACGTCCTGCAAGTCCTGTGAATAGTCGCTGGCGCCGGTGAACGTTGACGATGTGCTGCCGGTGCCGCTGGTGCTGCTGGAGCTGCTGCCGGAGCCCGATGAGGAACTGTTGGATCCATCGACCGTGATGGGATCGAGGATGGTGGATAACGCGCTGCTGATGGTGCTCATAAATGCTCAAGCGGTCCGGGCCGAAGTGGGGTCCGGCCCGGACCGCGGTTCATGGCCGGCGGTCTCACCCGCCGGCGGTTAGGACGTTGGCTACGCGCCCTTCAACAAGGTGAGCAGCGCTTGCGGTTCGGCGTTGGCCTGGGCCATGGCGGCAATCGAAGACTGCTGCAGGACCTGGGCTTTGCTCAAATTGGCCGCTTGCTGCGCCACGTTGGCATCGCGAATCTGCGATTCGGCGGAGCTGAAGTTGGTGATCTGCGACTGCGCCAGGCTCGATGCGAAACCGAGCTGGTCTTCACCCGTGCCGACGGCGGCCTGCGCGGTGCCGAGCAAGGAGACGGCGCTGGTGATGGCGGTAACCGCGGACTGTGCGCCGGCCATGGTGCTGATATCGGCCGTGCCGCCGGCGCCCACCTGGAGCGCGGTGAGAGTGGTGGCTGCCGCGTTGCTGCCTGCCGACAACAGGCCTTGAAGGCCATCGGCGGTGCTGCCAACCGTAATCTGGAAGCCGGGGAGCGTGCTGACGAAATTCACCGTCGGCGCTGCGAGAGTATTCTCGACGGCGGTGATCTGCTTCAGGGTCGAGTCGTCGGATGCTTGCAGGGCTGCGTTGATCGCCGTGACCGCGGCACCTACGGTGGCGCCAGTGGTTGTGTTTAGCGTCACCGTCAGGGTGTGAGCCACGCCGGAAGCATCGTTGGCGGAAACGGTAACCGCCTGGGCGTTGTCAGTCGTGATGGGAGTAGTGAAAGTCAGGTCGTTCTGGGTATTCACGCCCGCAACCACGTTGGCCAACATGTAGGCTCCGCCCGAAGTCATGGTGCTGCCCGCGGTGGTTATGGCGTTTCCGACCCCCGCCGTTTGGTTCCCCATCAGGGCGTTGGCCATCACGTCACCGGCCTGGACCTGAAAGGCGCTGTTGCTGGAGTTGAAAGCAAGCTGCTGCTGGCCCTGGGCATTGGTGTGAATGGAAGCCGTGATGTTGGCCGCCGCAAAGGCCGCGGCGTTGGCGCCGGGAGTGATTTCGGCTGCCTGAATACCGGCGTTGACGGCGTTCGCCAGGCTGGTGGCGTCATCCACGGCGGCCAGGTTGACCGTGACCGCGACGCCGCCGCCGAATCCCGCGCCGTCGAATGTGAAGGTGGTCTTGCCGGTGCCGTTTGTGCCGGTCGGGCCAATGTTGGTCGCGTTGGTGACCATGGCCTCCACGTTGGTGTTTGCGGCGCCTGCGCTCAAGTCGTATGTCGTATTGACCGCCTGCACGCCCTTCAACCCCAGGCTCTGCGTATCCACGGTTGCGTGGCTCAGGTTGATGTTCACGATGCCGTTGGCGGTGCTCTGGCTGCCGGTGCCGGCGCCGAAATACACGCTCATCAGCTTGGCGAACGTGCCTCCCGTATTCAGGCCGATCGACTGCGCCTGGCGGTCGATTTCGCTCAAGTCGGTCTGGAACTGTAGGTTTAACGTGTTGCGATTGCCGGTGAAGCTGTTGGAGGCCGATTCCGTGGCCAGGGTTTGCAGCGTGTTGACAATCTGGCTGATGTTGCTCATGCCGCCGTCCATGATTTGCAACTGGGCGGTAGCATCGTTGCCGTTCGCATAACCTTGCGTGAGCTCCGAAATCGCGCTCGCATACTGGTTGGCAACCGCCAGACCCGCCGGGTCGTTGCCGGCCGTATTGATGCGGTAGCCGGAAGTCAACTGCTGGATGGTGTTGCTCTGGAAGATGCTGTTGGTGAGCAGGTTTTCCTGCGCAATCAGAGAATCGGTGTTGGT
>JBEKQQ010000267.1:0-4244 GCA_049519555.1 Acetobacteraceae bacterium
GTGACCCTCCGCCGCCCTGCCGGCGACCGACCGCAGCTGGTCGTACGCCTCGGGAAGGGCGAACTGCTCGCCCGTGAACCCGCTCACGAAGCGGCCGCCGCGCACGACTCCCCGCGCCTCCAGGCGCCGGAGCGCCCAGAGCACGTCCCGCCAGCCGATGCCGATCAGCTCCCGCACGACGAGATCGCGGAAGACGACGCCCCAGCGGTGGAGCAGCTGGCCGGCCATCGCCTCCGCCAGCTCGTCGGCGTCATAGCCCTCGGCCGCCGACCCGGCCAGCACCGTCTCCGCGGCGTCGTCCTGGCCGCCCAGGCCGCCACCGAGCAGCGTCCATCGTCCGCCCGTCAAGGCCGGCCTGACACGGGGCCGCGGACGGCCCGGACGCGGGAGGCCCTGACGGCTTCGTCCCGCCGGGAGCGTGCTGCTCGAAGCCGGGTCGCGCACGAGGTGGCCGAGTCGAGCCCTTCCCCCCAGCAGCGACCGCACCGCCTGGAACCCGTCGGCCGTGACGAGCCCGCGGGCGATGCCGTCCCACAGGGCGTCCGCCACCTCGATCGGCATGCGACCGGTGACCGAGCAAAGGTCGGTCAAAAAGAGCGCTCCCCGCTCGCCGAGGGCCGAGATGACGTCGGCGGAGGCTCCGAGCGTCGGCGCCTCCGGTGCGGCGCGTTGGCCCTCGGCTGGACGTTGCCGATACCGCTCCAGCCGGTCGAGATTGTCGTTGAACGCCTTGTTCAACGCGACCAGGGTGCGCCGGTTGCTTGGCGCTTCGCCGCGCAGACTGTCATGGACGTCGGCGGTCATCACCTCATGCACCATGACGCAATGACCGGCGAGCAGGACTTCGATCACGTCGCGCGGCTGGAAGCCCATGATCATATGGACCGCCGCCTGGCAGCGAGCGAATTGCCGCGCTTCTGTTTCGCCACGGCGTACGCTGACGGCCTTCGCCATATCGGTGACGGCGAAGGTGAGGAGGTGTTCGAATCCGGTTTCGAGTTCTATGTCCATGTGGGTGGCCTGAGATGCAATGTTTGAGAGAATGTTAGTATGATTGACGAATGCGCGCGTCAAGGAATTATCTCCGCTGCCGGGGGTTGCTTGCCCATTCTCGCGGATGGCATGTTAACCATCTGCGTGATGGCCCGGTGACCGCAAGCTGTACGTTTTGCCCACCTGGTGGCTGCCCGCGACACACTGCGCCCGCCGTAGCGAACGTGCCGTTCCGTCATCAGGTTCTGATCGGGGGCAGCGAAACGCCTCGGGTCCGACGCACACGCCGTTTACGATGAGATGCTACGCCACGGCCGCGATGGCAGAACGCACGGCCGGCCCGGAGACAAAATGAAAGTAGTTCTTGAGAATATCGCGACCGGGAAATTGCAGCAAATAAATGTGGGATTCGATTCCACTCTGTTTTATTTGGCCGGTTTCTTCGGCCTCCCCTTTTTTTGCCGGCGTCTCTATGTCCTGGGTCTGCTTTTCGCCATGTTGAGTGCCCTCGACCTGATCCTGCTTGAATCGCTTCCGGCGACAGATCTTACGTTTTCGCCGGATATTTGGGTGTACAGCCTTGCGCGCTTAGCATTGCAAGTTTGGTTGGGAATCAATGGCCACAAGATTACCGCAAGACATCTTTTGGCGCATGGTTGGAAATTCGCAAATCCAAAGGATGAGACAACGAGGTGGGCAAGACGCAAATGGGGGATCGAAACCAGGGGCAGATCCTGATGTCTTCTTGTCGCGACGGATCGATCGCGGGCAGGAACGATGGCAATCGCCAAGCTGAGAACGTTACTTCGGGGCCACAGTACTGATCGCGCCTGGCCTGGCCGTCGGCAGAGAAACGACATCGCGATCAGAGGCGTTGCGATACTGGCGTCGGGGGCGAGCAGACGGTGCTGGTTTCTCTGATTGGTTCGGTGCGTGGATTACCCCCTGCGGAACGAACTCACAGCCATCGCCGTCGGCCAGGCCGCCTAAAGCGCGCCTCGCCACTATCGCGGCAAGCCCTCGCTGTGATCCCGCCCAGACGGCTTCCCCCGCCAACGTTCGCGCGCCGATCCGAGCCAACAGACCAACCGAGCGATCGCCGGTGTTGTGGTCGGCCGCAGCAGCCTGCGGTCGTACCCGGCAAATCGCCGGTCGTTTTCCGCCAGACAAACTGCCATCAACGAAACGACACCGATATCGACATCGCTCACCGACCGGCTGCCGGTCAGGGTGAAATTATTGTCCGCCGCTGCCCCGCCATCGGTTGCCATGCCGCGTGCCAGACCGATGCGTTCCCACGCGAGGAACACCCAGACAGCGGCAACTCGCAACTCGAACCAGGCCCGCCGCCACCATGGCAATTGCCGCCGTTGCCAGGCCAACCAATTGGCGAACAACAAAATGTGCCGGGCCTCTTCCTGGATCACCGGTTCAAACGTGTCGACCAGTTCCGGCGGAAAGAAGCCGGACCGCTTCGCGACGTCGAACAGTCCAAACGCGAAGAAACTGTCGATACATTCGGAAAATCCAGTAACCAGATAAGCCCATTCCGGATCCCGCGGCGGGTGATAAAGCGGTTCCGGTGCCAGCGCGATCCCATAGGCGGAGACCAGCTTCGAAAGCACCTCCTTATGCCGGTTCTCCTCCCAGGCGTTGCGTTCGATCGCATCGCGCCAGGCCGGATCGGTGGCGCTTTGCGCATAAGCCCTCATGCGCAGCCGAGCCTTTCCCTCGGTCTGCACGGCGATATCCCAGATCGGCAAGCTGATCAGCCGCGCCCGCGCCTCATCCGACAGCAAGGGCCAGTCGATGACCGACGGCCGGTATGGATTGAAGGTGTCGAAAAACATCTGGCAGGCGGCATCGCGATGCGCCTCGCTGCCGATCGGCAAAGTCCCCGGGACTGGCCAGCGCCAATTCCGCGCCGCCAGGTCGGCTGCCTCCAGGTCAGGGGCCGCGCCGGTCTTCGGGTCCTGTGTCAGCATCTCCTGGCTCCTGGCGCGCATGACTTCCGCCCGGGATTGGACCGGATGCCTGACCTGGCGAGGCGCGCCGCCGACCGTTCGGGCGCGCTGCACAACCGGCCAGCGAGTTGGCGTCGCTTCACCAGCCATGATCTGGGCTGCACCGGTCGATATGGCGACAAAGCCGGGAGCGGCACGGCGGAACACCGAGCCAACGGGAAGAGGATGGAAAACACCGCTGCGGTCATCGCGACGGCATGTGGGGCGCTCCGACCGTCGCGACAACCCGCAGTCTAGGGCTTGGTTGACAGCCCGGCCACAAGGAGATTATCGCCTCCCGCCAGTTGCGAGCGACTCGCAACGTCAAGCAACGCCGGCACCTGGCGCGGTACGATCAGCAATCGATGGACCGACGCCAGATGGGTGCTCCCCCGACGCAACGCCCAAGAGCAAAATGCCCCTGGGCGAAATGCCCCGAGTGAAATCCCCCGGGGCGAAATGCCCCGAGTGAAATCCCCCTGGGCGCAACGCCTGACCCGCTCGCTGGCCGTGTTCGGCCCAGGGCTCGTGGTGATGCTGGCGGATACCGATGTCGGCAGCGTGATCACCGCGGGCCAGAGCGGCGTGCAATGGGGTTACCGGTTGCTCGCCCTGCAACTGGGCCTCGTGCCCATCCTCTACATGGCGCAGGAATTGACCGTCCGTCTGGGCATTTTCACCGGCCGGGGTCATGGCGAGCTGATCCGGGCCACCTTTGGTCCAATCTGGGGTTGGGTATCCGCCACCGGTCTGGGGCTCGCCACCACGGGCGCTTTGTTGACCGAGTTCTCCGGCGTTGCCGGGGTCGGCGAACTGTATGGCGTGCCACGGTTCGCCACCCTGCCGATCGCGGTAATCGCGTTGTTGGCCGTGGTGCTCACCGGGTCGTACCGGCGGGTCGAACGCGCGGCCATCGTCCTCGGCCTGTTCGAGTTCGCCTTCTTCTTCGTCGTCTGGGCTGCCCATCCGGATCCTGCCGCAGTGCTCGCGGGCAGCCTGAGCATTCCTTACGCCAATCCGGCATGGCTGTACTTGGCAGCAGCCAATGTCGGCGCTGTGGTGATGCCGTGGATGATCTTCTACCACCAGTCCGCCGTTGCCGATAAACGGCTGCGTCCCGAGCACTATACCGCCGCACGGTGGGACACCGCGATTGGCGCCATGTTGGCGCAACTGATCATGGCCTCGGTGCTGGTGGCCTGTGCCGCGACCATTGGCGTGCGGCATCCCGAAACCTCGCTTGCTTCG
>JBEKQQ010000268.1:0-4215 GCA_049519555.1 Acetobacteraceae bacterium
TCCGGCACCGCCGGTCCTGTTTCGTCGGCTTCCGGCACCGCCGGTCCTGTTTCGTCGGCTTCCGGCACTGCCGGTCCTGTTTCGTCGGCTTCCGGCACCACGCCGACCGGGACGACGGCGGCCGGGTCCACAGCCTCCGGTCCGGCCGCACAAACGCAAACTGCGGCGCAACCCGCAAATCCTACCGGTGATCCCATGGCGGCGATGGCGGGACGGCTGCAACGTGTTGAGGCGTTTGGCAATGTCACCATTCGCACCGTGACCGACATCGTCATTGGCGATCGCGGCGTTTATGTGCCGGACACTGGCATCGCTCATCTGGGCGGACATGTTCGGATCACCCGTGGATTAAATCAGATCAATGGCGCCGAGGCAGTCGTCAACATGAAGACCGGCGTTGCCACCTTGCTGTCCGGCGACAGTGGACGTGTGAGCGGCCTTATGGTCCCGAACGATCAGTCCAACCCACCTCCCGGCGACGTCGTGGGAAACCAGACGCCCGGAACTCATCCGAAGGGCGATCAGCCGAAACGCGGAGCCACCCAATGACGATCCCCCCCAAGGACACTCCGACCCGGCAATTCTGGACGACGGACCGGCCGATGTTCGAACGCCGGCAGGGGGTGGACCGCCGAGCCGGCAGTACCGCGACTCCCGAAGCTCTGACGCGGGAACCGCGCGCGCCGTTGAAGGTGCTACAAGGCGGCGGTGGCCTGATCGCGTCTGGCGTAGGCAAAACCTACCGCAAGCGGCCGGTGGTGCGGAATGTGTCAATCTCGCTCAACCGAGGTGAGGCGGTCGGTCTTCTGGGCCCGAACGGTGCCGGCAAGACCACGACGTTTTACATGATCGTGGGGTTGGTTTCTCCCGACACCGGCTCGATCCACCTGGACGGCGCCGATATCACCACACTGCCGATGTATCGCCGTGCCCGTCTGGGCATTGGCTACCTGCCACAGGAGGCCAGCGTCTTCCGTGGCCTCAACGTCGAGCAGAACGTCATGGCGGCGCTGGAGGTGATCGAGCCCGATCTCGCCACCCGCCGTCTGATGCTCGACGAACTCCTGGGCGAATTCGGGATCGGCCATCTGCGCCGGACCCCTGCCCTCGCGTTGTCGGGCGGCGAGCGGCGACGGGTCGAGATCGCGCGCGCACTGGCCACGCAACCCGCCTACATCTTGTTGGACGAGCCGCTGGCCGGGATCGACCCGATTGCGGTCAGCGAAATCCGCGACCTCGTGAAGCATCTGAAGGATCGCGGGATTGGTGTGCTGATCACCGACCACAATGTCCGCGAGACACTGGAGATCATTGACCGCGCCTATATCATGCATGACGGTCAGGTGCTGATGGAAGGCACGCCGAGCGAGGTCGTGGCCAACCAGGACGTACGCCGGGTGTATCTGGGCGAACGGTTCAGTTTGTAGCAGAACAGCCGGCGAGCGGTCCCCGGTACGTCATGCTCGGGGTCAAGCCGAGCACCACTGTAAGCCGGGGCACTCTAAGTGCCAGCCGATGCCGTACCGTCATGCTCGGGCCAGGCCCGAGCATGACGGTACGGGGAGCGCGCCGTCGCCATTGACGTCGCAATTGGCGTCATGCGACAGGAACCTGCACCCGGTACGGCCAGAACCGGCTCCGCGGGCGATCTGATTGGCAGCACTTTCCGGCCTATCGCGCGGCCGGTAGATGCCCGGAAAGCCACACCGAAAAAGTTAGCACGGTTCTTGCATGCCAAGGCCATTGACCGCGGTGGCCCAGGACCGCTAATCGCCACAGTATGGCGCTTGGCCCACGATTGGATCTACGACAAAGTCAGACGCTGGTGATGACGCCGCAGCTGCGGCAGGCCATCCAGCTGTTGCAATACTCCAATATCGAAGTCAACACGTTCGTCGAGCGGGAGTTGGAGCGCAATCCGCTGCTGGAACGCGACGAGGTCTCCGACGTCCCAATCGGCGAACGGGCCGCACTGGACCAGGTCATTCAACATACCGAGGTGCCGACCGACGCCGCTGAGGCAGCACGCGCCGATCTGTTGCCATCGGAAAGCGCCAGCCCACTCGATAGCGTCCACGCCGACGACTACGACGCCGGCGGTCCTGCCGATGGCGGAATGTCGATGGGCTCATTCGAGGGGCGTGGCGGCAACCTGTCGTTCTCCGGCGACGATCGCACGGTCGAGGACATGGCCGATGAACACCCGCCGCTGCGCGACCATTTGGGCGAGCAACTGCGGCTGAGCTTTGCCGACCCGGTCGACCGTATGATCGGTGCGCATTTGATCGCATTGTTGTGTCCGGCGGGCCGGCTAACCGCCGAGCCGGCAGCGATTGCTCAGGCGATGGCATTGCCGCTCGAACGGATCGAAAATGTGCGTCGGATCATGATGCACTTCGAGCCGGCCGGCTTGTTCGCGCGTGACCTGAAGGAGTGCCTCGCTGCGCAGCTTGCCGACAAGAACCGGCTCGATCCGGCGATGCAAACATTGTTGAATAATCTGGATCTGTTGGCCCGTCGCGATCTGCGCGGGCTGATGAGCCGCTGCGGGGTGGACGCCGAGGACCTGGCGGACATGATCAGCGAGATCAAGGCGCTCGATCCCAAACCTGGCGCCTCGTACGACGTTGAACCGGTCCGGGCGGTGATCCCCGATCTGCTGATGCGGGCGGCGCCGGCCGAAAGTTGGGTGATCGAGTTGAACCCCGACACCATGCCGAGAGTGCTGGTCAACGAAGGCTTTCACGCGCGCATCGCGCCGCGGGCGAACAAAGCGGACAGGGTGTTTTTGGCCGATCACCTGGCGAGCGCGAATTGGCTGGTACGCTCGTTGCAGCAACGCGCGCAAACCATCCTGAAAGTTGCCGCCGAAATAATGCGCTTGCAGGACGGCTTCCTTCGACTGGGCGTTGCGCATCTGCGGCCGCTGATCCTGCGCGATATCGCAACCGCGGTGGAAATGCATGAGAGCACCGTAAGCCGGGTGACCTCGAACAAATACATTGCGACGCCGCGGGGAATATTCGAACTTAAGTATTTCTTTACCACATCGATCGGCGCGGTGGGCGGCGGCGAGAGTCACAGCTCGGAGGCGGTGCGGCATCGCATCCGGCAATTGATCAGTGCCGAGGCGCCGACCGGGATCTTGTCCGATGACCAGATTGTCACTGTGTTGCGACGAGAAGGTGTGGACATCGCCCGCCGAACGGTGGCCAAATACCGGGAGGCGATGCACATCCCGAACTCCGTGGGTCGCCGGCGGGTCAAGGCGGTACCTGCCTGAGCGCGAGGTCGTCCGATGGAGATGGGCGATACAACGCTGATTGGCCAGGCATCCGGTTCAATGGGTGGATCGGAAACCAGGCCAGGTGCCGTCCAGTTCGTTCATTTTGGTTCGGTAGGACAATACCTATGCAAATCACCGTATCCGGCAAACAGGTCGAACTCTCCGATGCGCTGCAGCAGCGCGTGTCGGATGAGCTGACAGGTATCACCGGCAAGTATTTCGAGCATGCGCAGGAAGCACGGATCACCTTCGCCCGATCCCGATTAGGCTTCATTTGCGATATCAACCTGCATGCCGGGCGCGGACTGACATTGCGCGGCGAGGCCGAGGGGACGGACGCCTATACCGCGTTCGACAAGGCAGCGGTGAATGTCGGCAAGCGGCTGCGGCGCTACCGGCGTCGGGTCAACGAACACGCGCGCGACGAAGCGCAGCGAACACGGCCTGAGTCAGCGCGGCAGATCATCCTGCGCGCCGAGGCGGAAGACCACGAAGAACCCGATACCGCCCCGCATGTTGCGCCAACGGTTATTGCGGAAACCACGACGGAGATCGCGCATTTGTCGGTGAGCGAGGCGGTGATGCGGATGGAACTCGCGGAACAGACGGTGCTGATGTTTCGTGATGCGAACTCGGGCGTGTTGAATGTGGTGTACCGGCGGGCGGACGGGAATATCGGGTGGATCGATCCGGGGGATTGAGGCCCTTCTCGCGGATATTGCTGACATTTGCAAGAAATCGGCTGCGAAACAAAATCCGGTTGGTTGCGTCAGCATGCGAAGTGAACTCGGAAATTAACTCTCAACCGTCCGGCGGTGAGTCGTCCTTACCGTTGAGGAGTGGCGGGTCCGATGGCGGGGGCTTTGTGCCGTAACGGTATGTGACGACCGGTTTGCCCTCGGGATGCGCCGCCATCATTGCGGCCTTGT
>JBEKQQ010000269.1:0-4100 GCA_049519555.1 Acetobacteraceae bacterium
GCCGAACCACAGTTTCGACCCCGCCGGGCGTCCCGCCGCGCCTGCCCCCAACCCGTCGCCACTCAGCGCCTTGCCGCAGGGGAACGACCAGGCATCCGCCGCCCCGCCCAGCCAGGCCGCCGCGCCTGCTCCCAACCCGCCGCTACTCAGCGCTTTGCCGCAGGGGAACGACCAGACATCCGCCGCACCCCCCAGCCAGGCTGCCGCGGCCGGCATACCCCCGGCTTCGCGTGACTACCGGCTTGAAGCGAACTTTCTGGAAGCCGATCTCGTAGGCGATGTGGCCTGGTATCGGTCGGTCCACTCCGGCTTCGGAACCCATTTGGTTTCCGGCGGGAGCATCGGGATCCGCCTGGTGGAGAATCCCTTCCAGCATTGGGGCTTCGAGCAGAGTTTCACGTACGCATCCAACAATCTCAGGCTCCTTAGCACTGCAATTCCCGGACGCGCGACCCAGGGATTCGGCGTGCGCGGGTACTCCGCAACCTTCAACCCGATCTTCTACTTCACGGGTCTGCATTCCCGCTTCCGTCCTTTCCTGACCGCCGGTGCCGGCGCGATTTTGTTCCGTAGCCATGAATGGGCCAATCGCGAGCAGACCTTGCGCAGTTACGAGTTATTCGCTCGTTGGGTCATGCCGCGGTTCCAGGGCAGCATTGAGTCGACCTGGGACTCCCGTGAGTGGTGTAGCGAAAATCGGGCCGGCATCTTCGGTCCGGCGATGGGCGCGCTTAAGAAAGCCTTCGTCGATGCGGGCCAGGAGCCGCCCGATATGATGCGGATGCGCCTGCATACCGGCAAGACCGAAGTGAACTGATCGCCGGGTTCCGGGCTGGGATCAGTCGTTGCACTGCCACCGCTTCCGCTCCTTGCGGAAGCGGACGGCGCCACACAGTGACGCCCGCGCCTGCTGAGCGACAGTGCCCCGCGCCTGCTGAGCGACAGTGCCCCGCGCCTGCTGAGCGACAGTGCAAGGCTGTGAAATTCCGTCGGTACACGCTTTCGCGCCCGCGGCGTCAGGGGTGTCGCGTAGCTCTTCGAGCGCGGGCTGAATCGCGCGACGGAATATTGTCACCGACTGTGCTGCATTCCCCGGTTTGGCGAACCGTAGGAACCAGACCGGCGGCGAGCCCCGCGTGAGATCGATCGAAAGCCGGCCTCGGCCGTAATAATCCGCCGCTCCGCTCTCCAGATAAGCCACCAGCACGGGGTCAGCGGCGCGGCGCGGGCCGCCGGCCAGCCAGGCGAGCATGACCGGATCGGAAATTGCCGGCGGCTGGCTGGCAAGCCCAGTACTGGCGGACCGCCGCAGCGCCAGGACGAGCAAAACGGCGGCTGCCGCAACGGCGACGTAAAGCGTCAGAAACGGTTGCGCAGTCCAGTTCAGCGGGTTCAGCGGCATGACCCGGCACTGCCTCTGACCTTTCGCCAAATCATCGCAGGCCGCGGCAGCGCAAGCCACCGCGAGTCGTCGATCGTGCGAAACCGCGGCCGGGCGGCGAACCGGATATGGGTCGCCGGCCAATACAGCTCGGCCGGCGGACCGAAGAACCGTTCATGCGCCGCCAAAGTGGCGGCATAGCGGGCGCGGAAATAACGGTCCTGAGTGGGGCCACCCGCGGTCGGGTCGTGATGCAACGGCGCGCCAGGCACCGAACCGCACCACACGTCCCGGTAATCCCGGGTATAGGTCAGGTGTTGGTGCCAGATCTCGTCAACCTCCTCGCTCGGGGTCATGACCCCAGAGCCGGAAAACGTGAGAAAACAGAACCGGCGATACTCCGTCCACATTCCTGCGCGACGTGTCACCTCAGCGTGTTGCGTGGTTGGGGAACCCCTGCTAGAGGGGCGCGGCCGGTTCGGGCCGGCTCAGTTCCCCGGTCATGCCCGCGCGCCTCCGCTTGTACGGTGGGTGCGTGGCCAGCAAAATGGAAACGCACGTGGCGTCTGAAGCGACGACGATTGCCAGAGGCGGTGGCCTTGCGGACCGCTATGCCGCCGCGCTTTATGCGCACGCAGAGGACGTCGGCGCGCTCGACGCGGTTGTCTCCGAAATGGAATCTCTGGGCGTGCTGATCGATAACAGCGCCGATTTCCGCCGCCTGATCGAATCCCCGTTGATCGACGTCACCACCGGCACCAGAGCTGCGCTCGCGGTGTTGCAGCAGGAAGGTTTCGGCAAGCCGGTGCGCGATTTCGTCGGCGTCATCTCCGCCAATCGCCGGTTGCGTGCATTGCGCGAGATCGTGACGGCATTTTCCTCACTGGTGGCCGACCGCCGCGGCATCATCACCGCGCACGTGCTGTCGGCACAACCGCTGAACGATTTGCAGCGGCAACAATTGCGCGCCCGGCTGATCGAAGCCGGCTACGGCAATGTGAATATTTTGGAGCAGATCCAGGCGGATTTGCTTGGCGGCCTGGTCGTCCGGATCGGCGCCCGTCTTTACGATACCAGTTTGAAATCCCGGCTGCAGCGTTTGCAGTACGCGATGAAGGGAGCCGCCTGATATGGAGATCCGTCCAGCCGAGATCTCGGAGATTCTGAGGAAACAGATCGCCGCGTTCGACACCGAGGCCAACGTCGCCGAAACCGGCCAGGTGTTGTCCGTCGGTGACGGCATCGCCCGCGTGTTCGGCCTGCAGAACTGCATGGCCGGTGAAATGGTGGAGTTCCCGACCGCGGGTTTGCGCGGCATGGCGCTGAACCTGGAAACCGACAATGTCGGCGTGGTGATTTTCGGCGACGACCGTGCGATCCGCGAGGGCGATACGGTTTCCCGTACCGGCTCGATCGTCGACGTGCCCGCCGGCCTTGGCTTGCTGGGTCGTGTGGTTGACGGTCTCGGCAATCCGATCGACGGCAAGGGGCCGATCGTCAACGTCGAGCGCATGCGGGTCGAGGTTAAGGCGCCGGGTATCATTCCGCGCAAGTCGGTGCATGAGCCGATGCAGACCGGCCTCAAGGCGATCGATGCGCTGATCCCGATCGGCCGCGGCCAGCGCGAGCTGATCATCGGCGATCGGCAGACCGGCAAGACGGCGGTGATCATCGATACGATCCTGAACCAGAAAGCCATCAACGCCGGCACCGACGAGTCGAAGAAGCTGTATTGCATCTACGTCGCGGTTGGCCAGAAGCGTTCGACGGTGGCGCAGCTGGTGCGCACGTTGGAGGAAAACGGCGCGATGGATTATACCATCGTCGTCGCTGCCACCGCGTCCGATCCGGCGCCGATGCAGTTCCTGGCGCCCTATACCGGCTGCACCATGGGCGAGTTCTTCCGCGACAGCGGCCGTCACGCGGTGATCTTCTACGACGATCTGTCCAAGCAGGCGGTGTCGTATCGCCAGATGTCGCTGCTGCTGCGCCGGCCGCCAGGACGGGAGGCGTACCCGGGTGACGTGTTCTATTTGCACTCGCGTCTGTTGGAGCGGGCGGCCAAGATGAACGACGCGTTGGGCGCCGGCTCGTTGACTGCGTTGCCGGTGATTGAGACGCAGGCCGGCGACGTGTCGGCGTACATTCCCACCAACGTCATTTCGATCACTGATGGCCAGATCTTTCTGGAGACGGAACTGTTCTTCCGCGGCATCCGTCCCGCAGTGAATGTCGGTCTGTCGGTGTCTCGCGTTGGTTCGGCGGCGCAGGTGAAGGCGATGAAACAGGTCGCGGGCAGGATTAAGTTGGAACTGGCGCAGTACCGGGAGATGGCCTGGCGGCAGGTCACGGTCGACGGGGTCGAGACGGTGCAGTTCTACGGCCACGCCACCCGGTTCGAATGGAGCCTGGGCTCGCTGTGCACGCCGGGAGCGCTGCGTGCGTCGGGTCGGCTCGATATCGATCTCGAGACCGAGGTGGACAGCGGCATCTCCGATCCCCATCGGCGACTCACGTTGATGGACGCGCAGGGCATCGCGGTGAGCGTGCTCTTCCCCACCATGACGCTGGGCCTCGACGATCTTCCCGACCAGGGCTTCGTGAACGCCTCCGCCCATGCGTACAACGAATGGATCCGTGACTTCGCGGCCGCCGACCCGGTCCGCTTGCGCTGGGCCGCTGTCCTTCCGCTCACCGACCTCGAGTGGGCGAGGGCCGA
>JBEKQQ010000270.1:0-4079 GCA_049519555.1 Acetobacteraceae bacterium
CCACCTGCGGCAGCCCGATCGCCGGCAGACTCGGCGCGCGGTCCGACGTCGTGTTCCTCCAGGCCGCCAGCCTCGACGACCCGTCGATGTTCAGCCCGCGGATGAACATCTGGACGCGAAGCGCGACGCCCTGGCACCACCTCGATCCGAAGCTGCCGTCGTTCGAGACCCGCGCCGGCTGAGCGCTGAATACTGATCTTCATATATGCCGGAAGATCGTGCTATGCCCGCTGGTCCGTCACTCAGCCATCACCCCGCGTGGATGCCTTCGGAATGAGAAGCGGGCAGCCTCGGAAACCGCCATCCTCCATTATTGCATGCCCCCTTGGCGCGTCGGTCAGCGACACGATCTGATGCGCGGGAGACTTGATGTACCCCTGGATCAACCATCCGACCAATGTGGCCACGGCCTTTCGAAGTAGGCCTGGTCATCGCGCGGACCGCCAACCAGTCCAACAAAATCGATTTTCGCCGGCACATCTGGTTGAGTGTGGCTGATCAGGTAACCGCGAGCCTGGTGAGAGCGCCATGGACCGGGTTCGAATCCAGGATGGAGGTATGTCCACAAGATATTGATAATACGGAGATCTTCCTGGCTGGGGCGGGAGGATTCGAACCTCCGTATGACGGAATCAAAATCCGTTGCCTTACCACTTGGCGACGCCCCAACAGGCCCCTCGCGAGGGCCAGTGGGTGATAGGTCGGGACGCGCCGCGCGTAAAGCCGGAACACCAGACCGCACGATTACCCCGCCAACGACCCACCCCAACTCCACCAGCTGGGCCGGGCAAGTTCTGCGGCTGCTGCTTCGGCAGTCGCTGCGTTGGCAAACAGACCGAAGCAGGTCGCGCCGGAGCCGCTCATGCGTGCCAGCAGACACCCTTGCGTAGCGGCAATCGCATGCAGAACCTCCCCAATTGCCGGCACAAGGCCAAGCGCGGGTGCTTCCAAATCGTTTGCTACCCCGGATAGCCAGGCCGTCATTTCCTGTACGGTCTGCCAACCGCAAGGCAGCACTGCGTCCCGGGAAAAGTCCCCCGAACGCGCGCGAAACACCGACACGGTCGCCAGCGGTATTCCGGGGTTGACCAACACCAGCCCACAACACGGCAACGACGGGGCCTGCGTCAGAATCTCACCCACCCCACGCATGCGCATCGGCCGGTTGCGCAGGCACACCGGGACGTCGGCCCCGAGGTCAGCGGCGATGCGATCCAGGGCGGGTGCCGTCACATTAAGCCGCCAGGTCCGGCAAAGCAGGCGCAATGCCGCGGCGGCATCGGCGGAGCCGCCCCCAATGCCGGACGCAACAGGGATTTGCTTGTCCAGGCGCAGCGAGCCCGTCGGTCGCACGCCTGCCTCATCGGCAAGCGCTCGCGCGGCACGCAGCACGAGATTGTCTGGTTCGGCTGCGAGCGACGGAGCGAATGGACCCGTGATGCTGAGCGATAGGTCCAGTGCCGGAGCGACTGCGATCCGATCTGCGATGCCGGCAAACACCACCAGGCTGTCCAGCATGTGGTAACCGTCTGGGCGTCTGCCGGTCACATGCAGGAACAGATTGACCTTCGCCGGCGCTTGCTCGGCGTCCGAGTCAACATCACCTGGCGCCAATGCCGGCTACTTCCCGCTCGCCACGGTGCCGTATGGATGGGCCTTGATCTTGGCCTCCAGCTTCGCCGCGTCCTCGGGCGAGGGATTGAGCGTCAAAGCGCGCCGCCACTGATACTGCGCCTCGATCTTGCGGCCGGAAGCCCAATAGGCATCGCCGAGATGTTCGGTGATTGTGGGATCCTCCGGTTCCAGCCCCACGGCACGTTCCAACATCTTGGTCGCCTCGGCCACGTTGCCCTGGCGGTACAGGACCCAGCCGAGACTGTCGGTGATCGCGCCATCATTTGGCCGCCGGGCGGCGGCCTTTTGGATCATGTCGCGCGCCTGGTCCAGGTTGCGTCCCATGTCCGCCAACGCATAGCCCAGATAATTCAACACCGAGGGCTGATCGGGGGACAGTTCAAGGGCACGCTTGAAATCCGCCTCCGCCCTGGTCCATTGGCCGGTGCGCTCGTAAGCGATGCCCCGGCTGTAATAGATCACCCAGTCGTTTGGCACCGGCTGGCGGATACGGGCGATCACCCGGTCGTACGCATCGACCGCCTGCGAAAACTGTTGTTTTTGTCGCAGCAGATCGCCCAGTTCCTCGTCGGGCAGCGAACTGTCGGGGTAGTCGCGACCGATCCGTTCCACCTCGCGGATCGCCTCATCCGTTTGCCCCATCTCCTGCAGCACCGCAGCGTGCCGCAACCGGATGATCGGCGCGATCGGATCGTTGGTCTGGGCGGCTTTCTCCAATAATTCCAACGCGATGTCATAATGCTTCGCGTTGGCCTGAATATCTGCCGCCATCAGCCGTGCGGTCGCCGAGTCGGGCCTCACGTCCAGGGCGAGCCGACTCATGATCATCGCGAACTCGCCGGTTTGCTGCGCGCGCAAGGCGGCGGCAAACGTGGCATAAGCCTCGGCAATGCCGTCGAGTGGATTGGCCACGGGCCGTTGGTTCAGGCTCGCGATCATGCCTGGCAGAGCGATCAACGCCTCCGGCACACTGTCCGCCATGCGTCCGAGAATGCCTTCCGCCTCGGCCAGTTGCCCCGATCGTGCATGCCAACTGGCCAGGATGAGGGCGGTGCGCGGACTTTCCTCGCCCATGCCGAGTTCCGCCTGCTGGTAATATGCCGCAGCCTCCATCGGCCGTTTGGCGATATCGGCGATCATTCCGGCATGCAATGCGACAATCGGCCGATAGCGCGCATTGTCCATGTAAGGTCGGAGCGTGGCCAGGGCCTGGTCCGTGTCGCCTGCGCCCTGTTCTGCCCATGCCAGCAGCAGCGGCTGCAGCAACTGCATGACCCCGTCTCTGGGCATGGCGCGAAACCGAATAACCGCCTGGTTCCAGTCGCCGGCTTTTGCGGCAGCGTCGGCGAGCACCATCGCAGCGACCTGATTGTTCGGCAAACGCATTGCGAGCTGCACCGTTTCCGGCCGGCCGGCGTTGACGCAGGCGATAAAGGCCTGGAGCAACAGGTCCTGATCGTTCGGATTGTCCGCCGACGCCTTCAGCAGATCTCTGGCCGCCGGGCCGAAGTCGCCCTGACTCAGTTCAAAGCGTCCAGCGAGAAAATCGCCCGCTTCGCCGTAGCCGGATGGTGTCCGATCCGCACTCGCCGTTGGATCGGCGGCCGCGCAGGCGGACAGCAGGCAGAGAATGAGAAGAACCGCGCGACGCGCATCCCGGGACAACCGCATGGCGGCAATCTATCATCGCCTGGTTACGTCTGTCATGCGGTATGACCTGCAATTATTGCAGCGCGGGATGACGAATGAGTCACCATCAGGGATGATTTGGCGGAACTTCCGCCGTCGGCGATCAGTCGGCAAAAATCTCGTCGACGGTGCGTGTCAGACTGTCCTGCCAATCCGGTAAACGGATCCCGAACACACTCGCCAGCCGCGTGCAGTCGAGCCGCGAATTTGCCGGTCGGCGCGCCGGCGTCGGATACTCCACAGTCGTTATCGCAGCCACCGACGTAGGTGTTTTCGCGCCGTGGCGGGACGCTTCGTTGAACACTGCCGTGGCGAGGCCGTGCCACGTGGTTTCGCCGGCCCCTGCGGCATGGAAGACGCCTGATCGGGCATCGTCCCAGCCGTCGTGCTCGATCCTGCGCGCGATTGCCAGAATGGCCGCAGCGAGGTCGCCGGCGGCGGTTGGGCAGCCATGTTGGTCGGCGACCACTCGCAACGTATCCCGGGTTTGCCCGAGGTTTAGCATCGTACGCACGAAGTTACGGCCGGTTGCGGCATAGACCCATGCTGTCCGTAGAATGATGGCCCGGGCGCCGGTCGCCAGGACCGCGGTGTCCCCGGCCAGCTTGCTTGCGCCATAGACACTGCGAGGCCCGACTGCATCGGTCTCGACATAGGGCGATGGCTTCTCTCCGTCGTACACGTAGTCGGTCGATACGTGGATCAGCGGGATACCGGCGGCGGCGCACAGGCGCGCCAACGCCTCCGGACCGTCG
>JBEKQQ010000271.1:0-4077 GCA_049519555.1 Acetobacteraceae bacterium
CGCCGCTGAGGATGGCGCCGATCGCAAAGCCGATCGCCACCGTCCACGACAAAAGAAGTCCGAGACCAATGAAGACGACGATTCCGACGCCGGCGATGGTCATATATTGGCGCCTGAGATAGGCCTGCGCCCCCTCCCGCACCGCCGCGGAAATCTCCTGCATCCGCTGCGAGCCGGCGTCCGCCGACATCAGGCTATTGACCGTGTAGACGCCATAGACGATCGAGAGGAGCCCACAGACGATTATCAAGCCCAAAAGCATGGCGAAAAGCCCCGTTGGTGGGCGACGGGTGGTCTCCCGCAGCCAGTTTCTGGGCGCCTCTTGCCAGAAACCGCGCCCTACCGCAACGCGGCGCCGGGCATGGCAGCTCCAGGCGGCAGGCGCGGGGTGCGTCCATGGCGACGTCGATTGCGCAGCCGTTGGGGTAGGTCGGATCCGCCGGCTGGATCGCCTCCCGGTGGCCGTCGATCCAGTCGACCAGGAAACGCGGTTCCCCCGGCGGCTGACCATCTGACGACTGAAACGCCGTGGGCTGACCTCTCCGCATCGACCCGTCCCTTTCCCAGCAGCGCTCGTTCAGAAATTCCGGATCTTCGGGCGCGTCGATCCGGGTGCAGTCGTGCGGGTCGTCGATCTCGCAACCGGTCGCCGGATCATCCTGCATGGGCGATTCCTGTCATGCCGGAGGGTTGCTGACAACGCGTGGCGGCGACGAATTTCCGGGAATAGACGGACAGCGAAATCCATCGCGGCGCGGGTTCGAACGGCAGAAATATCGCTGTTCATCGCGCAACACTTTCTATTTGCGCGCGACACAAAAAAAGTCGCAAATCAGATAATAAAACTTGAGTCGCGGGATGCTCAAACGCGTGCCTGCGCCGCCTTCTCAGCCCGTGCTTACTTCGGTCATTTGCGGGTTAGAGTGCGAGGAAGCGTCAGCGCTGAAGAACGCGGGACGCACACCTCTGTTGGGAGCGCGTGAGCCGGTATCGTTGCCGATTGCAAAAGACATTGACAGACAGCGCTATCAGTTCAATCTAGGAAGAAACTCACCGGCTTTCGATGGCTGGTCTCCTGTTGCCGCGATCTGAGGCGGCGGGTTGGTCGCTTTGGATGGGTTTGCGAACCGGCACTTTGAGCGAGCGTTCAGGCCGCCTGCGCCACGGGCTGTAATTCGACATTGAAGCCGAGCCTGGCGAGTTGAGCGACGTGATGCCTGGCTTTGACCTCGTTCGAGCGGCGGTCGAAGTGATCGGCGCCAAGGTCATGATGATGCGTCCCATCCTTCAGCATGTGGTAGATCGCCGTGAGCATCGAGGCGGCGACGGCGCAGATCGCTTTCTTCGGTCCACGTTTGGCGCGGAGCCGTTTGAATTGCGCGCCGTAGTAGCTGTCCTTCTTTCGCGTCGCCGCCCAGGCGCATTGCACGAGGATGGTCTTCAGCCAGGGCGCACCTTTGCGCAGGCGTGAGGATTTCCGCTTGCCGGCGCTCTCGTTTTGGCCAGGACACATCCCGGCCCATGCGAGCAGGTGCCCCGCGGTCGGAAAACGGCTCATGTCGCGGCCGATTTCCGCCAGAATGATTGTTGCACCCAGGACGTTGATGCCCGGTACCGAACACAGCAGGCTGATCAGGGAGCAAAACGTGGCCCGACCGGCCGCCTCCGCTGCTTCGTCCATCCGTGCGGTGGCGGTATCGACCGCCGCATCGATCTCGGCGATCGCTTTACCCAGGGCATCGTGCTGTCCCAGATACAGTTTGAGCATGAAGCGATGGTGCTCGGTCAGCCGTCCGTGCAGCGCATCGTACAAGACCTTGGGTGAGGCCTTGATCCGCCGGTCGGCCAGCGCCGCCAGCTTGTGCGGATTTCTGACGCCGGCGATCATCGCCTCGATCATCCGCCGGCCGCTGACGCCCATGATGTCACTGATCACCGAATCCAGCTTGATGTTGGCTTCTTCGAGCGTCTTCTGGATCCGCTGGATGTGACTGGTCTGCTCGCGGATCAGTTGCTTACGTGCACGTAACAGCGAACGCAGTTGCCGGGTCGCCTCGTCGGGAACGAAACTCGGCCTGATCAGGCCGCAGGCGACCAAATCCGCGATCCATGTCGCGTCGTTCACATCGGTCTTGCGGCCCGGCACGTTCTTGATTTGCGCTGCATTGGCAACGATCAACTCGAATGAGCCGTCGCTCAGGATGTTCCAGACCGGCTTCCAGTAGACCCCGGTCGCCTCCATTGCCACATGCGTGCAGCCCGACGCCGTCAACCAGTCCAGCAACGTCTCAAGATTGGCCGTCGATGTCTCGAACGTCTGGCACTCGCGCTTGATCTTTCCCTCCGACATGATCCGCACACAGGCAACGATCATCGCCTTGTGGACGTCCAGGCCGGCAACCCTCTCGTGCATGACTTCCATTCATCCCTCCGCCATACCAGGACCGCCGGCGTGGGGACCTCACGAAGATGAACTCTAGGAATCGTGCTCCGGGGACGTTGCCGTCCCGTGGCTCGAGTGGGGGTGATCGAGGTACCCCGGGTCCAACTAAATCACGGGCTCTTCCGCACCATAGAAAAACCGACCTCGGTGCCGGCGGATCAGACATGATATCAACAACAACGCCGCCGGACCAGTTTCATCCAGGGTGGGTCGGCCGCAGGCCGGTGGCGAACTAAAGAGCCAATGACCCTGTTCGAGTTGCAGGCCTGGCTCGGGCACCGCTCGCCCGAAACGACCCAGCACTACGCCCAGATCACGCCAAACACGCTGACCAAGGCTTATACCGACGCCGGCTATTTCGCCCGCAACGTGCGCACCATTGAGGTGCTGATCGACCGCGAGGCGGTGCTGACCGGCGCCGCCGCCGCGGGCGAACCCTGGCAGCACTACGACCTTGGCCACGGCTTCTGCAGCTATACGTTCTTTGAGCAATGTCCGCACAGAATGGCTTGCGCACGCTGCGATTTTTACATTCCGAAGCCGAGCGGCAAGGCGCAGATGCTTGAAGCCAAGGCGGACGTTGACCGGAGACTGGCGCTGATTCCGCTGACAGATGGCGAACGTGCTGCCATCGAACAGGACCGCCAGGCTCTCAACCGATTGCTTGGGGGCTTGGCAGATACCCCGACGCCGGCCGGCCCGACGCCTCGCGAACTCGCTGCAAGTACCTCTTCTGTCCACTCCCAACGCGACATGGAGATATCCTCTGTCAATGCCGGTTGAAATCTCCCCAGAAGTGCCGGTTGAAAATTCCCTACTCCGTTGCCGACCCGTTTGTATCGTCAATGCGTGCCACGGTGCTCGAAGCCGTCAGTCGGCACGGCATGTGGTTTGATGGCGCCGAGTTTCAGGGCTGCGAAGCGGTCGTGATCCTTTCCAGTTCACGGGGAGGTCAGTCCCGTCCAAAGCCCTTTGGAAGGTCAACGCCCTGTAGCTGCTCCACCAGGTCACGAAGCGCCAGCACGTCATCGAGACGCTGCGCCGTGGCGCTGTCCGATACTCCGGCCGGCATGTTGTCCCGCCACTCCTGATACCCGTCGAGGATGCCCAGCAGGGTATCGACCGCATCGTCCCACTGCTTGGCCCTACTGCGTCTGTCCGCCGGTCGGCGATAGCGCACGACGATGGGCTTCTCGCTGGCTTTGCGCCGCTCGCGGTAGCGTGCCGCCCGCTCCGCGTCCGATAATGCCATCCCCCATCCTCCGTGACGTCACGGTGTGCAGTGTGGCAGAGACCGGCGCAGGGGCAAGGGGGGCTGTCTTCGCCTCGCCCTGCGACAACCCACCGGCGTGCTCGCAGCCGTCAAAGGTGGGTGCTCGCCATGCTCGCCGCAAAGGAGCGGGCTGCGCGTGGTTCTGCTTCCGCCGCGTGAAGAACGCGGCGCTTTTGACCGCTGCTGCGCGCGCCAGTACCTGCCTTTGGCATCCGAGGCCCGGACGTTTTGACGAGCTCTGTCAGCGTTGTCAGTTTCTCTTCGAGTTCCTTATCCCAGCCCCTTGTTCGACGCCGCGCGGCGAGCGCGCGTCGAGGTGTCGGGACGCCCCTCGTCCCGACACCATCTGCACGTCACGGAG
>JBEKQQ010000272.1:0-4248 GCA_049519555.1 Acetobacteraceae bacterium
GCGGGCGTCCGCGCCGACGGAACCAGCGCGCTGTCCAAGGGCAAGGAACGCATCCACGGCAATTTCTTCGGCCAGTCGTCTTTCGCCAGCTATGCGCTCTGTCATCCGCGCAATGTCGTCAAGGTGCGGAAGGACGTGCCGCTGGAAATACTAGGCCCGCTCGCCTGCGGCGTGCAAACCGGCGCCGGCGCGGTCATCAACGCGCTCAAGGTCGGCGTGGGGAATTCGATTGCGGTTTTCGGCGCCGGGTCAGTCGGCCTGAGCGCAGTGATGGCGGCGAGGGTGGTCGGCGCCACCACCATCGTCGCCGTCGACGTCAACAAGGACCGCTTGCGCCTCGCTACGAAGCTGGGCGCGACCCACGTGGTCAATGGGGCCGACGACGTGGCGGCGCAGGTCATCGACATTACCGGCGGTGGCGCCACCTTCACCTTCGATACCACCGGCCTGGCCAATGTGGTGCGAACGGCAGTGGACAGCTTGGCGCCGCGCGGCACCTGCGGCATCGTCGGCGCCTCGCCGATCGGTACCGAGGCGACGCTGGACCTGATGTTCATGATGGCATCGGGGCGCAAGTTCCGCGGCATCGTGGAGGGTGACGCCACGCCCCAGGTGTTCATCCCGATCCTTATCGACCTCTACACCCAGGGCCGCTTCCCCCTCGACATGCTGGTGACCTTCTATCCCTTTGAGCGGATCAACGACGCCATCCACGATTCCGAGACCGGCAAGGTGGTCAAGCCAATCTTGCGCATGGCGGCGACGGGAGCGGGTGCGGCGTCTCAAGAATCCGGAAAGAAACTGTCGGCACGCGACAGCGGCCGAGTTTCGCGGAAGTAAGAAAGTGGAGAATGTAAGGATCAAACACTTTTTGCTTTGGGATGGAATGCTGGCGTGGCAACCATAGCCGCGCGTTGAAACAACGCTGTTTTGGGACGACGTTCATGGACCTGACAAGCCTGCTGGGAAAGGTCGCCCTGGTCACCGGTGCGGCCGACGGCATCGGCGCGGAAATCGCCCGTCTCTATGCCGAGCACGGCGCCGCCGTGGTGCTGGGCGATGTCGCCGATGACAAAGGCGAAGCGACCGCCGCCGGCATCGCCAAGGCTGGGCACCGCGCCAGCTTTATCCACCACGACGTCACCGACGAGGCGCAATGGGCAAAGGCTGTCGAGCATGCCATCGCCAAGTTCGGCGGCCTCAACATCTTGGTCAACAATGCCGCCATCGAGGAGGCAGCGCATCTGGCCGATCTGGACATCGCGAGGGCGCGCCGCCTCCTCGACATCAATGTCGCGGGTGTGTTGCTGGGCCACAAGTACGCGGCCAGGACCATGCGGCCGGGCGGACCGGCGGGGCGCGGCGGCATCGTCGTCAACCTGTCGTCGGTGGCCGGGCTAATCGGCACTCCCGGTCTGGGCGCCTACAGCGCCTCCAAGGGCGCCGTGCGCCTGCTCAGTAAGGCGGCGGCGGTGGAATTCGGCGTGCTCGGCTATGGCATTCGTGTCAATTCGATCCATCCCGGTTTCGTCAAGACCGCCATGGGCGACAATCTGGTCGGAGAATTTATCAAGTTTGGTATGCTGCCGGACGGAGGCGCGGCCTACGAGGCGATGACCAAGACCTATCCGCTGGGCCGTACCGGCGTGCCAGCAGATATCGCCCGCATCGCCCTGTTCCTCGCCTCGGATTTGTCGAGCTGGGTGACCGGGGCCGAGATCGTCGTCGATGGCGGCATGACCATAAGCTGACAACCAAGCTTAGGGAGCACGCCCATGTCCACGCCCAGCCCACGATCCCCGGCGAGGGACAACAAAGACGATCGCTTCAGCGGCTCGTCGTTATAAGATCGCGACGACGTCGATAAGAAGAGGATCATGTCTGACGCAGCCCAACTAACCGCGATAGAGGCGGTGGAGCACATCCGCAGTGGCGCGTTGAAGGCCGAGGCCTATGCCGCCCGGTTGATCGAGCGACAGCGCACCCTCAAGCACCTCAACGCCATCACCTGGATGGACGAAGACTGCCTGCTCGAGGCCGCCCGCGGAGTCGATCGGGCGCGCTGGCGCGGCGATCACCTTGAACCGCTGGCTGGCCTGCCGGTGGCAGTCAAGGACAACATCGACACGCTTGGATTTCCCACCTCCGCCGGCACCGCCAGCCTGAAGGGCCTGATGCCCAAAACGGAGGCCCCGGTGACGGCAGCACTATGGCGCGCTGGCGCGCTGCTGTTCGGCAAGGCCAACATGCACGAGCTCGCGGGCGGCGGCACCTCGACCAATCCCGCCTTCGGATTCGTCCGCAATCCCTACGATCCTAAGCGCACGCCGGGCGGCTCCAGCGGCGGCACGGCGGCGGCGTTGGCAGCGCGCATCGTCGCCGCCGGCCTGGGCTCGGACACGGCGGGCTCGGTGCGCATTCCCTCGGCCTTTTCCGGCACTGCGGCGCTGCGGCCCTCCATCGCCGGTGCGCGCAAGCTCTATTCCGACGACGGCGTGGTGCCGCTAGCCTCGGATCTGGACACCATCGGGCCGATGGCGCGCACGGTTGCTGATGTGGCACTGCTGCACAGCGCCATCACTGGCCAAACGCTTCCACCCGTCGTCCTCAGGGGAATGCGCATCGGCATCCCGCGCAGCCATTATTGGGAGAATCTGGACGACGACGTGCGCGTCGTCGCCGAGGCGGCGCTGGCGCGGCTGCGCGACGCCGGGGCGACCCTGGTGGACATCGAGGTGGCCGATTTCGTCACTGCCGCGCAGCCGGTGTTCCAGACGCTGCTGCTCAACGGTTTCAAGGGCGATCTGGCGATCTTTTTCGGCCGCCGCGCGCCACAGTACGATGCCGCCGATGTGATTGCCCGCATCGAAAGCCGCGACACGAAGGGACTTTTCGCCATGGCGCGCGACGCCCAGTTCCCGCCGGGCGCCGTCGCCGCCGCGCGCACCACCCTGCGGGTGAAGATCCAGGCGCAGTATGCCGACATTTTCCGCACCCACGGTCTTGCCGCCGTGGCCTTTCCCACCGAACCGCTGACGGCCCCACTCATCCCCGCCGACGGCGACAGTTTTGAGGACATGGTCGACGTCGCGGACAAGCCGATCAACAAGGTGCTGGTGCTGATCCGCAATACCGGTATCACGTGCGCCCTGGGGGTGCCCGGCATCAGTGTGCCTGCCGGCCTGACTGACGCCGGGTTGCCTGTGGGGCTGGAACTGGACGGGTGGGCGGGCGGTGACGCCGCCCTGCTCGGGCTGGGCATGGCGGCGGAGGCGGCTATCGGCCGTATCCCTCCGCCGGCACTGGCTGCGGCGCCTACGGCGCCTTGAGGATGGCTTCGGCCGCCGAGCAATGGCCTGACGGGTGCGCCTTGAAACCGCACAACGCGTGGTGCGTGCCAGCGCGGCCTCGCGAGCGGCCCGCAAATCGTCAACGCTGACAACATCGGCGTCCTTGAACACGTCGCCGACCCGCATGTGGATGCGCGTGCCCGGAGGCGCTTCACGAAGACGCCGCAAAAATTCGTCGATGAACAGCTCCCTTTGCTGGGGTCTCGCTGCCTCGGGCTGGCATACGGCGGCGATCGCGATGCGATTGGCCGTCGAGGTCCGCCCTTTTGGGCCGCACCCTCTTTTGGGCATCGGCGTGGATGATTTGCGGTGGCTCGCCCCCGTGCGCCCGGGCGATGTGCTCCACATCGAAGGCGAGGTCATCGAGCTCACACCATCAAAGACGAAGCCACAGGGAGTCGTGCGGGTCAAATGGACTGCATTCAATCAGCACGGTGACCCCGTCTACACCTTTACTCCGATGGGCGTGGTGCCGCGTCGCCCGAGCAGATCAACCGCACGCTAGATGTGTAACCCTCGGCAGGAGAGCATGTCCGGTCCGGGTCTTTCGCTACAGATTCAATGCCTGCAGAAAATCGCTTATGTCGGGAACGCCTCGAGAGCGGACCCAAAGTTGGAGCATTTTGCATCTGACGCGACGGTGTGAATGGGAGCGAACTCTCAAACACGGTCGCAAATCAATATTCACCGCTGGTTGAGTGCACAGTTTCGGCACGCTTAACCGTTCGTTGACCCTAGAAGTCGCTGGGCGACAGCGACTTTTTGTTGGCGAACGGCCATGCGCATAATTGTGAGGTTTCTGCGACGCCGTGCTTGTAGTCAAGGTCAAGCGCTGACCGTCGCGGGCGTTGCAGAAACCTTCGTTGCACTGAACCGCGGGCCGCGAGTTCGGGCTATG
>JBEKQQ010000273.1:0-3983 GCA_049519555.1 Acetobacteraceae bacterium
CATCCCAGCCTCCGCGCGGGAGCATGTCGGTGAACGCGAAAAAGTTGCCCTCGCCCTGCGGCCTGAACCGGCCGCCATCTTTCCAATAAGGCCGGAACTAACCAACTGGCCTTCTGGTACGCATAAGGGGACGAAGCATGAACATCATGCTGCCTTCTTGAATGGCTCGGGCGGGGTGCGCAGCGCCCTCAATCCGTCATGGTTTTCCGACGCACCTTGCAGCGTGACCCAGATGTAGTCGCCTGTCAGATTGATATGTTCCCAGCCCAAGGGAGAGAGATGCGCCAAGAGATGCTGGGGGACATTTTCCGTCTGACGCAGGGTGGCGACCGCTCGTTCGAGGTATCGCGTGTTCCACAGGATGATCGCGGTGACGACAAGGTTCAGGCCGGACGCGCGGTGCTGCTGGTTCTCGTAAGTGCGGTCACGGATTTCGCCGAGCCGATGAATGAAGACGGCACGCGCCAGGCTGTTGCGGGATTCTCCCTTGTTCAATTCCTGCCCGGTCTCGCGCCGCAGTTCGGGGTCCTCGATCCAGTCGAGTGTGAAGAGCGTACGCTCCAGTCTTCCAAGCTCTCGCAGTGCCGCCGCCACGCCATTCTGGCGCGGATATGAGGCGAGTTGTCGCATGATGACCGAAGGTGCCACGGTGCCGGCGCGGATGGACGCGACGATGCGAAGGATTTCCGCCCAGTGGGCCCGGATCAGCTCCACGTTGATCCGTCCGGCGATCAGCGGTTCGAGGGTCGGGTAGTCGGTCGGTTTGCCGAAGCTGTAGATACGCCGGTGCTTCAGATCCGGGATGCGTGGCGCGAACTGGAAACCCAGGAGCGTGCATAGGGCAAATACATGATCAGAATCACCGCCGCCGTCGGTGTGATGGCGGCGAATTGTAATGTCGCCCTGGTGGTAGACCAGAGCGTCCAGCACATGCAGCGCCTCGCTCGCCGTTGCTGCGATCAGCTTGGTGAAGTACGGCCCATAGCGGCCTGAAAGGTGAGTGTAGACCTTGAACCCCGACCGCAGGCTGTAGTGGGCATTGAGGCGGCCGGCGTCACGGCCGAATCCGGCTGCCTGGAAGAACTGGCCATCGGACGATGAGACGCTGCTACTGCCGAACGTGGCCGCAAATGGCTCACGCTCCTGCTGGTTCACCAGACACTTCAGCGCCGACGCATAAGTCTCATCGCGGATGTGCCAGTCGGACGTCCAGGCGAGTTGGCCAAGGCTGGCAATGCTGCACGCCTCGGCCATGCGGGTCAGGCCGAGATTGAGTCCTTCGGCCAGCAGTCCAGCCATAAGGACGCGATTGTCGGCTGGGGTTTCGCCGGTACGCAGATGGGTGAAGCAGTCGGGAAACAGTGTCCAGCGAGCAACCTCGGCCAGCAAGTCGGTGACACGGATGCGCGGCAGCATGGCGTAGAGGCGCGCAGCCAGGGCCTCTGCTTCCGACGGCGTGGATTTTTCGATGGGCGAGATCTTCAACACGCCTTTCTCGATCGTTACGCCCGGCAGCAGACTATTTTTGGCGCGGCTATCGACGTCTGCCAGCCGTTTGTCCAGCAACGCCCGCCGGCTCTCGATGAACGTTTCAAAATCGGCTTCGACCGCGACTGGAATTGTGCCGGCGCTCTCCAACTCCTGGAAAGTCTGCTTGGAGATCAGCCGTTCTTCGACGGAGCGATATTGCCGGCTGCCGGCCACCCACACGTCACCAGCACGCAAACGGTCGCGCAATTCCGAGAGCACGCAGAGTTCGTAATGATGCCGATCGATGACGTCGCCCGGCATGACGTAAGCGGCCCATCGTTGCCGGACGAAGCCGGTCGGGGCGGATTTTGGCAGGACGGCCGTGTTCTTGCTGTTCACCTCCCGCAGCACCTCGATGGCGCGCAAGAGCGAGGCTGACGCGGGCACGCTCTCGAATTCGAACGCCGAGAGGAATGCCGGCGACCAGCGCCGGATACCGGCATAGTGCTCGCCAAGGCTCTGGAAGGCGTCAAATTCTTCCGGCCTGGCCAGTGCCTCCGCTTCCGCAACGGTTTTGCGGAAGCGCTCCCAGGGGATCACGGCCGTGATGGCTTCAAACGCACCCAACTCACCGGTCTGGGCAGTGATCAGGGCGGCTCCAACGCGCGCGTAAAGGCGAACCTTCTCGTTGATGGCACGAGCATCCGCCTGGAAGGCGCGAGCATGCCGTCCTTCGGCCTTGCGGAACATCCCGCCGACCAGGCGGTCGAAAAGATCGATGGCCTGGTCGGTCAGGCTGGCGGTGAAATCCAGGGTAATGGCCACCAGCGTCGCATGCCGGCGCTGCCGCTCAAAACGGGCGACATGCTGTACCGTGGTCTTGTCGGCTTCGCGAGCGATCTGGCTCAGCCGTGCCTGGTGGATCAGATGTCCGCGGCTGGGATCGATGCCGACGGCACGGATATATTCCAGGCGTTCAATGATGCCGAGCATGGCGGTTGGCCTGGCGGCTTCCGGCATCTGCCGCAACCAGGTCAGCCAGACCTGGCCGGTCTCGTCCCTGCGTCCGGTCAAAGCGTCGAGGCTCTTTCGCTGGTCGGCGGACAGACCGTTGGTCAGCCGGCGATATACCTCCCGGCGGGCTTGGTGACGGATCTCGGCGCAAAACCGCTCAAGTGCGAGTGGCGGCGGACAGATGATCCGACGCTGCCGGCATGCCTCCATGGCCAGCGCAGCCAAATGAGCAAGCCGGTCGTCCTCCATCGCTTGCGGCAAAAGAGCTTCTGTCAGTTCGGCCATCGCATGTCTGCCGAAGTAACGAAGTCCCAGTTGCTCCTGGCACTCGATGGCGTGGCGCTGTCGGTTCCGTTCATTTGCGAGATACTCATCGATCGACGCCGGGAACACGCTTATCTGCTCCGCAATAAATGCGAGCAGGGCCGCAGGCGGCCGTTCACCGACATGTAAAGCCCGGCCGGGATAGCGCAGATAGCAACGCATGAGGGCATGGCCCAAACGGTTGTGGTCGCCACGGCAGCGCGCGACGGCTGCCAGGTCGGTCTCCGACAACGTGTAATAACGGACCAGTTCACGCTGCTCGGTCGGCGGATCGAACAACTCCGCAATTTGGGTTTCGCTCAATCGCTGCCGTCTTGCCACTCATGCCTCCTCGACCTGGTCCCGGCAGACCACCCGATCCGGGCCAACGAGTCGATCAGAGTACTGCGCTTGATGCCGAACGTACGGCAGACCGCGGCTTTGGTGGCGCCGGCATCAAGCGCTGCCGTCACCGCGGCGAGTTTCTCCGCGTCGATGGCGGTGGGCCGACCGCCATGCCGTCCACGACGCCGTGCCGCGGCAAGTCCAGCCTGAACTCTTTCCTGGATCAGGGACCGTTCGAACTGCGCCAGCGAGCCAAAAATGTGGAACAGGAACTCGCCTTGCGGCGTGGTGGTATCCATCTGTTCGGTCAGCGAACGAAAAGCAATACCGCGGTTCTTGAGATCGGTCACAGTGGTGAGGAGATGCGGCAGCGATCTGCCAAGCCGGTCCAACTTCCAGACGACCAGGCAATCGCCGGGTTTGATGAAAGCCAGCGCTTTGGTCAGGCCTGCACGATCACCACGGCTGCCGGTGACCCGATCCTCAAACAGGTGACGCGCATCGACCCCGGCGGCGAGAAGCGCGTCACGCTGTAGATCCAGAACCTGGCGGTCACCGCTGGTGGAGACGCGCATGTAGCCGATCAGCATGTGCGGAAAACCTCACCCAGCAGGTTTCCGCACAATGCCTCATTCCGACACCCTTTGTCGTATACTTTTTGGGCCTGAAACAGCGCATTTTCGCCGGCGCTGCCGACCTCACGGAAATCATCTGATTTCCGTTATCGCCGTCGAAGCGCCTATCGATGGCAGGCACGCGAATTTGGCGGATTTCTGCGGCTGGCGCGCCCGGCTGTTCTGGTTACGTCCCGTTGTGCGTACCAGGAGGCCAGTTGGTTAGTTCCGGCCTAG
>JBEKQQ010000274.1:0-3961 GCA_049519555.1 Acetobacteraceae bacterium
GACCGGGACCGCACCGAATGAGAAGTTCATCGGGCCGGACTGGGTGCATTTCGACGTTCGTGAAAAAGGCTGGAACGAGGCCATCCGGTCCCACACCCAGCTCTATGAACTGAAGCCGGTGACCTCAGACCGTTAGTACCTCTGCGCGGAGGTTTTGACCGGTTGAAGGGCGAGGCGGTCCGAGCCACGCCGTCGGTCTGGATGGGCGGATGGCCGCGGTCGACACGGATTCGCCGATAAAGGCTGTTTGCCGGTGCCTCCCATATCAGACCTTCAGCAGTAAGAGAGCGGAGCGGTTCAGTCCTCCGGCATGCCGGCAAGACGCAGGCCGGTGATCTGGAGTTCGAGAGCGGCCGGTGCGAGAAAGTGAGCAGCATACGCTCGATAGCCGGCGATGGTCACCTTGGGGTCGATGGCAAGCAGTCGGGTGAGTTCTGCGCGTGCCTCATCGAGATCGCCGAGGTACGCCAACGCCGCGACTTTGAGCCGCATCGCTGAGGCCAGGCGCGGCTGGTCGTGCAAGGCGCGATCGGCCCATTCGGCAGCCAGGTCGAAGCGTCGAGCGCCGAAATGAGCCATAGCGATCGTAAAGGCGTAGAAAAAGCTATACCGATCGAACGGGCTGAGGCGACGCGCTCGTTCGATAGCCTCGATCGCCGCCTCGGGCTGATTACGCGACGCGTGGATATTGCCTCGGGCCATCCAGGCGTGAGCCGCGTTTGGGTTGAGCGCCAGGGCGCGATCGAGAGCCGCCGCCGCCAGCGCCGTCTCGCCAGCCAGCCGAAACAGCGTCATGGCAGCTTGCCAAATCGTTTCGGCGTCATCGCGCTCGGCTTCGAGCGCCTGTCGCGCCAGTCCGCAGGCCTCGCCGACATCGTCAGCGGACAGCGCTCCCCACCCCTGAACCCGCTGCATCCACCGACAGACGCTGATCATCGCTGCCGCCGGCGCGTAGGACGGATCGATCGCCAACGCTTGCCTGGCGAGGACGACCGCCTCGCCAAGGCCCTCTTCGGTATACCGGTAGGATTGCGCCAATGCGCGCAGATAGAGGTCGTAGGCCGTGAGGTTCACGGCCGGCTTGCGAGTGGCGCGTTCGATCTCGGATTGGCGCAGTTTTGGTTCGATCGCGCCGGCGACATTAGACGCGACCTGATCCTGCAGATCGAAAATGTCGTCGAGCGCGCCGTCGAAGTGGTCGGCCCAGATGTGAGCGCCAGTCTCCGTGTCAATCAATTGTCCGGTAATGCGCACCCGGTTGGCGGCTTTGCGTACGCTGCCCTCGAGCACGTAGCGCACGCCCAGCTCCTGCGCCATCTGCTTAACGTCGAGCAGCTTGCCCTTGTAGGTGAAGGCGGAGTTGCGGGCGATGACAAAGAGCCACGGCAACCGAGCGATTGCCGTCGTTATCTCCTCGACCATGCCGTCGACGAAATACTCCTGGTCGGCGTCGCCGGTCATGTTCTGAAACGGCAGGACCACGAGCGACGGCTTCTCGGGCAATGCCAACGACGGCACTACAGCGGCCAGGACCGGCCCGACAAAGCGATAGCCGCGACGAGGCATGGTTTCGATCCAGCCGTCCCCGCCAGAGACCGTGCCGAATGCGCGGCGCAGGGCGGCGATTTGAACGGTAAGATTGCCTTCTTCGACTGCCTGGCCCAGCCACGCGGCTTCGATCAGGGCTTCCTTCGAGACCAATGCGCCAGGCCGCTCAATCAACGCCCGTAGTACGAGGATCGCCCGCTTCCCGAGGGCCACCGGTTCGGTCCCACGCAGCAGCAGCTCGCTCCCCGGGTCCAGGCGAAACGGTCCAAGCGCAACGTTCGTCATAACACCGCGGTTCCAGTCCCCCTTTTCGGCGATTTTTAACAGATTTTTTGGATCGGTTACAGGACTCCCGATTAATCGGACCATAGGTTGGTCGTTACTGCACCGCCGCCTTGCCGCGGCCGAATTCTGAACGGGGCCCTCCGATGCCCCTCCTCCAGGGAGATCAGTCATGAGAACTCGACTTGCGAGTGCCGGTCTGGCACTGCTGTTGGCCTTGGCGACGGAACCAGGCGTCAACGCTCAGGAGGCCCCGGACTGGATGAAACGGACACTTCCTGACCAGGCACTAAAGCCGCATTGGGACGAACACCTGGCCGTGCTGAATCCCGCGGGAGCTTTGGACGCGAAAACCAAGCAACTCATTGCTCTCGGTGTGGCAGCACAAATTCCTTGTGCATATTGCGTTTACGCTACCACTAAAGCGGCAAAAGCCGCTGGTGCGACCGATGCTCAGATAAAGGAGGCCATTGCAACCGCCGCACTCGTCCGTTTCAACAGTACAATGTTGAATGGCTCTGATGGCGGTGTTGAGTGGCAACCACAACGTAAGTGATGATCGCCACGTCTGGGCGTTGCGGCACAATTGGTCCGTTGATGTCGCTTAGGCGGTGCGGAATAAATACCGCGTCGGGTCGGCATCCCCCCCTTCCGTCGTGGCCCGGCTCGACCGGGCCATCAGTTCGTTCATTATGTTGATGCTGATGGCCCGGTCGAGCCGGGCCATGACGGAGTTGACGGACGCGCGCCGACTCGTTTGTTGTTGCGCGTCGCCTTAGGGTCATTTCGACTGATGCGCTTTGGCCTGCCGGTAGATGTCCGTTATGCCATGATTGTGTTGCAAGAGATGCCGGCGGACCGCGGGTGCGTTGAGGCCAGCCCTCAGATCGTGACTCGAGCCCCTGAGACGAGGGCTCGAATTATGCGCTACGAACCGCGAATAGCCGGCGACATCGAGCGCCAGAATGGCCGCCAACCTTAGCTCGACCCGCCGCTCGCTCATCTCACAAGGCCAGTCCCGCCGGGAGACCCGAGGACGAGGACATGATGGAACTCGGCGTGACGCGAGCACCACCTTGGCGCGCGTGCGATCCTCGAACCGAATGACGTATGGATCCCGGCCAGAGCTCCGCCGGCCGGCTCTCGGCTGTGGCGGCAATGGGGCATGAAGAGTCGCCTCTGTCGCCGCGCTGAGCGTCCCCTCCTGGTTCCGTGAACTGCCCCTGGCCGGGACGTCGGTGCCAGCCAACGTCGCGTTGCTCATCCGCGTCTTCCGCGGCGACTGTGGCACGCCGTTGTATGTGCAGGTCGGGACTCGCCCCGACCTTGTCGGGCTGCGCGTCCGTACGCCGCTCGATCCGGGCTGGTTTAAGCCCGATGCCGACATTTTCATGAAAAGTGCCCAGCCCTGGGACCACGACCAGCCACCCGGAGCACGCGGACCGATAACGGCCAGCGTAGGCCTCCCGCCAGATGTCCGGTTTGCTGCCATCGCCGCTGGAAAGCGAATTGGCAATTAGCCACCCACAGCGGTCTTTTCGAAGCAAACCTTTTCTTCTGACCAAGACCGGGCGACTGTCGCTTGCGACGCCAGGAAGAATTGTCCGGCAACCTGTCAAATCCTTCTGTGCTGAGGTCCTGGTTCGAGCTTCGTAACGAAACCGAGAGAGAGAAACCATGGCGCGTATCAAACACATCGCGTTGTCCAGCAAGGATCCGGCGGGCACCGCTGAATTCTACAAGCAGCACTTCGACCTGAAGGAACTGTACCGGCGGCCAAGGGACACCGGCGAAGAAGGCGTCTGGCTCAGCGACGGCTACATCTATTTCGCCATTCTGAAGCATGGCGGTTCCGACGCGCCCCCGCTCGGACCCGAGCAGTCGTCGGATTTCTGCGGCATCCACCATATCGGGTTCATGGTCGACGATCAGCGCGCGACAGTCACCGAACTGGAGGCCGCGAATGTGCCTCACGTGAAAGGTTATCGGGGGGACGCGCGACGGGCTGGTCCGACCGGGACCGCACCGAATGAGAAGTTCATCGGGCCGGACTGGGTGCATTTCGACGTTCGTGAAAAAGGCTGGAACGAGGCCATCCGGTCCCACACCCAGCTCTATGAACTGAAGCCGG
>JBEKQQ010000275.1:0-3928 GCA_049519555.1 Acetobacteraceae bacterium
GTTCGCCAGTTCGGTTGCCCCCCGCTCGGTCGCCAACCTGCGACGCCTCGGCCATCACAGCAATAACTGAGGCACTCCCTTTGGGCACCCGCCCGAAGTTGCTCCGGAAAGGACACGCCGGCATGCGCTGGACCCAAATGATCCTGATCGCCGCCTGGGTCGTCGCCCCACTCGGAAGCCTGCCTGCCGCCTCCGCCAAGGTGTTGGAAGTCGGACCAGACAAACCTTACAAACAGCCCAGTGAAGCAATCGCGGCGGCGGAGAGTGGCGATGACGTGCGGATCGCCGGCGGACAATATTTCGATTGCGCGATCGTCAAACAGGATGACCTGACGATCGAGGGGATCGGCCCGGACGCCGTCCTCACCGACAAGACCTGTGCCGGCAAAGCCATCCTGGTGATCGACAGCAAGAACGTTACGGTACGCAATCTGACATTGCAGCGTGCCCGGGTACCGGACCGCAATGGCGCCGGCATCCGTGCCGAGGGCGGCGATCTCACCGTCGAGAACACGCGCTTCATCAACAATGAGAACGGCATCCTGTCAGCCGACAATCCATCGGCCACGTTCCGCGTCACCGGCAGCAGCTTCATCGGCAATGGCCATTGCGACGGCTCCTGTGCACATGGGCTGTATATCGGCCACGCCAAACTGCTGCATGTCGACCACTCGCGGTTCTTCGACACCCATGTCGGCCACAACATCAAATCTCGTGCGTTGCGCACAGAAATTATCGACTGCGACATCGAGGACGGGCCCACCGGCAGCTCCAGCTATTTGATCGAGGCACCCAACGGCGGCACGCTGATCGTCGAGCGAAACAAAATGGAGAAGGGCAAGCTTACGCAAAATCAAGGCAACACGATCATGATCGGGTCCGAGGGTGTGACCCAGCCCACCGAGCAGATCATCATCCGCGACAACAATTTTACCAACGATCAGAACCGGTCGACCACGTTCGTGACCAATCGGACGGCAACCCCGGCCGAGCTTAGCGGCAATGTGTTCAAAGGTCCGGTCCGTCCGTTGGACGGCGATGGCACGGTGCGCTGACCTGAAAGCTTCGGCGCCCGCCCTTCCCCATTTGCCCCACCCTTTCCTTTTGCCCCACCCTTTCCTTTTACCCCACCCTTTCCTTTTACCACGTCAGTGATCAGACTATGGTGTCCAAGGAGGCACCGCCATGTTTCAGATCAAGCACCTGGATCACATCGTCCTGCGCGTCACCGACCTCAAGGCAACGATGGCCTTCTATATCGATGTTCTCGGCTGCTCGGTTGAGAAGATCCAGGCGGAGCTCGGCCTGTATCAGCTCCGCGCCGGCACTGCATTGATCGATCTGGTGCCGGTTGACGGTGAACTCGGCCGTCGGGGCGGCGCCGCTCCTGGTGTCGAGGCGCGCAACCTGGATCATTTCTGTCTGCGGCTGGAGCCATACGATGCGGACGAGATCATCGCACATCTGAAACGTCACGGCGTTGCAACCGGACCGGTCGCCTCTCGCTATGGCGCCGAGGGCCAGGGTCCGTCGATCTACGCGCAGGACCCGGAGGGCAATACGGTGGAACTGAAGGGCCCGCCCTGGCCGGCGGGGGCGCCAGGCTGAGGTCACGCCGGTCGCCAGAGCACCAATCAGATCGCGAAATGGTCAGTGCGCTGCTAAGGCTTTGCGGCGGCGCCCGCCGGGGCAGCTGATGCCGACGGGGCGGGCGTCAAGGGCACGTCCGGTGGCGTAATGATCGGTGGCGGCGTGACAGACGTCGAGCCAAACGCGGCAGGCAGTTGTGGCGGAACCGGAGACACCGGCGGCGTTGCCACCGGCGGCGGCGCCAGCGGCGTTGCCGCGGCCGCCGAATGCGGTGTCGCTCCATCCGTTGCCGGCGGTTGCGCCGGGACCGTTGGCTTCGCCGCGGTCTTCTCGGGCGCGTCGAACGGCACCGTATAGTCTGGCACGATCCGCGCCTGAGGGCCGGCGATAACCAGCACCTTCTCCCCCACCCACAGCGGCTTCTCGTCCTTCTGCGCCACGCTGATCATCTCGCCGTTTGCCTTACGGACGATGTATTCGAAGCCATTGGTATCGCCGATGATGTGCTCGGTCGTCACGCCCGCGATGCCGCCGAGCAATGAGCCACCAATCGCCGCAAAGGTGCTCGTGGTGCCGACGCCGACCTGGGAGCCCGCGACGCCACCGGCCGCCGCACCTGCGACACCGCCCACCGTGCCCGAGGCGCTGATCTGCACCTTCCGCACCCCGGCGATGACCCCGGACTCCACCTTGTTCGCCTGTTGTGCCGCATTGGTGGCATAGGTATTGGGCGAATAGCTCGGCCCACACCCTGTGAGCGCGAGGCCCAAAGGAGCAAGCATCGTCAGCAAAAGGAGAAGGCGATTCAACGAGGTCGCTCCGTCGTTACCTTGGATCAGGCGCTACACATTGGCGAATTCGCCAAGGCGTCAAGCCTGCGTCTCAGGAACGACGGGAATGTGGCGAGACCGCGGCCCATTTGTCCGACCGTGTCTCGCCACAAACCGCAGCCGATCGATTGCCGCCGGGCCGGAAGTCAGGCGCAGAGGGTCAGGAGCTCCGGCAATTCCGCTGCCACGGTGTAGTCCATCGTGGCACCGACCTCGACCTCGAACCGGCAGGGCACATCGGAAGTGATGGCGATCGCCGCGTCGCCGTTCGTCCAGCGCGCTATGCTGCTGCCATCGTGTTCCGCGTCCCACCAGCCAACGCCCAGATCCGGGTGATCAATCGGGATCGTCCGGGTACCTGCCGCTGTGGCCAGCGTCATCCGTTGCACCTTCACGCCCAGTTGCCGCTGATCGTCAACCCAGGGCCGGCGATCGCTCGGTACTGCGTGACGCGACCGCAGGCTCAAAGAACCATTAAATTTTGGCAGCACGAAGATATGCCGGCGACCCTCGACCGCGACGGGAGCAAACGAGGTGCCGCCGATCTCCACTCGCAACTCAGGATCGGCGGTGGTCTCGCCAGGCGCTTGCATCGCAAGGCCAAGTTGGGAGGCACGCTGCAGCAGATGTTGCCAGACCGGCCTGACCCGTTCGGCATCGGCGGCAAACGGCGCGCAGGACCCCGCTTCACGCCGGCGTTGGCCATCGCTCAGATCGGGATGCAGCAGCATCGGCCCATCTGCGTTCTCGAACGTATGGCGATTGCCGGTATCGAGGTAACTCTCGGCCGCCGCACCTTCCGCCAACAACACGTCGTGCGAGTCCAACTCGACATGATAGTAAGTGACGCTGCGCCAACGCTCTTCCCGCCGAATGGTGACATCGTTGAGTAGCAGGCGAGCCGGGATCAGCAATCCGTCCAGCAGCATCGCGTGGTCCGGTGAGACCAGCAGATCGCGGCGTGGCAGGCCAGCAGCCAGCGCACCGGCCATGATGCGGACGGGCTGGACCTTCTTTGGATCAGCATGCCGCGTCAGATCCAGATGCCGCCGGCCAATCCAGCGTACCGGGCGGAGCTGACCCGACGCGGTCAGCACGTTGTCGCCGATTTGCAGGTTCTCGACCGCGACCTGGCCCTCCCGTGTGTCCAGTCGGGTGCCGCCAGCAAAGCAAGTGACGGTATTCCGCGTGATGACCGTGTTGGCGCCAGAGGTTGTGACGTTGAATTCGGCGGCGGAATAGTCGCGGTCAAACGTCAGATCGATATGACTGTTGTCGCTGCGCAGCAGATCCAGCGTGTCGCAATTGAGCACATCATATGTGACAACGTTATCGATGCCTGTCAGTGAAATCGTATCGCCGGTCTGAAATTGCCCAACGACACCCGAGAAGCCGCTGACGTTCAGGTCAATCTCGGCCTGACTGCCAGAGAAGCCGATGGTTTGCTGGGCGCCGATGGTGCCGGTGTCGACAAAGGTATTGCCGTCCTGCACCAGGATCTCACCGCT
>JBEKQQ010000276.1:0-3924 GCA_049519555.1 Acetobacteraceae bacterium
GTCATGATGGGCGAGGTCGTCGGCCGCGAGCACATGGGCACCGCGATGTCGCTCGATGTTGGCGCCAACAACGCCAGCCGCATGGTCGGTCCCAGTATCGGCGGATTTCTGCTGGCGGGCCTCGGCATCGAGGGCGCGTTCATGTTGAGCGTGGTGATGTATCTGGGCGCGCTCGCTGCAGCGTTAACGGTGCGGTCGCGCATCGCCCGTGCGCCCGGTTCCGGCGCCGTGCTGGCCCGGATCGCCGAGGGGCTGGCCATCGTGCGCGCCGACAAACGGTTGATCGGAACTCTCATCGTAACGATCATCTACAACGTGTTTGCCTGGCCATTCACCAGCATGATCCCGGTGATCGGCCGTGACCGTTTGCTGCTCGGCCCGGAGGGAGTTGGCATTTTGGCAAGCCTCGACGGCATCGGTGCGTTTTTCGGCGCGCTGCTGCTGGCGTTGTGGCTGAAACCGCGTTGGTACGGTCGCGCCTACGTAGGCGGCGTCATCCTCTATATGATCATGCTGATTGTGTTCGCCGTCGTCACAATGCCGGCTGTCGCAGGCTCCGCATTGCTGCTGACCGGGCTGGGCGGCGCCGGGTTTTCAACCATGCAGGCGACGCTGGTCTACCTGGCCGCGCCGCCGGAAATGCGCTCGAGGATCCTGGGCGTGTTGTCGGTCTGTATCGGTACCGGTCCGATTGGATTTGTCTGGCTTGGCTGGCTGGCGGACCTCATCGGCGCACCGAACGCGACAGCGGTGACCGGAGCTGCAGGGTTACTGGCTCTGGCGCTGACGTGGCGGCTCTGGCGAACCATCTGACGGGACGTCAGTGCCCGGTCAGCAACCCGTCCAACGCCTCCAGCATGGCCCGTGCGGAATGCACCCGTTCCAACGCCAATTCCTCTTCAACCGGATCCGCCCCATCCACCTGAGCCATCGCCGCTTCTGCGTCGCGTAGGCGCTTCTCGGCCTCAGAGCGTTCGATTTCGTTCACCGGCATCGCCTCACCGGCCAGCACCGTGCAGCGTTCCGGAGTCACCTCGGCAAAGCCGCCGGCGACGAACAGGCTGTCGGTCACCTGATCGCCCGAGTAGAGCGAAACGATACCACCGCGCAGCGTCACCATCATCGGCGCGTGGCCTTCCAGCACGCCCATATCGCCTTCCGAAGCCGGGATCACCACCATGTCGACATCACGCGACAAAAGCAGCTTCTCCGGACTGACGATTTCCAGATTGATGGGCATGACCGTTACGCATTCGTCCTGAGCGTGTCCGCCTTGGCGACCGCCTCTTCGATGGTGCCGACCATGTAGAACGCGGCCTCCGGCAAATGATCGTATTCACCAGCGCAGATCGCCTTGAAGCTGCGCACGGTTTCAGCAACCGGCACGAACTTGCCCGGGAAACCGGTGAACACTTCGGCGACATGGAACGGCTGCGACAGGAAGCGCTGGATTTTTCGGGCGCGCGCCACCACCAGCTTGTCCTCTTCCGACAGCTCGTCCATACCCAGAATGGCGATGATGTCCTGCAACGATTTGTAGGTTTGCAGGATCCGTTGCGTCTCGCGCGCGACCTCGTAGTGCTCCTGACCGACAATCCGTGGATCGAGCGACCGTGACGTCGAGTCCAGCGGGTCCACCGCCGGATAAATCCCCAGCTCAGCGATCTGCCGCGACAGCACGGTCGTCGCATCAAGGTGAGCAAACGAAGTTGCCGGCGCCGGATCGGTCAAATCGTCCGCTGGCACATAGATCGCCTGCACCGAGGTAATCGAACCCTTTTTCGTTGATGTGATCCGCTCCTGCAACGCGCCCATGTCAGTAGCCAATGTCGGCTGATAGCCCACTGCAGAGGGAATGCGCCCCAGCAGCGCCGACACCTCGGCGCCCGCCTGGGTAAACCGGAAGATGTTGTCGACGAAGAACAACACATCCTGGCCTTCGTCGTCTCGAAAGTATTCCGCCAAAGTCAGGCCCGACAAGCCGACACGGGCGCGCGCACCCGGCGGCTCGTTCATCTGGCCATACATCAGCGCCACTTTGGAGCCCGGCGCGATCTTGCCATTGTCATCCATTTTGATGACCTCGGCGTCGATCATTTCATGGTAAAGATCATTGCCTTCACGCGTACGTTCGCCCACTCCGGCGAACACCGAGACCCCACCATGCGCCTTGGCGATGTTGTTGATCAGTTCCTGAATCAGTACGGTCTTGCCCACGCCGGCACCGCCGAACAAACCAATCTTGCCGCCCTTCAAATACGGCGCCAGCAAGTCGACGACCTTGATGCCGGTGACCAGAATCTCCGCCGACGTCGCCTGGTCCTCAAAGGACGGCGCATCGCGGTGGATTGCCGAGTACCGGACCGCGGTGACCGGACCTTGTTCGTCGATCGGCTCGCCGATCACATTCAGAATACGGCCCAACGTGCCAGGCCCGACCGGAACCATGATTGGGCTGCCGGTGTCGACAACTTCCTGCCCACGCACCATGCCGTCGGTGCTGTCCATCGCGATGCAACGAACGGTGCGCTCGCCGAGTTCCTGCGCCACCTCCAGCACCAGGACGCGATCGTCGATCTTGCAGCGAAGTGCGTTCTGGATGAACGGCAGTTCGCCCGGAAATTGCACGTCCACCACGGCGCCCAACACCTGCGTCACCCGTCCAACAACATTACTGGCCATATGTGCAGTCCTTCTTCAGAGCGCTTCGGCGCCCGAAATGATCTCGATCAGTTCGCGTGTGATATTGGCCTGGCGGGCCCGGTTGTAGTTCAACGTCAGCCGCTTGATCATGTCGCCCGCGTTGCGGGTCGCGTTGTCCATCGCGGTCATCCGCGCGCCATGCTCGCCGGCAGCGCTTTCCAACAACGCCGTGTAGGTCTGCACCGCCAATGCCTGCGGCAGCAGGCGGCTCAGGATGGTTTCCTCGTCCGGTTCGAATTCCGGCAGAGCGGCGCTGCCATCGGTCTCGCTCACCCGCTGCACCACTGGCACCGGAATGAGTTGCTGTTCCGTCACCACCTGAGCGATCACCGACTGGAACCGATTATAGATCAAGGTTGCGACATCGAACTCCCCGTTGTTCAGCATGGCGGTGATGCGGTCGGCCAGTTCCTTCGCGTCGGCGTATTCAATCCGCCGCTTCCCCGCATAAGAAATGTCGCCGGCGATCCGGCTGCTGAGTTCGCGCCGCAGATAATCGCGCCCCTTGCGCCCAACCGCCAATATCTTGACGGTCTTGCCCTGTGCCTCCAGCGTCCGAGCCCGCGTGCGGGTCGCCCGTCCGATCGACGAATTGAACGCACCCGCCAACCCGCGATCGGCGGTCACTGCGATCAGCAGATGCACCTGATCCTTGCCAGTACCCGCCAACATCGGCGGCGCATTCGGCGAGTCAGCGACCGACGCCGCCAGCGTGTTCAGCATGCGCGCCATCCGCAACGCGTACGGCCTCGCCATTTCGGCCTGCTGCTGGGCGCGCCGGAGTTTCGATGCCGCTACCATCTTCATCGCGGACGTGATCTTCTGCGTCGACTTGACGCTGTTGATCCGCATCCGCAGTGCTTTCAGACTAGGCATGTCCGCCGCCCTTACGTGAACGACTGCGCGAAATTGTCCAGGAACGAGGTCAGCTTTCTCTCGGTATCCGGCTTCAGTTCGCCATCTACCCGGATCGCTTCCATGATCGACGGATCCTTCGATTTCAGCTCGGTCACCAAAGCCGCTTCAAAGGCACCGATGCGGCCGATATCGAATTTGTCGAGATAACCGCGCACGCCCGCAAAAATCGCCACCACCTGCTCCTCGACCGGCAGCGGGCGGTACTGCGGCTGTTTCAGCAACTCCGTCAGCCGCGAGCCGCGTGCCAGCAACTGCTGCGTCGATGCATCGAGGTCGGAAGCAAACTGCGCGAACGCCGCCATC
>JBEKQQ010000277.1:0-3835 GCA_049519555.1 Acetobacteraceae bacterium
CGATGTGCCGAACGCCCCGCCAATCGCCCCTGGCGGCGGCAACGCCTGGCACATGGGCTGTCATTTCGCTTACATTTCCATCATGGCCGCGCTGGTCTACCGCACTGTCTCCGGGCAAGGTCAGTTCATCGACGTATCGATCCACGAAGCCTGTGCGCTGACCACCGAGGCAGCGATCGCCAATTACGTCTACCGAGGCGAAGTCTTGCTGCGTCAGACCGGCCGCCATCATGCCGCGGCTCCGACCAACCGGACCCAGTTCCGCGCCAAGGATGGAACCTACGTCACGGCGCTGATCACCGGCGGGCTTAACCCCAGAAACGTCAGGAACCTCGCCAGCCTGATGGATCATTACGGCATGGCGGACGATCTGAACGACCCCAAATACCAGGACCCTGCAGTCATCGCAGCGAACGCGTCGCACATCATCGACGAGGTGCTCGCCAACTTCATCGCCAGCCTGCCCGCCGAGGAGGTTTACCATGCAGCCCAGGAGCGTGGGTTCACCTGGGGCGCGGTGCGTACGCCGGAGGCCGTGTTGCAAGACCCCCATCTGCAGGATCGCGGTTTCTGGAAGCCGGTGGAGCACCCGGAACTCAGCCGCAGCTTCACCTACCCGGGTGAGGTCGCGATCTATAGCGACTCGCCCTGGCGGATTTCCCGACGCGCCCCGCTGATTGGCGAACACAACAGGGAAATCTTCTGCACCGAACTGGGACTGTCTCGCGGCGAATTGTCGGTTCTGGCAGAAAGTCGGGTGATCTGAGCGTGTGCGCAGCCGCGATTGCAGCCATCGATCTGTTCGCGGATCGATCGCGAGAGGCCGGCCGGCATGGCCGGTTCCAAAATCGGCTGGCATGCGCTAATGTGCGCTATCCCACATGGGGAATAGCGCTTTGAGCTTTTCGAACGTCTTCGCGCGCGCTGTCGCATTGGTCGGCGGCGCCGCACGCGTGTCGCGGCAATTGACCCAGGGCTCGCCCGCGCCAGCCTGGGGTAGCGCTCCGGCGATACCTCCGGCAAAGTCGCAGGGCAGTATCCCAACCCTCAAAATGCCCACTGCTCGAGGTTGGAGCCCAGGCCACACTCCGCTCGCGGCACCTGGGCTCAAGGTCAATGCATTCGCCACCGGCCTGCTGCATCCCCGCTGGATCTGCGTGCTGCCGAATGGCGATGTCCTGGTCGCCGAGTCCTCGAACGTGCCCAGAGCGGTGATGCGGAACATCTTCGACTACGCGATGGTCAGCACCATGCGGCGAGCTGGCGCGGCAGGGGTCAGTGCAAACCGCATTACCCTGCTGCGCGACGCCGATGGCGACGGCGTGGCGGAAATCCGCGAGGTGTTCCTGGAGGGTCTGAACCAGCCGTTTGGCATGGCGCTTCTGGGCGACACGTTTTACGTCGGCAACACCGACGGTGTCGTTGCCTTCCCGTACACTCCAGGCGCCACGCGCATCACCGCTCCTGGGCGGACCCTGGCCACATTCAAGCCCGGCGGCCATTGGACCCGCAGCCTGCTGCCGAGCCCGGACGGCGGGAAGCTCTACGTCGGTGTCGGTTCCTCCAGCAACATCGCCGAAAACGGCATGGAGGCGGAGGAGGGCAGGGCGCTGATTTACGAACTCGATCTCGCGAGCGGGACCGGCCGTACCTTCGCCGGCGGTCTGCGCAACGCCGTCGGCATGGCGTGGGAGCCGCAGACCGGTGTGCTCTGGACTGTGGTCAATGAACGCGACGGCCTGGGTGACGAGACGCCGCCGGACTATCTCACGTCAGTACGCGACGGCGGCTTCTACGGTTGGCCATACTGCTACTGGGGCCAGACGGTGGACGATCGGGTGCCACAGGATCCGGCCCTGGTCGCAACCGCCATTACGCCGGATTACGCTCTGGGCGGGCACACCGCCTCGCTGGGCCTGTGCTGGCTGCCCGCCGGCACGTTGCTTGGATTTCCCGACGGCATGGCCATCGGACAGCACGGCTCCTGGAACCGCAGCAAACTGAGCGGCTACAAGCTGGTCTTCGTGCCGTTCGCCAACGGGCGCCCGTCCGGGCCGCCACGCGAGATCCTGTCGGGGTTTCTCGCACCGGACGAGAGCGAGTCCTATGGGCGTCCGGTTGGAGTGACGATCGCCCAGGATGGCGCCGTGCTGATGGCAGATGATGTGGGCGACGTGATCTGGCGGGTAGCGGGTTAACACCCGCGCTTGAAACCTGGCACCGCTTGCCTGCTTCGCGGCTTCGGCCCCAAACTCCCCCTTGGATCACGGGGCGCGCACCCGCACGCAGGAGAATACTCATGGAACTCAGAGGCGCGGTCGCATTGGTAACCGGTGGCAACGGTGGGCTTGGGCAACGTATTTGTCACGCTTTGGCGAAAGAAGGGACCCACATCGCGGTGATGTACGCGCAGAGCCGCGACCAGGCCGAAGGTGTCGCGCGCGAGCTGGCATCGAGCTACCAGATCAACGCTGCCGCATTTGCCTGCGACATCACTGATGGGGCCGCCGTGGATCAGTTGCTGCGCGATGTGACGGCTCGGTTTGGCCGGCTGGACATTCTGGTCAACGACGCCGCTTACAATAAGGCAATCCCGTTCACTGATCTCGACAATCTCACAGAAGAAGTGTGGGACAAGATCATTGCCGTCAATCTGACCGGCCCGATGCGGCTGACCAAAGCTGCGGCGCCGATCATGAAAGCCCAGGGTAGGGGGCGTGTGGTGAATATCTCGTCGGTGGCGGGACTTGGGCCACAGGGCTCGTCAATTGCTTATGCGGTGTCGAAGGCGGGCCTGATCCATCTCACGAAGTGCATGGCGGTGGCGATGGCGCCCGAGACGCTGGTCAACTGCGTCGCGCCAGGACTGCTCGAGGGCACGCGTGCAACCGCCAATCTCCGGCCTGAGATGATTGCGCATGGCGCGTCCACTTCGCTGCTGAAGAAGCCGGCGGACAAGGATGATTGCGCCGATATGGTCGTTACGATGTGCCGCACCGAGACGATGACCGGGCAGACCGTTGTCATTGACTCGGGGCGCACGTTTCATTGAGCAACGAGGTCGCTCGCGCGTGGGATCGATTGATGCCGAGACGCGGGACATTCACGTTTTCCGGTAAGTGGGCGGAAAACGTCAGATCTCTGCCTGAAACGGGCATGGGTTACACTGTCGTCAGGCTAGCTCTTCAGGATAGCCGAACGTTCGATCAGGTAATCGTGGCTCAGGTTTGCTAAGTCGCGTGCGAGCCCTTCCAGACATTACGTACACTGAGGACGACTTCGTTGAAATTGCAGTGACACACAAGAAGTGGAATTGGGCGGAGGAGCTGTAGCTTGGCTCCTATCACTGTGCGCTCTCGGCTGGCTCGCCCAACGACAGCATCAACCGGTTGGCCCAGTTGAAGAAGGCTGCACTGTTGATGACGTCGATGATTTCGGCATCGTCCAGTCCCGCGGCACGCAGCCGCTGGACATGCGCGGTGCCGAACGCGATCGGCGTTGCCGCCAGCGCCACCGAGGCCGCAACGATCGCATTCCAGCGCTCGCCCAGATCGGCACCCACCCCGGCATCGAGCAACCGCCGCACATCCGCGGCCCGCTTCGAATACGTGGTGGCGTGACGGGCATGCACTGAAGCGCAGTAAATGCAACCGTTGTGACGCGAGGTCGCCGCCGCCGCCAGTTCGCGCTCGGCGCGCGGCAGACCGGACGAGGTGTTGTAGAAGATGTCTTTGTCGGTGCGGGTCCGTGCCTCGAGAATATCAGGATCGTGCGCCAACAGGCGGAAATAGGCCGATTTGGACCGTGCGGCATCGACCAGACTGGCACGCTGCCG
>JBEKQQ010000278.1:0-3994 GCA_049519555.1 Acetobacteraceae bacterium
CTGATTGATCCGGCGGTAACCGCAGCGCTGGAGACGCCGCGCGCCGATGACGTGCTGGTGCTGACTAAGCCGCTGGGAACGGGCGTGCTGGCCTTCTGCGAGCAGATCGGGCGTGGCAATGCAGAAGGCATGGCGGCAGCCGCCACCTCAATGGCCACGCTCAACATGGCTGCCGCCGAAGCCATGAAAGCAGCGGCAGCCTCGGCTTGCACGGATATAACGGGATTTGGACTGTTTGGACATCTGATGCGCATGGCGCAGCAGCTCGGGCGGGATGCGTTTCACCAACCCGTCCTCGACCGCCCGCGGCGAGGCCCCAGGCGCGATCCCGGTCCGGTTGCCAAGCCGGAATATATGCGTGTCGACCGCCATGGTATCTTGCTTGAACGCAACGTTCAGCACCACATTGGCGGTCTTGCGTCCAACGCCCGGCAGCGCCTCCAGCGCCTCGCGGTCGGCCGGTACCTCGCCGCCGTGCTTCGCCAGCAACTGCCGCGACAGCTCCACCACATTGCGCGCCTTCCCCTGCCACAGCCCGATCGAGCGGATGTGCCGCGCCACGCCATCAACCCCGAGCCGCTCCATCGCCTCCGGCGTCGGCGCCTCGGCGAACAGCGTCTGGGTCACCCGATTGACCGACACGTCGGTCGCCTGCGCCGACAGCACCACGGCGACCAGCAACGTGAACGGCGTGTTGAATTCGAGTTCGCTCTCCGGTTCCGGATTGGTCGCAGCGATCGCCTCGATGAAGCTGCGCACCGCCGCACGGGTCATGAGCTTCGGTTTAGCCGCGATCTTGCCTGTCGGTGTGGTGGACGCCTTGCCCATGGCCTTGGCAGTCGCCTTCGCCTTGCCCAGCGAACCGGCTGTCGGTTTGCCGGTGGATTTGGCCTGAACCCGGGCCGGAGGCTGCGCGGACGCCTTGCGCGTCGGCCTGGTCGCCATCGACTTAGTCGAACCCAAGGAACCCCTCCATGTCTCGGATCGGCCGCGCCGCCTGCAACTTCGCCAGATCGGGCACCGGTCGTGCGGTACGGCCATCACCATCCAGCAACGTCTCAAGCGCATGCGCCACCGCCAGCACCAGTGCGTCCCCGCCGCGTGGCCCAATTATCTGCAAGCCGAACGGCATCCCGTTGCGATCCAGCCCAACCGGCAACGAAATCGCCGGATGGCGCGGCAAGGTCACCGCATAAGCCAGGGCCAGCCAATGAAAATAGGTTCGAGTCGGTTTACCATCGATCTCCGCCGGGTAAAGCTCGCGCCAGGAGCGCGGGCTGATGGTGATCGATGGGCTCAGGATCACGTCATGCCGTTCAAAGAACGTTTGCCAGCGCCGGTAAATCAACGTCTGCAAGGTCAACGCCCGAGCCACGTCGGCGGCGCTGTAGCGCTGGCCCTCGGCAACGTTGGCATGGACATTGGGACCGACGTCGCCCGGCCGGTCGCGCACGTTGTCGGCCTGCGTGGCCAGGAACGCCAGTGAGCGCAGCACCTCAAACGCTTCATCAGTATCGGAACAATCCGGTGTAGCAACCTCGGCGTTCGCAAACACATGCTGAAACAAGCAGCACTTTTCCGCGAACACCGAGGCGATGTGGCGCTCGGTCGGGGCGAAGCCGAAATCCGGCGTCAGGGCAACCCGCAGCCGCGACAAATCGATCGCGGGCGGCGGATAAAACTCTTCAGCGTGACGCATCGACCGGCGATGCACCGAATAGGCCAGCGGGTCCCGGACATCGTCCGATGCGATGGCGCCAAGCAACAAACACGTATCCTCCACCGTCCGCGCCATCGGGCCGAGCACCGGCAGATTGGACCAGCCGATCGGCCGCTTGTTTGAAGGCACGAGGCCAGGGGACGGCCGAAACCCGACGATGCCGGAAAACGCTGCCGCATTGGGTAACGACCCACCGGTGTCGGAACCGGTGCAAATCGGCACCATCCCGGTCGCCAGCGCCACCGCCGACCCGCCCGAAGACCCCGCTGCAGACTTTGCCGGATCGAACGGATTGCCGGTCACGCCATAAACGGTATTGCGCGTATTGGCTCCGGCGCCAAACTCCGGCGTGTTGGTCTTGCCGATGACGATCGCGCCGGCCCGCCGCACGGCAGCGACAATGGCTTCGTCCTCGGTGGGGATGTAGTCTTTGTAGATGACACTGCCGCGCGTGGTGACGAGGTCTTTGGTCTCCTGCAAATCCTTGATGCCGATCGCCAACCCGAACAGAGCAGGCAGATCCTCGCCGCGCGCCACCGCTGCATCGGCACGCAACGCCGCTTCACGCGCCCGGCCGAAATCGCGCGCGGGAATCGCGTTAACCGCGTGGTCCACGGCTTCAATTCGCGTGATGCAACTTGCCAGCAGTTCCGATGGCGCCAAACGTTTCGCACCGGTCAGCCGGCGCGCCGCAACAGCCGTAAGATCGCAGGGTTCGACCATTCGTGACGCTCCGGCCGTGGTTGTGGGCTGTGGCGTACTGCGTCCTGGCTTTCATGCCAAGGTGACCCGACCACAGCAGGCGTTGCGCCACTGCCACACCCCAGGCGAATCGGGTGAAACAATCATGCCGTGACGAGGCTGGCGAGGAAATCGTCATCCCACCCCGCGACTTTTCTGCGAACCCGCAATGAATCCTTGCCCGACGGCCGTCGGAGCAAATTGCAGGCCATATGCTTTACGGTGGTGAAGTTAGCGGGGGCGTGATTGGTTCTGACCCGGCACTCGTCGTCGCGGAACACCATGTCCATGACCCAGTGCAAACTGTTCTCGATCGCCCAATGGCTTCGAATGACCGGCCCGAGAAGATGCGCCAGCATGACCAGTGAAGTTACGTAAAATCGTGTGTCCTGCTCGATCACACCGTCGGTTTCGCGCGTGCTCTCGACCATCGCGACGGCGTTCAGACCAGGCCAGCCATGGCGTGGCGTTTTCGCAGCCACCCGACATCGTGAATGACGGTAGTGATCCGCGTCTCAATGCGCCCATTATCGGCATCGATCGTCTTCGCCTGGCTGATCGTCGTATCCGCGAAGTTCCTGGCTTTCTGCTCGGCGGCAAACACCTCGACATCCTCGCGTAACGAGCCCTGATTGCCCTTCAGGCCGAAGACGTAATCAGCCTTCTTGTCGATGATCTTCTGAGCGATGGCACGCTGGCACCCCATCGCGTCGATCGTGATGATCGCCCCTTCGACCGCCAACATGTCGAGAAGTTTTGGGATCGCCACGATCTCATTGGACTTTTCCGCTACCTTGACCTGCCCCAGTACGAGACGCTGGCTCGCGGCAAAGGCGGACACCATATGAATGGCGCCTTTACCGGCTTTTCCGCCGGACCGCCGAGCGGTCTTACCATCGATGGCCACCACGCCCTCCGGCACGCCAATCAGCGACGCGACCCAGGCAACGAAACAGCGCTGGAACTGTGCCGCGTCGAGGGCCGCGAAGATATCGCCCAGGTGATCATGCGACGGAGTGCCGTCGAGATATGGTCGGAACCGCCGGAGCAGTTCGCGTTTCTTGCAGCCAAACCGCGCGATCTCGACGAAGGAATCGGCCCCGGCCAGCACCGCGAGCAGGGCCAGCAGGAGTATCTCATCGAGTGGATACATCACCTTGCCGCGCTGGCGCGGGTCCCGCATATCCTTGAAATGATTGAGAAATACAACTGCACGTTCCCCTCCAACCTAATTCAGAGGGTCGTCATAGATTCAACGTTTCAGGGATTTGTCACGTACATCTTCACCCGATTGCCGTGGTAACCCCCTACTAAATCATTGAACCACGCCTGAATTTGTGCTCCACTACAGTTCTGGGGGAAACGGAAATGGCGGTCCGCTGACGCAGGGAATGGCGTCCTCTGGCCGGCTACCCGGGTTTCAACGTGCGTTAGGCATTTCAGCAAGCGCAACACGGAGGCGGTCATGCCAGATATGCGACTGGCCGCTCGTGGCACGCAAAGGCGACGATATCATGAAAATTATCTGCTTTG
>JBEKQQ010000279.1:0-4585 GCA_049519555.1 Acetobacteraceae bacterium
CAATCCCCAGCCAGCCGACTAAGAGCAAGAGCGGCAGGTTCGTGCGGCCAGCCCAGCGCTGGACGAACTGGACGACCGCATCGCGGATGGACTGGGGAACCCAGGCTCCGTTCAGAGTTCCCCAAGTTCTTTTTTTAGTTTGATATGTTCCTCCATGAGTTCGGAGAGGACTTCGTGCTTGCGTTGCAGCTTTTGTTCCAGCACGGCGATCCTCCGGTCCTTGTCGTCGCTGGGGCGGCGGGAGCGGTGCTGGAATGCGGCAGCGGCGTTCTCGAAGAACTCCTTCTGCCAACGGTAGAACATCGTGGGGTGAATGCCGTGCTGGTCGCACAGATCCGAAACCGGGGTGTGTTCGAGGAGATGGAGCCGAAGTATGGCGACCTTCTCCGGGACGCTGAAGCGACTCCGAGTTTTTGTTGCCGCGCGGGGATTCGGAGCCAGTTTCGAGCGAAATGACGGAGCCACTTGAGCTCGGCGAGCGAGGTGCATACGTCGGGCGCGAACGCCGGTGCAGCTCGGCACGCTCTTAAGTGCGCGGAGTGAGTTCGAACCTGGAATGTGGCGTGGCCGAACGTGGCGCGGACGGGCCGGCCAGGCGTTCATGCTCGGCGAGCCAGGCGTGGCGGACGGGACCACCGCCAATTCGCTCTTCGCGAGCTACCGCGGACCGCGACAGGATGGCCAGGTCGTCAAGACGAAGTTCCTCGCAAGGAACTGCTTGCGGATCCCGGACCAGGGCCTGGGGCCAACGCGAGCCCCCTCACGATCGAACCGGCCGCTTGAAAAAAGAGCCCGGCACGATGGCCGGGCTCGCTCAAGGGTGGGCTGGACATCCCTTCCACTCACGCCAGACGCAACTCACTTCGCGCGGAACACCCGCTCCGGACGCTCTCGCGTCACGTTTGGTCACGCACTGGGCGGATCGGGATCAGGATCGGAATCCTTGTCTCTCATCCGATAGCTGTCTCCTTTAATGACAATTACCTCCCCGTGATGCATCAGCCGGTCGATCAAGGCCGTGGCCAGGGTGTTGTCCGCGTTACACAGGGCGCCCCATTCCCGGAAAGGTCGATTCGTGGTCAACACGATCGATCCGGATTCATAACGGGCAGCGACCACCTGGAACAACAGATCGGCCCCGCGCTTGTCGATCGGCAGATAGCCCAGCTCATCGAGGAGGAGAAGCCGTTGGTCTGGGCCATAACAAGGTGATTGATCATGTCTACCACGCGCGTATAGCGAACCGAATAGCCACGCTCACAGGCTGTGTAGCCCAATGCGGTGAGCAGATGCGACTTTCCCGTTCCGGTCGGCCCAATCAACACGGCGCAGCCGTGCCGCTCAATGAAATCACAGTCGAACAGCCGCAGGATGGCCGCTTGGGGAACTCGCTTGGGGAAGTCGAAGTTATACTCGGCCAGGGTCTTCTGCTTGGGCAGCCGTGCCTGATGCAGTCGCCGCTCGAGGGCTCGCTGCCGCCGGGCGGTCTGTTCCAGGCCGAACAATATGGCCAGGACCTCCAACATGGAGCTCCCTTTGCGAGCCGCCTCATCCAGGACTTCGCGGTAGCCCTTGGCAATCTCCGGGAGCTTCAGTTCGGCCAGGTCTCGTTCTAGCCTTGCTTGTAAACTATCATCACGTCGTGCCATGAGAGTCCTCCTCGGTGTCGTTGCAGAAACGGTCGTAAATCGCGGGATCGGTGGGATCCAATTCGATCTCATCGATCAGTTCGCGCCGCCTGGGAGTGGGCAGCGTGGGGGTGGGAAGTTCTCGCCGCCGCCGTTCCGCCAACAAGAGGTTTTCGACATACGCGGCGTCGTAGGCCGCCAGTTCCAAGGCCCGAGAGATGGCTGCAAGCAGCTCCGCCGTTCCGTAAAGTCGTGCCAGACTTAGTAAGCGACGCAGGTGGACGCCGGTCTTCACCGGCTGGCGCTTCAGGTGGAGGTGGAACTGGCGAGCCTCGGGCCCCAAGGCATCAAACGCTTGCTCCGTCGCGGTGCCCCGAGACCGCTTGCGTAGCGCCAGTGCCGCCAGGCGATGGTCGGGCGACACGATCAATTGCCGTCGCTCGTAGCACCTGACATGGTGGGCGACCAACTGGCCGTCGTGCAGCACGCGAACCTCGTCACGGCTAGCGCGAATCGTGACTGCCTGGCGCGCCCACCGCGGCGGCACTGAGTAGCGATTGCCGTCAAACTCGATTCGCGCCAGAGGGTTGACGACTGCCGGCACGACTTCGTCGGTGTCGAAGGAGATCGCCGGCAGCGAGCGCAACAGCGAGCGCTCCTGCAGGAAGCGGTCCACTGGCCGTTCTCGGGTCGTCTCGTGCATCCGCACGTTGGCCACGTGGTCACGCCACAGCGGGGCCAACGCCAGGTAGTCCTCGAAGCGGGTCAGTTCCTCGGCACGTCCGGCCAGGGCGTTTTGCTTTACGTAACGCACGCCCCTCTCGACGATCCCTTTTGATTCCGGGTCGCGCCGTTCGCAGGCGATCGGCTGCAGGCAGAAGTAGCCGCACAGCGCCAAGAAATCGGGATGGAGACAGGCGTCGCGGCCCGAGCCGTTGAGCACGGCCGCTTTCAAGTTGTCGAAGATAAGGGCGCGAGGACTGCCACCGAAGAACTCGAAAGCGTGGACTATTCCGCGGTAGAACTCCTCCTTGCGCTGCGAGAGCGTGAACTCGATATAGATCAACCGGCTGTAGCAGAGCACCGCCACGAACACCGAAACCTTGCGGGTCGTGGCGCCGATTCGCACGCGGCCGCACTCACCCCAATCGACCTGCATCGCTTGGGCCAGCTCGTAGTGGACTTCTTGGTAGACGCGACCACGCGCGGGACGGACCTTCCGCAGGTAGCGACGAACGACGCTGGTGCTGCCAGTATAGCCGTCGGGGCCGCGGGCGATCTCCTCGTGGATGCGCACTGCCGAGAGGTCGGGGTACTTGGCCAGCAGGGCGTCGATCTTGACCTGGTAGGCGTCCAAGAGGCTGGTGCGTCGCGGGACTTCGCGCCCGGGAGGCTGGTCCAATTCGAGCGCCGCAGTCACTGTATGCCGCGAGCAGCGAAGTCGTCGTGAAATGGCGCGGCCAGAGAGTTTTTCGATCTCGGCCAGGCGGCGGATTTCGGCCCACAAGGCGACATTCATGGTAGGTTCCTTTCCTGGTTGGAATGCGGCAGTTCGGCGACCCGGCGCAAGATATCGCCCAGTTGCAGCAGCCCTCCACCGGGCTCGGACCGGCGGTGCTGGCCGGGTGGCAGCAAGGAAAGCACCTGGGTGAAGCGAGCCTCATGGGCGATCAGATCGCGGTCCAGCAACTCGTTGCGGGCCTCGATCAAGGCCGGTAACGTCATTCGCAGCAGAGTGGCCAGCGTGCCGTCGGCGTAGAACGACAGCCCGTGTTTGTCGGCCACGGCGGCGAGGAAGAAGTACAACAGCACGGCCTCTCGCGAGAGGTGGGCCATGTGCTCGAACACGAAGCGGCGGTCCATCCAGGACCAGCCCGTTGCGGGAGGACGCCGCAGTCGGGCGGCAACGAGAATCGGTTTCTGGGGCATGCTGGGGGCTCCTGAGAATGAATAACCTTCCCCAGCAAAGCAGCGCGCAGGGTGGCACCGCGATAGTTGACGACCGGCGTGGCTTGGGGGGCATCGTTACCCTGGAGGTGGTCGCTATGGCGGTGGGTCAGGGATGTGGCGTTGGTGAAGAGCGCGGCGCCGGTGCGCGGCTTCATACCCTATGGTGCGCTTCGTCCGGCCATCCAAAGTGCCGCGCGAGAGCCACTTGCGTTCACGATCCAGGACATTGCGAACGGCTTGCCGACAGGCGAGGCAGCAGTAGCGTGCCAAGTTACGGAGCGAACTCACGGGGTGTTCGTGGCAGCCCGGCCGATTGCATAACGGAAGAGAGAAAAAAAATCCCGCTGCGTGACCACGCGCCGGCGTAACTTCTGGGCTTTGAGCGACCTGTGGCGTGGACTTGGCCTGCTGGCGGCGCGCTCTCTCCGCCTGGGCGTGCTCGGTTTTGCCGTCGCCGTCCTTGCGACGTTTCGCTTGCCGCTGCGCCGCCAGCCAGCGGCGGACCTCCCGCAGGCATTCGGGGTCCTGGCAATAGCGCTGGTTCCAACGCCGCGGCTGGTACTCGCGTCTGCACCCCTTGTTCAGGCAGGGCCGCGCGCGCGGGCGGCGCTCTCTGGCCTTGGGACGGTGCTTTCCTTTAACGTGGTGGTTGCCCACGGGAGGTTCGAGCTCCCAAGGGAAAGCCCGGGGAGAATGTGTCACCATTCTCCCCGGGCGCTATCAAAACGCGAACAACACGATTGCTTGCGAGCTAGTCTAAGGTCTTCTGCAGGAACAAGACAGAGACCAAGACGATATTAGAAATGCGATCGGAAAGAGACGCTCGGATCGAGACACCCTCCGGTGGCTCCCTCGGAACGCTCACGACTGGCTCTGGATTATTGCGCGGCAACAATGTTACCGAACCACGCTATTTCTTCGGACAAATCCATCCGATCCTCCCCGCTCGCCTATGCCCGAGCGTTGACCAATCGCCCGTGGCCGGAAGTGCTCAGCGCCAGTGGCTC
>JBEKQQ010000280.1:0-3520 GCA_049519555.1 Acetobacteraceae bacterium
ATCCTTGACGATAGTGGCAAACATCTGCCGCCCGGCATCACCGGAGAGATTTGCGTGCGTGGGCCGGGCGTATTCGCCGGTTACCACAACAATCCAGAAGCGACCGCAAAGGCGACGGCGTATGGCTGGTTCCACACCGGCGATCTCGGCCACATGGACGTACGGGGCTTTGTTTACATCACTGGCCGCGCCTCCGACATGTACATCTCCGGCGGCTCGAACGTGTATCCGCGGGAAATCGAAGAGGTCCTGTTGACCCACCCGGCGGTAGCAGAGGCCTGCGTTGTGGGCATGCCACACGAGAAATGGGGCGAAACCGGTGTAGCCGTGCTGGTGCTGAATGCCGGGATGACGATTACGGAACAAATGCTGGCGGCACACATCGAGGGCAAACTCGCCCGCTACAAGCACCCGGCGACGTTCGTGGTCTGGCCGGAACTGCCGAAATCCGGCTACGGCAAAGTGGTCAAGCGCGACGTCAGGCGCTTACTGGAGGAAACATGATCGATCCATCGCGGATCAAAGGCTACCACGCGCATATATATTATGACGCACTGAACCGGCCGCGCGCTGCGGAACTGCGCGAAGCGGTCGAGCAGCGTTTCGATGTCAGAATGGGGCGCTGGCACGACATCCCGGTCGGGCCACATCCTTGCGCGATGTATCAGATCGCGTTCGAAAATGACGAGTTTCCCACGCTGGTGCCCTTCCTGATGATGAACCGGATGGGCCTGACCATTCTGCTGCATCCGGAGTCAGGCCGTCCGCGTGACGATCACACGATCAATGCCGTCTGGATGGGGCAAGTCCTGCCGCTGATCACCCGCATCCTGCCCGAGGTCAGCCGGACGGCTTGACATGGCCTGGTGCGCTCGCATCATCGGCCGTCCAAGGGGGAACGACAATGTCCGCGCTCGACGACTGCTATAACGTATTTGACCTGCGGGATGCCGCGAAACGCAAGCTTCCCAAGGCGATGTTTGAATTCGTCGATCGCTCGACTGAGGATGAAATCGCGCTGCGCAACAACCGCGCCGCATTCGAGAAGATCCGCCTTCGGCATCGCGCTTTGGTCGATGTGTCCGGCCGTTCCACAAAGACCACTCTGTTCGGCAAGGAAATTTCCGCGCCGATGGCGATTGCGCCGACCGGCGCCGCGGGGCTTTGTTGGTATGAGGGCGAACTGGAACTCGCCAAGGCGGCGGCGAAAATGAAGATCCCGTTCACCCTGGCAACCGGCGCCATGACCTCGATGGAGAAAATCGCGCGGGAGGCAAATTTCCGGCTGTGGTTCCAGCTTTACGTATGGAAGCAGCGCGATTTGTCATATCAGCTGATCGAACGGGCAAAGAATAATGGGTTCGAGGCATTGATCGTCACCACCGATACGATCGTACCGCCAAATCGCGAATATAATGCCAAGAACGGGCTCGACCTGCCGTTCACTCCAACATTGCGGTTCACCCGCGACATCCTGCAAAAACCCGGCTGGTTCGCCAATGTGCTGCTGAAATACCTGACGACCATCGGCATGCCGCGTAACGAAAATTACCCCGAGCCGTACCGGCGCAAGATTGGCGACGACCCTTACCGCCATGAGGTGATGCGCCAGGATTCCCTCAACTGGGACGACATCAAGATCTTCCGGGACATGTGGCCGGGCATCCTGATGCTTAAAGGCATCAACCGTCCCGATGACGCATTGAAAGCGGTCAGTGCCGGCGTCGATGGGATCGTGGTGTCGAACCATGGCGGGCGCAACATGGACAGCGCTGCGGCGACAATCGACATGCTGCCGGAAATTGCCGAAGCAGTCGGCGACAAAATCACCGTGTTGCTTGATTCCGGGATCCGCCGCGGCTCGGACATCGTCAAGGCCATGGCGCTGGGTGCCAAATGCGTGCTGACCGGACGCGCAACACTGTATGGCACCGCGGTCGGCGGCGAGGCGGGTGCCTCGAAAGCGATCAACATCATCCGCACCGAAATGGATAAGACCATGGCCTATACCGGATGCAACCGGGTCGATGAGATTACCACCGACATCTTCTTCGGCGATCGCGAGAGCAACCGGATGGCAGCGCAATGATGTCGGCGCTGAACGACTGTTACAACGTGTTCGATCTGCGCGAGGCAGCACAACGCCGGTTGCCCAAAGGCGTGTTCGAATTCGTCGACCGGGCGACCGAGGACCACATCGCCGTCCGCGACAACCGCACGGCATTTGAGGAAATCAAGCTACGCCACCGCGCTTTGGTCGATGTCTCCGGCCGTTCCACTGCGACAACGTTATTCGGCAAACCGATCGCCTTGCCGATGGCAATCGCTCCGACCGGTGCTGCCGGATTGTGCTGGTATCGCGGCGAACTGGCGCTGGCGAAGGCGGCGGCCAAGGCCGGAATCCCCTTAACGTTGTCAACCGCGTCGATGACCGCAATGGAAACCATCGCCAAGGAGGCAGGTGGTCGGCTGTGGTTCCAGCTCTACGTCTGGAAGCGGCGCGATCTGTCGTACCAGATCATCGAACGCGCCAAGGCTGCCGGCTATGAGGCACTGATCGTCACCGTCGATTCCGCCGTCTCCGGCAACCGCGAATACAATGCGCGCAACGGCTTTGCGCTGCCGTTCAATCCGTCGCGAAAATTTCTGCTGGATGTGGCCACGCATCCATCCTGGACGCTTGGCGTGATGGGCAAATATCTCACCACGATCGGCATGCCTAAGCACGAGAACTACCCGGCGGAATTCCAGGGTCACATCACCAGCGGCGTTGCCGGCCGGCGCAAGGAGATGGAGGTCGACTCACTCAATTGGGACGATATTGCGAAATTCCGCGACATGTGGCCCGGCATCCTGATGTTGAAGGGTGTCAACCGAATCGATGATTCGTTGAAGGCGATCAGTTACGGCGTCGACGGGGTGATCGTGTCGAACCACGGCGGCCGCAACATGGACAGCGCTGCTGCCACGCTGCGTCTGCTGCCCGAAATCGCCGAGGCGGTGGGCGACAAGTTGACCGTCATTCTCGATTCTGGCGTCCGTCGAGGCTCCGATATCGTTAAGGCGCTCGCACTGGGTGCCAAGGCTGTCCTCACTGGGCGGGCAACGCTCTACGGCACCGCGGTGGGCGGCGAAGCCGGCGCGGCCAAAGCGATCAACATCATCCGGACGGAATTCGATAAAACCATGGCGTATACTGGTTGCAACCGGACAGATGAGATCACCACCGATGTCTTCTTTGGTGACTACGGATCGAACCGTTTGGGGCGAGGTGCGGCATAGCCTGACTCTGCGGTCCGCACTGAATCACCGCCCACTAAAACACCGAGATCGCTGAGAAGGGGCACGACGATCCGCTGTCGCCGTGTGTAAAGCTGAACATCCTCCGCGCCCTCAGAGTATGTGTGGACGGCCCCTTGAATTCAAGAGTTTCGATGAGGATTCTGACGGGCGGGTCGACTGCGATCATGTGTCCGGCCTGTTGACGCGGCATCATGACCGCTGGCCCAGATGGGTTCCG
>JBEKQQ010000281.1:0-3766 GCA_049519555.1 Acetobacteraceae bacterium
GTGAAGATTGTAAAAGGGCCCCCGATCCCGATAGCCGTTATCGACCCGACTGCTGCCTGCAGAACGTCAGTGGGCAGCGGAAACCCCACCAGCGTGCCATCGGCCTGGGGTGGAGTGATCGGACCGAGACCAGTCGCCCACACCGAGACGAGAGAGCCCGCCGGCGCGGGGTTGGTGGCCGAGTTGATGGTCCCATCCTGATTCACTGCTGCCGCGTGGACGCCATCCACGGTGAATACGCCAGGGGCGGTCTGCGCCACCGGCCAGAACAGGCAATTCGTCTGCACGTTGTTGTAAGTGACGCAAACCTGCGTCGTCGGCCCGCTTCCGGTACCGCTTCCGGTCACCGACCACGGCACCACGAGATTGATCTGCGAATCCTGCACCCAGAGCAGCGGCGCCGGTATCCCGTCGAACGTCACCTCCACGTTTGCCGCTTCGATTGGATAGGGGGTTTCGAGAGTGGCCTGAGGCTCGACACCCTGCTGGGGTCCGAGCCCGTTTCCGACCAATGTCACCAATTCTCCCGGCGCCACCGGCCCGGTGCCGAGAGTCGCCGCATTGCCGGCGCACGCCAGCGGGAGGACCTGTGCGTCGGCGTGCGGCGAGAGGCGGGACAGAACAGCCGATCCGTAGATCGGGTTATTCGGAAACTGCGGAAACGGGCCGATCTGCGTGGGTGTGGCCGAAGTTTCCGAGTTCCAGACGAACACGGTGGAATCCGGAGTGACCGCGACGAGGCTGGCGCCGGCGGCGTAGGTCGTCTGCAGCAGCGACCCATCCGGGCCGTATGCGCTCAGCCACGTCGATCCGCACGGCGCAACGGTGTTCAAGACCGGATGGAGGAATCCTCCGCTGTTGCCCGTGACGTATGCGTTTCCCGCCGCGTCGAGCGCAAGTCCGTAGCCCGCGTTGGTAATCGAGAAGACGGTCGCGCCGGCGGGATTGACGCGCTCGAGGAACGAGCGCAGGCTGGTGCCATTTTGGCCGGACAGGACGGCGTCCCCGTTCGCATCGACCGCGAGCCCCACTGCATACACAGGGTTCTGCGGCGTGAAGGCCGTCCAGGTGCCGCTTTGCGAGAGGCGGGCAAAGCCCACTCCCGCCACGACGGCGTCCGCGCCGGACGGATCGACCGCGACGCGATAGGTTTGCTGCGGCGCACCGGGAAATGTGGCGTCGATTGCGCCCGCGGCGCTCAGGCGAACCACCGCGCACCCGGCCGGCTGGCCGTTCGCATTGAGAGAATCCACGGCCACGAAAGCGCGGCCGTTCGAATCGACCGCAAGCCCGCTGCATTTCGATGCGGAACCCAGATTCGGGCCGATCACCGCGCGCCACGTCTCGCCGGCTCCGTCCGCGCTCAGCTTCGTTGCGACCAGGTTGAACTCCGCGGCTTCGACGACGTAAACACCGCCGTCGCCGCCGACGGCAAGCTGCGACGTGAATCCGAGATCGGTTTGCCAGAGTATGGTCTTTCCGTCGGCGGACAGTTTGGTGATGTTCGTCCCACACGGCGGGCCGTCCACAACGGGTGAGCAGATGGTGAAGATGTAAAGCTCTCCGGCGTTGTCGGCGGCAATCTGCGTTGCGGTTTCTAGGGTGAACGGCCCCCATTCGATATAGTCGATTCCCAGGCGGAAGCTCGGGGCTGCCGCCGCGCCCGTCACGGCCAGCGCCGCCAGCAAAAAAGACGATCTCCAAAGCATCATGCGAAGCTCCTCATGGGCCGGTCACGTAAATCTGAAACGGGTTGCTGAGTGCCAGGCCGGATTGCGTCTGAAGTGTCAGGTAAAGAGGAACCAGGCCGTCGTTCAAGACCGCGTCGCTGGCTTTGAAGTCGATTCGGCTCAGCCCCGCGGCCTGCGATGGCGCGGGCCCCGCGTAGATGGTGTTGTATGAAATGGGAGTCGGGCAGCCGGAGCCTTGCACGCAACCGGTTTCGAGACCGGCCGGGGCGTTCACCGGAACCGGCAGTCCGGCAAGCGAGCTATCGAGAGGCGCCGCGCTGAACGGACCGAGACCGGTGCCAAAGACCGACACGGTTGAGTTGAGCGACGCTGGGTTCGCGGCCGAGTTGGGAGTTCCATCCTGATTGACGGCCGCGGCGTGGATGCCATCCACGGTGAATACGCCGGGTGAAACCTGCGCCACTGGCAACGCCAGGCAGTTCGACTGCGCGTTGTTATACGTCACGCAGACCTCGGTTGCCGCCCCGGTGAGAGACCATGGCACGGCGGCGTTGATCTGGGCATCCTGCACCCACAGCAACGGTGCAGGCGTGCCGCCGAACGTCACCTCCACGCCGGCTGCCAGCGCCGGGTACGGGTTCTGCGGCGTGGCGGGCTGCACGCCTTGTAGTGGCCCGAGCCCGTTGCCGAACAGGCTCACAATCTCTCCCGGCGCGGCCGGCCCGGTGAGGAAACTCGCTCCGTTGCCGATGCAGGCGAGCGATAGCGTCTGCGCGTTCGCGTTGGGAGAGAAGCGGTACAAAGTGTCCGCGGCCGCGGCGCCGAATGGGCCGGTTCGCGTAGGCGCGGCGGTTGAAGGGACTGCGGACAGCACGTGCACCGCGGAGTCCGCGTCGACGGCAATGTAGGCTGGAGAACCCGTCACTCCGGCGCCGGGCAGGTACGTCGTCTGCAGAACGGAGCCATCCGGAGCATACACGCTCAGCCACGTGGCTCCGCACGGCGCGAGACTGTTCCGAACCGCGTACAGCGCGCTTCCGGTGTAGCCGGTGATGTAGGCGTTGCCGGCTGCGTCCAACGCCAGGCCACCTTGCGAGCCGGCGGGAAATGCCTTCGAGAACACCACCGCGCCCGCCGGGTCGATTCGCTGCAGCACCCAGGCGCCGTTCGGCACGCTGCCATAGATGACCGCATCGCCATTGGCTGCGACAGCCAGCGCCGGGTTGGGAAGCAGGGTGAGCGGTGGCGCTACGATCGGCTGCGGCAGGTCGATATCGATCCAGGTGATGCCGTCCGATGCCAGCCGCGCGATACCGCCTCCCACCGCGACTACAATGTCCGAGCCGGTGGGATCGACCGCGATCGCGAGCGGTTTGACCGGCACATGCAGCGTGAAGTCGACTGCGCCGGCCGCATTCAAGCGAGCTACTACGGCTCCGGTGGCCGCGTCGCAGACCACGAACGCGCGGCCCGAGGAATCGACTGCGAGGCTTGGATCGCCGCGGGCACTGCCATCCACCAGCGCGGAGCCGGGGATCGGCGTCTTCCACACGACCGTGGCGCCATCGGGGCTCAGCTTCTCGACCACGAATGGAGATGCCGATTGACTCCCCCATGCGAGGTAGATGGCTCCGCTTGGGTCGACGGCCATGGTGGAAGGGAAGCCCGCGCCGGTCTGCTGCCACAAGATGGTCTGTCCGTCGGCAGACAACTTGGTGATGCAAGCAGAAACGACGCCAGAGATAGTGCATGTCGACTGAATGTAAAGCTCTCCGGCGGCGTCCGCCGCAATCGGTGCCCAGACGATTAGGGCAAGAGGGTCCGCTCACCGGCCGCGCTCAGCACCGCCAGGCACACTAGGGCTCTCCGCAGCATCATGATCAACTCTGAGCACGTCGAATACCGAACGAACAGCTTCGCCATCACAGGTTTTAGAGGCCGCTGAAAAAGTCCGAGAAAAAATTCTTGGGCCACGGATGAACACAGATGAACACGGATAAACCAGTTCTTTTCAATCTGTGTTCATCTGTGTTTATCTGTGGCCATGATGCTTTTGGTGTTTTTCAGCAAGCTCT
>JBEKQQ010000282.1:0-3501 GCA_049519555.1 Acetobacteraceae bacterium
CCCGCCCAATCCGGCGCCGACGCAGGTCAACAAGACCATACCGAACGATAAGTTTCAGTCGCACTGAGCAGGGGCGCATTGACCAGGGGGCGCATTGAGTGACGGATCGGCATTGCGAGGCGTTCCTGGAAATGCTTGCCGCCGAGCGCGGCGCGGCGCGCAACACGCTGCTCGCCTATGACCGCGACCTGAACGATTTTGCCGGGTTTGCCGCAGGCCGGAAGGAAGCGGTGGCGGCCGCGTCGGCGGAAACCTTGCGGCTGTATATGGCAGGACTTGGAGCGCAGGGACTGAAGCCGCGGACGGCCGCGCGGCGATTGTCGGCGTTGCGGCAATTCCATCGGTTTCTGCTGCGGGAAGGGATCCGGCCGGACGATCCGACCGGTTTGCTGGACACGCCAAAATTGCCCGGGGTGTTGCCGAAATATCTGTCCGAGGCGGAGGTCGATGCCTTGCTCGCCGCTGCCGGAGGGTTGCCGGGCCGCCCAGGTTTGGTGGCGCGGACAGCACTGGAGATCCTGTATGCGACGGGATTGCGGGTGACGGAGTTGTTGTCGCTGCCGCGGACGGCTCTGGCGGGCGATGCGGCATTGGTGATGGTGAAAGGGAAGGGCGGCAAGGAACGGCTGGTGCCGCTCTCCGATGCGGCAAAGCAGGCGGCAGCGGAGTTGGTGGCGCTTTCCGACAAGCGGGTGCGCTGGCTGTTTCCCGGCCGCGATCCTGGGCGGCCGTTGACCCGCCAGGCGTTCTTTCTTTTGCTGAAACAAGTGGCGCTGCAGGCCGGGATCGATCCGGCGCGGGTCTCGCCGCACGTGCTGCGGCACTCGTTCGCGTCACATATGCTGGCGCATGGAGCGGATTTGCGCAGTTTGCAGATGCTGCTGGGGCATGCCGATATCGCAACGACGCAGATTTACACGCATGTGCTGGAGGAACAGTTGCGCAAGTTGGTGGAGGCGCATCATCCGCTGGCGGTGGGGATGTAGCCTACAAGCAACGAAATTGGATCCGGTTCCCGGGATGGATATTGGTTGTTTCGCGCTTGCCAATTATCAGACTTGTGCAGTTAACATCGATCGATTGGAGCCGGGGCAACAGCTGACTCATGGCCGTTAGTCCGCGTCACCCCAGATTTCCCGACGCCTGGTATAACGCGACACTTTTGCGCGGCCAGGCATCGGGGTCTTCGTCTGACTTGCAAGCTGTGGAAAGAGTTGCGCTCCGTAATACAAGCGGTGTCGAAAATGAGCCGTTCGACTTGCGTCGGCGACCAGGCCGTGTGGGCATCAGCAATCAACCTGGGACGACGGGCTCGCAGTCCTTACCGCGAATTCCGCTGTGGACCTTCCGCTCGTTCCTGTGCCCGAACGAATGCCCGTAACACCGCATTGATCCGGGTCTGGTACCCCGGCCCCCGCGCCTTGAACCAGCGCAACACTGCTGCGTCGAGGCGGATGTTCACCGGCAGCGCTGGTTCGGGCACGCCTATTTCAACGGAGATTTCCCATCCCTCCAGCAAGGGGCCGTCGTCCTCGTCCGCGAGGCGTTCGACATCTGCCTGAGCCATTTGCTCCGCCGCCGACCAATCGGACCTGGTCTTCCCCTGCTCGCGCATCGACTGAATTTCGTCGGTCGAAGCGCGCACGATACGCCCCTTCTTCGCCATTTCTGGCCCTCCCGAATGAAATCAGCCGGATTGCGTCGCGTCCACACCACCGAGTAAAATTTGGCGCCGATCTGGCCGGCGCTGATAAACCGCATTTCTGTGTTCCGAGGGGACGGGAAGCGGACCACCGGCCGGCCGTCGAAGAGGCGTTGTCCGTCGATCAGTTCCAATTTGTGGCGGAGACGGTTGGCTTCTCGTTTGTTTTCATCACCACTCAAATAGCATCAGGGCGTATATCTACAAACGTAACTGTTATACAGCCAGGCTCGCAATCGCGACCCGCCATGGGGGTGCCAAACGGGCGCTCGATCCATGTCTGAGCAACCTACTCCGCGACCGCCCAGTTGGTCCGGCACTTCTGGTTCCTGTCGATCGCCTGAATTTCGTCAAATGGCCGATCGTGCCGTCTCACCCTCCCGGCGATGGGCCGTCGCTTTGGGCGTGCCAATCATGCCACCTGCCTGGTCGCCATTACACCGACAAATCGAGCAGCGATCCCCGCGGCAACGTACGTGCCGGCGTCCCGCCATCCGGCTGAGTGCCACCCCCGGGCAACGTCAGCGGCACCAGCGGCGCAGCAGCCTGCGAGCTTCCCTGCGCCGGCCCTTGCGCGGGGTTCACTTCCCGTACCGGACGGAACCAGTCAGCGGGACCAATGGACAGGCCAGCAAGTGAGGTTGGCGATAACATGGCGAAAACAATGCCCCGGAATTCTGAAAATCAGGTTAATACGCGGGCGTTTTGTCCCGGAAATCCGCCACCAATTCAGTCGGATTGGCACTTTTGTCCCGACAGGATAGCATAGGCCGACGTCCGGGACGAGGGAAAACGACCAATGGAACACGCCGTATGATCAACAAAATCGTCCAGTCGATGGCCGAGGCCATGGCCGGCATCAAGGATGGTTCCACCGTGCTGCTCGCCGGCTTCGGCTCCGTGGGCCAGCCGAACGCGCTGATCGACGGGCTGATCGAGCAAGGTGCCAAAGATCTCACCGTTGCCGCCAATAACGCCGGGTCCGGCCATATCGGTCTCGCCCGTCTGATGGAACTCGGGCGCGTGCGGAAAATCATTTGCTCGTTCCCGCGTTCCTCCGATCCCGTGGTGTTCGAAACCCTCTACCGCGCCGGCAAGATCGAGCTGGAAATCGTCCCCCAGGGCACTATCGCCGAGCGCATGCGAGCCGCCGGCGCCGGCATCCCGCAATTCTTTACTGCCACCGGCGTCGGCACGCGAATGGCCGTGGGCAAGGAGCACCGCGAGATCGACGGCCGCACCTACATCCTGGAAAACGCGCTACATGGCGACGTGGGTCTGGTCGAGGCGTGGGAGGCCGACCGTTGGGGCAACCTGACGTACCGGCTTGCCGGCCGGAACTTTAACCCGGTTGTCGCCATGGCGTCCGAACTGACCATCGTCCAAACTCAACACATTCGTGAACTGGGCGAGCTCAATCCCGACCACGTCATCACCCCGAGCATCTTCGTGAACCGTGTGCTGCACGTGCCGTACGGCGATCCGGGGACGTTCTGAACTGTGCCGCCTATTTCGTCATGGCCCTCACCCGACTGGTGCAGGGGATTGTCCGGGCCATCTGATCCCACACCACTGCGCCCGGTTGCCCGCGTGTGGCGAGCCATGACTGCGAAGTAAGGAGATGACCATGTCTGAAGCTGCAACGACCTTCAAACCTTTCGGCCGCCCGCAAATGGCGAAGCTGGTCGCCGACGACATCCCCGAAGGCTGGTTCGTCAATCTCGGCATCGGTATTCCGACTGCCGTCGCCGATCACGTGCCGCTCGAGCGCGAGGTCATCTTTCATTCCGAGAATGGCG
>JBEKQQ010000283.1:0-3478 GCA_049519555.1 Acetobacteraceae bacterium
CCGAGGCTTTTCCTCCTGCGTCGTCCGGTCAAGCAGCCCATGCAACGCCGCAATCATGTCGGGGGGCAAACGATGGATCGTCTGTGCCAGGCGATTGGCCAATGCCGTCTGCTCCGGCGTCAGCCCCGCCGTGTTGATCCGCACCCTGGGCCGCGACAGCCTGGCCAAATGGGCAAGATCGTCAGCCTCGTCCCAGATCAGGCCGAAAAACTCGTTCACCTGATGCACGAGCCCAGCCGACGGTGTGCCGCGCCTTCCGTGCTCCAACGCAGACAGATAGGCCGATGACACCTGTAATTCCGCTGCGAGGCGCTTCAGAGTCACCCCACGCTCTGCACGCAGGTGGCGCAGCCTGGTGCCGAATGGGGTCATGCCCGCCGACGCCGCAACAGCAGCCGCACTGAGCCTGGATTGGCCATATGCGTATGCATGGCGCTGGACGTATGCGGATGCACCGCAGCCAGCACCATTGGGCGGATGTCCGGCAAATTAAGCCACAATGCGAACTCCCGTCGGAGCACGCCGCCATGCTCGCCGTTGCCACGCCCCGTCACGATCTCCACACAACGCAGTCCGTCGCTCTGGGCAGTGCGCAGGAACGCTCGCAGTGCATGAAACGCTTGCTGTGCCGTCATGCCATGCAGGTCGAGTTTTCGCGAACTGGCGAGTTGCCCGCGGCGGAACCTTTGCCAACTGGCGGCATCGACCCCCGGAGGCTGTCCGCCGACACCCAGAGGCGGCGCCTGTAGCACAGGGGCGCCTGCAGGTCGCAGGCCACGCCCTACTGCCGCAGGTGCAGCCTGTGCAGGCGTCTCGGTGAGAGTTGCAGAAGTGACACCCGGACGCTCGGCGACACCCGGTAGTGGCCGGATTCGCTGGGCATAACGCGCCCACTCCGCCGCATCGTTCTCGGTGAGCGAACGTGTGCGGCCAGCCATCGCTCCCTCAGCGGCTCAGGCCACGAGATGCGAGCGCGGCCACGTAAGCGGCCCATCGACGGTGTTGGTCCGCGCCAAGTTCGTGCAGGTAGTCCCATGTGAAAATGCCGGTATCGTGGCCATCATCGAACACCAGGCGTACCGCATAATGCCCGACAGGCTCGACTGCGCCGATGCCGACCCGTTCCTTGCCGCCAACGATGGTCTTTTGGCCAGGACCATGGCCCTGCACTTCGGCGGAGGGACTTTCGACGCGCAGGTATTCAGCCGGCAGCGCGAATTGGCTTCCGTCGTCGAAGGTGACGTGCAAGACGCGCGCGGCGCGGTCCAGCCTGATCTCAGTCGGAACCAGCATCTAACCTTCCAGCTTGCGGGCTTCGTCGACCAGCATGATCGGAATTCCGTCGCGCACCGGATAGGCCAGACCCGCCTTGCGGCTAATCAGTTCACTGGCCTCTCGATCATATTCCAGTGGTCCCTTGGTGAGCGGGCATACCAGGATCTCCAACAGCCGGGGATCGAGTGGAGCCTGATGGGACGGTTCGGACATAAGACCTCCTGATGGTCAGCTCAGTCGACGCCGGTGCTCGCCGGCGTCATATTCACCGGCGTTGCCGGAGGGCCCGCCATCCGGCCCAGGCGGCTCCGCGGCACCCATGCGGAGCAGCGCAAGCAAGGTGTCGGCACGCTCGGCGTCGCCCGAGGCCTCCAGCAGGGCCTGTTTCTCGATGGGTTCAAATGGGCAGACCATCGCCAGGGTGACGACCAGAGCGTCGTCCGTAAGGCGGTTGATAGCCTCCCAGTTGGGTTCGATGCCACGATGGGCGAAGTAGCCGCGCAGCGCCTCCAGCAACCTGTCGCGGTCGATCGCAGTATCGTCTGGCTCATTCAGATCCGCGCGATAACGGGAGAAATCGCCGATTACGCGGCGGTAGCCACGTCGCATGTCGATCTCACTCGCCACTGAGAATCTGGCCAGTCCGGTCAGTGTTATCAGCAATCGTCCATCGTCGGTCTCGCTGAACGACGACAGCCGGCCCAGACAACCAACACGATACAATGCTGGTCCGTTCGGCGTGTCAGGCAACGTCGGATCCGGCTGGATCATGGCGAACATCCGGCCGGCGGCGAGCGCATCTTCAGTCATGGCGAGGTAGCGCGGCTCAAAGATGTTCAAGGGCAGCCGGCCTCGAGGCAGCAGTAACACACCGGATAGCGGGAAGACCGCGAACTCGGCGGGCAAGTCCTCGAAGCGCGTTTGAAACCCGGCCATCTAACTGAACAGGATCGAGGAGAGGCGACGGCGCGCAGTGCCGGTGACCGGATCATCGGCACCCCACGCTTCGAAGAATTTGAGCAGTTGTAACCGGGCTGCTTCCTCATTCCACTTGCGGTCGCGGCGCATGATTTCCAGCAATGCTTCGGCGGCTTGCTCGTGCTCGCCCATCGCGTTGAGTGCGGTGGCCAGGTCATAACGGGCCTGGTGGTCCTTCGGATTGGCCTCCAGGCGAACCTTGTAAGTGTCCAGTTGGGACCGTGCCTCGCGGCCTTCCTGTGCCAACATCAACGCACTGCGAGCACCAGCAACTTCAGCGTGGTCGGACAGCTTCTCCGGCACCTTGCCCAGGGTGTCGGCCGCTTCCGTCTCGCGGCCCAGGGCCAGGAGCGCGCGGATCAGTCCTCCCCAGGCGTCACCATTCTCCGGCTCCTGCTGCAGCAGCGCGCTGAACATCTCGCCGGCTCCTTGCGCGTCACCTTCGTCCATGGCGGCGCGCGCCTCGGCGAGCAGGTCGGCAGCGGGCATCGAGCCGCCGGCGGCCTTCAGCAGCGTCTCGACAAAGCGTTTGACCTCGGATTCAGGCTGGGCGCCTTGGAACAGGTCGGCGATCTGGCCCTGCCAGAACGCAGCTACCGTCGGCACCGATTGTAACGGCAGGCCCAGTTGGGCCAGCTGACGGACGAGAGCCTGATTCTGGTCGATGTCGATTTTGACAAGTTTGACACGGCCGCCTGCGGCTTTGACGACTTTCTCCAGAGTCGGCGTCAACGTCTTGCAGGGTCCGCACCAGGTGGCCCAAAAATCCACCAGCACGGGCATCGTGCGCGACGCTTCAATGACGTCGGCCATGAATGTCTTTTGGTCGCCGTCGACGATCATATTTTTTGGCGGGGCAGCTCCGTCGCCGGATGGGGTCTGACCGATGATGTGGTCCATGTTGTGCGACTTTCCTTGGGGCCCGTCGTGGCACCGTTTAGGGCGTCCGCCGGGACATTGGTCTGTTACGACGGATAAATGTCGCGTGTCGCCGGAATTGCAAGCGACGCGGAGTCGCGACCGACCATGCCGTTATGTGCGACGCCCGTCCAGACCGGTGCGTGGTGCGCGACCCAGTGTGCTGCGTGCGACCACAGGCGCTTGCATTCAACGCCGACTCTGGCTAGTTACGCGCCTCCGAGCCGGAGCGCGGGCGTAGCTCAGGGGTAGAGCACAACCTTGCCAAGGTTGGGGTCGAGGGTTCGAATCCCTTCGCCCGCTCCAG
>JBEKQQ010000284.1:0-3456 GCA_049519555.1 Acetobacteraceae bacterium
ACCGTTTCGACATCTGCGTTCGGGCTGCCGGCCGCATGACTGACGATCGGCAGCAGGACACAGGCGCACCAAACCACAAACGCCACGCCGGCACCATTTCGTTGCATCAACGTGTCAACCCCGCCGCGTCCTCGCCAAGGCTGCACCGGCAAATCGCCGTCCGCAACATCGGCCCGACAGCCCGCAAATACTCCGGATCACCCCGAGCGGGTGACGCAGGCGCCCTCGAGTCACGTTAAACCGCTGCGCACCCGAACCTCAGCCCATCGGAGATCGCCCGAGCCGAGGCCTAACGCGCTTCGCATGGCGGTCATGTCGGCAAGCGCGGCAGAAAATTCTTCTTTTTGCCATGAAAATCGGGAATGATCTCGCCAATGGGGTCCCATCGGCCATGAAGCCACTTGTCGGTATCAGTTGTTGCACCAAGCAGTTCGGCATATTCGGTATGCCGAACCACGCCGCCTCCGATACCTACGTGCGCGCCACCGACCTGATTGTGGGCGCGGTTCCGGTTTTGCTGCCGGCCAACGGCCCAACCGCCGATATCGAAACACTGCTGGACCGGTTGGACGGTATCATTCTGACTGGCAGCCGCTCCAACGTGCAACCGACGCTGTACGATGGCCCACCGCACGCGGAGGGCACGCACGAGGACCCTGCTCGGGACGGCATCACGCTGCCGCTGATCCGCGCGGCGGTTGTGCGCGGCGTGCCCTTGCTGGCGATTTGCCGTGGCTTTCAGGAGCTGAACGTCGCACTGGGCGGCTCACTGCATCAGCGGCTGCAGGATTTGCCGGATCGCATCGATCACTCGACGCCGATGCAGCCGATGGCGACGGTGCGGCAGGGCAAGGCGCACAGTATCCGCATCACGCCCGGTGGCTGGCTGCACAAGCTGGCCGGTACGACCGAGATCGCGGTGAACTCGCTGCACAACCAGGGCATTGACCGGCTGGCTCCTGGTCTGGTGGCCGAGGGCGTGGCGCCGGACGGCACGATCGAGGCGGTGCGGGTCGTCGCCTCGCAGGCGGTTCGGGCGAGAGGCTTTGCGGTCGGGGTGCAATGGCATCCGGAATACGACTGGACGGTCGACTCGTTGTCGCGGCGGATCTTCGAGCAGTTTGGCGACAGGGTGCGGGCTTATGTGCGGGAGGCGCGGCAGATCAGTCTCCCCGCCGCCGCGGATTAAGATCCAACAGCGAATCGTTCGACGCACTGTCTTTGCGGACACGCGGTGGCCTGACTCGTTCGCGCGTGCGTCAGGATAAGGTGTGGTCGCGGTCGCTCAGCCTCTATTCGTCGGGGGTTCGGTAGCGACTCACCCGAAAGTTCGATTCAGACTGGAAACTGGGCTGAGCGGCGAAGTACGTTGGACCGGATTGGACCTGAAGCGGTCCTACAGCCGCCTTCACCTGAGCATGGTGTCCTGGGCTGTCGCGGTAATCGCCGCGACGTTCGACTTCGGTTGGGTAAGGTCCACCGGCCTGATCAGGAACCGGTCCGTTCGCTCGAGAACATCCCGAGCGCCAGCGTGACAACTGGTCGAGCGATTCATTTGAAAGAGGGGGCAAAAGACCGTTGACACCGTCCCTCCGGAAATGCAACACTTAACTAATAGGAAAAGTGACATGCTTGAGGACATCGCGTCGCGGGCACACCTTGCCGGCTGCCAACGATGGAAGACGGCTCGAAACTCAGCGGGGCCGCCTGAGCCCGCAAAAGAGGAACCAATGCTCGATCCTGATAAACCTTCACTATATCAGCGCTTTGGTGGCCATGACGTCATCGCGACGTTAGTCGAAGACCTCATGCCGCGTCTCACCGGCGATCCGACAATCGGCGTTTACTGGAAGGGCAAATGCCGTGACAGCATGCGTAAGGACAACGAGCTTGTGCTGGAATTCCTTTGTATGGCGTTTGGCGGTCCGTCCGGCTATCTCGGCCGTGACATGAAAACGCCGCATGAGGGGCTCGGGATCACCGACGATGAGTGGGGCATTTTCGCGCGTCATACCGTCGCCGCGCTCGACAAATTGGGAGTCCCGGAACAGGAAAAAGTGGAATTCCTTGCTGCGGCAGCGAGCCTGAAGCCAGACATTGTTGAGGTCCCTCGCCGTGCCGCAGTGTGACAGAGCGTGGTAGGGTACCAGGATCCCGCGGCCCTCGGTGCGGTCTTCAGCGCACTGGCGGACCCGATACGGCGACGGATACTGGCACGCCTGACGCATGGTCCGTGTTCAGTGTCCGAACTTGGCGAACCATTTCCGGTTTCGGCGCCGGCAATCTCGAAACACCTCAACGTGCTGGAGCAAACCGGCCTGATCCTCCGTTGGAAGCAGGGACGGACCTACTACTGCAAGCTGCTGAATGAACCGCTGATGCTCGCCGCCGATTGGATTGAACAGCAACGCGGCTTCTCGGAGCAGCAATTCAAAGGGCTCGATGAATTCCTGCGCGGGGAGGATGGAACATGGACGACGCGATCGCCGCCGGAACCGATACAACCCTCCGGCTCTGGCACCGGTTCGAAGCAACCCCGGAAAGGGTCTTCGCGGCATGGACAAGACCGGACGCGCTGAGACTGTGGTGGTGCCCCGCCGGGTGGGTTCCGACGCGGATTGAGGTCGATCTGCGCCCGGGCGGTGAATATCGGCTGTCAATGACGCGGCAAAGCGGCACACCTTCAGTCACGGTCCACGGGCGCTTTTTGAAAATCGAGCCGCCCAGGAAGCTTGTCTATACCTGGCTGTGGGACGGTGCGTTCGCCGAAATGCCAGAGACAACGGTGACCATCGACTTCGCCCGGTTGCCGATGGCACCGAGCTTTCGTTGCGGCAAGAGGCGCTTGCCATACCGTTCTGCGTTCAACATCTCAGCGGATGGACTGCCGCCCTGGATCGCATCTCACGAGTCGTGCACGTGCCGATGTCACTCCTGCATGCGCTCGATACGCCTTCGACAGGAGACCACGCGATATGACCTCCGTCGAAGCACGACAGATACCGCCGCATTTTCAGGTGTGATGTCCCCGGTAGAGCTCACTCTGCCGAGAATCATGCTCCTGCCACAGGCAAATTGAATGAACACCAGGATGGGAGGCAAAAAATGACCATCTCTCCGCTGCCGGGAGGCACGTTCACCTGTCGGGTCAAACTCGAAGTCATCCGGCCGCCCAAATTCGCGGCGTCGAAGAGGGTGGTGTTATACCAACTGACGAATCCGTTGACTCAAAGGGGCTGGGAATCGCTCCCTGACTTCGATTCGATACCCCTGTCGCCGGTTCTCGGCAGGGGAGGCTCAGGTGGGTGCAGCGGTCAACATCACACGGACGGATCATACGGCGGCGGCGCTGCGTGGTCTGGCAGCGAAGAGCAACGATGCCGCGCAGGTGCGGCGGCTGTTGGCGCTGGCGCTGATCCTGGAAGGGCGGCCCCGGCGCGAGGCCGCCGAGCAGGC
>JBEKQQ010000285.1:0-4014 GCA_049519555.1 Acetobacteraceae bacterium
ACCAGTCCTCGATGTTCAGGCAGGGTGTAGCCGATCAGAAATTTGGAGTCAGTTTTGAGCACGAAGACGGAGACACTCGGGGCTTGCGGGCGCGGTGCTGGGAGATCAGCGCATACACCGGTGCCGCTCGGCGCGCTGCGAAATGCGCGGAGTCAGGTCGGGCCCGAGATGTGGCGTGGCCGAGCCTGGCGCAGACGGACCGGCCAGGCGTTCGTGCTCAGTGAGAGGACGTGGCGAACGGGACCACCGCCAGGTTCATTCGCCGCGGGCTGTCGCGGGCCACTACAGGATGGCCAGGCTGCCAAGACGAAGCTCCTGAAGTGAAGCTGCTTGCGGTTCTGGACCAGGGCCTGGGGCCAACGCGAGCTCGCTGATGAATGAACCGGCCGCTTGAAAAGCCCCGCTCGATTGCAGGACTTGTTCAAGGGTGGGCTGGACATCGCTTCCACTCACATCCAATTCAGCTCACCTGGCAGGGAACACCCGATCTGGACGTTGGACGCGCCGTGGCGGGTCACGCACTGGGCGGATCGGAATCTTTGTCTCTCATCCGATAGCTTTCTCCTTGAATGAGGATCACCTCCCCGTGATGCATCAGCCGATCGATCAAGGCCGTTGCCAGGGTGTTGTCCACGTCAAACAGGGCGCCCCATTCCCGGAAGGGTCGATTCGTGGTCAACACGATCGATCCGGATTCATAACGGGCAGCGACCACCTGGAACAACAGATCGGCCCCGCGCTTGTCGATCGGCAGATAGCCCAGCTCATCGAGGAGGAGAAGTCACACGCCGTGTAACCCAACGCAGTAAGAAGATGCGATTTTCCCGTTCCAGTCGGCCCCAAGAACACAGCGCAGCCATGCCGCTGGATGAAGTCGCAATCGAACAGCCGCAAGATCTTCTCCTTGGGAATCCGCTTGGGGAAGTTGAGATCGTACTCGGTCAAGGTCTTCTGCTTGGGGAGGCGTGCTGCGTGCAGCCGCCGCTGGAGGGCTCGCTGCTGGCGGGCTGTCTGCTCCAGGCCGATCAGCGTGGCCAGCACCTCCAACATGGAACTGCCCTTGCGGGCCGCCTCATCCAGCACCTCGCGGTAGTTCTTGGCGATCTCCGGAAGTTTCAACTCGGCCAGGTCGCGGTCCAGCCGCGCTTGGATATTGTCGTCACGTCGTGCCATGAGAGTTCTCCTCGGTGTCCGTGTAGAGCCGGTCGTAAATGGCGGGATCGGCGGGCTCCAATTCGATCTCATCGATCAATTCGCGCCGCCTGGGAGTGGGTAGAGTGGGCGTGGGAAGCTGCCGCCGCCGGCGTTCTGCCAACAGTAGGTTCTCGACATACGCGGCGTCGTAGGTCGCCAGTTCCAAAGCTCGGGAGATGGCGGCAAGGACCTCCGTCGTGCCGTAGAGGCGTGCCAGGCCCAGCAAGCGACGCAGGTGGACGCCGGTCTTCACCGGCTGACTGTTGAGGTGGAGGTGGAACTGGCGAGCCTCGGGTCCCAAAGCATCGAACTGCTGTTCCAGCGCGGAGACCCGTGATCGCCGGCGCAGCGCAAGGGCAGCGAGGCGGTCCTCCGGCAACACGATTAACTGGCCCCGCTGGTAGCAGCGGACATGCTCGGCCACCACTTGTCCTTCGTGCAGCACGCTCAGCTTGTCACGGCTGGCACGAATCGTGACTGGCTGGCGCACGAACCGAGGCGGTGTCGAGTAGCGGTTACCGTCGAACTCGACGCGCGCCTGAGTGTTGACGACCGCGGGCACGACCTCGTCGGTGTCAAAGGGGATCACCGGCAGCGAGCGCAGCAGCGAGCGCTCGCGCTGGAAGCGGTCTACTGGCCGCTCTCGAGTCGTCTCGTGAACCCGGACGTTGGCCACCTGGTCGCGCCATAAAGGCGCCAGGGCCAGGTAATCCTCGAAGCGGGTCAGTTGCTCACCGCGTCCAGCCAAGGCGTTGTGCTTGACGTAGCGCACGCCTCCCTCGACGATCCCCTTTGATTCCGGGTCGCGCCGCTCGCAGGCGATGGGCTGCAGGCAGAAGTAGCCGCACAGCGCCAAGAAGTCGGGATGGAAACAAGCACTGCGGCCCGATCCGTTGAGCACGGCCGCTTTCAGATTGTCGAAGATGATGGCGCGAGGACTGCCACCGAAGAACTCGAGGGCATGCACCAAGCTGCGGTAGAACTCCGCCTTGCTCTGCGAAAGCGTGAACTCGATGAACATCAGCCGGCTATAGCAGAGCACGGCCACGAATACCGAAACCTTGCGCGCCGTGGCACCAATCTGCACGCGGCCACATTCGCCCCAATCGACCTGCATCGCCTGAGCGGGCTCGTAATGGACTTCCTGGTAGACGCGACCTCGTGTCGGACGGATCTGCCGTAAGTAACGGCGGAGCGTGCAGGCGCTGCCGACATAGCCTTCTGGACCGCCAGCGATCTCCTCGCGGAGGCGTACTGCCGAGAGATCGGGATACTTGGCCAGCACTGCATCGATCTTGGCCCGGTGCGGGTCCAGGAGGCTGGTGCGGCGCGAAGCCTGGCGTTTGGGGGGTTGGTCCAACTCCAGTGCCGCGGCTACTGTGCGCCACGAGCAGTGGAGACGTCTCGCAATAGCTCGGCCGGAAAGCTTCTCGATCTCAGCCAAGCGGCGGATTTCAGCCCACAAGGCGACGTTCATGGCAAGCTCCTTGCTTCCTGGGCACGTGCCGTCATGATGGCCTGGCGCAAGACCTCGCCCAGTGGTGTCGGACCTTGGCCAGGCTCGCACTGACGAGTCTGGCTGGGCGGCGGCAGAGAAAGCACCTGAATGAAGCGAACCTCATGGGCGATCAGATCGCGGGCCAGCAACTCGTCCCTGGCCTCGATCAAGGCCGGCAGGGGCATTCGCAGCAAAGCGGCCAGCGTGCCGTCGCCGTAGAACGACAGCCCGTGCTTGTCGGCCACGGCCGAAAGGAAGAAGTACAACAGCACGGCATCGCGAGAGAGATAGGCGGCGTGCTCGCGCACGAAGCGACGGTCCACCCAGGACCAGCCGGTGGTGGGAGGACGCCGCAGACGCTCGGGGACCAAAATGGGCTTTGGGGTCATGCTTGGGCTCCTGTGGGTAAACAGGCTGTCCAAGCTAACCGGCCTCCAGGAGCATCACGATAATTGACGACCGGCGCGCCCCGGGAGGAATCATCATTCCGGAGGTGCCCGCAACGGCGCCGGGGCGGAGGTGTTGGCTCGCCGCAGGGAGGGATGTCGGCGCGCGGCTTGATACTCGTAGGCCCGCTTGTTGCGGCCATCCAAGGTGCCGCGAGAGAGCCACTTGCGTTCACGGTCTTGTACATTGCGAACCGCCTGACGGCAGGCGGGGCAACAATAGCGCGCCGGGTTACGGAGTGAGGTCACGGGCGATTCGTGGCAGCCCGGCCGAGCACATAAGGGAGGAGAAAAAAAGGTTCTGCTGCGTGACCACGCGGCGGCGCAACCTCTGGGTTTTCAACGGCCTGGGGCGTAGCCTTGGACCGCTCACGGCGCTCGCGCTCTGCTTGAGCGTGCTGGGCTTTGACCTCCTCGGCCTGGCGATGTTTGGCCTGCCGCCGCGCCGCCTGCCAGCGGCGGACCTCCCGCCGGCATTCCGGGTCTTGGCAATAACGCTGGTTCCAGCACCGCGGCTGGTACTCACGGCCGCAGCCTTTACGCAGGCACTTCCGCACGCGGGGCCGGCGCCCTCTGGCCAAACGGCGGCGTTTTCCTCTACCGTGATTGGCGCCCACGGGAGGCTCGTCTCCCAAGGGAAAAGCTCGGGGAGAATGTGCCCGCATTCTCCTCGGGCGCTATCAAAACGCGAACCAAACGATTGCATGTCAGTCTAAAGTCTTCAGCGGGAACAAGACAGAGAACGAAACCGCTTTAGAGGTGCGCTTCGAGGAAGAAGACACCAGGATCGAGGACGCCCGTGGTGTCTCCCTCCAAGTGCTCATAACTGCTGCTGTATTCCTGCTCGGTCCCAGCAGCGGCGTTCTCGAAGAACTC
>JBEKQQ010000286.1:0-3440 GCA_049519555.1 Acetobacteraceae bacterium
GCCGAGGTCCTGGGTCCACTCGGGCAACGCCGTATAATGCAGGTGATGCGGTCCAGCCCAGATATACATGAACACCAGCGACCAGAAATGCACGATCGACAGCCGATAAGAGTAGATTGGCCGGTTCGCTGCCTTGGGTATGAAATAGTACATCATCCCGAGAAAGCCGGCGGTCAGGAAGAAACCGACCGCGTTGTGGCCATACCACCACTGGATCATCGCATTCTGCACGCCGGAGGCAATGTTATAGCTTTTGGCAGTAAAGAAGCTGACCGGCATCGCGATGTTGTTGCATATGTGCAGCACCGCAATGGTCAGTATGAACGCCATGTAGAACCAATTGGCGACGTAGATGTGCGGCTCTTGCCGCTTCACCACCGTGCCGATGAACGCCAACCCAAACAGAACCCAGATCAGCGTCAGGAACAGATCCAGATGCCATTCCGGCTCGGCGTATTCCTGCCCCTGGCTGAAACCCATGACATATGACAGCGCCGCCTGGACGATGAAAAACTGGTAGCCCCAGAAGATGAAATTCGCCATTGTTTCGCCGCCGAACAGCCGCGCCCGGCAGGTGCGCTGGACTACGTAGAACGCTGTCGAGAACAACGCGCATCCGCCAAACGCGAAAATCGCCGCCGAAGTGTGCACCGGCCGCAGTCGCCCGAAATTCGTGAACGAGATCCCAAGGTTCAACGCTGGCCATGACAGTTGTGCAGCGAGCACAACACCCACCAGGAAGGCGACCACACCCCAGAACATCGACGCAATCAGGAATTTCTTGACGATCGCTTCGTTATAACCGTCCTCCGGCCATTGCCCAACCGTATCGTAGTGCCGTTTCAGCAGGCCGAAATCGAACACCACAGCGAACCCGAGCAGCGACAGCCCGAACACGTAAATTTCGTTGTCGGTCGCTCCGGCCGCCTGGATCAGGCCGATCAGCCCAAGCGCCGCGACCAACAAGCCGATTGCCGCGTCCCCGGCTCGGATGCCGCCCATGTTCTTCTCCTTGCTGTGCGAGCAAGCAACCCTGCCAGGTGTGCGGCGGTGCGGCATTGACCCAGATCAACCGTTTCCGACCTCGGGCAAGGCATACACTTGGCCGTGTACGAGGTTCTGTCGCAATTTGCCGCGTGGTGCGGCACACCAGGCACCGTAAGTGGCGGCGTCGGGGCCAGCATGGCCGCCGGCATGCTGTTGGCGGGTGCGGCGGCCAGTCCGTTGCATTGCGCGCCGATGTGCGGCGGCTTTGTATTGGGCCAGGTAAGCGACCGCATGGCTCGATTGCCATCAACCCACCTCCGCGAATGTCAGCGACTGCGCGCCGCGTCACTCCCGCAATATCATCTCGGGCGCCTCACCACTTACACCGCTCTGGGCTTTATGGCGGGAGGCGGGGGCGTGGCCATGCAACGGTTGGGCGGCAACGCGGGGGCGTTCCTACTGATCGGAGCAGCACTGCTGGTGTTGCAGGCGGCACGACGGCTGCAGCCGGGATTCGCCTTGCCACTGCCACGGACCTTGCGAGGCTACCCCCTGGGCGTCGCGCTTGGGTTCCTGCCGTGCGGCATTCTCTACGCTGCGCTGGCCGCGGCTGCAGCAACTGCCTCGCCACTGTATGGCGCACTGGCGATGTTCTGTTTTGGGCTTGGCACGGTGCCGGCACTGCTTGCTGTCGGATTGCTCGGCGCCGCCGGCGGCCAACGGTTTCGCCGCAGTCTAACGGCACTGACACCGGCCGTTCTGTTGTTCAACGCGGCGCTGTTGACCTTGCTTGGGGTCAGGTTGCTCGCCGGCACGTGATCATCGGGCGGTGCCGCCCGCCGGGGTCAGTGCCACCGAGGCCTCGGCCGTCAGCATCAGGAACGTAAACGTCTCCTGTAGGTAAAGGCGAACGCTGCTGTCGCTATGGCCAAGATAGCCGATGGAAATGTCCTGCCCGATGTGGAGACAGAAATCACCGCCTCGGGTGGTGAGGACGACCGCCCCGGTAATCGCCGGAGCCCAGATGATGTCTTCGTTCAGCAGCAGTTTGATGTGCTGCAGCACCGGATATCCGTGATCGTCCGCTGCCCCCAGAGCGGCGTAGGCATCGGCGCCGAGCAGCACGGAATAAGGGCCGTTCACCCCGGCCAGGCGCAATTGACTCAGAGCCTTCGCAATGGCGGCAGGGTAGTCGGCTACGACCGCAGGCAGAGGTATGGTTGGATTACTGGTACCCTGCCGGATGCCCTGGATGCCCGCACCAGCGTAGCCGTCGAGGATCGCCCGGTCCTCGGCAACGGCCATCCGCTCGGCAGCGTCTTTCAGCGGTTGCCAATCGGAATCGTTGGAGCCACGTTCCACATCGTCGATCGCCGAACGACTCAGCTCAAATGGGACGCGCAGTTCAACGAGTGGCTTCACCTCGCGCTGGCGAGCGACAATGCCCTCGCCGGGCGCCGCGATATCGCGTTGATGGCCAGTGCCGATCGCGGCAAGCGCTGTGCCTCCGGGCTCACCCACATCCACCACACGCCGCGCAGCGAGATAGCGCTTCAGCGTGCGCGATGCCTCTTCTTCAATCTCCGCCCAGGCGGAATCAGAAATCGGGGCGAGCTCACGATGCAGATTGTTCATGCCTGGGGGTCTCCTTTGAGCGAGCCGATGCCGAGCGAACCGTGCCGCATCGGCGGGCTCGATGGTGGGGTTTCGACCGGTGGATTTTCTGTCTGGGCTGGCGATGCTTCAGTCGTTTGCGCACCGACCGTCACGTCGTCCAGAAAGGTTGCGGACGGCACGAAGAACAGGTTGCCGGTAACGGCGCGGCTGAAGTCGAGCAAGCGGTCATAGTTACCCGGCGGGCGGCCGACGAACATGTTCGTCAGCATCTGTTCGATGGTCCGCGGCGAGCGTGCGTAACCGATGAAATACGTGCCGAATTCGCCCATCCCCACCTGGCCAAATGGCATGTTGGCGCGCACGATCTTGATCTCTTTGCCGTTCTCCTCGATCACCGTCAGCGCGTTGTGCGCCGACGTTGGTTTGACGGCATCGTCCAGCTCGATATCCGCGAGTTTCGTCCGGCCGATGATGCGTTCCTGGGCTTCTGTGGACAGCGCATTCCATGCTGCCAGATCGTGCAAATATTTCTGCGCGATAACATAGCTGCCGCCGGCAAATTCGGGATCCTCGGCACCGACGACGGTGGCTTCGATCGCGGCCTGATCCGTGGGGTTCTCCGTGCCATCGACGAAACCCAGGAGATCCCGGTCGTCGAAGTACTGGAAGCCCTGCACCTCGACGACCGGGACCTCCTTGGCTTCGTCGATGGCACGGAGAACCCGACGGATCAGGCCGCGATCGAAGCCACCGTCGTCGGTGCCGAGGATCCCGAATTTGCCGGCGGCAGCTATGTTATCGCGCAGAAATATTTGCACGATCTGGCAGCATGGAAT
>JBEKQQ010000287.1:0-3422 GCA_049519555.1 Acetobacteraceae bacterium
CCGCCGCTCGCGCTGACGTTGCACCGTGCCCGGCACGTTCTGTAACGATCCAAAACGGCATCCGGGCGGGCAGTTTCCTGCCCGCCCGGTTGGAAAGCCGCCGGTCAGAAGGTCCGGCGGTTACTCGCCTTCAGTACCAATCGCGTAAGCGGTTTCGCCATGCACCGCATCGTCGCCAATCCGCAACGTCGCCTCATCCATCCGCAGCGGGGTGATGAAGGAAATCACCTTGAGGATGATGTAAGTCACGATCACGTTGAAGACGATGATGAACAGCGCGCCTTCGGCCTGCAGCAGCAGCTGGTGGCCGCCGTCGCCATAGATCAGGCCCGTTGTGCTGACGCCCGGCGCATCCTTGTCGGTGCCGATATATTCCAGCATATCGGGGCAGGCCAGCACGCCGGTCAACAGTCCGCCGCAGATGGCCGCCACGCCGTGGGTCGAGAACACGCTCAGCGTATCGTCCACCTTCATCATCAGCGCGGTCTTCTGGAACCAGTTCATGCTCATCCATGGGATGATGCCGGCAACGACACCGATGATGATAGCGCCCCAGCCGTTCACGTAACCGGCGGCCGGGGTGATCGCCACCAGACCGGCGATCATGCCGTTGACCGCACCGATGACCGACGGCTTGCCGTACGACATCTTGTCGAGCAGGGTCCAGACCAGCACCGCACAAGCCGTCGCCGTGTTGGTGTTGAGCACTGCAGCTCCGGCATCGGCATTGGCGAAGTATGGGTCACCGCCGTTGAACCCGTTCCAGCCAAGCCAGAGAATGCCACCGCCGACCAGCGTAATCAGCAGGCTGTTGGGCGGGAAATGTTCGCGGTCCTGTTGCAGACGCGGCCCAACCATCGCTGCAGCAACAAAACCCGAGGTGGCGGCAGCAAGATGGATGACATAGCCGCCGGAGAAATCGACCACGCCCATAGTCGCGAGCCATCCGCCGCCCCACAGGCTGAACGCTCCGACGGTGTAAGACAACGTCATCCATACCGGGCAGAAAATCACCCAGGCCCGGAAACTCATGCGTCCAAGCACTGAGCCCGCGAGAATGATCACGGTTATCGCGGCAAAGACGAACTGGAAGTAGACCAGTGTCGCCATCGGGAACGCTATCTCCGGCATGCCGGATGCGGCGGCGGGGATGGTTGCCTGGCCGAGACTGAATGCCGCCCCCAGTGCCGGCCCCGGCATTCCGACGAACGGAAACCATTGTGGTCCGAACGCCATATTGTAATCGAACAGCACCCAGACGACGAGCACCGAAGCGAACGCGTAAATCGACATGAATGCCGAATTGATCGCCCACTTCTTTTTGACGACGCCGCCATAAAGCACTGTCAGGCCGGGAATACTTTGCAGCGCCACGAATGTCGCAGCCGCCAACTGCCACGCGTTATCTCCGGTATCAAGCCATTTCGGTGAAGGTACGAGCACGGGTTCCTCCGTTGTTGTCCATGTTCCTGACCGCGTCTTCCGCCGAAACGGCAGCTTTCAACCCCCGTATGCTGCCCGCCTGAAAACGAGTGACGCCAAGCCGAATGGACACAAAGCAAACGTTGTGCCAGGGCAGCCGACCACGTTGCGCGCGACTGCGGCTGGCACCGATCCCGCCATTCCGTGCCGGTCCCGGTCGCTGCAGAATTCCCCGTTTGAATTGAACCGCAGTGGCAAAAACGCGCTGCATGGTCGCCGAGCGTGCTTTATTCCCGTGGCGGTTCTTTATGGTTCGTTGAGGCTTTGCCAGAGCGACCTGCGGCTGACCGCACCGCTCGTTGATCCCACGCAAAGATTACGAAAGCAGCGTGCTGCATACTGATTAAGCATTTGACATCTCTGCGCTGTTGCCTACAGAAACATCTTTCCCTCGACCCGAGCCGCAGCGGATTCCGCCTGACCGGAGCGACGATTCCAGCGACGTTGCTGGGTAACGCACAATATATAGGCAGCATTAAGCTCGTATCTAAGCAAAATATATACGATATTAATGCAGCGTCTCCCGCCTGGCCGCCGATCACACCGCCTGGAAATGCGGCGGCGGAGTTTGCACGATCCGGGAAACTGGTTATTGGGCACCCGGCAGGCAGAGAGAATGATGTTTCCGACCCGGCATATGGCAACGGCGATCGCCGTCCTGACGATTTCTGGCATGGCGGCTCCCTGCGGCGCGCAGCCGCACGCGCGCGCGGCTATGATCACCTGCACCAATCCGGCCAGCGGTGCGACGTGGCAGATCAGCATCGACTATGACCAGGCGACCGTGGACACCAATGCCGCGCGGCTCAGCGACACCGAGATATCCTGGCGCGACGGCAAGGATGGCGCCAATTACTCGCTCGATCGCAGGTCCGGCGAGCTGACCGTCACCGTGGCGTCCAGCACCGGTGGCTACTTCCTGCACGATCACTGCGGATTGCCGCCTTGACCAGGCAGCGCGCCGGCCGTTTCAGCCCAATATCGTTCAGCCCGCCGATGCCCTGGGCGGCCTGGATCACTGCAGCATCGGGCCAACCACCGGCTCCGGAGCGAACCAGTTGAGTGACGACCTCGCCACCCCGCGTGCCGGCATCGGCTATTACTCGGCGACCGGGCCACGGCCGCGCAACGACGACTTCGCCGGGGCCGTGCTTGGCTCCAGCCTCGCTGCCGAACGGCGGGACGTGGCGGCCGCCATCGCCGACGGGATCGGTAGCGCCAAAGGCGGCCGCGAGGCAGCGGAAACCGCCGTGCGTGGCTTCCTCGACGGCTTCTGGGATGTGCCGGAGACCATGGAGATACGGCGTGCCGGCGCCCGCATCCTCGATTCGCTCAACGGCTGGATCAATACGCTTGGCCGCAACGATGCCAACCTCGTCGGCATGGGCTGCACGTTCACCGCGGTGGTGCTGCGCGGCCGGCTCGCGCATGTGCTCCATGTCGGCGACACCAGGGCCTATCGGCTGAGCGGCGACCGCCTGACCCGCCTCACCACCGACCACGTGCGCGACGACCGCGGCAAATCGCCTGTGCTCACCCGCGCGCTGGGCATCGAGTCGGAACTGCGTCTGGAATACACCAGCCATCCGGTCGCACTGCACGACCGCTTCCTGTTGTGCACCGACGGCGTGCACGGATCCCTGGTGGACGAAGCCATAGCCGACATCATGCGGGTGCGTTCGGCACCTGAGGATACCAGCCGGGCCCTGGTCGAAGCGGCGCTCGAGTCCGGTAGCACCGACAACTGCACCGCTCTGGTGCTCGACGTGGTGGCCCTGCCGACGGCGCGCTCGGAGGATGTTGGCGGCGCCATCATGCGCCTGCCGCTGATCCCGACACCGCAGGTCGGCGATACCGTCGACGGCTTCGTGCTGAATGTGCTGGTGTCGGAGGGCCGCTACAGCCGCCTGTTCGGCGCGATTGACGAGGTCGACGGCGGC
>JBEKQQ010000288.1:0-3167 GCA_049519555.1 Acetobacteraceae bacterium
GACCGATCCCGTGCCGGCGGCGACGATCGTGGTTCGCCCGGCGGCCATCGCTTCGCAGATGGCCAAGCTGAAGTTTTCGCTCAGGCTCGGCAGCACGCAGAACAAGCAGCCGTTCAGGGCTGTCTCGACCTGCGGCAACGGAAGTTCGCCGGTGAATTCAACGCGATCGCGCACGGAGTCGGCCAGAGTCCTGAGGATGTGCAGCCGGACCGAACTTCCCCCCGGCATACTGTTGGTGTCGGGACCGATGAACCGGAAGCACGCCCTGGGGTGGCGAGTGAGGAAACCGTTGAGCGCCTCGGCAATGACGCCGCAACCCTTGCGCCACTCGAGCCGGCCGACGAACACCACCGGCCCGTCCACCGGCGGCGGCACGAAAGCCAAGCCGGGACAGACATAAGGATGTGCGATCGTTGCCGGTTCGCGGTTCAGCGGCACGAGCGCTTCAGTCGAGCGCACCACGGCCCGCGTCGGAGCGCATATCGCATCGGCCAGGTGAATCTGCGCGGCTTCCATCGCTTCGATCAACTGCTCCCGTGAACCGGGAACCACGTTGTTGATCCGATTGGCGATGGCGGTGCAAGTGTGCAAATGAACGACAACCGGAAAGGGCCGGCCCGCATCCAGCAATAGCGGTAGACCGGACGCGTCGACGTCGGCGGCTTCCACAACGTCGAACGGCTGTTGCCGGTGCTCCCGCTGGAACGCGTCCGTCAACAGCCAGGCGATGGCCAGCCGGTACACCGCCTCTCCCCCGCTGTTAACCACCGCCGCCAGTTCTGCCGGCAGCGTGGAAGCGGACACCCGGCGAGCCGGGTCCGGCGTCTGGTGCAGCACGACGCCTGCCGGGACGTTATCAGGCAGGGCATCTTCCTCACCGACGGTGAACACGTGCGGCTCGTGCCCCGCCAACGCCAGCGCCGCGGCGCTTTGCCGCACGTACGATCCGATGCCCCCCATGCGCAGACCGGGCCACTGGTAGGAGAGAAAAGCTATGCGCATTTGCGGTTATTATCGGACATCCGCCGGCGCAGGCAGCAGAGTTTTTCCCCCTCCCCATGTACTCAGGGGGGGGAGGAAGACACGGGACCGGTTGCCATTACAGTTTGCCTTCTTCTACGACCGATAACCGAAAAAGGAGACGCGCCGATGACGAAAACGCCGACCCTTGATCCGCCCGCCGCTCCCGTTGTCCCGCTGTTCAGCAAACCCGCCGAATTCGACGAGGCGTGGAAGGACCGCATCGCCCATCTGGCGGCGTTCGTGGACACCAGCGGGCCGGTGATGGATATAGGCTGCGGCATGATGTGGCTCGAACCCCTGCTCGTGCGGGGAAACCAATACATTCCGATTGATTGCGTTCGCCGCGACCACCGCACGCTGCTGGTGGATTTGAACGCGCAGCCCCTGCCGGCGGTGGCGGCGGAGTTCGCCTTCATGAGCGGCGTGCTGGAATACGTGCAGGACGTCCCGCGGTTCCTGCGGCAGGTCATGGCCCGGCGGTTCCGGCGAATCTTGCTGACTTACTGCACGCTGGAATGCTGGTGGAAGATGCCGCTTCGACGGTCGTTGAACTGGGTCAGCCACGAATCGCTGGAAGATTTGCTGAACGTGCTGCTGACATCGTACAGCCTGGTGGCGCTTGAGCGGTTCCAGAAGCACGTAGCTCTGGTGGTTGAACGACGGGAGCCATAAATGCCGCGTGCGTGTCTTCTGGACCCGTCGATTACCTCTCGCGACGGTTCGCCGCCGGGAAATCTGGGCGACCTGATCGTGCGCCAAGCCGTGATGCGCGAGCTGACCGAACTGCTGCCGGGGTATGACTGGGTTTGGGTTCCAACGCAAATGCCGCTGACGGCCGAGGAGCTGGAGTTGGCGGCCGGCAGCGATCTGCTGATGGTCGGCGGGACCAACCTGCTCAGCAGCCACATGCAGCAGTACCGGCAGTGGCACATCTCCCCGGCCCAGGCGGCCCGCTTGCAGCGCGTCGTGTTGATGGGCGCCGGTTGGTGGCAGTACCAGGACGAGCCCGACGCCTACACGCGGTCGGTGCTGGTGTCGGCGTTGTCGCCACGGTTGCCGCATTCGGTCCGCGACGGCTACACCGGCCAAAAACTGCGGGGCATTGGGCTGACCAACGTCATCAACACGGGTTGTCCGACGATGTGGCGGCTGACGCCGGATTTGCTCCGCACGGTTCCGACGAGCAAGGCCGACGACGTGCTGCTGACGCTGACCGACTACAACAAAAACCGGCCGGCGGACCGGCAGGTGCTGGATTTACTGTTCTCACAATACAAGCGGGTGTACTTCTGGCCGCAGGGCAGCGGCGACGCGCGATATTTTGCGGAGTTCTCCAGGGGGGCGATCCTGCTGGACCGGTCCCTGGCGGCGCTGGAGCAACTGCTGCGCGAACCGATCGACTGCATCGGCACGCGGCTGCATTGCGGGATCAAATGCCTGGAGCACGGCCGGCGGTCGCTGGTGCTGGGGATCGACAACCGGGCGATGGAGATCGCCGCCGACACCGCTCTGCCGGTCGTCTGGCGAAGCGACCTCGATTCCCTGCGGTCGTGGATCGCCGGCGGCGAACCGGTTCGATTGGCGATCGACTTCGCGGCCATTGCGAGATGGAAGCGGGAACTGTCGGCCGCCCTGGGGAGTTCCGCCAAGCTGAACTCGGCGGCGTGAACCGAACATTTGACATTCGCCCATGCATGATTCGCGTTCATCGCGACTTGGCTGCGCCAGTGGTTTGCCGCACGGCAGATGCGATTGCCTGATCGATCCGGAGCATGGTTTCGCGGCGTGGACGGTATCGACCGGATTCGATGCGGCTGATCGTCTCCGCACGGATGCCGGCCAACGCCGCCAGACCCTTCTGGTCCAAACCCGCCTCTGTACGCCGACGAATCAGGGAGCGGGCGATCACTGCCAGGACGGCCGACTTGGCAGGGCGCTCGCCACGCGCATCAATGGCAGGAAGTTTGGGCCAGCGCCCCTCGTACTCCGCGCGCGGATTTACCACATAGTCAATCCCGTCGATGTTCAATGTTCCAATCATTCGTATACCTCTTTCCGGTGAGCCACGCGAACTACCACAATCCGGTCAGGATATAACTTAAACACGACCCGGTAGTCGCCCGTGCGGATTCGAGAATGACCCC
>JBEKQQ010000289.1:0-3145 GCA_049519555.1 Acetobacteraceae bacterium
CACAGAGGCACAGAGGCACAGAGAATTCCAATGCAACCGGATAACGATCTGACCCGGCGCGTCATCGGCTGCGCCATCGAAGTGCATCGAACCCTCGGCCCTGGGCTGCTGGAATCCGTGTATGAAGCCTGTCTGTGCCACGAACTCGACCTCGCTCGCATCGCCTTTCTTCGCCAGGTCCGCCTGCCGATCGTTTATAAAGGACACCGGATCAATACCGATCTCATCATCGACGTGCTGGTCGAGCAATCGCTGGTCCTGGAAATCAAGGCGGTGGCGCAAATTCTCCCGGTGCATGAAGCCCAGTTGCTAACCTACCTCCGCGTCAGCGGTGTAAAAATGGGGATGTTGCTGAACTTCAATGAGGAGACGCTGAAACAGGGCATCCGCCGCCGGCTGCTCTAACGCTCCCGGACCGCGGCACGCCTCTCACTCCGCCGCCGCCTAATTCAACCGTACCATCGCGTCAGCTCCCCCCGACGGCCGGTTTCCATCCATGTTCCCCACCACGCTTCACCCGCTCTGGGCACTTTCAAATCCGGCTGCGCCTGGGCAGTCGGAGGGTGGCCTCGAAGCGACGATCACCCGACGCCCAGTACCGCCTGGCCGGCATTGACGCCGGCGGAGACCAACGTCCACCATCCGCTGAACCGGAGGATCGCCCAATGCCAAAAATCCTTGAAGACGGCGCGTACCGCTACGAAGTGATCGAGGACTGGGGCACGCTGCCCCAAGGCTGGTCGTTTGGCGAGGTGGCCGCGGTCGGGGTCGACAGCCGCGACACCGTCTATGTGTTCAACCGCGGCGCCCATCCGATGATCGTGTTCGACCGCGAGGGCCGGTTCCTTCGGTCCTGGGGCGAGGGCCTGTTCGCCCGCCCACACGGCATCCATGTCGCGCCGGACGACACGCTGTGGTGCACCGATGACGGCGACCACACCGTGCGGCATATGACAACGGAAGGGAAACTGCTGCTGCAGATCGGCGTCCCGGGCAAGCCCGCGCCGTACATGAGCGGCGATCCGATGAACCGTTGCACCCACACCGCCCTGTCGCCGGAGGGCGACCTGTACGTCTCCGACGGCTATGGCAACGCACGGGTGCACAAATACAGCCCCGACGGGAAACTGCTGTTCTCCTGGGGCGAGCCGGGCACGCGGCCGGGTCAGTTCAACATCGCGCATCAGGTGTGCTGCGACGAGGCCGGCTGGGTTTATGTCGCCGATCGCGAGAACCACCGGATCCAGGTGTTCGACGGTCGCGGCCGGTTCGAAACGCAGTGGAACAACATGCATCGTCCTTGCGGCCTGTGCATGACGCGGGGGGCATCGCCGGTGGTCTATATCGGCGAGAGCGGGCCGGGCCTCGCGGTCAACGCGAAGATGCCGGGCATCGGGCCTCGGGTCAGTCTTTGGACGACAGGCGGTGAACACGTCGCTTCATTGGGCGACGCGACACGGGAGAGCCTGAGCCAGTTCCTGGCGCCACATGGCGTGGCAGTTGACTCGCGCGGCGATATCTACGTCGGCGAGGTGTCACGCACGTCCATGCGGAATAAGGGGATTGTCGTTCCACCGGAACAACATGTGCGCTGTTTGCAGAAGCTGGTGAAGCTGGGGTGACAGCGCCAGGCGCGTTGGCCATGGGGCGGCGGTTGTGCCGGCTTCAGGTTACATCCGACCGTCGGCCTGGATTTTGGCCGAGCGTGATGCAGTGGCCTGGCGATCGGCCATCCACTGATTTATCCACCGGCAATTTTCCAGGTTGTCCAACGGTCTCGAGCGGTTCGCACCAACGTTATCCACTGGCTTGTCCATCCGGCATCGTCGTGCCGCGCCTATGCCCCTAGCAGACGCAGCACCCGGCCGCCGTAGCGCTGCAACTTCGACGCGCCGACGCCTTTGATCTGGCCCAGTTCCTCGAGGCTGACGGGGCGGGCGGCGGCGATTTCGCGCAGCGTTGCGTCGTGGAAAATGACGTAAGGCGGCACCGCCTGCGACTTCGCCTCGCCGGCGCGCCAGGAGCGCAGCGCATCGAACAGCGCCTGACTGAACTCTCCGGCCGCCGCCGCGAGGCCTCGCGCGGGTCGTTCAACCGCCGCCTTGCGCGGCGCGGTCTGGCGCAGCAGCACCTGGGTGTCGCCGCGCAAAATTGGCCGCGCCTTGTCCTCGACGAGGAACAGCCCGCCATGGCCCTGGGTGTCGACATCCAACGCGCCAAGCGCGATCAACTGGCGGACGATGCCGCGCCAGTACTGCACGGCGTGATCGGCGCCAATGCCGAACACGGATAGCTTGTCGTGGCGATGCCGCAGCACTGCCTCGGTCTTCTCGCCGCGCAGCACGGCGATGGTGTGCACGGCGCCGAAGATCTGGTCGGTTCGGTATACGGCCGACAGCAGTTTGCGGGCGTCCTCGGTGGCATCGGAGGTCAGCGGCGGATCGTCGCAATTGTCGCAATGGCCGCACGACGCTGGCATGGTTTCGCCGAAGCATGACAGCAGACGTTGCGTGCGGCAGCCGACCGTCTCGGTCTGCGCCACCATTTCCTCGAGCCGCATCCGCATCACCCGCTTTTGCGCCGAGGGGGCGGCGGATTGCGCCAGCCAGTGGCGCGCTCGGGCGACATCCTGGCCGTCGTACAGCAGCAACGTTTCCGCCGTGTCGCCGTCGCGGCCGGCGCGGCCGATCTGCTGGTAATACGCCTCGGGGCTGTCCGGCATGTCCAGATGCACGACGAACCGCACATCGGGGCGGTCGATGCCCATGCCGAAGGCGATGGTCGCCACCACCACCAGCGGCTCGCCGGAGCGGAAACGGGCGGCGGACTCGCGCTTCTGCTGCGGATCGAGGCCGGCGTGGAACGGGACGGCTGGGAAGCCCTTTTCGCTGAGTTTGGCGGCGACGCGTTCGGTGCGGGCGCGGCTGCCGCAATAGACGATGCCGCAGGCGCCTTTATGTCTTGCCAGAAACGACAGCAGTTGCGCGGTCTCGCCGACCTTCGGCTCGGCGGCGAGGTGCAGGTTGGGGCGGTGGAAACTGGCGAGGAACACTTCTGCGCTGTTCATCTTCAGCGCGGTCAGGATGTCCTGGCGGGTGTTGGCATCCGCCGTCGCGGTCAGCGCGATGCGCGGCACGTTGGGGAA
>JBEKQQ010000290.1:0-3110 GCA_049519555.1 Acetobacteraceae bacterium
GCCATGTCATGTCGTATGGCGCGACCGCTTTGGCGACCTGCAGGAAGCCCTCGGTCTTGAAATGATAGTTGACGTCCAGATGCAGCCCCATCTCGGGTCCGGCACCGGAACGAAACGCCGCCAGTGTGTCGCGCACCGCCTGCAACGTCTTGCGGTCAACGTTCAGTTCGGGATGACCTGGCGTGCGGCCGAACCCGGGCCCGAAACTGACCAGCTTGCCGTTTTCATACGGCAGGATATTGGTCTTCAGCGCTTTGAAGCCGCGTTCCCTGACCTCACGGCCCAGAGCGGCGACATCGTCATAATTCTGCAACGGCGGCACACCGACCAGCTCGTGGTTACGCACCCGGTACGTGCCGCAATGCGACCAATACACCGGGATCCGCGTCCGCACCGGGCCACCGAACAACTCGTAGACCGGCACGCCCAGTGCTTTGCCTTTGATGTCGAGAAGGGCGTTCTCGATGGCCGCGATCGCTCGCTGGTTGACCCCATTCGGCGCCTGCACCTGGCGCACATACAGCAGCGAGTCGATCGACTGCACTGGCCGCGGATCGAGCCCGATCAACCCCTCGGCCATCCCCTGAATGACGGAGGACAACCCGCGGCTGCCGTCAGCCTCGGTATACTCGGACCAGCCGACCAGCCCGTCATCCGTGGTGACCTTCAGGAACGAAAACGTGCGCCAACCGGCGTCGCAATGCAGGCTTTCGAATTTGGCGAGCTTCATCGGACGTCTCCCTCGCGTGCCGCGACCCGGTTAGCACCATCCGGCTCTGGGCGACAGCCACGAGCGTGTTACACGGTCACGCATGACATCTCTGTTGCTGCCGTTGTCCCGGGCGCTGTCGCAACTGACCGATCCGGCGTTGCTCGGCGTGGTCTGGCGCAGCGTGCTGTTCTCGGCGTTGTTTTTCGTCATCATCCTGACGGGCACGATCGGCGCCGTGCATCATTTCGTCACTGCCGGCGGCATCGTGGCATGGGCGCTCGACGCGCTTGGCTCGATCGCTGCCGCGGTGCTGGCGATGTGGCTGTTCCTGCCGGTCGCCGCCATCATCGGCACGCTGTATTTCGAGCGGATCGCGCGTGTGGTGGAGCAGGTCTACTACCCATCGCTCCCGCCAGCCCAACCGGCGCCGCTGCTGGATCAGCTCGGTGCCAGTCTGGGCGTCGGCTTGCGAGTGCTCGGGCTGAACCTGCTGGCATTGTTGCTGACTCTGTTCCTCCCCGGCATCGGCCTCCCCATCGGTTGGGCCGTCGCCTCCTGGGCCATGGGGCGAGGCCTGTTCGTCGCCGTGGCAATGCGCCGGCTGAACCGTTCGGATACCGAGGCGCTGTATCGTTCCGTCCGACCGATCGCCCTCGTGCAGGGCGCCGCCATGGCCGCAGCAGCGTATTTTCCGCTGCTGAATTTGCTGATCCCGGTGGTCGGCATCGCGGCGATGGTGCATGTGCTGGATCTTGCGCTGACCGGGCCGGGCGAATCTCAGCGAAATTGAATTTCGCCATCCGGCGACTGCGTGTTTGTCAGATTGCTGGACGTAATGGTGGGGCAGGGTTGCACGCTTCGCGGCACAGATCGGGTGATCGCGGAACCGGAGGTTCAACGCTGCAGGTAGCGACGCCTTTGCGCCCAAGACGGTCGCTCAGATGAGCGGCACAGTACCTCCAAAGCGGTGGTTCGTGGGCGCGACGGCAAACGGCTGAGTCGGGTGGATTCTGGCCGGTCCGCTTCGGGCGCGCCCGCAACCAGGTATGATACACGGGCGCGCAAGATCGCACCGGCGCGGCGGCGCAACGTACCTTCGCACCGTTGCATTCGATCTATGCAGGAATGTCCCGCACCACCTCGGTCAACCTGTCGGAACTGATTTCGTAGAAGAAGCCGTAGAGCTTGATGTGCTTCGGCACTGCCGGGCTCGAACGAAGCAACTCGATATCATACTTGATCGACTTCTCGAAATCCATGATGGCAAGGCTATCGTGATCAAACATCGTCGAGATATCAGCGCGATGATGATCATGGAACTGCTCGATGAGCAACTCGGGCGTCAGAGTCGTCGTGCCGCAGAACGAGTGGTGAACCACAACGACATTCTGGACGCTGAATATATAGTCCATGGCCGCCACGGACTCCAGAGCGAAGGCGGCGCGTCCTCCCGCGTTGGTCTCGGTAAATAGTGTCCGTGTGTGGCCAACCCGATGGCCAGATTCGTCGAGAATGTTCTCCCCCGGATAGACCTCGTTCCCAAAATACCTTGCGACCGCCTGCGGGATTTCGGCCGCACGGGGGTCAAAGCAGTAGATCACCAGGGTCTTCATCGGGATGGCCTGGTTCGCGCCCTCGAAGGTGTTCATATCGAACCCGGGTTGTTTCCTGTACTCGTAATCGCTGAAATTGCTCATTTTCTTTCTCCACCGGTGTTTGACTGCGCGTAGCTCCACGAGCTCGGCGACTCGCCGGTCTCGGAGCGGCATCGAGCTGCGGGGGCCGGTTCGGGTCCGATCTTTAGCGATCGGCGCACTGGCGCGATTGTAGGATTTGAGCAGAAGTTGGCGGTGACATTTCCTCCGGACCACGCGGAGGCGATTGTCGTGGCCGCGGCGCCGACCAGGTAACGGTGCCGATGGTTGGGCTTTTCAAGCAATGCGATGGCGACATCATCATTACTCCTCGCACATTGCTTGCGCGACAGAGGCCAGATCCATGAGACGTTTCGGGTTGATCATGGTGATTTCCATACGCAAATGAAATCATCGGCCGTGTGGCTGACGCAACGATTTTAACCCCGGCCGCATTTCTTCGGCGAAGATCGCCGGCCGTTCCCACGCCGCGAAGTGGCCACACGCCCGAACGATGTTGGTAGACCATTTCTGACGGGTCAGACTCGTCCGGTATTTCCGTTTTGCCGCCAGTTTTCGGAATTGCACGCCGCAATGGAGATGTGGATCGCCTGGCGATCTACCGAACCGACACCTCATCGCCTAAGAGTCCTGTGTGGACGGCCCCTTGAATTCAAGAGTTTCGATGAGGATTCTGACGGGCGGGTCGACTGCGATCATGTGTCCGGCCTGTTGACGCGGCATCATGACCGCTGGCCCAGATG
>JBEKQQ010000291.1:0-3106 GCA_049519555.1 Acetobacteraceae bacterium
ACGCTCATTGCTGAGCGCCCCCCGCACAGATCCCGGCGGGCGCGATTCGCGCACCGGGCTCCCACCTAGGGTGTTTGACGGCAAAGCGGACGTTCGGCCAGGGGTGGAGGATGCGGACCGGGGGAAGATAGGTCGCTACCAGCCGCGAGATCCGCTCCCAGCTCGTCCAGTCCTTCTGGCTACGTCGCCGAAGCGACCGATCGATGGATAATCTGGTATATGTTATAGCAAGTGCAGAGGTAGACGCAGCGTGGCGCACCCAAATTCGGCCGGGTGAGTCCGTGTAAGAGCCGGTTCGAGCGATCCCGGCTCTGATGCGCGAAAGCCGCCGTTGGCCACCGGCCGTAGTTCGTCATCAACGTAGAAAAAGTCCCTGCGGCGCAGCATTCGACCAAAACTGACGCTGCCCGTCAGATCGAATGCCTGCCAGGACAGCTCCTTCCCCTACTTTTACCTTTTCGAGGGGTTGGCCATTAATAGCCAAAACTCCGGGTGGACACCTGCTCGAATTGAGGGCTTACCTCAGTGGTCCGGTGCACAGCGCGGTTTTGTGATCTGCCCCTCACCTGCCCGCTTGTAGAACTCGCGCGTTTTGCCGATATCCACAGATAACCGGCGAGTTATGCCGATATCCACAGATAACCGGCGAGATTATTGCGAAATATGGAAAGCAGATTACGCTTTCGCCGGCAAAAGCACCTTTGCGCTAAAGCTTACGCATTGATGGTCTTCAGTGCCCTGGTCGCCTGTTCAGGCAATGGCGGTGGAGGTTTCACGCCAGAGTTTTCCTTAGGCGGTACGATCAGCGGCCTAGATGGTGCGACTGGGTTGGTCCTCATCAATGGCAATGACCCCACCGCAGCGCAGATCTCAGCCTCGGGCACCAGTTTTGCCTTCGGATCATTCGCATCGGGCAGTTCCTATGCGGTGATGGTCGAAAGCTCGCCGCAAGGGTTGACGTGTTCCGTATCCGGCGGCAGTGGGACGCTCGCAGCCGATGTCGCCAACGTAGTCGTCACGTGCTCGGATTTGGCCTATTCGATCGGCGGCACGATCGACTTAGCGCCGGGTTCGAGTAGCGCGAGAATCACGGGCCTGGTGCTGGCGAACGGGAGTGATACCTTGAGTGTGCCGACCGGCGCTACCGCTTTTACGATGCCAGCACCGGTGGCCTATACGAGCAGCTATCAGGTGACGATAAAGACCCAGCCTACGGGCATGAGTTGCCTGGCGGCTCCCTCGACGCCCAGCACGATGCCGGCCGCCGATGTGACCAACGTGACGATCACCTGTACCGACCAGCCCTATACCATCGGCGGCACTGTGAGCATTTCGACGCCCGTCGGCGTGTCGGCGGGTACTCTGAGCGTTCAAGGGATGGTACTGAAGAACACCGCCAACAGTGATAGCTTTTCGTTCAATAGCAACGCCGCCTCGTTTGCCTTGCCCACAGGCATCCCCTACGGGGACGCATACGCGCTGACAGTCGCCACGCAGCCGGTCGGATTGTCCTGCGCTGTCAACCACCCGACAGGTACCATGCCCGCCATGAACGTGTCGGTAGCGGTGAGCTGTTCGGACCAGTCATTCCTGCTGAGCGGAACGGTCAGCATCAATTCGCCCAGTGGGGTCGCGCCAGGAACTTTGAGCGATCAGGGGCTCGTTCTCAATAACTCGGGCAATGGCGACACTTTTACGTTTAGTACCAATGCCAGCGCCTTCACAATGCCTTTGACCGTGCCCTATGGTAGTGCTTATTCGCTGGCTGTGAATACGCAGCCTGCCGGGCTCACGTGCACGGCAAACGATCCATCGACCACGATGCCGGCGCAGAACGTCAGCACGATTGTCGTGAACTGTTCGGACCAGAGCTTCACTCTCGGCGGCACGATCACCGGGCTCGGCTCCGCGAGCGGCCTCGTGCTGACCAATGAGGCTGCAGACGCGACCACGATTCTGGCAAATGCGACTGTGTTCACGATGAACACCGCGGTGCCGTACGGAGCCGCGTATGACGTGGCGGTGAGCTTCCATCCCAGCGGGCTGGGGTGCACAGTAACGCGCGCCACCGGCGCGATGCCTGCGAACCCGGTCAGCTCGGTGGGCATTAACTGCGTGCTGCAGCCGGGCCTGCAAATTCCCTTCGGCGTCGCGGTAGACGCGTTCGCCAATATCTACGTGGCCGACCCCGGTCAACCGGACGTCGTGCAGATCGCGGCCGGCACCGGCGTGTACACGACGCTGGGCTCCGGGTTCATGGTCCCAGTCGGCGTCGCGGTTGACACTCTCGGCAACGTGTATGTGGCGGACATCGGTACAAACACGATTACCGAGATCGCGACCGGAACCGGCACCATGAGCACTATCGGCTCTGGATTCTCGAGTCCGTGGGGCGTCGCCGTGGACGCGAGTGGCAACCTTTACGTAGCCGATGCGGGCAACAGCGCCATCAAGAAGATTGCGGCCGGCACCGGAGTAATCACGACACTCGGCTCGGGCTTCAGTGGCCCGGAGGGTGTCGCGGTGGACGCGAGCGGCAACGTGTATGTGGCCGACACCGGCAACAACGCGGTTAAGGAGATTGCGGCCGGCAACGGCGCCGTAACGACACTGGCCTCCGGATTCAACGGCCCCGTGGGCGTCGCGGTGGACGCGAGCGGCAACGTCTACGTGGGCGACTACTACAACAATACGGTCAAGGAGATCTTGGTCGGCACGGGCGCGATCATCACAATGAGCTCGGATTTCGACCTACCAGCCGGCGTCGCGATGGATATGGGCGGTAACCTGTACGTGGCGGACTCATACGACAGCGTCATCAGAGAATTCGTGAAGGCGAACGGCACGCTAATTGCCCTGTGACCGCGGAAAATTGGCGACACCCAACCTGATGGGATTCTTCAGCGTTGAAGGCAGATTCCAGCCAGCCTGAAGTCTGTGCTGGTCCGCCGGCAGCACCACGGCGAGGTCTACCGGATTCGACCGAGTGTTTGCGCACGAGCATTTAACTTGGAGGTTGCTAGGGGCTTTCCAGCCTCGGCGCCGACTATCAGTAGTAGCCCCCGGTCAAGAACGGAATGTCCGCTCGTATACCGTCGAATGTCGG
>JBEKQQ010000292.1:0-3096 GCA_049519555.1 Acetobacteraceae bacterium
TGATGGGTGGTTCTGTTTTCTCCCCACCCGCATCAGGAGGCTACCCAGTCATGGCTCGACCAACGAATCAGCATCTTTGGGACCAGTGGCGGCAGCGGGTGGATAGGCAGCGTGCCAGCGGCCTGTCCATCGCCGAGTTCTGCCGCAGGGAGCATGTCTCGTCGTACAGGTTTCACGCCTGGAGGCGAAAGTTTCGGCAGACGACATCAGCTCAGCATCGACCGAGTGAAACTGCCACGGAGCACCGCGTCCGAAAGTCACGGGCTTTCGTTACGCCACGGCGACCACTCCGCCGCGCGCTGGTCAAGTCCGGGATGGCGACCGGGTACCGTGCGAAGCCGGGCACCCTGCGGAAGATGGTCACGCCAGACTTCCTGCAACTGCCGGTTACGACGGTACCGTCCAGTCCCTGGATCGAGTTGGCGTTGGCGGATGGCACCGTCGTTCGCCTCCCTCAGCAAAATCTCGCGGCGCTGCTTGCCGTGTTGCGTTTGCTTCGCGGAGATCCTGCGGAGTTGCCGCGGGGAGAGGGTCGCCATGCTTAGCATCTCTCCGGCGATCCGCATCTTCGTGCATGCTCTCCCCACGGACATGCGCAAGCACTTCGATGGCCTCTCGGCGATCGTCACGCATTCGTTCGGCATGGACGTGCTCCGCGGTGACTACTTCGTGTTCCTCAATCGATCGAGCAACCGCTGCAAGATCCTTTTCTGGGATCGGGACGGTTTAGTGGTTTGGGCAAAACGCCTTGAACGCGGGCGTTTCCAGCTACCTGGTAACAGGGACGCCGCTTCCCTGACGATCGAAGTCGATTCCGTGACGCTCGCCATGATGCTCGGCGGCGTCGACCTCAACACGGCCAAGCGTCGCAAGCGTTACCAGGCAGCCGCCGGATAAGGCACTTGGCTTTTTCCCAAGGCGCTGACGCATAGGCTCCGGCACCGACGCAAAAATCGCGTCGGTTCTGGAGCCTTTTGCTCTTGACGTTTTCCGCAAGGCGGCGATGATGGATGCATCATGGATGACACGCTGCTGGAACAACTGCGAGCGAGCGAAGAGCGCAACGAAACGCTCAGCCGCGAACTGGCATCGGTGCGTGCCGAGAAGGAAGTGCTCCGCAGCGAGAATCAGTCGTTGCACGCCCAGCAACAAGCTCAGGGAAGTGAACTGGCGTCGTTGCGTGCATCCCTGGACCGCGTTCTAACGGAGTTCGGGGCTCTTCGCCGCGATTACGAGGCTTTGGTCGACGCCACGCGAATTATCACCGACGAGCGGAACACGCTTCGCCAGCGGGTGGCGGAACTGGAAGCCGCCAACAACCGGCTGGTGGACATGCTCTGGGGACGGCGAAGCGAGCGCCGCAGCGAGTCTCCCGATCAGCAACACCTGAATTTCGGCGACCCGCCCGACCCGCCGCCTAGCGCAGAAGAGCAGGAGATTATCACCGCCCAGGATCAGGTGGACGAGGCGCGCGATCGGGAACTGCTAAAGCGTCTGGAGGCGCGGCGCAAGGCCCGCCGGGAGCAGGCGCAAGGCCGCGAGGAGTTTCCGCCAACCATCGAACGTCGGGAACGAGTTCTCGACCTTCCCGAAGACCAGAAGCAGGGCCTGAAGCCTATCGGCGTGAAGACCAGCGAACGGTTGCGGTTCGAGAAGCCGCACATGTACGTGGAAGTCATCAAGCGGCCTCAGTATGTGGTGGCCGGCCAGCCGGAGAAAGGCGTGCAGAGCATACCGCCGCCGCTGTCGATCGTGGAGGGCTGCAAATACGACTTCAGCGTGGTGGCGGCGATGGCGGGGCTGAAGTTTGCCTTTCATGTGCCGACCTATCGGCAGCAGGATTGGTTCGCCCAGTGCGGTTGGTTTCCCAGCCGCTCCACGGTGAATGATCTCTTGAATTACGCCGTGGACACGATTGGCCCTTTGTACCAGCAGATGTGGCAGTTGCTGCTGGCACAGCCGATCCTGCTGGGCGACGACACGACGCTGTGCGTGCTGTTGCGTGACGGATTGGACGAGGAGGATCTGGCGAAGCTCAGCACGCGAAGCCGCTTTCGTCAGGCGTTGGACCAAGGGTTGCCGCCGCCCCACAGCGGCCTCCCCGGATCGGCCACCAGCTATGCATGGTTATACACGGGCCTGGACGGCCTGGCCCCCTACAACGTGTTCCATTGGTCGCTCACGCATCAGAACGCGGTGATCGACGGGCACTTGGCCACGTATCGCGGGATCTTCGTGGGCGACGCCTGTGGCGCCAATGCGCGCTTGCAGCAGCGTTCCCAAGGACGGATCGTTCACGCCAGTTGCAATATGCATGCCCGCCGCGAGTTCATCCAGGCCGAATCGAACCATCCGGTCCTAGCGTCGCAGGCGATTTCGTTCTACCGGCAGTTGTATGATGTCGAAGAGCGGGGCAAGACGTTGGACGCCGCCGCACGCCACCAGTTGCGCGAGCGTGAGGCAATGCCGATCTGGAACCGCATGCGACGCTGGTTGGACGGCGATACGGCGACGCGAGCGCTGCCCCGCAGCAGGATCGGCGAAGCGCTGGGTTATCTGCGGAACCAGTGGTCGGCACTGACAGTGTACCTCGGCGACCCGAGAATTCCGATCGACAATGCCCAATCGGAACAGATCATTCGGCCCTTGACGGTGGGTCGCAACAATTGGCAGTTTCTAGGGCATCCCAAAGCAGCAGCGGGGCGCTTGCAGTTGTACAGCGTCGTCAGCAGTGCGCATCGGCATCATCTGATGATCGACGACTACTTGGAGGATGTGTTGCGCAGATTGGCCGATGCCCAGCAGAACCATCCTGTGGACCTCGGACCCGGTTCGCCGTACCTGGCCGAACTTCTGCCAGACCGTTGGGCCTTGGCGCATCCTCAGTCCGTGCGTCAGGATCGCGCCGAAGATCGGGAGATGGTCTTCGAGGCCAAGCGTCGGCGGCGTGCGAAGGCCCGGATGCGGGCCCGCGCTAGCAAAGCAGGCCCGTAACCGCTGCCCCCACCGTTTGCCCTTTCAGCTCACCCCCCTTATGATCCCCGTTCGCGCGCTATGCCGGACTCGGACGCTCTCCGAGAGCCAGCTATAATAGGC
>JBEKQQ010000293.1:0-4610 GCA_049519555.1 Acetobacteraceae bacterium
CTGTGTTCGGGACGCAGGGGCCGGAGGTTCGAATCCTCTCACTCCGACCAGCCCAGATCCCCCATGACGTCGCTGCTTGCCGGGTGTTAGGCTGCCAGGATGGCCGCCGCGTCCGAACCCACCACCCCCGACCCCAGCATCGCCGAGTTGATTGCGAGGCGTCCGCATTTGCGCCTGCACGCCATGGACGGGCTGTTGATGGAGGACGTACCGCTTAACCACGTCGTCGATGCCGTAGGCACACCCACCTGGGTGTATTCCGCCGGTGCCCTACGCGCCCGATATCGCGCGCTGGCCCAGGCGTTGCGCACCGCCGGCCTTGATGCACAAATCCACTATGCGGTGAAGGCCAACGACCACCTCGCCATTCTGGCATTGCTTGGCCGCGAGGGCGCCGGAGCCGATGTGGTCAGTGGCGGTGAACTCCGCCGGGCCCGTGCTGCGGGCATTTCTGCCAGCCAGATCGTCTATTCCGGCGTCGGGAAGACCGAGCCGGAACTTCGCCTCGCGCTGGCAGAGGACATCGGCCAGATCAACGTTGAAAGTGCCGAGGAACTGCACACCCTGTCCGCCATCGCCGTATCGATGGGCCGGACCGCACGGGTCACGCTGCGGATCAATCCGGATGTCGATGCCGGAACCCATGACAAAATCTCCACCGGTCGGGCCGGCGATAAATTCGGCATCCCGTGGTCTGACGCTGTGACGCTCTATGCCGAAGCCGCCGCGCTGCCGTCGATCGAGCCGATCGGCCTTGCGACCCATATCGGCAGCCAGATCATGGAGCTGGCGCCATATCGCGCTGCCTTCGCCCGGATCGCCGAACTGGTCCGCGCATTGCGCGACCAGGGCCATAGCGTGCGAGTCGTCGATTGCGGCGGTGGCCTCGGCATTCCCTACCGCAACGACCCCGGGCCTGGTCCCGACGCGTTGGCCGGTGCGATCAAGGCGGCGTTCCATAACCTCGATGTCCGCGTGGCGCTGGAGCCGGGCCGCTGGCTGGTCGGTCCGGCCGGCATCCTGCTCGCGTCGGTTATTCTACAGAAACAATCGGGCGGAAACCGCTTTGTCGTGCTGGATGCAGCGATGAACGACCTGGTGCGGCCGGCGATGTATGACGCCTGGCACGGCATCGTCCCGATCGCCGCTGCTGCTGCCGTCGCACCCGTTTCGCATTGTGACATCGTCGGCCCGGTGTGCGAGACTGGCGACACCTTCGCCCGCGAGCGGCTGCTGCCGTCCCTGAACGCAGGCGCGGTCGTCGCGATCCTCGATGCTGGTGCCTATGGTGCGGTCATGAGCTCCCCGTACAATGCCCGCCCCCGCGCGGCGGAGGTGCTGGTGGACGGCGCCGCTTTGACTGTTATCCGCCCTCGTCAGACGCTCGAAGCGCTCTGGGCTGGCGAAGTCATTCCGCCATGACAGGACCCGCGTCCAACGCGGTCCGGGAGGCGCCGGCATCGCGCCGGTTCCATTTGCTTGCCCGCGTCTTGCTTGCCCGCGTCACCTGGGCGTCCCTGAAAATGCTGTTGCAATTGTTCGTCGAGGCTTCGCCATGAACAAGCCCACCATCAGCCCGCCACCGGGCCTCGGTTGGCGCCGGCTACTGGCACGCGCCGTGCTTTGGTTCGAGCGGTTGCTACCGGCATTGCTGCCCGCCGTGCGGATCGCGGGCGTATTTTTGTGCGTCGCACTGCTCGATCTGTTGCCGATGTTGCCTTGGTGGGCCCATGCCGGAGTGCTCATCGGGACCGGGCTGGCGATGTTGGTGCTGCTTTGGCGCGGCCTCTCCGGGCTCACGCCGCCCGATGCCACCGCCGCCGACCGGCGGCTGGAGCAGGATTCCGGCCTCACACACCGGCCATTGGCGGCGCTGACCGACCGGCCTGCCACGACCGATCCCACCAGCCTTGCGCTATGGCGGGCGCATGTCGCACGCGGCCTTGCCCGGGTACGACGCCTGCGTCTGGGCTGGCCGCACCCGGGCCTCGCCGCACTTGACCACCGGGCACTGCGGCATGCGGTATTGCTTGGCCTTGTCGTCAGCCTGCTGATTGCCGGCCGTGACGCCCCGGCCCGACTGGCGGCGGCGTTCGAGCCAGGTTTACCGCCGGTCACCGCACCGCGTGAAATGCAGATTCAGGCCTGGGTTACGCCGCTCGCCTACACTGGGCTGGCGCCGATATTTTTGAAGCAGGACCACCAGGCGGTCGCGGTACCCGTCGGTGCACGCCTCACAGTCGATGTCACCGGCGGCGATCCGGGTCGGGGGACCTCGGTGCCGGATCTGCTGCTTGACGGAGCCCGGAGCCCGTTCACCGCGCTGGACCAGTCCAGTTTCCAGATTGAGCGGACCTTGGGGGACAATGTCAGGGTCGAGGTTGCGCGGGGCGGCCAGCCTCTGGCGGCGTGGGATATTTCGGTCATTCCCGATCATGCGCCGGTAGCATGGTGGACCGAGCCGCCCGGACCCTCGGAATCCGGCGGGACCGTGCGGCTCCCCTGGTCTGCCACCGACGACTATGGCGTCACGCACCTGCAGGCCGAATTGCACCTGACCGCGCGGCCCGATGCGCCGCCACTGGCAATTGCCATTCCGCTACCTGACGGCGCCCCGAAATCCGCCCATGGCATTCACCCGCACGATCTCATCGCGCATCCCTGGGCTGGCCTGAATGTCACGGGCCGACTGATTGCCCAGGATGGGTCGGGACAAACGGGAGCGAGTGAGGCGGCAACGTTCGACTTGCCGGAACGGACGTTCCACAACGAGGTCGCCAAAGCGCTGATCGAGATCCGCAAGGGTCTGAGCCTGCATCCTGAGGATCGCGACGAGGCCCTGACGACGCTGGACGGCCTGATGCAAAAGCCGGAGCTGTTCGGGACCGATTTCGGCGCCTTCCTGAATTTGAGCGCGATCTATTACCTGATGGTCCGAAACGATACCCCGGCGATGGTCCCCGAGGCGCAGGACCGGATGTGGGACCTCGCGCTGCATATGGAAGAAGGTCAGGCATGGAAGAAGGTCAGGCCGACGAGTCGGCGCGCGAACTGGAGGCTGCCCGGCAGGCCGTGCGCGACGCCATGGAAAAGATGACCCAGGAGCCGACCGACGCCAACCGCCAGGCGCTGGAGCAGCGACTGAAGGAATTGCAAGAAGCGATCGACCGCCACATGCAGGCCATGTTGGAACAAGCCGAGCGCAATCATGAGGCGCTTCCGTTCGATCCCGAGACCGAGCATCTGTCGGACAAGGACCTGGACCGCCTCGCCGAGCAAGCGCGTCAGGCACTGCGCGAAGGCCGCATGGACGATGCGCGGCAGAAGATGGCGGAACTGGAACGTCTGCTCGACCGGTTGCGGCAGGCGCAACTCGACAAGGGGCAGGGGAACAGTCAGCAGCGTCAGAAAGGCCACCAGCAGATGGGCGCCGTTCAGGACATGGTGGGACGCGAGGGCGGCCTGCTCGATCACACGGAAAGCCGGAACGAGCAGGCCAACGCACCACAGCCCATTCAGCCCGATCAGCAAGGCAACAATTCCGCCTCGCAACGTCCTGTGGACCAGCGTGTGCAGCAGGCTCTGCGCAGCGCGCTGGGTGAAATGATGCAGCAATTTGGTGACCTCACGGGTCAGGTGCCGCAGGCGTTGACCGAGGCCGATCAGGCGATGCGGGAGTCGGGTCAGGATCTTGGGACAGGGGATGACCAGGGCGCATCCGCTGCCGAGCAGCGTGCGATCGCAGCGTTGCAGAAGGGCGCGCGGGAAATGGGCCGAACGCTGGAAAAGCAGTTCGGCCGCGGGCGCCAGCAAGGCGAACCGGGTGAAGGCGAGGGATTTGGCGCCGAGGGCTCGATGGGGATGATGATGCCGGATAGCCGCGGCGAAGGTTCCGGCGACCAGCCGTTCCCCGGCGCGCCGAGCCGGGCGGATTCACATGGGCGGGACCCGTTGGGGCGAATGAACCAAGGCGGCGGCGTGGACAGTGGCGATGTGCACGTGCCGGAGGAGGCCGAACGCAAGCGCTCGCAGGCGATCCAGGAAGAGCTGCGGCGGCGCGATGCGGAGCGGCAGCGGCCGCAAGAGGAGTTGGATTATATCAGCCGGCTGCTGCGGCAGTTTTGAGACGGCGGTCAGGGCTTTTACCGCGGCGCGGTTTGCGGTATCAGGCGGACGTTGGACCCGTAGCTCAGTTGGATAGAGCGCTGCCCTCCGAAGGCAGAGGTCGCACGTTCGAATCGTGTCGGGTCCGCCAAACAAATCAAAGGTTTATGGTTTGGCGGCGATCCGCAAAAATTGCCAAGCTAGTACATAGCTAGCGGGATGGGCATGGCGTGGTCGGACTCGGCCGACACACCGCCAGTTTGAGACCGCGCGCCTGGCCCTGTGGCATTCGGCCACATAGCGGCCGCATTCCCTTGGTGGACGACTCGTGCGACCACCGCACCCGCCACGGGCGACACCTCGCCGAACGCAGATCGTTGAGAATACTAGACTCGTTGCGAAAGTGCACGCCTCTCAACTCGGGGGCGAGCATGACGCCGCCTCGGATCGTCACCTTCAGCAGGCCTCGAACCCAGACTCCATGTTTACGATCCCGGCGATGATCG
>JBEKQQ010000294.1:0-3012 GCA_049519555.1 Acetobacteraceae bacterium
GCGCCTGTGGTTGTCGTTCCATTGGCTGATTTCGGCCGATCGTCAAGGCAAAACCAGCGCCACGAGTGTCGATGCCAGAGCGCGGGTCAGTCGCGGCCGAACCCGCGCGGCGGGACGATCGCCTGCAGTTCGCCGAGATCCAGATCGCAGATCGCGCGCAACGCCTCCGCGGTCGCGCTGTCCTGAAGGTTGTCCGGCAGGCTTTCCAGCCAGGCCATGAACTCAATCTGTGCTTCCACGAGGCCGGCGACGTGGTCGTCCCAGCGCCGGGCCCGGCCGCGATGATCCGCCGGGCGATGGGTGCGGATTACCGGCGCGCCAGCCGCGCGTGCGGCGCGATAGCGGGCTTGGCGTTCCGCGTCGGTCATGGCTGTTTCACCGATCGATTTACGGGGCATGATTTCCACTCCGAAGCGTGACGTTACGAAACCCCGGCCGTGGAAGATGGCTCGGATGGCGCGGTTTTCACGGCGGGTCCGGTGGCTTTCCGCCGAAGTTTCGTTTCGGCGGATTTGCGCCGGTAGCTGTCGGCATTCATCTCCAGAATGATTGAGTGATGCACAAGGCGGTCGATCGCCGCGACCGTCATGGCGGGGTCCGGGAAGATTGCGTCCCAGGCGCCAAACGGCTGATTGGCGGTGATCAGCAAGGACCGCCGCTCGTAACGGGCGCTGATCAGTTCGAAAATCACGCTGGTTTCCGCCTGGCTCTTCTGGACGTAGGACAGATCGTCGAGGACGAGCAGGTGGTATTTGTCGAGTTTCTCGATGGCCGCCGCCAGTTTGAGTTCCTGGCGTGCTGTTTGCAGTTGCTGGACGAGATCGGTTGTGCGGGTGAACAGCACGCGATAGCCGGCATCGACCATGGCATGGCCGAGCGCGGCGGCGAGATGCGATTTGCCAACGCCCGGCGGCCCGAACAGCAGAATGTTCGTGCCCTGATCGAGCCAGCTGTCGCCTTCGGCCAAAGCGGTGACGCGGGCTTTGCTGATCGAGGTAACGGCCGTGAAGTCGAAACAATCGAGTGTCTTGCCCGCGGGCAGTCTGGCCTCCAGCAAATGCCGGGCGGTCCGCCGCCGCGCCCGCTCGGCGATCTCGTGCTCCATCAACGCCGCGAGGGTTTTCGCCGCGGGCCAGCTCTCGCGGTCGGCGGTGTCGGTCAACGCTCGCCAGAGCCGGGCGACCGTGGGCAGACGGAGTTGGGTGAGCAGCATCGGCAGCCGGGCGGTGTCGATGGTCGGTGTGCCGCTCATGACATCACCTCGCTGGCGGCCAGGGCGATCAACCGGTCAAAGGTGGCCAACGGCGGCAGGATCACCAGGACCTCTGGCGCGGCCGCCGCCACGGGCGTGAACCGGCGCAGCATCGTGGCGAGATCGGGCAGTTCGCCGGCATCGAGCCCGGCATCGATCGCGGTGGCGAGATCGGCCTCCACGCCGCGCTCATGCGCGAGCGCGAGCAAACCGACCATGGTCCGTGCGGCGTCGCGCGCGGAACCAGCCACGATAAGCGCCTCCCAGGCGCGCCGGTAAGCGGTGCGTGGCCAGAGAGCATCGCGATAAGCCAGATGGGTCAGCGCACCCGGTTTGGCGCGCAAAGCGGCGACGATGTGGTGGTAATCGACGACATGAACCGCGCCGGCGCCTTTGCCCCGGCGGCCTCGCGGCAGCGTGAGAACGAAGGAACCGCCGAGATAAGCCTCGATGCGGTCATCATGGATACGCAGATGCAGGCGATGACCGACCAGCCGGCTCGGCACGGTATAAAAGACGTGATGGCACATGAAGCCGGATGCGCTGGTCACGCGGACGGTCATCGCTTCCCAGGTCATCGCCGGGGCCACGGGCAATGGCCGGAGGACAGCGCGTTCGGCGTCGATCATGGCGGCATGCCGGCGGTTGTGCTGACCGATGACGCCGGAAATGAAAGCGCGATAAGCCTCGAGATCGTCGAACATTGGCGATCCACGCAGCAATAACGCCTGCGCGACGCGCGTTTTGACGTGGCCGTGACGGCTCTCGATGGCGCCGTTCTCGTGCGCGACGCCGCGGTTGTTACGGGTCGGCACCATGCCGTAATGAGCGACCAGCGCCGCGAAGCGACGGGTCAGATCCTCGACATCCGGCCTGGCCAGATTGCGGAAGGCCGCCGAAAGGCTGTCGCTGCGATGCTCCAGGGGAACCCCGCCCAGCAGGCGCAGGGCGTTCTCCAGACCGCTGGCCAGGGCCGCGTAACTCTCGCCGCCCAGGATGACCTCGGCATGTTCGAAGCCGGAAAAGGCCAGAGCGAAATGGTAAAGCCGGTGTTCCAGCTTCTGGCCGCCGACGATGACGCCGAAGCCGTTCGCGTCGGTGAAGTCGGACAGACCCATGCGGCCCGGCTGTTGGGTTTGCGGAAACATGACGTCGCGATCGGCGCCATGCAGGGCTTTCCAATCGGCGATCCGCCGTTCCAGGGTGCGCCGGAACGACGGCCCAATGCGATCGGGATGACGCCGTTCCATCTCATCGAACAGAGTGATGGGGCGAAGGCCGGGGGCTGCCACCAGCAGCGGCAGGATCTCCTCGTTCCACACGCCATCGAGCGGATCGGGCCGGGTTCGCCAGGTTCGCCACTGCTTCTTTGTGCTCGGTGGCCGGGGATCAAGATCGATGCGCCGCGCGGACGCGACGGACAGGCCGGCTTTGGCGGCGGCGGTCATCTGGGGGTGGTCGGTGCGCAATCTCATGTAGGTCCTCACCTGTTGGTCGTTGATGTTCCTGCCTGGCACCGGTGCCTCCGATCATCGGAGGACACCAGGCCAATCAGACCCACAGGTGAAGCAAACGCTTCGGTTGGAGAGCCGGCTCTGGTCGGGCTACGCCCTCCCGCCGCCGGCTCTCCAACCGCTCAGGATAATTGTCGCTGACCGCTCAGGATAATTGTCGCCGGGCATGGGCTCCCGTCCCGCCACGGTATTCTTCCCACAGCAGCGACAGCGTCATATTCCGCCGCCGCAACTCGCGGTGCACCA
>JBEKQQ010000295.1:0-3006 GCA_049519555.1 Acetobacteraceae bacterium
GCCTTGGCGACAATTGCGAGTTTGGCCTGGTGCAGCGCGTGATGGGCGCCGAACCGCTGGGCTTGTTGCGGTTTTCCTATATCGAGCTGCGCCAGCTGCTGCGCGGCCTGCGCTGCGGGTTCGACCGTTTGGGCGATCCCGACACGACGGAGATCAGCATCTTCGGCGTCGACAAAGAGATCGTGGTCAGTGAATCGCTGTACGGCATGACCTATCACACCTATCAATACGAATCTCAGATCGATCTCGATACGGTGCACCGGCAGCAGGTCACCCGCCTGAGCTTTCTCCGACGTAAATTGCTGGAAGACATTGGCAACGGCGAAAAGATCTTTGTGCTCAAACGAACCCGGCCGCTGCGGCCGGAGGAGGTGTTGCCGCTCTACGCCGTGCTGAACGAGCTTGGCCGCAACTGGCTATTGTGGATGCTGCCGTCCGACGCCACGCATCCACCGGGAACGGTGGAACTGTTGTTGCCGGGCTTGTTGCGCGGTTACATCGACCGCTTCGCACCCAACGAAAATGCCCACGATCTGTCGTTTGACGCCTGGACCGCGGTCTGCAAGGCAGCGTGGCGCGCGGTGGGCCGTTAATACCGAGATCGATGAATCGCGACGCGGCCCCGCCGTCACTGCGAGGAGCGCAGCGGTGCCCCGGCGTGACCGGGGCAGACGATCCTTCGAAAGGTGTTCTCCGGCGGACAGATTGCTTCGCCTTCGGCTCGCAACGACAGAGGGTACCGCATGACTTTTGGCGCAGCGATAGTGGGTACTGGCATGGCCGCCTCCCCGGCACATAGCTTCAACTGGGCCGACCAACTCCGGTTCGCCGAACTGTCCGGCGATACCAACCCGATGCACATCGATGCACTGGCAGCGCGCCGTACCGAGGCCGGCGCGCCGGTGGTGCACGGTGTGCACGCAGTGCTGTGGGCGCTAAACCGGCTCGCCGAGGAGAGCGATCTGAGTGGTCTTAGCGGCGCCACGGTCGCGCTCAACCGTTTCATCTATCTCGATCGCCCGGCCGTGGTGCGGGTCACGCGGCGGACCGAGACCTCGGTAACCGCCGAAGTGGTCGCCGACGGCGTGACCGTCATCACTCTGCTGCTGAAACTGGGCTCACGCGGCGCTGCCGCGGCGCAGGACGAATTCCTCGGTTTGCCCATGGCCGATCTGGCCTGCACCGCGGAGACGCCTGAGGAACTGCGCGACACCAAAGGCTGGCTCGAGGCGGCGCCAGGTGCCGGCGGACTTGCTGCTCTGTTTCCTGACCTGACGCGAGTGATCGGCAGCGAACGGATCGTCGGGCTCGCACTGCTTTCGACGCTTGTCGGGATGGCCTGCCCGGGATTGCACTCGATTTTCACGGCGTTTCAGGTTGAGTTTCTGGATGGCGTGCCGGACCGCAGCGGGATCGGTTTTTCCGTCCGCGTCGCCGACCCGAGGTTTCGTGTCGTCCGCATGGTCGTCGGCGGCAACGGCCTACGCGCCAATGTCTCGGCATTTGTCCGCATGCCGCCGCTGACCTTGCCGTCGATGGCAGCGCTGGTTGATCTCGTTGCCGGGAACGAATTCGCCGGCCAGCGTGTGCTGATCGTCGGTGGCTCGCGTGGGTTGGGTGCCATGTCGGCGCGGCTGGTCGCAGCCGGCGGCGGCCAGGTCGTGCTGACTTATTCGCGCGGCGCGGCAGACGCCGCCGCGGTGGCCGCGGATATCCACGCGTTTCGAGGCCAGGCCGCCTGCAGCGTCTGCGCAATGGATGTAACCCGCGATCTGGCACCGCAACTGCCGGCGATGCCGCGGTTCACCGGATTGCTTTACTTCGCAACACCACAAATTCGCCGGCAGAAACCGGCAGTGTTCGTGACCGGCGTGCACGCTGAATTCTTTCAATATTACGTATTGGCCTTCCTCAATCTGACCAATTTACTGCTGACGCCCGACAGCGAGGCGAAACTCGATGTTTTCTACCCGTCGTCGGTGGCGGTGGTCGAACGGCCCGAGGACATGACCGAATATGCCATGGCGAAAGCCGCCGGCGAGGTACTGGCGACCGATCTCGCCGCAGCCAATCCGCGCCTGCATCTGGTGATGGATCGATTGGGGCGGCTGCCGACCGATCAGAACGCAACCGTGGTGCAAGCCGAATTCGCCGACCCTGTTGCCACGATGCTACCGCTGCTGCGCAAAACGTTGCGAGGATAGGCTGCAATGCTCTGGCGCTGGTTTCAGGATTGGCGCGAACAGCGTTCCGTGCTGCGGGAGGTGCAAGAGCGGCAGCGTGATGACGAGTTGCGTCTGATGGGGGACGAACTCAATCCGCTGCATTTGGCGAAACTCGCACTGGAACGGGATCAACTGGCATCGGCCGCGTCGCGTTGGGAAGACGCGCGGGAACGCATGCCCAATTTCATCTTTGAGTCGCCAGACTCGTTGGTGATCCTGCTTGGTCTTAAGCGGTACGACGAGGCGGAGGCTCTCATGCGTGAAGGCATGCAACGCAGTCGCCTGGATCGCCGCTGGCGCAAGGGGCTGGCTCTGATAGCGGAACGTCGCGGCGATTACGAGGAGGCGGTCCGGCGTTGGCGAGACGCCCAGAAAGGTGGCATGGACAGCACGGAGGCCTGGATTCACGAGGGCATTTGCCTCCGCGCACTCGGCCGGCTGGATGAAGCAGATGCGGTCTATCTTAAAATTCTGCATTTTCGTCCGGGGGATCTCGCAGCCCAGATAGAACGTGCGCGAGTGAGTGACGAACGCTTTGACTGGGTCCAATCAGAGGCGCGATGGCGGGTCCTGAGGGAACACCACACGCAACCATTTATCGCTGCGTGTCACGCACGAACCTTGGCGAAGCTCGGTCGAAACGAGGAAGCCGAGGCGATTTTGGAGCGCACGGCTGCGAATTATCCGGCCGATCTTGACATCGCCCTGACCCGCGCCCATCTCGCCGAAGACTGCGGCGATTTAAACGCAACATGCGAGCGATGGGCTGAACTGCAGCGCG
>JBEKQQ010000296.1:0-2934 GCA_049519555.1 Acetobacteraceae bacterium
TTGTATCAGAGGATGTGCGCGCTCAAGTAATTGACTTCAGTCAGATCGATGCTTTCGAATCAATGGGAACGGGGACGCTACACGGTGCGTCACAGCCGAAGACAATTATCGATGATAGTTGCGGATTCCGGTGATGGCGGACAGGCATTCCATTTGAAGGCGGACAGTGAATCCGGTCGAACGCGGACAGCATTCCGGTGAAGGCGGACAGCGGCTCCCGTCGACGGCGTCATGGGGTCATGTGTCCTGCTTGACGTCAAGTCCGGCACGCTTGGCGGCCATTTTTCGCATGCTCTCGCCCTTGAGCGTGAGCCGGTGCGCGTTGTGCACGAGCCGATCGAGGATGGCGTCGGCGATGGTCGGATTGGCGATCGCCTCGTGCCAGTGATCGACTGGTAGCTGGCTGGTCACGATCGTCGAGCCGCGGTCGTGCCGATCCTCGACAATCTCAAGGATGTCGCGACCCTGCTCGGGAGTGAGCGTGGCGAGGCCCCAATCGTCCAGGATCAGCAGCTCGACGCGCGCCAGGCTCTTGAGGAGCCTGGCATGGCGCCCATCGCCGCGAGCGAGTGCCAGGGCATCGAACAGCCTTGGCACGCGATGATAGAGGACGGAGCGATCGTCGCGGCACGCTTTGTGGCCGAGCGCACAGGCAAGCCAACTTTTGCCGGTGCCGGTCGGCCCGCAGATCAACAAACTCTGGTGCCGTGCGATCCAATCGCCGGCGACGAGCTTGGCGAACAGCGCCTTATCGAGACCGCGCTGGGCCTTCATGTCGACATCCTCGACGACGGCCGATTGGCGCAGGCTCGCGAACTTCAATCGGCTGACCAGCCTTTTGTTCTCGCGCTCGATGGCCTCGCGGTCGACCATGAGCGCGAGCCGCTCCTCGAAGCCGAGTGCGGCCATGTCGGGCTGCTTGCGTTGCTCCTCCAGCGCCTTGGCCATGCCGGTGAGCCCGAGCGCGACCAGGCGGTCGTGGGTGGGATGCGTGAGCATCGTGTCTCCTTTTCGGTTTGCATTTGCCCGCGGGGTTGCGCCGTGTCCGTTGCGTCAGTGGTAGTAGCCACGACCACGGATGTTGGCGTGCCGGATCGGCGGGCCGTCCGGCGCTTTCGAGTTGGCGTAGGCTTTGTCGAGACCGTTCTGCAGGATCGACTTGATCGAGCCGTAGGTGGTTGCGCCGATATCATTGCCGCGCCGGCTCGCGGCCTCGACGCGCTCGGACCCGTAGATTCTCACCAGGCGCATGATGCCCAGGCACGATCGGAAGCCCTGCTCGGGATGGGGCTTGGCTTTCATGATCGCCTCGACCAGGGCGATAGCCGCCGGGCCGATCGAGGCTGCCTCGCGCATCATGCGCTGCGGCGTCCATTCGGCGTAACGGCGGTGCGCGCTCGGCATGTGCTCTGTGATGGTCGTGTACCGGCTGCGCACGGCCGAGAACGCATGGCTCGCGACACGCTGGCCCTTGTGGAAGATCTCGACCGTCGCGCTGGTGATGCGCGCCTCGACCGTCTCGCGGATCAGCTTCGACGGCACCGAGTAGTAATGGTCCGCGACCTCGATGTGATAATCGGGCGCAACGCGGGCCCGTTTCCATTCCGCATAGCAGTACGCCGCGTTCGGCAACGCATTGAGCGCCGGACGGTCGAGCGTCTCCAGCAGCTCGTTGCGGCTCTTGCCGATGCGGCGCATGACCTTGGCGTTGATGGCTATGACGCAGTCACGGATCGCCACGTTCAACTCGGCCAGCGAGAAGAACCGGCGATGGCGCAGCTTCGCCAGCACGAAGCGCTGGACGATCTGGACCGCGACCTCGACCTTCGCCTTATCGCGCGGCTTCATCACACGGGCGGGGAGCACAACGCAGCCGTAGTGGTCGGCGAGGTCCTGGTACGTCCGGTTGATGCCGGGCTCGTAGCGCGACGGTTTGGTGATCCCGGCCTTGAGATTGTCGGGAACAAACGCCTTCGGCACACCGCCGATCGCGGCCAGCGCGTTCACATGTGCGCCAATCCAGTCCGGCAGCATCTCGGTCCAGCGCGCCTCGGCGTAGGTGTAGTTCGATGCGCCGAGCGCCGCGACGAAGATGTGCGCGCGATGCTCTTCGCCAGTCGTCGGATTAAAAACCGGCATGGTGTCGCCAGCCCAGTCGACGAACAGCTTCTCGCCGGCAAGATGCGTCTGGCGCATCGTCGCCGAGATGCGCTTCCTCCAGTCGCTGTGCCGCTCGCAAAACCAGCTGTAGGCGTAGCCCTGGGCGTGCTCGGCGCGATACTCCTGCCAGAGCAAAGCCAGCGTCACGCCGCGCCGCTTCAGCTCCGCATGAATGTGAGGCCAGTCCGGCTCGGTGCGCGTCGTGCACGACGCCGTAGTTGCCGGCGGAAACAACCGCCGCTCCAGCTCGGCATCATCGATCTCGTCAGGGATCGGCCAGCTGAGACCCGCCACCGCAGCCCGGCGCACGTACTCGCCGACCGCCGTCTTGCCGATCCCCGTCGCCTCGCCGACAAGCCGCCGGCTCATCCCCAGCGCGTGCGTCAGACGCAGCGCCTCGCGTATCTTCCTCATCGACACTCGCTCCGCCGGCATCGGTCACTCCCTGGTTGCCAGGGAAACCGATCAGCTGATTCGACTGTCGACGGGAGCGAGCCCTACGCCGCCATCACCTGCTGTCCGCAATCACCGGATTGCTGTCCGCCTTGCGCTGGAATGGGCGTCCGCGTTGCACCGGATTTCGCAGTCGGCATTCAAGAGCAGGAAATATTCTGGTGGGTCCACCGATTGTAGTGCCGACCTTAGGATTGCATTGTTGCCGCCGGTAAATCCCAGATTCGGACTGATTTCCGTCAGCGCACACCAGGGTGTCCAGCCATTGTCATCAATTACCCTTCGGATCCTTTCGGCCGAGTCGTCCCCAGTCCCATTCTC
>JBEKQQ010000297.1:0-2916 GCA_049519555.1 Acetobacteraceae bacterium
CGCCGGACCTTCTGACCGGCGGCTTTCCAACCGGGCGGGCAGGAAACTGCCCGCCCGGATGCCGTTTTGGATCGTTACAGAACGTGCCGGGCACGGTGCAACGTCAGCGCGAGCGGCGGTTGTGCGCCGTCAACCCAATAGCGTCCTCAACAGAATTGTTATGGGTGTGCCGCGAACGCCCGTTTGCTGACCGTGCTCCGATGTGCCGGACGGCAAGGTCAAGAAAGGGCCGGGTCACTGGGCAGCGAACGCGGCGGTTGCGTCGTGTGGCAGGCTTTGCTAGCGTTTGCTAGCGAAACAATTCCGGGAAGCCGCATGGCCAGCCTGTTGATCAGAGATGTCGACGCCGTACTTCACATGCGCCTCAAGGCCAGCGCAGCGGCGCATCGGAGGTCGCTTGAGGAGGAAGCCCGCGAGCTGCTGCGGACCGCTGTCGCCCGCCAGGAGGTGCCTGCCAGAGAAAGCCTGGTTACTCTTGCGAAGCGACTGTTCGGTCCTGAATACGGGGTCGACCTCGACATTCCGTCGCGCGGAGCAGCCCCTGAAAGCGTCCCACCAATCTTTTCCGGTACGGACGATACTCCTGCCTGAAGGTCATGATCCTCCTCGATACCAATGTCATCTCGGAGCTGGTGAAGGTGGGGCCCGACGCAGCCGTTGCTGCTTACCTTGACAGTATCGCACCGGATACGGTGTTTACGGCAGCGGTCTGCGAGGCGGAAATTCGTTACGGCATTGCGCGCATGCCGGTCGGCCGCAGGCGCGAGGAACTGATCGCTCGGATCGACACATTCTTCGAGATCGGATTTCGCGACCAGGTTTTGCGCTTCGACCGCTCATGCGCGGCGCTCTACGGTGAAATTCGTCATGCCCGCGAGTCCGTAGGCAAACCGATTACCATAGAGGAAGCAATGATCGCCGCGACTGCCCGGGCCTATGGCGTCGCGGCAATTGTAACCCGCAACACCAGGGACTTTGTGGACTGCGGCGTGGAACTGATCGATCCATGGGCCATGAGTTGAACCTGCGTACCCGCCGTGGCGCGATCTTGGGGCCCCGGCGTCCAACCTTGCGCGACCACGGCAGGCGCCGTTATGACAATCCTCCCGCGATGACCCGGTGACCGATCCCAACGGAAACGTCCGCTGGCGGCCCGGGAACCACCGCTCAGGCCCCGTACCGGACAGTGTGTGTGCTCGAAACCCCTGCCTCCGATCACGCGGTGTATAAGCCGCGCATCCTGGCCATCGCCAACCAGAAGGGGGGCGTGGGCAAGACCACCACGGCGGTCAACCTGACGGCTGCGCTTGCCGCCGCGGACGTGCCGGTGCTGCTGATCGACCTCGATCCCCAGGGCAATGCCTCCACCGGATTTGGCGTCGCTGTGCAGGATCGCGGCGCCGGCAGTTTTCAACTCGTCGACGGCGGCGTGCCGGAGCCACTCGACACCTACCGCACGCCTTACGCCAATTTGTGGCTGATCCCGTCCGGCGCCGACCTCGTTGGCGCCGAGGTCGAACTCGCCGGCAAGCCGCGGCGCGAGTACCAGTTGCGCGACGCTCTGACGACCTGGCGGGAGGCCTCGCCGTTCCGCTACATTCTGATCGATTGCCCGCCCAGTTTGGGGCTATTGACGTTGAATGCGCTGGTGGCGGCGGATGCGGTGCTGGTGCCGTTGCAGTGCGAGTTCTATGCGCTGGAGGGCATCAGCGGTCTCACCCGCACCATCGAAATGGTGCGGCGGCGGCTCAATCCGGCGCTGGCGCTGTGCGGCGTGGTGCTGACCATGTATGATAAGCGGAACAACCTATCGGATTTGGTTGCCGCCGATGCGCGGGGGTTCTTTGGCGAGTGGGTGTATGAAACGGTGATTCCTCGTAATGTTCGGCTGTCGGAAGCACCGAGCCACGGCGTGCCGGTGATGCAATACGACCCGAAGTCGGCAGGCGCGCTGGCCTACGCGCAACTGGCCGAGGAGTTGGTGCGGCGCGACAGTGCGGCAAAACGCAAAGCTGTAGTGGCGGCGCGATGAACGCCAAGGCAACGCCGCCGAGGCTTGGCCGCGGCCTTGCCGCCTTGTTCGGCGAAACGCCGACCCGAACCGGCACCGAGTCTGCGAGCGAGGATATCAGGCGGTTGCCGATCGATCTGCTCGATCCCAATCCGTTCCAGCCGCGCATGAATTTCGACGAGGAGATGTTACAGGACCTCGCCGAATCCATTCGCACCCAGGGCGTCTTGCAGCCGATCCTGGTGCGGCCGCATCCGGAGGTTGCAGCGCGCTATCAGATCATCGCCGGCGAGCGGCGGTGGCGGGCCGCCGGCATCTCCGGGCTGCACGAAATTCCGGTGATCTGCCGCGAACTGAGCGATGTGGAATCTGCCGCCGCCGCGTTGATCGAGAACCTGCAGCGGGAAAACCTCAATCCGATCGAAGAGGCCGAGGGCTATCAGCGGTTGATCCAGAACTTCGGCCTGACCCACGAGGCGCTTGGCACCGCGGTCAGCAAGTCGCGTGCGCATGTGGGCAATATCGTGCGGTTGCTGACTTTGCCTGAGTCGGTGCGCGATGAGGTGCGCAAGGGTTCGCTGTCGCTTGGCCATGCCAGGGCGATGCTGACCTTGCCCGATCCGGCGCGGATTGTGCCGGAGGTGGTGAAGAAGGGCCTCTCGGTGCGGCAAACCGAGCGGCTGGTGCACCGATTGCAAACCGCGAAGACGGTGGGCAAAACCGCCGCGCCGGGACCCGACAACACGCATGTCGAACGCGATCTGGCGGCGCAAATCGGCTATCGGGTGAAAGTCTCGGCGTCGCCGCGCGGGGATGGGTCGTTGACGATCTGGTTCAATGATTTGTTTCAACTGGACGATCTGATTACCCGGCTGACCGCGGTCAACGGGGTTCGTTCGACGGAA
>JBEKQQ010000298.1:0-2823 GCA_049519555.1 Acetobacteraceae bacterium
GCCCCGCAGGTCACGGTCCGGCGGGTTGGAAACTGCGCACCAAGCCGCCGAACAGTTCGGCTTCCGGGCAAGCCGCCGCGAAGGCGACGCGCACCCGCGTCGCGGTTTCACTGATCCGTGCGGCGATTTTGATCAGGCGCATCTGCAGGGTTTTGAATTCAGCCTTGGCCAGCGGCTGCGGCTTGGGGATGGCGCCACGGAGTTTCAGCAGCAGCCAGTAAGCGCCAGTGTGCAACACCAGGCGCACCTGATTGGCCAGCGGTGAGCGGCAACTGGTGCGATCAGAGGCCAGCTGGGTCTTGTGCAGCTTGATGAAATTCTCCATCTGGCCGCGCGCGCAGTACAGTGTCTCGTAGAGCCATTCCGCATTGCCGCCGACCAGGTTGGTCACGACGTAGCGGATGTCGAGACCTTTCGGCGTTGCCTCGATGCGCGCGGCGACGCGCCGCTGGCATCGCCAATGCTTGGCCCCGTATCTGATTTCGGTGTGCCGGCGCACCGCGTTGGCCTGTGCCTCGGCGCGGCGCAGCCGCTCTGTATCAACCGGTGGTTGGGCGCGACGCAGTGTCACCAGCTTCGCCTGCGCTTCAGCACGCTGCGCCCGCACCGTATCGGCGAGCGGTTCCACCATTGGGTCGAGCGCGACGTTGCCAGACAGACCGAAGATGTAGTGCAGGCCGTTGGCCTCGCACCACGTCATCACCTCATGGCGGCCGTAGTGACAATCGCCACGAAGGGTGATGCGCGTGTGCGGCCAGTGGCGGCGGATACGCCGCACCATGCGCCGCACATGGCCGCGGATCTCCTCGCCGCTCGGTGTCTTGCCCGGGCGTAACAAAACCGCCACCGGACGGCCGTTGGCGGCGTCATAGACGTGGATTGGCAGAAAGCATCGCTCATCGTAATGGGCGTTAAACAACGATAGTTGCTGATTGCCGTGCACAACGTCGCAGGTGTCGTCGATATCAAGGATAACCGACGCCGGCGGACGGTCATAGCTGTGGCAATACAGGTCGATCATCGCGTAGCTCATCCGTACCACCTCGCGGAGGCTGGGCGCGTTCTCCCAGCGCGATACGGTCGGCTGCGAGCACAGATCATCGCCACTCTCCGGCAGGCGGCCACAGGCCACTTTGAAGCCGGGGTCGGTACGCAGCATGTCGAGGTCGTCGCCATCTTCGTAGCCGCAGGCGATCGCCAGTATCCGAGCCCGCAGGATGTCGCTGACGCTGTGCGTTACGTAGAGCGGGTTACGCGGGTCTGAGATCAACGGTGCCAGCCTATCGGCGATACCGAGTTGTCGCTCCACCGCACCGAGCAGCAGCACGCCTCCATCGGGTCTCTGCTCAACCCGGTTGAACGACGGGTTCCCCTTCCAGGACAGCGCGAATCGCCTGATACGCATCGAGTCCGCGTCGTGCTGCGGTGCCAACGACCGATCGAACGGCAGCGAAAAGATCGGCACCCCAGTTTGAGCGGAACCCACCCGTGACCTTGCGATAGGTGGCCGTGGGTCGCAACTCCCGCTCACTGCCGTTGTTGTCCGGCGGTGCCTCGGGATGCTCCAGGAAGGTGAACAAACTGTTTCGCACTTTGCCGTAACGCTTTCGCAGCCGTTTGCCGTGCGGATTGACCGGCGCCAGCATCATAATGGCGTTCAATTCGTGGTCCAATCGCCGCTGATAGGTCCGCCGCGTGCTTTCGGCTAGGCGCTTGCGTCGCCGCGCCAGCACCACCGCCCGCAGCAGCAGCATCTTCATGCGCGGGGCGAAAACCGCATCCCCCGCGTCGATGGCGTATTGGCAATCGCGTAATTGGTGCGCCAGACAAATTTGCCAGAGATCGGCATGGCCCTGCTGCGCACCGTAGAGATCGGAGACCCAGATGACCGGCCGATGGCCCGCCATCACCTCAGTGACCACCGAAGCGGCGCGACTGTTGCGCACGACGTGGATTACCACCTGATCATTCTGGAATACCCAGTTCCAGTGGGTGCGCCCGTCGATGCGAACCGTGGTCTCATCGGAGCAGACGATCCGCGAGCGGCGCAGCCGGGCGAGGATGGCTGTGACCTCGCTGTCGAAACACGGCTTGGCCCGCTGCAACATCGCGTCCAGCGCACCCTCGCTGATTTGCAGCGCATAAAGCTGCTGCAACAACTGGGTCAGACGGCGGTAGCTGATCGCGTGGGTGAAGCGTAGGTAGATCACCAGCGCTACGATGTTCACGCTGAACGGTGAGGCGTCCTCCAGGCCCGCCGGCACTGGCGCCAGAGTGACACCACCGCAGCACGGACAATGCCCGGCGTAGCGTTCCACCCGTGTAACCACAGGGCGCACCACAGGCAGGTCGATTTTGTCGTAGCGCCCGTGCAGCACCTGATCGGCCTCTGTCAGCGTGGCCTGGCAATGCGCGCAAGAGGGCGCCTTCGTGGTGACCGTTTCATCGGGAAACAGCGCCAGCGGACGACCACCGCCCCGGCGACCCAGGCTGCCTTGGCGCGGTCCGCCACGCTTTGCTTTCTCCGGCTGGTTCGGCTTCTGACCCTTCGACGGCGGCAGACTGGAATTGTCCGGGGTTTTTCCCGGCTCGGCGAGCTTCGCTTCAAGCTCGGCAATGCGCCGATCGGCCGCATCAAGGCGCTGCCAGAGAGCGCGGATCAGGGCATCCTTCTCGGCGTGACTCAGGTGGTCGAGGTTGCGAAGTCTGGGCACGCCCCCGGTTAGAGTCGACTCGCCCGTGACCGTGTCAAATGGTTTTTCGAAGCCGGTCAGAACGCCGGCGGATTATCCCTCGAAACTCAGACTAATCCGGGGATGAGCA
>JBEKQQ010000299.1:0-2799 GCA_049519555.1 Acetobacteraceae bacterium
CCGACAGCGACGGCAATTCCTTTCTCGATTTTATTCAAGGTTGGGCAGTGAACTGTCTCGGTCATTCGCCGCAACCAATTATCCAGGCATTGGCAAAGCAGGCCGCCGAACTGATCAACGTAAGCGTCTGGTCAGCCACGCGGCAGCGTTGGCGCGCGGGTTGCTTGGTTCGCCGCTCAGGCGGCGTCACGCTGATCCAGGCGCCGGCGCACGCCTTCAAGGTTCCACGGCAACAACTCGTGCACGCGTCTGACCGGATGATCAGCGATACAAGCGAGGACTTTGCGCAAATAGTCCTCGGGATCGAGCCAGTTCAATTTGGCCGACTCGGTCAGGGTGAAGATCGCCGCGGCGCGCTCCCCGCCGGAATCCGATCCCGCGAATAACCAATTCTTGCGTCCGAGAGTCATTGGCCGCATCGAGCGTTCGGCGGCGTTGTTGTCGATACAGGCGCGGCCATCGCGCAACACCAGGGTCAATGCCTCCCACCGCGCCAGAGCGTAACGGATCGCCTTGGCCATCTCGCCCCTGCCGGAGACACGCGACAGTGTCGTGTCCAGCCATTTCCGGAGGTCGGCGAACAGCTTCTCACTGCGTTCCGCGCGGACCTTCAGCCGGGTTTCGGCGGGCTCGCCGCGGATCAACGCCTCGACCGCGTAGAGCGCCGCGATCCGTTGCATGGCCTCCCACGCCTGAGGCGATTTCGTCTCGGCGTGGATATCGACGAATTTCCTCCGAACGTGCGCCATGCAGGCGGCTTCCGTGACGCCTTGCTGGTACAGCCCGGCGTAACCGGCGTAACCGTCCGCCTGCAGGATCCCTGTGAATCCGGCGAGATGGGCTTTCGGATGTTCACCTTTGCGATCCGGACTGTAGCAATACAGCACCGCCTTCGGCGCCTTGCCTCCGAAGGGGTGATCGTCACGGACATAGCACCAGAGCCGCCCGGTTCTGGTCTTGCCATTCCCGGGTGACAGCACCGGAACCGTGGTGTCATCGGCGTGCACCCGTGCCGCCGCCATCACGTGCGCGCCGACCGCGTCGACCAGCGGCCGTAACAGTCGCGCGCACTGACCGACCCAGTCGGCAAGGGTGGAACGATCGAGATCGATACCGTCGCGGGCGTAAATCTCCGCCTGGCGGTGCAGCGGAAGGTGGTCACAGAATTTCCCCACCAGCACGTGCGCCAACAGACCGGGACCGGCGAGGCCGCGGTTGATCGGCAGGCTGGGTGCTGGCGGCTGGGTGATGCTCTCGCAGCAACGGCAGGACATCTTCGGCCGCACGTGCCGGGTGACGCGGAAAGATCCCGGCACGTATTCCAGCACCTCGGTTGCATCTTCGCCAAGACGCCGCAACACGCCGCCGCATTTCGGGCAGGCACAGGCCGGGGCATGCTCCACCACGTCGCGCGGCAGGTTTTCCGGCAACGGCTTGCGTTTCGGTTTGCGTCGCCGCGGCTGGATTTCCGGATCGGTCGCGGAAGTGTCCGCCTCAGGTTCCGGTTCGGGCGGCGTGGTCTCCGCGATCTCTTCCTCGAGATCGCCGATGATCAGTTCGAGCTGATCAATCGCGCCCCGCATCTTCTCCGATGACGATCCGAACCGTTGACGCAACAGCTTCGCCAGACGGGCCTTCAACCGCTCGTTCTGGAGCACCTGCTCCTTCAGGCCTTCTCGTGCCGCCTCCAGTTCGGCCGCGTGCTCCTGCTCGCGGCTCAACAGCAACGTCCGCAACGCGGTCACGTTCTTTGGCAGCGCGGCGGGGTCCAGCGGCGAAAGCATGCGCGAAGCTTCCACGACCGATTCCCGTTTCGCCAGGCCAAATCGCACTACCGTAACGATTTTCTTCATCCCGCCAGTTCGGGACGCCAGGTGCGCGCCGGCATCCTCCAGTCGATGCCCTCCAGCAACATCGACAATTGTGCCGGCGTCAGAAAGACCGCGCCTTCCTTTGCCTGGGGCCAAACAAAGCGACCCTTTTCCAGGCGTTTCGCGAACAGGCAAAGGCCTTGCCCGTCCCACCACAACACCTTGATCAGGTCACCGCGGCGGCCACGGAAAACCAGCAAATGGCCGCTGAAAGGGTCCTTGGAAAGATGGTTCTGGGCCAGAGACGCGAGACCATCGAAACCGCGGCGCAGGTCGGTGTGCCCACAGGCCAGCCAGACATGCACGTTCGGCGGCGGCACAATCATCCGCGCAACCCGGCGATCACGGCACGCAACATCGCGACCGGCGTGTCCCGACGGATCAGAACCTTGCCGCCCGACGGGAGAACGACCTCAATCGCCGCCGCCCCATGATCCACCGACGCGGGCGGAGTGGGTTGCGGCGCGGGACCATCACTCATGGATGACGCCAGCCGCACCGGCACGAAGTCGATCGTATCATCGGATCTCAGTCGGCCCTGACGCGCGAGGTGCCGCCAACCGTGCAACAGGCTCGGGCTTACGTCATGTCGGGCGGCGACGTCGCAAACCCGCACGCCAGGCTCCTGGCTTTCAGCCACGATCCGCAGCTTCTCGACGATGCTCCACCGCCGGCGGCGTTCGCGACCGGTGATGATCTCGATCATTCCATCCGCCACAGTCCTTAACTCCGACCTTTAGGTGCTCCTTAAGGTCATAGTCTCGGGATCAGAGGCCGGCGGAACAAGGCGGGGCTGGCCGGACGCTTACCAAACACTACGGAGCCTGGTGGGCGCTCTGGTAGGAAAAGCGCGCGCTCCAGTATATAGTCCCGTTTGGAGTGTTGTCAGTGTAACGGGGGCGTTCGTTACGGCAAACTTAAGCCGCAT
>JBEKQQ010000300.1:0-2765 GCA_049519555.1 Acetobacteraceae bacterium
CCCCGCAAAACCCAACCGCATAAAGCAGTGTCGACCCAATCGGATATAGCGGCCCGCTCTCCCGCCGTTCCTCCACCACATCCCGCGCCGGCGCATGCTCGTCCGGCACGAACAGGTCCTGCACCGCGTAGGAATCGCTGCCGGTGCCGCGCAACCCCAGGACATGCCAGTCGTCGATAATCCTCGCCTGTGCGCGCAAAAACAGAAAGCTGCGATCATCCTGCCGTCCGTAACGCATATGCGGCGTGCCGTCCGGGTTTTGCACCGCGCTGTGGGCGCCCAGATACTTCGTGTGCCGGCCGCCGCTGGCAAAACTCCAGGTGCCGGTCAGCCGGTAGCCACCCTCGACCCGGATGCATACGCTGTCGTTGTGGCGAGCTCCCCAGGCCAACCCGGTCCGCTTCCCATCGAACACCGCGGCTGCTGCCTCATGCGGCATCGCGGCGGCAGAGGACGCCGCCGAAACATTCGACTGATTGACGAACCAGCCGACGCTGGCGTCACCGAACCCAATCGTCTCGGTCGTCCGGCAGAACTCCAGCAAATGCAGTTCCTGCCCGCCAAGGCTGCGTGGCAACAACAGCCGCAACATGTCCTGTTCGACCAAAGCGTCCACCACCTCCGGCGTCACTTCGCGCCGCCGGTCGATCTCCGGCCCGTGCGCATCCAGCAGCGGCAGCAAAGAGCGGGCGCGGTCCGGCGCACTGGTGGAGCACGCTGGCTGGACGATCGTATGCATGACGTTTTCCTTGATAACCCGGTCCACTGACCCATAACGGCCGGTCTGGAAACCCGTCAATCCGATGACAGGCGGCAAGCGTCGGCGATAACTCTCGCCAGGCTCCTGACGCCATTGGCCGACGCTGGCAAACCGCCAGCGTGCCTCGTATACCGGGGCCAGGCGAGCGGGGAAGCTGGGACACTCGGTATGATTACTTCGATGCGTCGCTACGTGGAGACGTGGTACGTCCGCGCCTTCTTCCTGATCATGGTGGCAACCTTCGTCCTGTGGGGTGTCGGCGACATGCTGCGCGTGATCGGCACCTCCACCTGGGTTGCCAAGGTTGGCAACGCGACGATCGAAGCGCCCCAACTCGAGACCGAATACCGCCGAGACCTCGCCGCCATGACCCGCAACCTGCCGGCCGGCCAGGAACCCTCGGCCCAGTTGCGTCGCGAGGTCGGGGAGCAGGCGCTGCAGAGCCTGATCGGCGAGGCGGCGACCAGCCAGGAATTGCGCAGCCTGCACATCGCGGTGCCTGACCCGGTTCTGGTGGAAAGCACACGCAAACTCCCCGCTTTCCTCGACGCCAATGGCAACTTCGACAAAGCCCGCCTCGATGCCGTGCTGCGCAACCAGAACATGACCGAAGCCGGCTTCATTGAATTGATGCGCGGCGAGATGGCGCAGCGGCAGTTGCTGGACGCCGTGACGGCCGGGGCGCGGGTCCCCGATTCCGAGGCCGCCGTCATCTATGCCGCAAGGTTCGAGAAGCGCTCCGCAGACATGGCCCTGTTTCCGATCGCCAGTGCGCCCGAGCCGGCGACCCCGGATGAGCCAACCGCGCGGCGCTGGTACGATAACCATCCGGACCTGTACGCCACGCCCGAGTACCGACGTGTGACTGTGATCGTGCTCTCGCCCGCGACCTTGGCGTCGCAAGTGACGGTCACAGATCAGGATGTGCAAGCGGCGTACGACGCGCATAAGGCCGAATACACGACGATTGCGAAGCGCTCGGCCGAGGTGATTTCGACCACCGATACGGCGAAGGCGACTGCATTGGCGGATCAGTGGCGCGCCGGCGCCGATTGGACCGCGATGCAGGCCGCGGCGAAGGCCGACGGCGCGGCAGCGATCGAGCAGAATGAGGCGACCCAAACCGAATTCCCTGATCCCGACCTCGCCAAAGCGGTATTCAGCACACCGGTGGATACGGTGCCACAACCGATCAAGGGGGCGCTGGGTTGGTTCGTCATCCGCGTCACCAAAGCGGTGCAAGGCGGCGTGCAAACCTTCGAACAGGTGAAGGATCAGTTGCGGCAACGTCTGGTGACGGAGAAAGCGCTCGGTCTGGTCTACGACAAAGCCAACAAGATCGATAACCAACTGGGCAATGGCACAGCGCTGAACGCGTTGCCACCCGATCCGGGTGTGGCCACCGTGACGGTCACTCTGGACCAGAACGGCGACACGCCACAGGACACTCCAGTCGGACTTCCTGGCGAGTCAGAGATCCGCTCGGCCATCACCACCGCGGCGTTTTCGACACAGAAAGGCGATCCACCGCAATTGACCGAGGTGCAGATCCCGTCCGTTGGCGGCTCCGGCTATTACGCGTTGTCGGTGGACGATATCACGCCGGCCGGAGAAAAGCCGTTCGAAGCCGTGCACGATTCCGTGGTTCAGGACTGGCAGGCCGACCAGCGCCACCACTCGGCCGAGACCGCGGCAGCCGCGATGCTGCAGGCGGTCAAAGCGGGCAAGACGTTCTCTGACGCCGCCCGCGATGCCGGCATCCTGCCGACTCTGTCGCCGTTGGTGTCGCGCACCCAGCCCGATCCGGCGATGCCCCGCCAGGTGCAGCAGGTGCTGTTCAGCCTGAAAAAAGGCGAGCCGACCATGGTGGAAACTCCCGAGGGCTTCGTTGTGGCGACCGCGGTCGAGATCGTCGCGCCCGACCCCGCCACTGACCCCTTGCGCTATGACCAGGTTCGCGCCGCGGCATCCCACAGCCTGGCGGACGACATGAGCGCCGCCTTCA
>JBEKQQ010000301.1:0-2676 GCA_049519555.1 Acetobacteraceae bacterium
CGGAGACCTCGGCACAAGTGCTGAATCTTTCCGGCCCATATCGATGTGTCCAGGGATGCATCGAGGGATTGATCGATCAACCCGCATTCATCACGCAACGCGGCTGGGACCTCAGCCTTGTTAATGAAGCAGGCATGCCGTCGCGAGCGTGGATCGATCGACCCGGTCACATTTGGGTCGACTCTTTGCATGAAGGCGCGGTTTATTCCGTCGACGGTATGACGATCCAGTTCGATCGCGGGACCGTCTGGCAACGCGACCTCGCTGCGCTGACACCTGTCGTGCCAGTTCCTTCCGTGATGCCAGGCCCTCCGGCCAGCGCGCGACCGGCACCAAACGCAAGAGTTGCTCCGACTCCAGCCGAAAGAGCGCCGGCCGGGACCAATGCGTTCGACGGCCGTTGGAGCGTGGTCATTCAAACGCGAGCTGGGAGTTGCGGCGCGGAATATCGCTACGGCGTGCAGATCGTCAACGGCAATATTGTCATGGATGCTGGCGACTCCACCGGCGTGAGTGGGCGCGTCTTGCGTAACGGAGCGGTCTCGGTGAGCGTTTCGGCCGGCGACGCGTACGCGGTTGGCCAAGGGCGGCTGTCGCCTAGGTACGGCAGTGGTACGTGGCGCGGTCAATCCTCTGGCGAGTCCTGCACCGGCGTGTGGCAGGCTGCCCGGCGCGAATAGCGAGGCCGACGTCAGCGACATGGCGAGGCAATAATAGCTGCGAGGTCGTCGTCGTCGTGCCGCAGGACAAGGCCTGGGACAACGACCCTTTCGCCGAAAGTCCTGAGTATCGGTTAGCGGAAAATCGCGCCGGGCGTTGGCGGATTTACATGCGGGTGAAGTGAGGACAATCATTCCGCATCGGCGCGCAGCCGTTGAGTCAGCTATTGGGGGGAGGAGCGGACATCGCAATTTCGCGCGTCATGTCTGCTGTTGACCCATCTCGTCGCTTTACCGCGAAACTTTGCTGCAACGCAGCGCAGGCAGCATAGCCTCGCTATTTTACAGCTGATTTCGGCTGAACGATCACTGGCATTTTCGAAAGCTTCGCCAGGATTCGGCAGCGGCGACGAAGCGGTACCCATTCGTAAAGAAAAATCTCTAGAGGGCGCCACATTGCCACCCAACCAATGATCAGCATGCTTTCGCCAACGATGTCGGAAAGTGCACCATGTCCGTAGGAAAACGCCAATTCTCGCAACAGCACACAGCAAAACAAGAACGCTAAGCCACTGACCAGGGCGATTCGACCATCGCGGAACAGAAGGCGGAGCCGCCGCCGTTCGTGCGCTTCGCGATAAGCAAAGTAATGATGAATAGCCGTACTGAGATCGGGGGGCCAGTCTGGGGTAATTGATCTGCTGGCACGTGGATGACAAGGCTCAGTGGTCGCTGGTGTGAAATCTCTTCGGCGGAGCCGATGATGTAATCTTCGGCGTCCTGATCAAGGTCCCGCTCGTGAAAGGGGGATGGGTCTAGAGAATTGAATAGCTGAGCTAGGCGACTGAGATTGACCTCTATCTTCGCCTCCGCCATGGGTCGATCCGTCGGCATGTCGAAACTCCCCGACAGCTTGCTACGCGCCTTCGTCTTTGGCTGGCGCGAGGCAAGCGCAATCGGCTCCTCCGCCCGCGAGCGAAGGAGGATCAAACGCAACCAACTTCAATCGTTGTTGCCCAGCGACCGAGGCCCATAAGCCTGGGGCGGAGGCGGCCCCGGGGAGAAGCCTTGGAAAGGGCTGAAGGGGCTAACGAGGCCCCGCCCCGCGTTGAACTGCACGGTCGGACCGTTCGGGCCAAGCAGCGATGCACCGTTATTACCAAAGTTTTTGACCTGATCGTCCGGATCGGCAAGCGTCGCGCCGCCGCTCGAATTGCCGCCGAGCGATTCGAAGGTGAACGCCCGCGCGGGCGAACCAGCCAATGACACCGCCGCCATAACAAGCGCCGCTGCTGCGAAGCCAAGTTGCATCAAGCGAACCATTATGATCCCCTCACTGGTATTGGCTCAATCAGCTAGGGCGCGTGCTCAAGCGGCTGCTTTCCGGTGCGGCATGTTGCGGCTTGCAAGGTGAATGCTGATCAGAAAAGCTGCGTTAGGAATCCGCAGAACCCTACGCTGACGATCAGCACAGACCATTCTGAAGGTTTGAGCCAAAACAGCCTGCCTTCGCTCACCGCCTGTGCCATCATCGCCCTCGCTGTTTAACTGCACCACCATAGCAACTACCGGCGGCAAAGCTGTAGCGCGCAGGTCACACCGGCCGAATCTCTCGCTCGAAGCGACAGCGAGGCTGCTTTAGCGGCCCAGACAAAGCCCGCCGCATGGCGGCGAACTTCGCCAAGTTGCCGGAGCTGCTCCTGCCAGCGGCCGAGACACTAATGGGGTGCAGGCGAGCGGCCGGCCCGGCTGGATCCACGAAATCAAGCACGGTGGCTTCCGGATCATGGCCGAGCTTAACGCCGGAGGCGTAAAGCCCATCACCCGAAATGGCTTCGATCTCGCCCGGCGTTTCCCGCTGGCCGCCGGCGCGATCGCTGCCCTGCCAGCGCGCTCGTGCATTGGCGACGGCGAGGCCATCGCCTGCGATGCGAACGGCCTCTCGGTCTTCGACCTGCTCAGGTATCGCCGCCAGGACGATGCGGTGACGCTTTGTGCTTTCGACTTGCTCGAGCTG
>JBEKQQ010000302.1:0-2675 GCA_049519555.1 Acetobacteraceae bacterium
CCGGTGCGACTGGGCCAGGTCGAGGCCGCGCGGCGCGACTTCTGTCAATCAATGCCCAGGATGCCGGCAGCATTCTGCAGGGGATGGACGTCACCGGAGAAATCAAGGGCGGCGAATTGTCGATCGGCGGCGAGTTCGACGATGCGACGCCGCGTCATACGCTGTCCGGAACGGTCGAAATCGCCGATTTCCGCGTCAGTAACGCCCCTGCACTGGGTAAGCTGCTGCAGGCGGTGACGCTATATGGTCTGGTCGACGCACTCGGTGGGCCAGGTCTGCGATTTGCCAGGCTGACCGCGCCGTTTCAATTCGATGACAATACTTTGGTGTTACGGGACGCGCGGGCGTTCAGCCCATCGCTTGGCCTGACGGCACAGGGGCGGATTGATCGCGCTGATGACCGGCTTGACCTGCAGGGGACCGTGGTGCCCGCCTATGTCTTCAACTCGGTACTGGGTCGCATCCCGTTGATTGGCAGGTTGTTCAGTGCCGAAAAAGGCGGCGGCGTGTTCGCCATGAATTATTCGTTGAGCGGACCGATGGACAATCCTACCGTAGTGGCAAACCCGCTCAGCGTGCTGACGCCAGGGATTTTGCGCGGCATGTTTGGGCTGTTTGACCGCGGCACGTCCGAGAGCCAGGTCGCACCCGACATCCAGACCCCGCTTGACCGGCCGGCCTCGGGCAGCAACGCTTCGCCGCAGTGATGGGAGGGTAGCATGTCCAGAAAGCAGCCGGTGGCGATTGTGTTCGATACATTTGGTACGGTGGTGGATTGGCGCGGCAGTCTGATCGCCGATCTGACCGCGTTCGGTAAGCAGCGCGGTATTGCGGCGGACTGGCCGGCGCTGATCGATGCGTGGCGCGCATCTTACCATCCCTCGATGGACCGGGTGCGCAAGGGCGAGTTGCCGTGGACCAAACTCGACGATCTGCACCGGGCGTCGCTGGACAAGCTGGTAGCGGAGTTCGGGATCAAGGGGCTGACCGAGCAGGACCTGGTGCATATCAATCTCGGCTGGCATCGGCTGAATGGCTGGCCGGACTCGGTGCCGGGCCTGACCCGGCTGAAGACGCGCTACGTGATCGGGCCGTTGTCGAATGGCAATGTTTCGCTGCTGACGTATATGGCGAAGCACGCGGGGCTGCCGTGGGACATGGTGTTCGGGTCGGATCTGTTCGGGCATTTCAAGCCGGATCCGGAGACCTATCTGGGGGTGGCCAAACTGATGGATCTGGCGCCGGATCAGGTGATGATGGCTGCGGCGCACAACGCCGATCTGGGGAATGCTCGGAAATGTGGACTACAGACCGCGTTCTTTGCCCGGCCGAATGAGTATGGGCCGCATCAGAAACGCGATTTTTCCGCCGATCAGGAGTGGGATATCGTGGCGAAGGACATTGAGGATCTGGCGACGCAACTGGGGGTTTGACGGAAGGCGCAGCGTCGGTTCCATCGAGATGCGGGACCGACGACGAGCAAGCGCTACATTGCTTTCGATCGGAAATGCCAGGCCCTGGTCGTCAACGTAAGGTTGCAGAGGTACGTCGGTGCATGGCATCGCGGCAGTTGCTCCGTTTTCGTCGCAACAACAGCGGGCGGGCGTGGCACCCGGCGCGGGGTTATGGTCGCGATGTGACAGGCGAATCCGTCACATTGGCAAATGTTGTGCGATATACGGCGGCAAATGAAATGCTCCTACATGGATTTCCGGTGTCCAGTATCGCGTTGTTCCCAGAATACCCGTCGATTCCGCCCGCGCCCGGATCGTTTCGACCGGTAACGCCGTAAGCGACGCATCCTTCCCGGCCCACCCCAGCGTCATGAACCCGCCGACATAGGTTGGCACAGCGGCGACATAAGCGGTGACATGCGGAAAGAACCTGCGCCGCCGGGCGCTGGTATCGCGTAGCTCGTCTGCCTGCATCGCCGGCACGCCGCATTGGTTCACCACGAGCCCATGCGCGGTCAAAATACGAGCGCAATTCTGGTAGAATTCGTCAGTGAACAACACCTCGCCGACGCCGATCGGGTCGGTCGAATCGACAATGATCGCATCGAACGAGGCATCCGGCGCGCGCTTCACATAATCGATGCCGTCGCCGACGATCACCTCGGCGCGCGGATCGGTCCAGGCGTCGCCGGCAATCGCGGCCAGAAATTCCCTCGACAGACGAATGACCTCGCCGTCGATCTCCACCATCACGGCGCGGCGCACAGTCTTGTGCTGCAACACCCGGCGCAGCACCCCGCCATCGCCGGCGCCAATGATCAGCACGTTCTCAGCCGCGCCATGCGCCAGCAGCGGCACGTGCGCGAGCATCTCCTGATACACGAACTCATCCGCCTCGGTGATCTGGATCACGCCGTCCAGCACCATCACCCGGCCGTGCGAGTAACTTTCAAAGATCACGATATCCTGAAAATCGCTCTGCACCCGCGCCAGCTCGCGCTTCACCCGGAAGCGCTGGCCCCAGTCTGGGTAAAGCGATTCGTTGATCCAGCTGTCGGTGGTCATCGCCCCCTCCGCTCATCCACACAACGAAACGGCCCGGACGAGGCCCCGGGCCGTTCCTGGTATCAAATCGGCAACGTCACGTTGCAAATCCGTCTCATTCCACCGGATGGCCCGGACGAGCCGGGCCATGACGAACGGGCGCGTTTACGAAATCAG
>JBEKQQ010000303.1:0-4156 GCA_049519555.1 Acetobacteraceae bacterium
CGCATTGAGCGACGGATTGTTCTGATAGGCCTGCACCAAGGCCCATTCGAGCGTGTCCGCTGCCGCATCCGAAACAGCCATGCCAACGCCGGCAACGGCCAGCGCAAGGCTTGCAACGGTCAGAAGCAATATGCGCGTCTGCACACCTCTCATGAGACGCTCGCTGCTCGCCCGCCCCCATCGCCCCGAATCAGGCCACGTCAACCGAACCGGCCGACCAATCACACATTCGCCTGGGGCGCCACAGTGAAATCCGCACAAAAGTTTAACACACATTCGCCACGCAGGCCTATAATTCCAATCGAAATTGCCGCTGCGCTAATGCATTGAAAACCCATCAAAAAACGAATCCAGCGGTGCAGCGAAGCTGGGCAGCATCTGGGCGACCCGACCACATTCGATACGCTAAGAGCAATAGCCGTGCGGCCCGTAACCTGAGGCTGCTGCGCGGTCAACGTTCCGCCGTTCTCGTTGCTCACCTGCGGCCTGGCCACCGGCGCCCCTCCTGTGGGCCAGCCGGCTCTGGGATCCCTCGCGGTTCTCATCGTCTAAACGAGAGCCAGCGAGTTGTGCGCACGGGATCACGGGCAACGCCGTTTCAGAGCTCATCTATAGCGCTGACCACGGACAGAAGCATGAGCCCGGCGGCGTGACCGTCACCAGGGGGACTTGACCTCATCGGACCCATTGTCGTGCTTCTCCGTAAGCGGGGGTGGATCACGCGATTTGATTTGAGCGATGAGGAATCGGTCTATTTTGGAGCCGCTATCGCGCCGGTTTTGCCCCGCTCGCCGCACCCTGCTGATCATTGCGCATAGCTCTGACATCGCGCGCCATTTCCAGGCACCCAGCAGCTCGGTGTAGCTCGATTCCCCGCCCATCTTCGATTCGTTCGCACAAGAGGTCTTATCGGCGGCTGTAAAACTCGACCATTGCTTGACGAGCTCGTCGCGAATCGCCTGCTCGCTTTCCAGGCAGTTCTTTTTCTCCTGAGCGATGGCCGGATCATGGAAGGTAACGCCGCCCTGTTTGGCGATACCTTCGCAGACCTGCTCCACGTTGAGCTGGGGAACGCCGTCGGCGACGACCGGCATCATGAGCTGCGCGCCAAGCGCCAGCGCCGCGGGTAAAATCATGACCTCACTCTCCGTGCAACCGCTAGGGCATTTATACCACCCTCGCGGCGCGTGAGCAGCCGCAGGGAATTTACTTGGGCTCAAACGACTGATTGCTGAAGGGCGACGTCATTATTGGCGATCTCAGCGGTTCTCTCATGTCGATGAAGCCCAGGCCAACCGCCTTGCGACAGCTGTTGCACGCTGGCGTAAACTTTTCAAAGGCCCTATCGAATCTCGCGCCGTCCTTCGCCTTGATGCCGGCATCCCAAGCTGGAATCCCAAGCTCTTAGAACGGAAATGCCCCAGACGGCGGGCGCGCGGTTGGAACTGACCGAGTCTTAAGGTGGTCGACTGGCGGTGTCCCGCCGTTCCCGCAAAGCGGCACCTTTCCAAGCGCCCCTGCCGGCCCCCTGCAGGCCGCATTCACCTTTCATTTACGATGATCTTGCCGGCGCGGACAAGATGGCGCATCCTCTCAGGCGCGTTTGCCACCGGGGACCCGTAATAAGGGTCACGGGCACAGGGTCAAGGTACGCAAAGTCGGCAGTGTGGTGGGTTGGGCCAATCGTCCGCGCTCAAAGGGGTGCGCGGCGGAGAGTACGTCGAATGGCTAGTGGGTCCTCTGCGCAGGGCGGCGATGGGACAGATGTGTCCCTCGCCGATCTCGTCGATCTTCTGTCTGGCTCGCCCGCACGCGGACAACGTGTGCAGACGCCATTTGTAAACGCACCTGCCATTGGCAAATTGCAGACGGTGATGGGTTCCGTCACCATCACGCGCGCGAACGTTATTGTCGCTCAACCCGCTCTTGGTGATCTTGTATACGAAGGCGACCTGATCGAGACCGGCATTGATGGCCTTATCGCCATTGTCTTCGTGGATGGAACGACCTTTCGTCTTTACGACAGCGCCCAAATGGTGCTGGACGAATTCGTTTTCTCTGCGGAAGGATCTTCTAATACAGCGTTGTTTCGCGTCCTAAAAGGGCGATACAGTTTTCTTTCCGGCCTGGTGGCAACCGCCGGCCGCTTGATGATCGATACCACTGCCGCACGGATTCAAAATACTCGACCGGCAGCCGGCATTGGCGGCCTAGCTTTCAGCGTTTTCACCATCGGCCTCATTCACGAATTAAACGCCGCAAGTGCCGACATCGCTCTGCTTGATGACGGGACGATCACCTGCAAAGACCTTAAGCATGGTGTCTTCGAGATCGTCACCAAGGGAGAGCACCCGCAGCGCTTCATTGTTGATGATCCCTGTGTGTCGATTAATTTTCAGATCGTTGGATCTCAGGTCCGCGTCTCCGAAGTCGCGAACACTCCGACGCAAATGGCGCTATTCCATGAGGCGTTTCTAAGTACGTACGACGCCTATTCGCGGGGACAACAAGATGCATTCATTCGACAGTGGCAGAATGCTAACGCACAGCCAAATTCGACCTTCGCCCAAGGCAGCCCGACGCTACAGCAGTTCAATCTTCCGCACGTCCTAGTGGAGGGCGCCTTAGGCGAGGGCGCCGTGCAGCTGACCCCCCCCAGCAACACTGCCGGCGGACCAGTTACGACCACAGTTGTCTCCGGCGTTTTTGCGTTGCCGCCGCCCACGAACGTCTTCATATGGAATGTCGATTCCGGCGGTACCTTTGAAACAAATCCGGACTGGAATGTCGGAAAAGTGCCGGGCGTACAAGACACAGCTGAGATTCTTACTCCGGTCACTGTGACTATCGACTCGCCCGAGGCTGCCGCTAACCTGGTGATCGGGGCCGGCGCGACCCTCGACATCGTGCCTGGCGGTTCGCTGACGGTCGCAAACAGCATCAACAACGCCGGGTTGATCGAGCTCAATGATCCAACACTAAGCATCAACGGCACGGTGACGCTGTCCGGTAGCGGCGTGATCGAATTGCTCGGCTCGACCAGTTATAACCTGATCATCGGGGTCCCCAGCACGAGCGCGAAGCTCGAAAACGTGGATAACACGATTTTCGGCAGCGGCATAATTGGGCGGGGCGACGGCCAACTGACGTTTGTGAACGACGCGGCCGGAACCGTCAACGCCAACGTTAGCGGCGCGGGTAACGGAATTGTCATCAACACCGGCAACCCCGTTAGCAACGCCGGCCTGTTCGAAGCCACCCTCGGTGGCTCGTTCACGATCGACGACAGCCTGATGAATTCTGGGATGCTGAAAGCGAACGGTGGCACCGTCGATGTAGTAGGAGCGATCACCGGATCCGGATCGGCGATGGTCAGCGGCGGCGGAACGCTGGAACTTGGCGGGACGGATGCGCAGACCGTGTTGTTCAACGGCCTCGGCATGCTCAAGCTGGACGGGTCGTCGCACTTTACCGGAACAGTTACTGGCCCCACACCGGGCGACATTATCGATCTCGCGGACACGATAGTCACGACTATCGCTCTCCAAGGTTCGACGCTTATCGTGAACGGCGTTGCGACCTCGTTTCACATCTCAGGGCTGCCCACTGGCGACACTCTTGCCTTAACGAGCGACGGTGGCGCCGGCACCGACTTGACCGTGACCGCAAACGGGCCGCCGGTGATTGCGACGCCGCCGACGACGGCGCAGACGATCGGGGCCAATCAGCCGACGCTGATCCCCGGCGTCAGCTTAAATGAGAGCGGCAACACAGTTGGCGATATCTTCACGGTGACGCTAGCCGACACGCATGGCGTGCTGTCGGCGACCGACACCGGAGGCGCCGGGAATACGGTGTCCAGCCCCGGGACCACCCTGACCATCAGCGGCACGCTGACGGAGGCGACGACGTTCGATGTGACGGTGGCTGGGCTGCCGGTGATTGCGCCGCAGACGGCGGCGCAGACGATCGGGGTCAATCAGTCGACGCTGATCCCCGGCGTCAGCCTGACGGAGAGCAACAACACCGCCACCGAGATCTTCACGGTGACGCTAGCCGACACGCATGGCGTGCTGTCGGCGACCGACACCGGAGGCGCCGGGAATACGGTGTCCAGCCCCGGGACCACCCTGACCATCAGCGGCACGCTGACGGA
>JBEKQQ010000304.1:0-3694 GCA_049519555.1 Acetobacteraceae bacterium
GAATGAAGGCGCGGGTTCTCGCAGCGAGCTGTACTTCGAGTTGCCGGCCGGAGCTCTGAAAGCGGCGCCCGGAGTGAACCAGACGCATGTACTGCACCCCTCGCTGCTGGCGCTGGTGAAGGATTCGACCGGGCAGATCGTGGACAAGTACAGCGTCGATCAGCCCTACTATATTCCGGACGATAAGCTGCAGGCCGCGCTGTCGATGCCGATCGAGTACACGCATCCGGTGAGCCTGCCGGCCGGCCATTACACGGTGGACACGGCTGTGCTGGATCGCGAAACAGGGCGGGCGAGCACCAGCGTGGCGCAGTTCGACAGTCCGGAGACCAAGGGAGTCGGCTTGAGCAGCATCATGGTGATTCAGCGCATGGAACCCGCCGACAAGCCGGACCCGGCCAATCCGCTGGTGTTCAAGGGCACGCGCCTGGTTCCGATGCTGGACAAGACCCTGCAAGCGGATAAGCCCTACATGCTGTACTTCGCGGTCTACCCGAATCAGTCGAACACCGAGCAGCCCGCGGCGCAAATCGAGATCTCCGTTGGCGGCAAGGTAGTGGGAACCGTGCCTGCCAAACTCGTCGAGGATGGGGGCGTGTGGAGGGCGCTGGCGGGAGCGCCGTCGAAACCTGGCAGTTACCAGTTTAAGGTCACCGCGTCGCAGGGCAGCTTGCCGTCCACGACGCAAACGCTGGAGTATACCGCCAAGTAACCGGCGGCCGACCGGCCCTGGATTCACCAAGCGGACAGATCACGGGCTGGCCGACTGGACCTACCGGGCGAAGTCCGCATCGGACCCGAAAACCGGGGCGCCTGACCGTGCGTTGGCGTTCCTGCCGTCGTGGCTCGCAAAGAACCGGCTGCAGGGACCGCCGGCGATACGCCAATTCCGGCAGGTTCTGCCCGAAAACAGCGGTTAAGTTCTTTGTTTCGGTAAAAATTCCGGCAGATTCTGCCGGTTTTCGACTGGCGGCGGTGCATTGGCGGGCGGCATCCGGGACGGACCCGAAAACCGGGGCGCCTGCGCCCCTCTTATTACGGCAACGCGATCGGAATGGTCACCGAGCCGGCCAGGTCGGTGGCGCCATCGGCCACGATGAAGCGCATGACTTTGGTTCCGGGAATGACGGGGTACTCATTGGACATCGGGAAACCGTCTTTCAGATAGGCGTCGTGCTGCTCCTTGGTCAGTTGGGGATTGACGGCGAACATCGCGGGATCGCCCAAAGGCCCGGACGCGCCGCGCTGGGAAAGCAGGAAGGTCAACTGGGCGCTATACTTGCCACCGCTTTCATGCAGCACCAGGTCGGACAGGTTAACCTTAAGATCGACCTTGATCGTACCCGGGGTCTTGCCGGGCGCGATCGCGGCTCGCAGGCCGATGTCGGACACGTCAACGGGGCTTTGGAAGGCGGTGCGCAAAGCGTCCATCTCCCGGTCCTGGGCTGAACGCGTATCCGGCAGCGCGTAGTAGCGAGTCTTGGCAATCAGTTTGACGTCCTTGCGATCGCAGGTAATCTTGACCAGGTGGAATTTCTTGTCCCAATTGGCCGAGGACGGATCGTAGGCGATGGTGTAGCCCGTGCTGGAGCTTTCGTTCAACCGCTGGACGATCTGGTTGATCTCCCCCTTGCCGTAGGTCAGGCTGCCGCCGGTCAATTGAGCCATGGCTTCCATGTCCACGGTCTTGTTCGTATCCAAGTCCGTATACGTGAGCAGGTTGACCACCGTCCCGTTTGCGTCCAGGGTGACGCTCAGATGTTCCGCGTAAAGCCCGCATCCAACCCAGATGCCGTTGCAGGGGTTCTTGGTATTCTCCTTGTAGGTCCAGGGCACGCCACCGAGGATCCAGACTATGTCGCGGCGGCCGGGGAAATTCGTCAACTGCTTGCCGAGCGTCTCCAGCGCGACATACGTCTTCTTGGTTACGTCCTCGTCAGTTAGGCCGGTGGGCCTTGTTTTCATGCCCTTAATCTCTTTCGTCAGCATGGCCTCGATGCCCTGGTTCCAGGTCTTATCGGGCGCGGCCTCGGGCGCACTCGGGAAGGGATGGATGGGATCGATCTGGCCGGCCGATGTCAGCACATAAAAATAGATGGAACTGGCGTCGCCGATCTGTTTGAGGGAGGGAACGATCTGGCGCACGGCGTACAGCCACTCGCTGCGGAGGTGGTTCAAGCAATCGAACAGAATCACGGTGGTGTGCGGCGGCGGCGACGGCCGGTTGGTGAACAGGCTGGGGTCCACGGCGGTGGTCGGCCCAAAGCCGCCCGCGCGGAACAGGGCGATGGTCTCCGGCTTGCCCTCGTCCACGATATGAAAATCGTTGGCGGTCAGGTCGCCGACCGGCTTGCCCTGCTGGTCGACAGCCACCACGTTCAGTTTGACCAGCTTCGCTGGCTCTTGAGCGGACGCGGTGAGGATCAACGCGCTCACCGCCAGACCACCACAGAGTGTTCTCAAAACTGCCCTCATAATTCTCCCTTTCTCTTGCGGCGCACCCGCTTCGCGATTCGGGTCCGATCGCGGACGTCCTTCGAAACTTTCGCGAGGACAGCGGATTTCGGACTACAGCGCCCGTATTTCTCTGAAACGCTAGTACTCCATAATCGCGCGGATACTGCCCGGCGCGGCCGTCCGCGCTTTTGCGTTAATGTTGAATCAGAGGCGGCGTCCTTAGAATATAGCGATAGGAAGGCGTTCACCGTCCGCACTCGAAACCTGCCGGCGGAGACAAGCAGGCTGAATCGGGCATCATGCGAGCTTTGGCATCTTTCCGCGAAGCGATGTTGGTCGCTGTGCGGAGCGTATTTTCGAGCAAATTGCGCAGCTTTCTCACGCTGCTGGGCGTGATTCTCGCCACCGCCACGTTGATCGTGGTGATGTCGATGGTGCACGGGATGGACGTGTACGTGGCGCAACAGGTGTCCGACATGGGCACCGACGGTTTTCAGGTGCAGCGCATTCCACTGCTCGGCGATTTCGATCCCAAGAAGATGATCGAACTGGACCGGCGGAATCCCAAGCTGACCCTGGAAGAGTTTCAATACCTGAAAAGCCACCTGACGCTGGTGCGGGAATTCGGCATGTCGGCCGGGCAGAGCGTGAGCGTGCACTACCGCGGTCAGGTGATGGATGGCGTCGGATTGACGGGCGTTACCGCGAACATGGGCACCATTTCGGACCTGGGCGTGTCCACGGGAAGGTTCATCACGGACTTCGACGACCAGCGGCACACCAACGTGGCCTTTATCGGCCAGGACGTGAGCGTGCGCTTTTTCCACGACACCGACGCCATCGGCAAGACGATCATGCTGGACGGCAAACCGTTCCAGGTGATCGGCGTTTCGGCTAAGAAAGGCTCCGTCTTCGGGCAATCGCAGGACAACTTCGTGATGATCCCGCTGGGGACGTTCTTCAAGATATTCGGCTCGCACCCGGAGGCGACCTTCAGCGCGCTGGCGATCGATCATGAACACCTGGAGGACGCGCAGGACGAAGTGCGCGTTCTGCTGCGCGCGCACCGCAAGTTGCGTCCGAACCAGGAGGACAATTACGGCCTGCTGTCCTCGTCCTCGCTGGTGGCGCTGTGGGACCGCATCACCAAGACGCTGGCCACCATGGCGGTGGGCATCGTTTCGGTGTTCATGGTGGTGGGCGGCGTGGTGATCATGAACATCATGCTGTCGGTGGT
>JBEKQQ010000305.1:0-2555 GCA_049519555.1 Acetobacteraceae bacterium
CGGAACTATAGGGACTGGTTTCGACGCAGGTCGCGACGACGCAGCAGTTGGAGCCGCAGCCGGACGCGAATCTGCAACTGGCGTTGCCACTCGCGCCCACGGCCCCTGGTCACGCACGCGTAATGTCCGCTTGACCACTTCCAGTTCGGTCGTCGGATACCCGGCAACGTGGCTCAGCCAGCCGTTCCAGACAGCCGGATCGGCGACGCGGTAGGCATAGCCCAAAGCGTTTGGCTGGGCATGAACCCTGTTCTTCGTCGGAATCCAACGCAGCAGCATCATGCTGATCTGCGAACCGAATCCGGCGCCCAGGTGAAGTGCGTAATCGATGGGATAGACTCCGCCCTTCGACAGGTTCAATGGACCCAGCTCGGGATCGACTTCCTTAAAGTTCGCCACCGGTGGTACCAATCCCGTCTCCAGCGCCTTTACAGCGAGGACGTCTTCGATGCCGGTTGCCATTGCGTGGCCAGTCATTCCTTTGGTGTTGGCGACCACGATCTGATCAGCGGCATCGCCGAAGACGCGACGCAGTGCGTGGACCTCAGCCGAGGCGCTGCCACCTCGTGCAGGGGTGTAGGTCTCATGGGAAATGAAAACCATCTGAGGAGCGATCTGTTGACGTTGAACGCCACTGTGCGATTCCGCCTGGCTTACCAGGTCCTCCATCACCTGGCCGATATGCTGCACATCGAGGCGAGTCCCGTGGAAAGCGCTGTTGGCCGTGACCGCGCTCAAGACTTCGCAGATAGGCTGGATGCCGCGTTCACGCGCGGCCTCGGCGCTTTCGACCACCAGGGCTGCGGCGCCCATGCCCATAATCAGACCGTGGCGGCGGCGGTCGAAGGGAATGGCAGCGTCCTCGACCTTTTCGTCGGTGGCTGCCGCTCCACTGGCCAAAAAGCCAGGGCCGAACCATCCGATCATGTTGTCTGAGGTGACATCGTCCGCTGAGATCACGATAACGCGGCGGCAGCGTCCGGCGCGGATCCAGTCCTCCGCCAGCGACACGCCTTGCGCAGTAGTCGCACAAGCGGCATTGATTTGCGTGTTGGGACCGCGAGCGCCGATGAGTTCGGCGAACTGCGAATGTCCCATGGACAAGACCCTGAGCAGGAAACGCCGATCGAAGACATACGGTTCCTTGTCGAGGGTGGCACGCAATTCGTCGATGCGCCGCGCGACATCCTGGCCTATAGTGGAGTGGCCATTGGATCCCTGGGCGCTCCATTTTTCCAGCATTGCCAGTTCTTCGCGCCGGGCATGGTCGGTGAAATAGCCCGACATGATTTCGACTAACGAGTCGTAGCCAGGAAATGCGGAGCCGAAGATTACGCCGGTGTCGTCACGCATAGCGTCCGGCAAGCCCCAACGCTCGGGAAGCTGCGTGCCCTTGGTCGTCGTCTTGTAGCGCATGACCAGCGGAATACCGGCGTCGCGCATGGCGTCGATTCCGGCGGCAATCGCCAACCGTGTAACGCGGTCGAGGGCGGCCAAGTGATCGGCAGGAACGCCGAATTCGCTTTCCAGATCGAAGGCGCCACCGCGACCTGCGAGCTTAATCACATCAGCCACGTCCGTAATGGACTCGAATGTGGGCTCTCCCTGATCGCTCTTGACCAGGCGCCGGATGCGCTTGTCAAGCATGGACTGGCGAAACTTCGCAGGAATCTGAGTGATGAACTGGTCGCCGCGCAAGATGCGTTCGACGTTGCCATCGTCGAAGATGTGCTCTGTTCCGGGCAGTCCCAAAGACGCTCCCGTGATGACAACCGGCTCGTTCTTTGGTGCAGGCTTCTGTCCCTGGTAGATCTCCCAGCTACGATCAAGCACGCCTGCGAAGAGGCGCCCGAGTTCGGTGTAGCGGTCGCCGTTGGAGGGGATGATTGACATGGCAGTGGTTGAGTTCGTCGGCACCGCTGCCGCGGCTGGAACGGCGGTCGCAGACTTTTCGGCCGCGACCGGTTTCTGGGTATCCACCTGCGGGGCAACAGCGGATACCGAGGCCTGTTTTGCCGGGATCTCGGGGGAAGTCTCGGCAACCCCGCGGCCTAACCCCGCCGCGTAAAGTCCGCACAACGCTTGGTTGAAGGCGGTAGAATCCTCGAGCTTGGGATGATTGGTGAACAGCGATACGACGTCGCCGTCGCCTCCCAGCACATCCTCAGCAAAGCCTTGCAGTGCTTTCTTCGGTCCCACTTCGACGAACACGCGCGCTCCTGCGTTGTAGAGCGTACGCAGGCCCTTGATGAATTGCACCGGCGCGGCCACCTGTTTTGCGAGCAGATCGATCATCTTGGGCGCAACGTCAGGCCCGGTCGGATAGAACTCGCCGTCTACGTTGGCGACGATCGGAATGATCGGGGACTGCAGGTGTAGACGCTCCAGCATTTCCCGCAGCGGCACGCTTGCCCCAGCAACGATTGAGGTATGGAATGCGTGGCTGACCGACAACTCGACAACGTTGTAGCCGGCCTGCAAGAAGGCCTGCGAAGCCTGCTCCACCGCCTGGCTGGCCCCGCCGATTACCGACTGCGTGTTGCTGTTGACATTAT
>JBEKQQ010000306.1:0-2524 GCA_049519555.1 Acetobacteraceae bacterium
CAACATCAGCCGCAGGTCCCGCCGGATCGCGATCGGCGAGCAAAATGGTTTGCCGGATCCAAGATAATGCGGCCCAGGATCGACGGACCCGCCATCGACGCCGATGACGTGGGGATTGCGGGCGAGGCCAGCTTGCAATGACGCCTCCGGGAAACCGTAGCCGAGAATGGCGCTGGTCGACAGCAAACGGATTTCCTTGCTCATCGGCGATCGTTCCTCTCCCTTGTACCGGCCCAGATCGAATGCACCCGATATGGCGCCAGACCGCAAGGGTCAGCGTTTCCGGAACGCCACCTCCGCATCCAACGCCGCTGCAAACGCCTCCAGCGTGTGCTTCACATCGTCCGCATCGTGCACGGTGGAGACGTAGAACTTGGTGTCGCCTTTCAGCACGCCCTGGCTACGCAACGCCGCATTGAAGCGCCGCAATGCTTCAGAATCCTGCTGCAGGCCAGATCGGTAGTCGAAGATCTCACCTTCCGCGAAGATGATATCAAACAGCACCGGCTCGCCGATCACCTGCGCCGGCAATCCGCGCTCACCGATCATTCCGGCCAACCCATCCATTAAACGTCGCCCGGTGGCGAAAACGCGATCATAAGTCCCTGCCTCGCGCAACACCTCCAACGTCGCGAGGCCCGCGACTGAAGCAATTGGATTGCCTGAGAGTGTGCCGATCTGCGGCAATACGTTGTCGCCGACCTCGCTGCGATCGAAGTGACGCATGATGTCGGCGCGTCCACAAAGGGCCGCCAAAGGAAAGCCGCCCGCGACGATCTTCCCCAGTGTGCAAATGTCTGGAATAACCCCATAATATTCTTGCGCACCACCATAGGCAAAGCGGAACCCGGTCACGATCTCATCGAAGATCAGCGGGATGCCGCATTCTGCCGTTACCGCGCGCAACGCTTCCAGGAACCCCGGACGCGGCCTCAATAAACGCTGGAACGGCTCCACGATCACGGCCGCCAACTCCTCACGATGCTCGCGAATCAAACTGGCTGCAAGGTCGGCGTCGTTGAACGGCGCAATCAGCATATCGCCCGACACTGACCGAGGAATTCCCGGCCCGTCTGGCACCGCCTGGGGAAAATTCCCTGGCCGCTTCGGTGCCAGGCTTTGCAGGCTGTATTCGCTCATGCCGTGAAAGCCGCCCTCGAATTTCATCACCTTGTCACGGCCGCGGAACGCGCGCGCGACTCGCATCGCGTAAACATCTGCCTCAGTACCGGTGCTGGTGAATCGCACCTTGTCGGCGCATGGCACGGCATCGACAATGGCGGCGGCGAGGCGAATCCCCGGCTCACTATTGGCGAAGAATGTCACGCCGCGCGGGATTTGTGCTTGTACGGCAGCCACGACATCCGGATGCGCATGACCAATGAACATCGGACCGGATCCCAACAGAAAATCGACATATTCGTTTCCGGAGACGTCCCAGACCCGGCCGGCGCGACCTTCGCCGATCACGATATCCGATGAAAGATTTCCGAAACTTCCGCCCGGCAGTACACGCCGAGCCAACGCAACCAGGGCCAGTTCCTGCTCATTGCGTGAAATTTCCGTCATTGTCGGTCTCCTCAGGAACCATTCGGCCGGAAAAGAACATTTTCGAGGGCTGCCATGCAAGCTGGCGGCGACTCGAAGCAGTAGTCCATGCTAATCCGATGCATGTTGTGACAGTTGCCCCAGACATCGATCCCACGCTCGTTCTGACTGATGGTGCCATCCGCGCCACCTTCGCTCCGGCAACCCTGGAAGCTGGGCGAATCTATGAGCTGCGTGGCCGAGTGCGAAATTTGCGCATCTCCAACCAAGGTGCGCTTATTTTCGCCGAAACCCAGGGTACCGCGCCGGATCCCTATCTGCAGCGCATCACGGTTGTGCGTGGTCGCAACGGAGGCATCGGGATCAGCGGCATGTGCTCCTGCCCGGTCGGACGCGACTGCAAGCATGTCGCCGCCGTGCTGGTCGCTGCGCACCGCGAGGAACTTGCGGCAGGTGGTAGCGATGTGCCGCCGATGACCTCGTCACGGCCAGATACGTCGCACGATCCGCTGCTGCCCTATGATCTGGCCGGCTGGCTCTCGACGCTGCACGCCGATGATTCTCAGGAAACCGAAGATTTCCCGCCGTCGGTCCATCAGCGGCTGCATTACGTGATTTCGACTACGGAGGCTTCGCGCGGCGCCCCTGGTTTGGTCGTGCGGCCGTTCACGGTGCGGCTGTTGCTCACCGGCAAGGTCAGTCACCCGAAGCAATTCGCGCTGCACCAGGTCGGGACACCGGCCCGGTATTTGCGGCCGTCCGACCGACTTATTCTGGCACGATTGCGGCGCTACGCTGCCGATCAGATGAACCGGGCGACCGACGAGGATCCGGTCGACACCCTGCGCCGGGTCATCGCCACGGGGCGGGCATTCTGGGGCTCGGTCGATGGGCCGCGAGTGACCGAGGGCAAGCCGCGCAACGGAAGCGTGGTCTGGAGGCTGGCCCAGGACGGGACACAGCAAACGGTGTTGGC
>JBEKQQ010000307.1:0-3314 GCA_049519555.1 Acetobacteraceae bacterium
CGTGTCACGGTGCTGCGCGAAAGCGTCGGATTCACGCCCCGCTTCGCGCTGGCGGACGGGTTGGCCGACACGCTCACCTGGTTGGTAAGTGCGCTTTCGTAACAGTCTGAGCTTAACCTGGGTCGCGCTATCTGGGGCCTGCGTCAATGTCAGGCGGCTGTTCCGGCTGTTCCGACAGTCGCGGTAGGGACGCGGCTTACGCCGCGCCCCCCGCACAGATCCGAGCGTGCGCTGCTAACGCACTCGGCTCTTGCCTTGGATGTTTGACGTCGAAGCGTTGATTCGGCCAGGGGTGGCGGATGACAGCCGGCGGTATCCAGGCGTCGATGATCCGATTCATCCGCTCCCACGGCATATTATGCCGTTGGCTGCGCCGCCGGAGCGACTTCAGCCACATCTGGATCACATGATACCGGAACGCCGAGATGCTCCGCGCGTTTGTCGGCACGGCGTGGTAGGCGAAGTAGCCCGCCACGACGCTTTTCAGCCATTTTCCCTGTTCGGCTATGCGCTGATGCAGGCGGTGCCGCATCTCCTCTTTTATCTCTGCGAGTTTGGCCCGCATACGTTTGCGCATGGTCTGCCGCTTGAGCAGGAACTTGCCGCCGTGGCTTTTCGCGCAGATATGCGTGAACCCCAGGAAGTCGAAAGTTCCCAGCCCCCCTGTCCCCGCGTCCGGTCGGTCCGCTTGCGCGTAACGTCCGAACGGGATCAGGCGGGTTTTCTCAGGGTGCAGTTCCAGCCCAAACTTTGCCAGCCTTTCCCGCAGATCGTCGAGGAACCGGCGAGCGTCCGCCTCGTGTTGGAAGCCGACGATTGTGTCATCCGCGTAGCGGATAACGATCGTATCCCCGCGGGCATGACGCTGGCGCCATTGTTGCACCCACAGGTCATAGACGTAGTGCAGATAGACGTTCGCCAGCAGCGGTGAGATCACCGCCCCTTGTGGCGTGCCGACCGTGCCCTCGGTCCATGTGTCGTCTGCCAGAACACCCGCTTTTAGCCATTTGCCAATAAGACGCAGGATGCGCTGGTCGCCGATCCGGTGTTCGAGGAACCGCATCAGCCAGTCGTGGCTGATCGTGTCGAAGAACGCCCGGATGTCGGCATCCAGCACGGTGCCCACCTTTCGCCTGTGAAGTCCCACCGCCAGGGCATCCAGCGCATCGTGCTGGCTGCGTCTGGGGCGGAACCCATAGGAGAACCCTCAGGACAGCCACCACCGCTCTTTGGACAATCTTGTCCTCCAGCGCGGCGACGCCGAGTGGGCGCAGACGCCCATCCGGTTTGGGGATACACTGACGCCGGGACGGCAGTGCCCGGTAGGCGCCCCTCTGAACCCGTCCGTGAAGGTCTGCCAGTCTATCCGGCAGGCCTGCCTCGTACTGATCCCATGTCACGCCATCGACGCCTGGAGCTGCGGACTTCTTCAGTTGGAAGAAGGCCCAATCCAGTAGCTCTGGTGTGACATGATGCAGCAGCGCGGTGAACACGGTCCCTTTGTCCCGTATCGCTGCTTGACGTATGCGACCCAGCGACTGGGGCACGCTTTCCCGACTCTGTGTCCGGCGCGTGTTTCGCTGTGCCACATTCTCCTTGGCCCCCGCTCTTGGCTCCATCACCTCCGCCCCCGGTTTCCCGGCTTTGTTCGGCAACTTCCCAGCTACTACAGCGAGGTCCGACTTCTCTCCTCCGTGCATCATTGGCGTGCGGCTTTCGCCTTCCCAATGCGGCCCGTGCCCCGGAGGGCGTGGGCGGAGAAGAGACCTCCCGGTTTCCAGGCAAAGAGTGTCGTCGCGTGCCTGGGGTCTCTGACCACGCCGAGCCGGTTGGCGGGCTCGCCATGGCGCCCGTAACCGTGTTGCCTTCCCGGTTTACCCACCCGGTCAGCGCTCGAAAGTCCGCTTTCGCGGCTCAATACCCAGCCCACGACTCCCCTCACCAACGCTTCACCATTGACCTCGCGATCAGTGGCGCATGGCACGGGGCCAGTGTGGCAGGCTACGCCTTCACCGTATAGAACTTGCATCTACTACTCCTTGCCGGCTTTTCCGGCGCACGGGCAATCGCATTTCAAAATAGTGCCAGCAACTGGACCATGTAACGGTCATCCCAGCCCGCCCGCAAGAACTTGCCGCGCAGGGAGATCTTTGACTTGTCCTTCTGCATAATGTTCAGCGCCATGTGGCGCAGTACGGCAAGATTGTGCGGAGCGTTGTCGAGACGTGTTCGGTCCTGATCTTCGTTCATGGTGACATCCAGCCGCCAGTGCAGCCGGTTCTCAACGCCCCAGTGGGAGCGGACGGCCTCATTGCAGCGTTCGGGCGACAGTGGCGTGCTCAGCAGGTAATAGGCCGTCTCGCTGGTGGTCTTGGTCTTGGTCTCGCGCGTGCGGTCCACCTTGGCGATAGCGACGAGGCCAGGCCACTGATGATCATCCTGCAACCATTTGATGTCAGTGCTGACCGTGGCCGTGCGGGTCTCGATGCGACCGTGATCGCCCTCGACGACGGGTTTGGTCGTGCTGGTCTGGCTAGCTGGATCGTCGAAATAGCGGATGACATCATCATGCAGCGTGCCCTGGTTGCCCTTCAGGGCGAGGGCATAGTCGCCGTCCTGATCGACGATCTTCTGGGCGATCTCGCGCTGGCAGTTGAGCGCGTCGACGGTCACGCATTTCGGCACGTTCACGTGCCGTGAACGAAATGCGGAGGTCACGATCGTGCCCTTGAGGGACAGCATTTCCAACAGCTTCGGCACGGCGGTGATCTCGTTGGATTTGGCATCGGTGGCGATTTGCGCCAGCACCATGCGCTGCTCGCAGCCCCAGGCGCTGACCATGTGCAGCGCCGACTTGTCGCTGGCCCGATCGAATGAGCGGCGCAGCACCTTGCCGTCGATGGCGACAACGCCTTGGACGGTCTCGGCGAACCGCGTCATGAACCGTTGGAACACCGTGCGGAACTGCTCGGGGTCGAGCAGGCGGAAGAGGCGGCTGAAGGTGTCATGGCTGGGCAGGCCGTTCTCGAGCTTGAGGAAGCCGCGCAGGAACGGCTCCTTCGCCGCCGCGAACCTTGCCATGTCGGTCGCACCCTGACCGCCGCTCAGGACCGTGCACAGCGCGATGAACAGCAGTTCGTGCAGGTCATGCAGACCGGCATTGCCGGTTCGTGGGTCCTTCAGTCCTTCGAAGCAGGCGACAAACTGGTCCAATGCAGCCTCCGGGATTGGCATGCCGGAGGTAGAGTCCATCGGGTCCGAATCGGGCAAGCGCCGATTCGCGTGTCAAGAAAATTCCAAGTGCGATTCCCCTG